>JAIDUK010000039.1:21845-28750 GCA_029060215.1 Alistipes sp.
TTTCTTCTTGTCATTCTGAGGAAAGGCAAAGCCTTGACGAAGAATCTGACATGTCATTCCGAAGCAGCAGCAGAGCCTTGACGAAGAATCTGACATGTCATTCCGAAGCGGCAGCAGAGCCTTGACGAAGAATCTGACATGTCATTCCGAAGCAGCAGCAGAGCCCAACCTCGCAACATGTGCAAAGACCGCTTGTGGTTTTTGCCGTGCAAGGAGCGATCAGCAAGCGTTGCGCAGCCAAGAATCTCCATCCCGCATACTTTCTTTCTCTCGCAGGCCGGAGCCTTCCCCGGCGAAGATCCGCCGCCGCGTATTCCTCGTTGGCTCCGATCCCGCTTGTCGATTCTCCCCGAGTTCACATTCCTGCCGTTCCGCACATATATGCAATAGCAAAGGCCGCCCCTGCTGGGACGGCCTTTTGGTTTTCGCTCTCGGGCGACCGCTGCTTATTTCGCAGCTTCTACCGATACCTTGCGGAATTCCTTCATCAGCTTGGAAACTTCCAGAGCCGACTTGCGGGCGCGGGTACCTGCGGCCTTGTTGCCCTTTTCTACTTGAGCGGCTGCGTTAGCGGCGAATACCTCGAACTCAGCATTGATTTTTGCTACCAACTCTTTCATGTCTAATGATTTTTGGGTTTGTTTTCCTCGCAAAGATATAAAAGATTATCTAAATATCTAATCGCGCAGCAAAAAAATCATCTTTTTATGTAGATTTTTTTCTTCGCGCGGCTCTCTTTTTCTCCTTTCGGTTCCTTTCCGGCGGTTGTTAAAACGTTTTAGCTCCGTTGTCCGCCGCCCAGTTTCCGGTAGCGGGCATACAGTGCGTCGTAGATCGCGTGCCTTTGCGCATCGGGCCGGTATTCCGCCGAGAATCCCGGGCGCATGGCTTCCTGCGCCGCCGCTACCGTCGGGTGTATGCCCGCCGCCACCGCTGCGAACATCGCGGCTCCCAGCGCGCAGGCTTGGTCGCTGGCCAGCACCCGGATCGGCAGGCCGATCACGTCGGCCATCGTCTGCATCACATACGGCGATTTGCGGGCTATTCCGCCTATGGCTATGATTTCGTCGATCGGCACCCCTTCTTCCAGCATCCGTTCGTTGATGGCGCGCGAGCCGAAGGCCGTCGCTTCGACCAGTGCTTTGTAGAGCGCCGGGGCCGAGGTGGCAAGGGTCAGTCCGTCCAGCGTTCCGCGCGCACGCGGGTCGGCGTCGGGGGTGCGGCGGCCGTTGTGCCAGTCGAGCGCCACCGGGTCGTCGGGCGTCAGCGGCAGCCGTTCGGCTTCTTCCGTCAGCCGGGCAAGGATCCGTTCTTCCAGCGCAGGGTCGCTCTGCGCGATTTCCCGCAGCGGCCATGCCAGCAGCCGGCGGTACCACGCATAAATGTCGCCGAAGGCGGCCTGTCCCGCTTCGAAACCTACGTAGCCCGGCAGCACCGAGCCGTCGACTTGTCCGCAGATGCCCCGTATGGCCTTGTCGCCCGCTTCTTCGTAGGTGCCCACCCCTATGTCGCACGTCGAGGTGCCCATCACTTTCACCAAGGTGCCCGGTTCGATCCCCGCCCCTACGGCTCCCACATGGCAGTCGATGGCACCCATGCCGATGGCGATTCCGGGCCGCAGTCCCAGCCGCGACGCCCATTCTTCGCACAGGCGGCCTATGCACGCGTCGCCCGTCGCGGTCTGCCGGTACAGATGCCCTTCGAAGATCCCCAGCAGCGGATCGACCGCCTTCAGAAATCCGAACGGCGGCAGCCCGCCCCATCGTTCGTGCCACATCGCCTTGTGCCCCGCCACGCAGCGGCTGCGGGCGATCGTTTCGGGCGTCGTGTCGCCCGCCAGCAGGGCGCAGATCCAGTCGCAGTGCTCCACCCACGAGTAGCTCTTCTCCCGCAGCGACGGGTCGTTGCGCAGGCAGTGCAGCATCTTGGCCCACACCCATTCGCACGAGTAGGCGCCGCCGCTGTAGCGGGTGTAGTCGCACTCCCACTCTTTTGCTAAATCGTTTAAGCGGTCCGCTTCCGCAAGAGCCGTGTGGTCTTTCCACAGCACGAACATCGCGTCGGGGTTTTCCGCATATTCGGGCAGCAGGGCCAGCGGCGTGCCCGCCGCGTCGGTCAGCGCGGGCGTCGAGGCCGTCGTGTCGAACGAGATCCCCCGGATGTTGGCGGCCGTTTCGGGACCGCATTGCGCCAGCGCTTCGCGCACGCATCGTTCCAGCGATTCGATGTAGTCCAGCGGGTGCTGGCGGTAGCGGTTCTGCGACGGGTCGCAGTAGAGCCCCTGCTTCCAGCGGGGGTAGGCGCAGACGGCCGAAGCCGTTTCGCGGCCGTCGGACGTGTCGACGACAAGGCACCGGACGGAGTCGCTTCCGAAATCGATGCCTATGGTGTAAGTGCGGTTTTCCATAGTGCTAAATCGTTTTAGCAAGTGAGCAAAAATTTAATTTTCAGCAGGTCTGCCGACAAAAGCCGTTCGGCGATCCGGCCGAGCGTCTCTTCGGAGCCTTGCATATGAAAGACTTCTTGTGTGTGGCACAGCTCGCCGCCGATGCGGCAGTCGAGGTCGTCGCGCACCCCTGCCACGCGGGAACAGCGCGGATGCGCCGCCCCGTCGCTGCCGGTCGACCCGGCGCCGACGATGCTGTGGGCCGTGAGAGTGTCGAAATCTTGTCCGTAGCTGGCCATAGGAAAAACGGTCCTAAACAAAAAAAGAATGGAAAAAATTTGTTTGTTAAAACGTTTTAATTACCTTTGCAAAGGTAAGGGTATTTCCCGATTTTCCAACAAAAAAGCGAAAAATATGGCGACGCGCAAGGTAACCATCAAAGACATAGCCAACGAGGCCGGTGTTTCGATCGCGCTGGTGTCGTTCGTGATGAACAACCGGGCCTGCGGGCAAATCAACTACAGGGTCAACAAAGAGACTTCGCAACGTATTCTGGAGATCGCCGACAAGCTCAACTACCAGCCCAACAATGCCGCGCGGACGCTCCGCAGCGGCAAGACGAACACCATCGGGGTGATCGTCTCGGACATCTCGAACAAGTTTTTCGCCGACATCGCCCGCTGCATCGAGGACCGGGCCTATAAACATAAGTACACCGTGCTGTTCGGCAGCACGGACGAAAATCCGCAGAAGCTGGAGAACCTGATCGAGGTGTTCCGCAACAAGGGAATCGACGGACTGATCGTGGTGCCGTGCGAGGGCTCCGAGGAGATCATCCGCAATGTCGCGCGGCAGAACATTCCGCTCGTGCTGCTCGACCGCGGGGTGGAAGGCGCCGAACTGAGCAGCGTGGTGCTGGACAACCGCCGGGCCGGCCTGCAAATAACCACGGCCCTGCTCAAACAAGGGTTCACCCGCATCCATATGATCTCCTACGCCATGTCGCTGTCGAACATCCGCCAGCGCGAGGAGGGCTACAAAGCCTGCATGACCCGCGCCGGGCTGAGCGACCATATCCACATATACCACCTGCGCCACGACAGACTGGGCTGGATGGATAAAGTGATCCGCGATGAGAAGGAGCACGGCGTAGAGGCGCTCGTATTTGCGACCAACACGCTGGCGACCGCAGGTCTGACGGCGATGCTGCGCAACGGCTGGCAGATTCCGCAGGACTTCGCGATGGCCTGCTTCGACAGCAACGAAGCATTCGACCTCTACAACACGGCGGTGGCCTATGTACGGCAGCCGATCGAACGCTTCGGGACGGAAGCCCTCGACCTGCTGATGAAAGCCATTGCGCAGAAAGAGAGCGGAACCGGGCCCGAGAGCTGCACCCGGATTGTCCTGACGCCCGAAATCGCCGGTTACGGAGTGCCGGAGAAGAAGGCGGCGCCCGCGAAACAAGAAACGGAAAAGTCGTTGTAACGACTTTTTTTGCCGAGTTGCTAAAACGTTTTAGCACGTTCGGGGGGGGCACTGGAAGGGCATTGAGAGTGACAGACATAGGAAGTGCGATTCTTCGCTGCGGATAGAACCGAAGGCAAGATTCTTCGGACCTATGGTCCTCAGAATGACAAAGGGGGCGCTGGGAATGGAGGAGAGAACGTTCCGAACGACAAGGGGCCGCGGGGAATGGAAAAACCGGCGGCGGAAAAGCCGAGAAGAGCACGCATATATTTTTTTGACCGAGTTGCTAAAACGATTTAATAAAATATACGATGATAAGCATGAAAAGTTGCACCACCCTATTAACCCGCGCAGCCGTGGCGGCGGGAACCCTACTGCTGCTTGAGACGGCGGATGCCCGGCCGGAATCGTTCGGCCCGGGAGCGGGAACCCGAGACGGACAAAACAGCGAACAAGGAACCGCCGAGAGCAAGATTCTTCGCTGCGCTCAGAATGACAACATGCAACAGAAGTTCGGAGCAGCCGAAAAAGAGTGCGGACAAGGGACCGTCGAAAGCAAGATTCTTCGCTACGCTCAGAATGACAACACGAGACAAACAACCGGCGTACTGAATTCCCCCCCCCACGGAAATAACCCTGTCAACGCACTGCGCTACAACAACCCGGGGCTGACGGTCGATCTGGCGGTAGGCCTGTGGGGAATACCGCTGCCGTGGGACTATGACGGCGACGGCCGCAAAGACCTGCTGGTGTCGTGCCCCGACCGGCCCTACAAAGGTCTCTACTACTTCAAGAACATAGGCACGGCGAAGAAACCTTTCTTTGCCGCGGCGGTCCGCATCAGCGAAGAAGGACTGAACAACATCCGCCTTTCGGAGGCGGACGGGGCGCCCTATGTCCTGTCGAAAGGGACGGAACACCTCGGATTCTTCGAAGCACCCTACGCCCGGCAACGGGAAATCGAATACGAAGGCGAAGTACTGGGTGCGACCTACAAGAAATCGCGCAGCAACATGTGGAACTATGTCGACTGGGACGGCGACGGCGACAAAGACATCGTAGTGGGGATCGACACGTGGGACGACTACGGCTGGGACAACGCATACGACGCCGAAGGCCGCTGGACCCGTGGACCGCTGCACGGCTATGTGTATCTGCTGGAAAACGAGAACGGAAGATATGTGAACCGCGGCAAGATCGAAGCCGGCGGCGAACCGATCGACGTATACGGAGCGCCGAACCCCTGCATAGCCGATTTCGACGGCGACGGGGATCAGGACCTGATATGCGGCGAATTCGTAGACGGCCTGACGTGGTTCGAGAACACGGGGACCCGCACCGAACCGCGCTTTGCGGCGGGCCGCCGCCTGAAGAACAAGAAAGGCGAAATACGCTTCCACATAGAGATGATCGTACCGGTGGTGTCGGACTTCGACGGCGACGGCCGCCCGGACTTGGTGGTGGGCGACGAAGACGGCCGGGTGGCGTGGGTGCGCAACACGGGCAAAGTACGCGACGGAATGCCGCAATTCGAACAACCGTGCTATCTGCGCCAAGAAGCGGACCTTGTGAAATTCGGCGCGCTGTCGACTCCCTGCGCCTACGACTGGGACGGCGACGGCCGGCAAGACATCGTGACGGGAAACTCGGCGGGCGAAATAGCCCTGATCCGCAACCTGTCGGGCGGCGAAAACCCGGTATGGGACGCCCCGAAACTTTTCCGGGCGAACGGCGAACCGATCCGCATACAAGCCGGGGAAAACGGCTCGATACAAGGCCCGGCGGAATGCAAATGGGGCTACACGGTACTCTCGGTGGCGGACTGGGACGGCGACGGACTGCCGGACATCATAGTGAACTCGATCTGGGGCCGGATAGAATGGTACCGCAATCTTGGGAGCAAGGACGGTCTTGAACTGGCCCCGGCGCAACCGGTGCGCGTGGCGTGGGAAGGCGAAGCGCCGAAACCGGCGTGGAACTGGTGGACCCCGGAACCGGGGACGCTGACGACCCAATGGCGCACGACGCCTGTAGCGACGGACTGGAACGGAGACGGGCTGACGGATCTGGTAGTGATGGACCACGAGGGATATCTTGCCTACTTCGAACGATTCCG
The DNA here is from genome assembly GCA_029060215.1 of Alistipes sp. Taxonomy (GTDB): domain Bacteria; phylum Bacteroidota; class Bacteroidia; order Bacteroidales; family Rikenellaceae; genus Alistipes. Next base: position 27,818 of record JAIDUK010000039.1, read on the forward strand.
CACGCCGGAAGGCGAACTGCTGCTCGAACCGGGCCGCCGGATATTCCATGCGACGAACTGCTCGCTCTACGACCCGAAGAAAGGGGTGCTGGACGCCTCGGAGGGCCTGCTGCGGCTGAACGCGGGAATAGGCGGAAAATCGGGCCGCCGCAAAATCTGCTTCACGGACTGGGACGGCGACGGCCGCAAAGACCTGATCGTAGACGGTCTGAATGCGGTGTGGTTTCGCAATGTGTGCGAAGAAAACGGCGAAGTATGGTACGAATACGAAGGCGCCCTGAGCGACCGGGAACTGGCGGGCCACACGACGTGCCCGACGCCGGTGGACTGGGACGGCGACGGCCGGGAAGACCTGCTTTTAGGAGCCGAAGACGGCCACTACTATCTACTGAAAAACAACGTATCGGCTTGCGCGGAATGACAAGATAGCAGATTCTTCGTCGCCGATGGCTCCTCAGAATGACAAGGAGAGAGGGGGCTCCTCGGAATGACAGAGGAGCGCCGGGGACGGCAAAAGAGAGAGGCCCGTGCGGAATGACAAGGAGAGAGAGCACCCCGGAATGACAGAGGAGAGAGAGGCTGCGCGAGATGACAAAAGGAGCGTGCGGGACGGGAAAAAGAGGTGCTTGGATGGCAAGATAGCAGATTCTTCGTCGCCGATGGCTCCTCAGAATGACAAAAGAGAGGGGGCACCCCGGAATGACAGAGGAGCGCGCGGGACGGGAAAAAAGAAGTGCTTGGATGGCAAGATAGCAGATTCTTCGTCGCCGACGGCTCCTCAGAATGACAAGAGAGAGAGGGCTACTCGGGATGACAAGGAGAGAGAGCACCCCGGAATGACAGAGGAGCGCGTGGAACGGGAAAAAGAGGTGCTTGGATGGCAAGATAGCAGATTCTTCGTCGCCGATGGCTCCTCAGAATGACAAAAGGAGA
>JAIDUK010000039.1:28850-61306 GCA_029060215.1 Alistipes sp.
ACGGGAAAAAGAGGTGCTTGGATGGCAAGATAGCAGATTCTTCGTCGCCGATGGCTCCTCAGAATGACAAAAGGAGAGAGTACCAAGGCGGGAACAGGGACTGACCTAACACATGAAAACAACGATATATACTTGAAAACAACCCATAAACACAAAACCCGAATGCAAACGACGAAACTACGGGGAATCATACCCCCGATGATCACCCCGCTGAAGGGGAACGACTGCCTTGACCGCGAAGGCACGATACGCCTGACGGAACACCTGATAAAAGGCGGCGTACACGCGATATTCATACTGGGAACGACGGGCGAAGCCCAGAACCTGACCTATCGGCTGCGCTACGAATTCGTGAGCCTTGTGTGCGAACGGGCGGCGGGCCGGGTGCCGGTGCTGGTGGGAGTGACGGACACGGCTTTCGACGAGAGCGTGAGGCTGGCCGAACATGCGGCGAAATGCGGAGCGGTGGGCGTAGTAGCCGCCCCACCCTACTATTTTGCCCCGTCGCAACAAGAACTGATCGAATACTACACGGCGCTGGCCGACGCCCTGCCGCTGCCGCTCTATCTATACAACATGCCCTCGCATGTGAAAGTGTTTTTGGAACCGGCGACGGTGAAGGCACTGGCCGCACACCCGAACATAGCGGGGCTGAAAGACAGCTCGGCGAACATGAACTATTTTCAGACGCTGCTCTACCACTTGGGCGACGACCCGGGATTCTCGCTTTACGTAGGCCCCGAAGAACTGACGGGCGAAAGCGTACTGCTGGGAGCCGACGGCGGAGTGAACGGCGGAGCCAACATATTCCCGGAACTCTATGTGGGGATGTACGAAGCGGCGGCCGCGCACGACATAAGGCGGGTGCGGGAACTGCAACGCCGGATCATGCAAATCAGCACGACGATCTACACGGTGGGCAAATACGGGTCGAGCTACCTGAAAGGGGTGAAATGCGCGCTGTCGCTGCTGGGCATCTGCGACGACTTCCTGTCGTATCCCTACCGGAAATTCCGGGCGGAAGAACGCGCCCGCATCCGAACGGCCCTCGAAGCACTGGGAGCGGAATGCACGGAATGACCTATTGACGGACCCGGACATTCGGCCCCGGCCGAACGGGAAAACGCACATAAATCAACGACCTATGGAGATAACATTGCTTGACTATCTGGTATTCTTTGTTTTTGTGGGCGGCGTAGCGCTCTTCGGGTGCAGCTTCTATTTCCGCAGCCGCAAGGGAGCCGCGGCGTTCACGGCAGCGGAAGGCTCGCTGCCGACGTGGGTGGTGGGGATGTCGATATTCGCGACCTTCGTGAGCAGCATCAGCTTCTTGGGGCTGCCGGGCGACGCGTACAAAGGCAACTGGAACCCGTTCGTATTCAGCCTGTCGATACCCATAGCGACGTGGCTGGCGGCGAAGGTGTTCATCCCGCTCTACCGCAATGTGAACAGCGTATCGGCCTACCACTATCTGGAACTGCGGTTCGGCTACTGGGCGCGGGGCTATGTGGCGGTGTGCTACCTGCTGACGCAACTGGCACGCATAGGCTCGATCCTGCTGCTGCTGGCCCTGCCGCTGAACACGATGTTCGGCTGGGACATACAGACGATCATCGTCTGCACGGGGATAGCGACGCTGGTATACACGCTGCTGGGCGGCATAGCGGCCGTGGTATGGACGGACGCGATACAAGGCATCATCCTGATATTCGGAGCGATAGCCTGCGCGGCGATACTGACCTTCACGATGCCCGAAGGCCCGGGCCAACTGCTGGAGATAGCGTCGGCGCACGGGAAATTCAGCCTTGGGAGCCTCTCGCTGTCGCTGACCGAACCGACGTTCTGGGTAGTACTGGTATACGGCCTGTTCGTGAACATGCAGAACTACGGCATAGACCAAAACTACGTACAACGCTACATGACGACCAAATCGACGGCCGAAGCGGTGAAATCTACGCTGCTGGGCGGACTGCTCTACATACCGGTGTCGCTGGTATTCGTATACATCGGGACGGCGCTGTTCGGCTATTACACGGCGCGGCCGGAACTGCTGCCGGAAGGGCTGCCGTCGGATCAGGTATTCCCGTGGTTCATAGTCCACGGCCTGCCGACGGGCCTGACGGGGCTGGTGGTGGCGTCGCTCTTCTCGGCGGGGATGAGCACGATAGCGACGAGCATCAACAGCTCGGCGACGATCGTACTGACGGACTTCGCCAAACGCCTGTCGAAGAAAGAATATACGGAAAAACGGAGCATGCGGACCCTCTACGGAACGTCGTTCGTGATCGGAGCGCTGGGAATAGCGGTGGGTCTGCTGATGATGCACATAGACGGCGTACTGGACGCGTGGTGGAAACTGGCGTCGATATTCAGCGGCGGTATGCTGGGCCTGTTCCTGCTGGGAGTGGTATGCCAGCGAGTGAAACGAGCGCATGCGGTGGCGGCAGTGGCGCTGGGCCTGCTGACGATAGCGTGGATGAGCCTGTCGCCGCTGATCAACGAAGGCTCGCCGTTCTATGTACTGCACAGCCCGCTGCACACCTATCTGACGATTGTTGCCGGAACGACGGCGATATTCCTGACGGGATTCGTGCTGACCCGACTAACCGCGAAACCGACCGAAAAATGAAAACGCAACTGAAAACGAGCATGCTGCTGTGCGGCGGAATCCTGAGCGGAACCGCGGCGGCACAGACCGAACGACCCAACATCCTGCTGGTGCTGAGCGACGACCAAAGCGCGTCGGCGGTGGGCTGCTACGGCAACGGAGACATCCTGACGCCGAATCTGGACCGATTTGCGGCGGAAGGAGTGCGCTTCGACCGGGCCTATGCGACCTCGCCGCAGAGCGTACCCTCGCGGGCGTCGATCATGACGGGCCGCAGCCCGGTGGCGGTGAACATGACGCGCTTCAATGTGACGCTGGCGCGCCGATTCCGTGCATTCCCGGAATACCTGCGCGAAAACGGCTACTACACGGGAGTGGCGGGCCGCGGCTACCATCTGGACGGCGCGGTGAGCGGCCGGGTGGGCCGGATCAAGGAAGTGGAACAATACTACATAGACCACGGCTACAAGACGTTTCCGGAGCGGCTGGACACGTGCATGATCGTAGCCGATGCGCGCAAAGGCGAATGCCACGGCCAGATAAACGACCAATTCCGGACCTTCATGGCCCGCCGCGACAAGGAAAAACCCTTCTTCCTGCAACTCTCCTACTCGGACCCCCACACCCCCTACGATGCGCCGAAAGTACACGACCCGGCGACGCTGACGCTGCCGGAATACTACCCCGACACGCGGGCGGTGCGCGAATACTTGGCGGCCTACTATGACGAAATACACCGGCTGGACTCGGATTTCGGCGAAGTGCTGCGCTACTTGGACGACCACGGGCTGGCGGAAAACACGCTGGTGATATTCATGGGCGACAACGGCGGAGCGCAATTCATGGCCAAAGGCACGCTCTACGAAAACGGAATCCGGGTGCCGCTGCTGATCCGCTGGCCGGGCCGCATAGCGGCGGCGGTGAGCGGAGCGGTGGTATCGAACGTAGACCTTGCTGCGACATGCTTGGCGGCGGCGGGGCTGCCGGTGCCCGCAGAGATGGAAGGCGAAGATCTGCTGCCGCTGCTGGAGCGAGGCGAAGAACCGGCCGAACGCTATGTATACTCGGTGCGGAGCTGCCACGCGACGAACTCGCTGCCGGAAGACACGTCGGTATTCGACCAGATGCGCTGCGTGGTGGGCGAACGCTACAAACTGATATACAACCTGCTGCCGGGACAACCGTGGGTGCCGGTGGACTTTGCGGGAACGGAGATGTTCCGCGAACTGGCACGGATGAACGAAAGCGGCGAACTGGCCCCGCGGCTGCGGAAACTCTACTTTGCGCCGAGGCGCCCGATGTTCGAACTCTACGACCTGCGGACGGACCCGAACGAACAACACAACCTTGCGGACGACCCGGAGCTACGCGAAATACGCGACGACCTGATTCTGAAACTGACCTACAAGATGATCGAAGACGAAGACTTCGCGACGCTGCCCCACCCGAAAATCTACGAACCGAGAACCGATAAAACTACGAAAAAATGAAGCACGGAAACACGACCGGCCGACACCCGAAGATAGGGATTAGGCCGATCATCGACGGACGGCGCGGAGGAATCCGCGAATCGCTGGAAGCGATGACGATGGGCATGGCCCAACGCGTGGCGCGACTCTACGGCGAAGAACTCTGCTATGCGGACGGCGCACCTGTGGAATGCGTGATAGCCGACACGACGATAGGCGGAGTGGCGGAAGCAGCGGCGGCGGCCGAAAAATTCAAAGACAACAATGTAGGAGCCGTGGTGTCGGTGACCCCGTGCTGGTGCTACGGAGCGGAGACCATCGACATGGACCCGCTGATGCCCAAGGCGATCTGGGGATTCAACGGCACGGAACGCCCGGGAGCGGTCTATCTTGCGTCGGCGCTGGCGGGACACAACCAAAAAGGACTGCCTGCGTACGGGATTTATGGCCGCGACGTACAAGACCTGACGGACGAGACGATACCGGCGGATGTGAGAGAAAAACTGCTGCGATTCGGCCGAGCGGCGGTGGCGGTGATGCAGATGAGGGGCAAATCCTACCTGTCGATAGGCTCGGTGTCGATGGGCATAGCGGGCTCGATGCCCGACCCGGACTTCTTCCAAGAATACCTTGGGATGCGCAACGAAGCGGTGGACTGCTCGGAGATAGAACGCCGGGTGGAACTGGGCATCTATGACAAAGAAGAATTCGGCCGGGCGATGGCGTGGGTGGAGAAGTACTGCAAACCCCGCGAAGGCGAAGACTGCAACCCGGAACACCTGATCTACCCGCGGGAGAAGAAAGACGAAGTGTGGGAATATGCGGTGAAGATGACGCTGATATTCCGCGACCTGATGCACGGCAACCCGAAGCTGGCGGAGATGGGATTCGAAGAAGAAGCGGCGGGCCGCAACGCCATAGCGGGCGGATTCCAAGGCCAACGCCAATGGACGGACTTCCGTCCGGACGGCGATTTCGCGGAAGCGATCCTGAACTCGTCGTTCGACTGGAACGGAATACGCGAAGCGATCACCTTTGCGACGGAAAACGACACGCTGAACGGAGCCTCGATGCTGCTGCTGCACCTGCTGACCAACCGGGCGCAACTCTTTGCGGACGTACGCACGTACTGGTCGCCGGAAGCGGTGAAGAGAGTGACGGGCCGCACGCTGACGGGCAAGGCGGCGGGCGGAATCATACACCTGATCAACTCGGGCTCGTGCACGCTGGATGCGACGGGCCGCCAACGGGACGAAGCGGGAAGCCCGGCGATGAAACCCTACTGGGAAATCACGGAACGCGAAGCGGAAGCATGCTTGGAAGCGACGACGTGGTACCCTGCGGGCCGCGAATACATGCGCGGCGGCGGCTACTCGTCGCACTTCCTGACGCGCGGCGAGATGCCGATGACGATGTGCCGCCTGAACTTGGTGAAAGGCTTGGGCCCGGTGCTGCAAATAGCCGAGGGCTGGGCGGTGAACGTGGACGAAGAGATATTCGACGCGATCAACCGCCGCACGGACCGGACGTGGCCGACGACGTGGTTCGCACCCCGACTGACGGGCGACGGACCCTTCCGCGACGTCTACTCGGTGATGAACAACTGGGGCGCGAACCACGGAGCCATCAGCTATGGCCACGTAGGAGCCGACCTTGTGACGCTGGCCTCGATGCTGCGCATACCGGTGGCGATGCACAACGTAGCGCCGGAAAACCTGTTCCGCCCCTCGGCGTGGGGAGCCTTCGGCTCGGACCCGGAAGGCGCGGACTACCGGGCCTGCCGAACCTACGGACCGATATACCGCTGAAAAAACTAACCTAAATGACCCCTGACAATGAAGAACTTACTACTTAAAGGACTGTGCATCTGCACCCTGCTGCTGGCGGGGCCGCGGACGGCCCAGCCAGCGGCGCAGAACCCGCGGCCGACGACGGTGACGGGCGAAGTGCGCGACGAAGCGGGCAATCCGGCGGTCGGAGCCGCGGTGCTGGTGCAAGGAACCAACAAAGGCCGGACGGTCGGCGCGGACGGAAAATTCGAGATCGAAGCCGCGGCGGCGGAGACGCTGGTATTCTCGATGCTGGGCTATGTGACGCAAGAAATCCGGGTGGGAAACCGGACGCACATGGATGTGGTGCTGAAAGAAGACAGCCGGATGATCGAGAGCGTGGTGGTGGAAATCGGCTACGGCAACCAACGGCTGGTGGACGTGACGGGAACGCTGGGCCGGGTGAAGATGGAAGACATGGTGAAAGCCCCGGTAGCCTCGTTCGACCAAGCGCTGCAAGGCCGCTTGGCGGGAGTGCAAGTGACCTCGCAGGACGGCACGCCGGGCGCGGAGATGGACATTGTGATCCGAGGCGCGAACTCGCTGACGCAAAGCAACTCGCCGCTCTATGTAGTGGACGGGTTCCCGATCGAAGACTTCTCGAGCGCGGCGATCAACACGGCGGACATAGCGTCGCTGACGGTGCTGAAAGATGCGTCGGCGACGGCGATCTACGGCTCGCGCGGAGCCAACGGAGTGATCATCATCGAGACGAACAAAGGCGAAGCGGGCAAACCGAAGGTGACCTACAACGGCACGGTGGGATTTCAGGAAGTGACCAAACGCATGGAACTGATGACGCCCTATGAATTCGTGGTCTACCAAATCGAACGCTCGCCCTCGAATCTGGACCGCTATCTGACCAAACCGGGCCGGACGCTGGACTTCTACCGCACGCACGAAGGCATAGACTGGCAAGACCGCCTGTTCCGCAGTGCACTGATGCACACGCACAACGTATCGGTGACGGGCGGCACGAAACAAACGCGCTATGCGGTGTCGGGCTCGGTGGTGGACCAAGACGGAGTGATCGACAACTCGGGCTACCGGAAGTACCAAGGCCGCGTATCGCTGGAGACGAACCTGCACAAGAAAGTACGCCTGAGCGTGAACGCGAACTACACGCACGACAAGACCCACGGACAAACGACCTCGAAGTCGCTGGCGTCGGCCAATGCGTATGCCTCCTACCTGATGTACCGCACGTGGGCCTATCGACCGGTGATCCTGAACACGAAAGACGACGAGAGCCTGTTCGACGACGAAAACGACACGAGCGTGATGAACCCGATCATCTCGAACAAGAACGAAAACACGACGAAAAAGACGACGACGTTCCTGTCGAACGCGAAGATCGTATGGGACATTGTCGACGGACTGAAACTGACGGTGCGAGCGGGATACGGCCGCAAGACGATCCGTCAGGAAGAATTCAACAACTCGCTGACCTACCAAGGATTCCCGCGGGCGGGCAACAACAAGGGCGTGAACGCGAGCTTCGGCGAACGGGTGCTGGACGACTGGATGAACGAAAACACGCTGGTATACAAACGCGAATTCAAGAACAAACACAAATTCGATGTGACGGTGGGCTACACGATGCAAGGCACGGTGACGTCGAACTACGGATTTGCGACCTCGTACATCCCCAACGAATTTCTGGGCCTGAGCGGAATGGATCACGGAATACCCTACTCGACGACGGCCCTGCTGTCGGAAAACGCCCTGATGTCGTGGCTGGGCCGCGTGAACTACAGCTACCGCTCGCGCTACCTGTTCACGGCGTCGTTCCGAGCCGACGGCTCGTCGAAATTCACGCCGGGAAACCGCTGGGGAATATTCCCGTCGGGCGCCGTGGCGTGGCGCATGGGACAAGAAAAATTCATGCGCAAACTGAAATTCGTGGACGACGCGAAATTGCGAGTGAGCTACGGAGTGACGGGAAACAACCGCATCGGCGACTTTGCGACCTACCCCTCGCTGACGCAATCGGACTACTACTCGTTCGGAAATGCAACCCCCTCGGAAGCGATGATACCGAACAACCTTGGAAACAAAGACCTGACGTGGGAGAGCACGGAACAGATAGACATAGGCTACGACCTGTCGCTGTTCGGGAACCGGCTGAACCTGACGGTGGACCTCTACCGCAAGACGACGCGCGACCTGCTGCTGAACGCGAACCTGCCCTTCACGAGCGGCTACTCGTCGGTATACAAAAATGTAGGCAAAGTCCGCAACGACGGACTGGAACTCTCGCTGAGCACGGTGAACGTGAAGACCAAGAACTTCGAATGGACCTCGGACTTCAACATCAGCTTCAACCGCAACCGGGTGATGGCGCTGGCCGAAGGACAGGAGAGCCTGCTGTCGACGGTGGCCTTCACGACGGACTTCAACTCGACGCCCCTCTACATAGCCCGTGTGGGCGGCCCGATGGCGGCGTTCTACGGAGTAGTGTGGGACGGCGTATACGGCTATGACGACTTCGAAACGGATGCGACGGGAGCCTACGTCCTGAAGAAGAACGTACCGACGAACGGCAATGCCCGGGAGACGATACAACCGGGAGACATAAAATATGCAGACCAAAACGGCGACGGAGTGGTGAACGACCAAGACATGGTGGTGATAGGCCGCGCGACGCCGATCCACACGGGCGGATTCAACAACAACTTCACGTACAAGGGCCTGAGCCTGAACGTATTCTTCCAATGGAGCTACGGCAACGACATCATGAACGCCAACCGCATCATATTCGAAGGAAACTACAACGGCAAGAACATCAACCAATTCCGCTCGTACGTAGACCACTGGACCCCCGAAAACCAAACGAGCCGCAACTTCCGGCCGGGCGGGCAGGGGCCGCGGGGCGTATACTCGTCGCGAACGATCGAAGACGGCTCGTTCCTGCGCCTGAAGACCCTGCAACTGAGCTACACGCTGCCGGAAAAATGGGTGCGCCGGATCCGGCTGAACACCGTACAAGTATTCCTGTCGGGCCAGAACCTCTGGACGTGGAGCGCCTACTCGGGGCTGGACCCGGAAGTGTCGACCCGCAACTCGGCGCTGACCCCGGGATACGACTATTCGGCCTATGCACGCAACAGAACCTACACGGCGGGCGTGAAGATCATATTTTAATCCAAGAAATACGCGAAGATGAAAAACATACGACACATATTGCTCAGTGCGGCGATTCTGCTGGCCCCGGCGTGCAGCCTGCTGGACACGGAATCGCAGGACTTCGTCGATCCGAAGAAGTACTACAAGACCGAAGAGCAACTCGAAACGGCCCTGAACGGAGTCTATGCGACGCTGGCGCAGACGGCCCTCTACGGCTCGATGATGCTGGGCCGCATGGGACTTTCGGCCGACATAGGCTATGAAGCCTACACGGTGGACGAAGGAACGGTGGGATACTATGATGTGAACCCTGCGGACAGCAAAGTACGCAACTACTGGCGCGACCTCTACGACGGAATAGGCCGTGCGAACCTGCTGCTGGAGAGCGTACACAAACCCGAAATGGACGAAGAAGCCCGCGACAACATCCGGGGGCAGGCGCTGTTCCTGAGGGCCTACTACCATTTCATGCTGACGACCCGCTTCGGCGATGTCCCGCTGGTACTGAAAACGCCGGAATCGGGCAAACTGGCCGATGTGAGGATACCCCAGACCCCGCAGCGGGAAGTATACCTGAAGATTGTCGAAGACATGGAGACCGCGGCGGAACTGGTGAAGCCGATGGGCGAAGTGGAGAGCGGCGGCCGCATCAGCCGATCGGCGGTGTGGGGAATACTGGCCCGCGTATGTCTCTACATGGCGGGAGAACCGGTGAACGAACCGGGGATGTATGCCAAGGCGAAAGAATATGCGGCGAAGGTGATGGACACGGGCTACCATGCGCTGAACCCGTCGTATCAACAAGTGTTCATCAACTATATTCAAGACAAGTACGACACGCGCGAGAGCATTTTCGAAGTGGAATTCTACGGCAACAACGTAGGCACCTACAGCACGACCGCGGGGCAAGTGGGCCGCAACAACGGCATCAAATTCACGAACACCGACCGCCCGGAAGTGGGCTACTCGATCGGCTCGATCCGCGCGACGCCCTACTTCTACCAACTCTTCGACGATGACGACGAACGCCGCGACTGGTCGATAGCCCCCTACACGCTCAACGACGACGGCGAAAAGGAAACCGTATCGGCGAACAACATGTGGATACGCTTCTGCGGCAAATTCCGCCGCGAATACGAACTCATAGCTCCGAAGAGCACGACCCACACGTCGACGAACTTCCCGATACTGCGCTACTCGGACGTCCTGCTGATGTATGCGGAAGCGGTGGCGGCCGACGGCGGAAGCGATGCGACGGAACTGGCCCGGGCCTACGCCTGTGTGAACCAAGTGCGCCGCAGAGGCTACGGCCGCGACCTGAACGCCCCGGCCGAAGGGGTGGACCTGCCGGTGGAAGGCCCTGTATCGCTGCTGGGCGAGATCAAGGACGAACGAGCCCGCGAACTGGGGCACGAACTGCTGCGCAAGGACGACCTGATACGCTGGGGCGAATTCTACGACCGGATGCAATCGGTCGGCGCGACGGTGCCGCAGACCTACACCTCGGCCTACTATGTAGCGGCCCGCCTGTACTATGGCAACGTGCAGCGCCGCGATGTCCTGTGGCCCATACCGACCTACGAACTGAGCGTGAACCCCTATCTGGTCCAGAACAACGGCTGGTAAACTCAAAAAAATACTGCGAATCATGAAACACAGAAACGACATATCGACGCGGCTGCTTGCGGCACTGCTTCTGCTGGCAGCGGCGGCCTGCAACGAAGAAGAAAAGGTCACGACGCCCGACTTTGCGGCGTCGACCTCGGGGACGGTATTCAAAGCGGGCGAACCGGTGGAATTCGCGCTGGCGGGAAACCCCGACTTCATCGTATTCTACTCGGGAGAACCGGGCAACGCCTACGACTATCGCGACCGCGACCGCATCGAGAAGGCCGAAACGACCCTCTCCTTTATGACCCAAACGAAGGCGGGCTACGGCAACCCGGCGAATGCCCCGATATACTATTCGGCCGATTTCGACGGGACCTACGCCGAAGAAAACCTCGACAAAGCGACGTGGATCGACCTTTCGGACCGGTTCGAACTGCCGACGTACACCGAACAGCTGGTGCCTGCGGGGACGCTCTACATAGACGACCTGTTTCCGGAAGACGGCTCGCCGATCTATCTGCTCTACGACTATCATGTGGATAAGTACACGGACGCAGCCAAGAACGGCCGCACGCAAGTGGACATCATGAACTTCACGATCAACGGAATCACCCCGGCGGGCACGACGACCCTCTACAACCTGAAGAACGCGGGATTCCAATTCGTATTCGACGCCGGATACCGCGACAACAACAAGACGCAGGAACCCGATGTGAATGCGAACCGCATCATGCTCCGAACGGACTACAAACCGGCCTCGGACATGCGCATACGGGCCGTATCGGGGCCGCTGCACCGGCCGGACGACGTGAACTCGGGACCCGACGGCGGAGTGGGCATCAAAGCGGTGGCCGACCCGACGATGACCTCGTATCACCACACCTACGACAAGCCGGGCGAATACACGGTGACGTTCGTGGCGTCGAACTCCAATGTCTACGGACGCAGGAACGTGGTGCGCGAAATGCGGATCACGGTGGTGAAGGATGCCGGAACCATCGACCCCCCGGTGTATGAAGAATGGGAGTAACGAACGAAAAAGAGAGAAGACTATGAAACGATATCTTTTGCCGATATGGCTTCTTGGCCTTGCCGCAGGCTGTCAGGAAGCACTCGTGGAGCCGACGCTCGAAGCCCCGCAAACGGCTGTGCGCTTCACGGGAGCGGGAGCTGCCGCGACCCGGACGGTGGTGGAAGCGGACGGCACGACACTCGGAGTGGCATGGAGCACGACCGATGCGGTGGGCATTTTCGGCCGTGGCGCCACGACGGGAGACAACTACCCCTATGCGGCGGCGCCCGAACGCAACGACCCGACGCGATGCACCTTTGCGTCGGCCGATCTGGGCAAGATCTTCAGATGGAACCGGGGCGAACAAAACTTCTATGCCTACTACCCCTACGATGAAGAGGCGGACGCCGAACCGAACGCCCTGCCCGTAGTGTTGCCGACCCGGCAACAACAAACCGGTGCGGGCTCGACCGACCATCTGGCGGGGCTGAGCGTGATGAAAGCCGCGCCGGTGACGCGGGTATTCAGCGAAGAAGAACCGGCGCCTGTGGAATTTGCGTTCCGCAACCTGTTCGCGATGGTGGAAATCCGCCTGAAGATGGGCGAAACGACGGCGATAGACGTACCGCTGCGGCAGATCCGCCTGCTGTCGGACGCAACCCCGCTGACGATTGCGGCGGGCACGGCAGACCTGACGGCACCGGCGGACGAAGACGCGCTGACGATTGCCGAGGGCAAGCACGAAGCCGTGCTGGTGTTCGGCGAACAACCCGTACTGACGAAAACCGGCTGGCAGAGCTTCTGGCTGATGGTGGCGCCGGGGCAACACCCGGCGGGGACGCTGAAACTGGAGACGACGGCCATCGACAACTCGACCTGCACGGTGGAACTGCCGGCGGTGACGTTCAAAGCCAACCGCAACTACCGGCAGGAAGCCACCCTGTCGCTGGACGAATTCGAACCGGCCGAAGCGTTCGCCGCCGTGGCGGCCGCGACGGAATGCCGGGCGGGCGAACCGGTGGTGTTCGCGCTGAGCGGAGAAGCCGAGACGGTAGACTTCTATTCGGGCGAAAAATTCCACGAATGGGAATATGCGGCCAAAGACCGGCTGGAGTATTCGGACGTCTTCTTCTCGTTCCGGGCGCAGATGCAATGCACGGCAGCCAAGTATCAGGCGCATCCGGTATCGGTGAAAGTATCGACCGACTTCGACGGAACGTTCGAAGAGACGAACATCTTGGCGGCGACGTGGACCGATATTTCGGCGCGCTTCACCCTGCCGAGCAAACCGTGGACGGCCAACGACGGTCCGACGACCGAAGAACGCTACATGGAAGAAGGGCGCATGATCTCCTCGGGCGAAGCGAACCTGAGCGGATACTATGACGAAAAATCGCCGTATCTTTATGTCGCGTTCTTCTATCATATCGACAAATACGATGCGAACCTGCTGAACGAACGGACCGGCGTATGGTTCACCGACATTCAAGCAACGCGGCAGGAAGGAGAGACCCGTGCGGTCATTCTGTCGCAGACCGAAGCGGAAGTCCATGTGATCGACGGAGCCAACTACGGGACGACGCACTCCAGATGGGGCAAGACGTTCGAACATGGCGGCGTGACCCACTATCCGTGGGAATTCTGGTGCGAGAGCAAACCCAAGGCCGACCGCGATGCCTATGCGGTGATGAACCGGCTGGAACGCAAGGTGTCGAACTTCGGACCCGACAAACCCCAATCCGTAAAGGGGGGGGGAACGGCGATGCCCGAGACGTTCAGCTACGCGTTTGCCGAACCGGGAACCTACGAAGCGGTGCTGGTGGGCCGGAGCAAGACGCTGACCGACGAAAAAGAAGTGGTATGCAAATTTACGGTGACGGTGAAACCGTAAGAACATGAACGCACAAAAAGAGAAAAAGATGAAATCGACCATAAAATATTTGCTGGGGGCGATGCTGGCCGTGCCGCTGCTTTGCGGATGCCGCGAAGAAACGCCCGACACGAACGAGAACATAGCCGAGACGATCGTGGTGAGCGGAGCGGAAGGCTACCGCAAACAAACCTTCACGGAAGGTGCGCGCATCATAACGGACCGCGCCTACAAAGTGACCAACATCCCGGACTACTTCAACGGATTCGAGATGCTGACGAGCAAGGCCCGGGCCAACAACGGCGGAACGATCACCGCGAAGATGGACGGACTGGTCTACATCGTAGCCCCGGCGTCGGCCAAACCCGAAGGCTGGTCGGCGGTGCCCAACACGATCTACCAAGACCGCGACATGAAGTATGCGACGGCCGATCAGGAAGTGAAACTTTCGGTCTACATGAAACGCGCATATGCGGGCAAACCGGTGGAGATACCGCAAGTGACGACCTTTGCGAGTGCGGTGCCCATAGCCCGCAAGATCGTCTACGACGTACCGGAAGAACCGCTGTCGACGAGCACGGTGCGAGGCACGGTGAAGTGCGGCGGACAACCGGTGAAGGACGTGGTGGTGTCGGACGGCGAACTGACGACCCTGACCGACGAAGAAGGCAACTACGTACTCCACTCGTGGAAGCGGACGGGCTACGTATTCATCTCGGTGCCGGGCGGCTACGAAGTGGCGGCGGACGGCCTGATACCGCGCAACTTCGTACGGCTGGACGGCGCGGACGACGAAGTGGCCGACTTCGAACTGACGAAGACGGAAAACGACGAATTCACCCTGTTCGTGATGAACGACATACACCTGACCAACACGACGGAGACCGACGACGTACAACGCTTCCGCCGGGACTTCGCACCCGACTACTCGGCGATGCTGGCCCAGACCCCGGGCAAGGTCTATGCGACCGTGCTGGGCGACATGACCACCGACACGCGGTGGTACCGCAACAACTTCGCCCTGCCGGAGTATCTGGCCGAGATGGAACGGGTGCCGGGGGCGATACCGATCTGGCATGTGATGGGCAACCACGACAACGACATCCGCTGCTCGGGACCCTCCGAAGTGTGGGATATGCTGGCGGTGGAGACCTACCGCCGGGTGATCGGCCCGAACTACTACTCGTTCAACTTGGGGCAATGGCACTTCGTGGTGCTGGACGACATAGTCTACACGGGCGCCAACGCCTACAACACCTATGTGGAAGAAGTACAGCTGGGCTGGCTGGAAAAAGACCTTTCGCATGTGGATGCGGCGACCCCGGTGGCGGTGCTGACCCATGCGCCGCTCTACCGCTACAGCGGCATGGCCGACGGCGTGCTGCTGGCCAACAAAGGCTTCTCGAATCCGGATCAGGTGGACTGGCTGCTGGAGAAATTCGCCAAATTCGAACGAGTGCACATCATGTCGGCGCATACGCACATGAACTACTGCTGCAAGATATCGGACCGGATCACGGAACACAACAACATATCGGTGTCGGGCTCGTCGTGGCAGATACCCGAAGCCGAAAGAGCGCAGCTGAGCAAAGACGGCACCCCGGTAGGCTACACGATCTACCGCTTCGAGGGCAAGAAGATGACGCGGCAATACAAAGCGACGGGCCGCGATGCGGACGAATGCCAATTCATGGTCTACGACCTGAACACGGTGCCGGAAGCCTACGGCGGAGCTGCCGGGAGCAACCAACTGCTGCTGAACGTCTACAACTGGGACCCGGAATGGACGGTGAAAGCCCGCGAAAACGGGGTCGAAATACCGGTCGTACAGAGCTGGCGCGCGGATCCGCTCTACTCGCTGGCGGCCGAAGGGCTGACGGGGCTGAGCAGCGCATTCGCACCGGGCGCGGGCGTCTCGCACATGTTCGTGGCGACGGCCTCGGCGGCCGACACGACGGTGGAAGTGGAAGTGACCGACGGCGCGGGCAACAGCTGGACGCAGACGGCCGTACGCCCGAAAGCCTTCACGTGGGACATGCGATAATCGGGAGATGCCCCGGGCGAATCGCCGTATGCGGTCCGCCCGGGGAACTGCCAAGAACGAAGATGATACGATGAAACGAAAAGATTTGCTTGGACTTTGGATGGCCGCCGCCCTGCTGCTGGCGGTCCGTGCGGCGCAGGCGCAAGACTACAACGTGAGGGGCACGGTGCTCTGCGACGGGAAACCGGTGGCGGGAGCCGTGGTGTCGGACGGCGAACGCACGACGCTGACCGATGCGGCGGGAAACTACGGGCTGCACTCGACGAAAAACTGCGGCTATGTATTCCTGTCGGTGCCGGCGGGCTATGAAGTGGAAGCGGACGGCCTGATACCGCGCCATTTCGTACCCCTTGCGGGCGAACCGGTGGACCGGGCCGACTTCGAACTGAAGAGGGCGCAGAACGACCGCTACACGCTGTTCGTACTGAACGACATCCATCTGACCAACACGACGGCGCAACAAGACATCCGCCAATTCCGCGAAAAATTCGTGCCGGATTTCAGCGAGACCCTGCGCACGACCCCGGGCAAGCGGTATGCACTGACCTTGGGCGACATGACGACCGATTCGCGCTGGTACCGCAACAATTTCGGCCTGCCGGAATACTTGGCCGAGATGGAACGGGTGCCGGGGGCGATACCGATCTACCACAGCATGGGCAACCACGACAACGACCCCAAGGGCCCTCACGCGCTCGAAGAATGGGACTCGGTGGCGGTGAAGACCTACCGCCGGGTGATCGGCCCGAACTACTACTCGTTCAATCTGGGGCGGGTGCACTATGTGATGCTGGACAACATCATCTATCTGGGGCCCCGCAAGATGTCGAACGGAAAGACCCGCTGGGACTTCAAGGTAGGCGTGGACCGGACGCAGCTGGAGTGGCTGGAACAGGACCTGAGCCATGTGAAGAAATCGACGCCGCTGGTGGTGTGCATGCACGCCCCGCTGTTCGGCTGCCAAGAACTGAAGAAGGGCCGGGCGCAACTCAACGAGAAGTTTACGGAAGCGGGAGCGGCCGACGAACTGCTGGAGAAACTGGCGGGCTACCGGAAAGTGTTGCTGCTGACGGGCCACACCCATGTGAACCGCCACTATCTCTACTCGAAACGCCTGCGGGAACACAACAACATAGCGGTGGCGGCCTCGTCGTGGAAACTATATGGCGAAGGACGCCGCCACATGGCCAAGGACGGCACGCCGGGCGGCTATGCGATCTACCGGGTGGACGGAAAGAAGATCACGTGGAGCTACAAGGCGCTGGGGCTGCCGGTGGACAGCTGCCAATTCCGGGCGTACGACATGAACACCGTGCCGGAACGATACGGCGGAAAACCGGGGAGCAACGAAGTATGGATCAACGTATTCAACTACGACCCGGCGTGGAAAGTCACGGTGCGCGAAAAAGGCCGCCGGATCCGGACAGAACGCATATCGGACTACGACCCGCTCTATCGATGCGTGTCGGAATGCGAAGTGCCGGTGAAAGGCACGGCCTTCTCGCCGGCCCGGACCGAACACCTGTTCCGGGCGGTGACGGCCGAAGCGCAGACGCCGCTGGAAATCGAAGTGCGCGACGGATTCGGCCGCACGTGGCGGCAGACGCTGGAACGGCCGAAACCTTTCGGCTGGCAGATGCGGTAGGAACCGGACTACGGACGGACAGGCTGAAAACCTGTCCGTTTTTTTGTGCGGAGAAGCCGAATACCCAAAAATGGGGATTGCGGAATTAAGGCAAAACGACTATTTTTGCGACTCGAAGCAACCGACTTTTTTCTGAAGCCGCAAGCGCAGTCAGCCGAGGCGGAAAGAAGCAACCAGCAAAACAAACCCTATGCGTCTGTCCGAACTGAAGACCGGAGAATCGGCGACGATTCTCAAAGTACTGGGACACGGAGGATTCCGCCGCCGGATCATGGAGATGGGATTCGTCCGCGACCAACGGGTGGAAGTGATCCTGAACGCTCCGCTCAAAGACCCCATTCAATACCGGATCATGGGCTACGACATCTCGCTCAGGCGCAGCGAAGCCGAAATGATACAGGTGTTCTCGGACAGCGAAGCGCGGGAACTGCTGGCGGGAAAAGGCGCTCCGGCCCGCTCCGAACGCCGGGCCCCGATCCGCGAAGCGGCGGAAAACTGCTGCACGGTCGACGAAGCGCTGCACACGCGCAGCCACACGATCTGCGTAGCGCTGGTGGGCAACCCCAACAGCGGCAAGACCTCGCTGTTCAACGCCATATCGGGCGGTCACGAACATGTGGGCAACTACAGCGGAGTGACCGTGGGCGCCAAGAGCGGCATACGCCACTACCGCGGCTACCGATTCCAGATCACCGACCTGCCGGGGACCTACGCCCTGTCGGCCTATACGCCCGAAGAACTCTTCGTACGGGCCCACATTGCGGAAGAAACGCCCGACGTGATCGTCAACTCGGTGGTGGCGTCGAATCTGGAACGCAACCTCTATCTGACGACGGAACTGATCGACATAAACCAGCGGATGGTGGTGGCACTCAATATGTTCGACGAACTCACCTCAAGCGGAGCGCAACTCGACTACGAAAGTCTGGGCCGGATGCTGGGCGTACCGATGGTGCCGGTCGAAGCACGCAACGGCAAAGGCATCGAAGCGCTGCTGGACACGGTGATAGCGGTCTACGAAAATCAGGACGAACGCGTGCGCCACATCCATATCGGACAAGGCAGCGTCATCGAAGAAGGGCTCCGGCGCCTGAACGGCGACATGAGCCAACACCACGGCCAACTGCCCAAGACCTTCCCGCCCCGCTACTTTGCGATGAAGATGCTGGAAGGCGACAAACAGGTGAACGAACAGCTGCGCCGCTGCGAACGCTATCCGGTGTGGGCCGAAATGGCGGCCCGCGAATCGGAACGCATAACCAAGGCGCTGGGCGAAGATGTGGAAACAGCCTTCGCCAACCAAAAATACGGCTTCATATCGGGAGCCCTCAAGGAGACCTACACCCCCGGCCGCCGGGAAGAAGCGACGACCACGACGCTGATCGATTCGTTCGTGACGCACAAACTATGGGGATTCCCGATCTTCTTCTTCCTGATGTGGCTGATGTTCTGGTGCACGTTCTACTTGGGAGCCTATCCGCAAGGATGGATCGACACGCTGGTGGGCTGGATCGGCAAGGGCGTGGACGCCCTGCTGCCGCCGGGAGCCCTGCGCGACCTGCTGGCCGACGGGGTCATAGGCGGTGTGGGCGCGGTCATCGTATTCCTGCCCAACATCATGGTGCTCTACCTGTTCATATCGTTCATGGAAGATTCGGGCTATCTGGCGCGTGCGGCATTCATCATGGACCGGGTGATGCACCGCATAGGCCTGCACGGCAAATCGTTCATCCCGCTGGTGATGGGATTCGGCTGCAACGTACCGGCCATCATGGCGTGCCGGACCATCGAGAGCCGGAGCAGCCGCCTGATAACCATCCTGATAACGCCGTTCATGTCGTGCAGCGCGCGGCTGCCGATATACATATTGATAGCGGGCACCTTCTTCACGGCGCATGCCGGATGGGTGATGACGGGGCTCTATGTACTGGGCGTGGCGGTGGCCATAGTGACGGCGCGGCTGCTGCGCCGCTTCCTCTTTCCGGTGGACGAGACGCCTTTCGTGATGGAACTGCCGCCCTACCGCCTGCCGACGTGGAAAACCACGCTGACGCACATGTGGGACAAGTGCGCGCAATATTTGCGCAAGATGGGCGGGATGATTCTGATAGCCTCGGTGATCGTGTGGTTTCTGAGCTACTACCCCCGCACGGAACCGACGGCCGGAGCGGCCGCCCACTACGAAAACTCCTACTTGGGACGCATAGGCAAGGGCTGCGAACCGATATTCAGCCCGCTGGGCATGAACTGGAAAGCGGGCGTGGCGCTGCTGTCCGGAGTGGCGGCCAAGGAGATCGTGGTGAGCACGCTGGGCGTACTCTACTCGGAAAACGGGGAGACAGACCCGGCCGACGACACGGCGACCCTGTCGCGGCGGCTGACGGCCAGCGGCGATTTCCCGACGGCGACGGCGCTGGCGTTTCTGGTCTTCATCCTGCTCTATTTCCCGTGCATAGCCACCGTGACGGCCATCGGAGCCGAAGCGGGATGGCACTGGGCGCTGGCCGCGGCGGTCTACGACACGCTGCTGGCATGGCTGGCGGCATGGGGCGTCTATCATCTGGTGCTGTGGCTCTGAAATGGACTGGCAGGATTATACCGTAGGGGCGATTCTGGGCGCAATGGTTCTGCTGCTTGCATGGCGGCTGTGGCGCCGTCTCTGCGGGCGGCGGCGAGGAGGATGCGCCGGGTGCGATGCGGCAGGCTGTCCGCTGAAAAAGAAAAAATGATGCGCGGAGTATTCTATATTTTGCTGTGCTGGCTGGCGGGAAATGCGCTGAGCCTGCTGACCGGAAGTCACATATCGGGAAACATCATCGGCATGGTCCTGCTCTTTGCGGCGCTGTGTCTGCGCTGGGTGGATGCCGAACAGGTGCGCCCGGCAGCCCGGTTTCTGCTGGGAAGCATGGCCCTCTTCTTCGTGCCCTACGGAGTGGGGCTGATCGAATCGTACCATGTGATTCTGGACAACCTGTGGGCGATCGTCGTGGCGGGCATCGTTTCGACGGTGGCGGTACTTTACATAACAGGCCGCACCTATCAGATTCTTAACCGAAAAAAGCCCGGAAAGAATGAATAACTTCGTAGCATCGGACCTCTTTCTGCTGACCCTGACGGCCGGCCTTTTCTGCTTGGGCGGAATCATCTATCGCCGCACGCGGCTGGCGCTGCTGCATCCGGTGCTGCTGACGTTCGTGGCGATGATCGTCTTTTTACAGACGACGGGCATACCCTACGCCCGCTATCAAGAGGCGACCCGCATCCTCGACTTTGCGCTGGGCATGTCGGTAGTGGCGCTCGGCTATCTGCTCTACGAACAAGTCGAACGGCTGCGCGGCAGTCTGCTGCCGGTGGCCGTGGCGACGCTTGCAGGATGCGTGACGGGCGTGCTGAGCGTAGTCTACACGGCCAAAGCATTCGGCGCGGAACGGATGATTCTGAACTCGATAGCCCCCAAATCCGTTACGGTGCCCATAGCCGTGTCGGTGTCGGGGCCGCTGGGCGGCAATGTGTCGGTGACCTCGGTGGTGGTGTTCTGCGTAGGCATATTCGGAAGCATCTTCGGCGAATGGATCCTGCGCCGCAGCGGAGTGACCGACCCCGAAGCCCGGGGATTCGCCCTCGGAGCCGCGGCGCACGGCATAGGCACGGCCCGGGCCATCGAAATGGGAGCCGTCGAAGGAGCCCTGAGCGGACTGGCCATGGCGCTGATGGGGCTGGCGACGGCTCTGCTGACCCCGTGGATGGAAAAATTCCTGTACTGAGGTTTCGGAATCCGCGAAAATTGACTATTTTTGTGCTCGGTTAGGCAAATCGAGGTTAAACAGCACAAAAACAGACGGATAACATGGAGTGGCTCGGGACCCTCTTCTTCGGCGACGGCATCGCCCATGCGGTATTGACTTTCGCACTGGTCATCACGCTGGGGATTCTGCTGGGCAAAATCAAGATAGGCGGGATATCGCTGGGCATCACATGGATCCTGTTCGTCGGCATAGCCCTGAGCAGCATGGGCATGACGGTGGGCGGCGAAGTGCTCCATTTCGTCAAGGAATTCGGACTTATTCTCTTTGTCTTTTCGATAGGCCTGCAAGTGGGGCCGGGATTTTTCGCCTCGTTCAAACACGGAGGGCTGACGCTAGTGTGCTGTGCGACGGCCATCGTACTGCTGGGCGTCGTGACCGCCTATGCGCTGCATCTGCTGACGGGAACGCCGGTCCCGACGATGGTGGGAATCCTGTCGGGAGCCGTGACCAACACGCCCGGACTGGGCGCCGCGCAGCAAGCCTATGCCGATGCGACGGGCGCGAACGACCCGACCATCGCACTGGGCTATGCGGTGGCCTATCCGCTGGGGGTGGTGGGCATCATCCTGACGATGATCGTCATCCGCTATGCCCTGCGCGTGAAATTCGAGAAGGAAAACGAAGGGCTGGCGGCCCTGTCGCAGGAACAGAAATTTGCCGACAAGGTATCGGTGGAATTCACCAACAAACTGCTCGACGGCCGCACGGTGGAATATCTGCGCGACCTGATCCACCGCCAATTCGTCATATCGCGCGTGATGTCGTCGACGGGCGAGATAACGATGGCCGACACCGACACGGTAGTGCGCATGGGCGACCGGCTGTGCGTGGTGTGCCAATCGGACGACGCGGAAGCGATCGTAGCGTTTCTGGGACACCGGGTGGAGATGACCGACGAAGACTGGGGCAGCAACACGCCGCATGCCGAACTGATCTCGCGGCGGATTCTGATAACCAAACCCTCGGTCAACGGCAAGAAATTCTCCGACCTGCGGCTGCGGACCAAATACGGCATCACGCTCACGCGCGTAAACCGTGCGGGCGTGGACCTGATCCCCTATCAGGGGCTCGAACTCCAGATCGGCGACCGGGTGATGGTGGTGGGCTCGGAAAAAGCGGTGGCGCAGGTGGCCGACGTGCTGGGCAACTCGCTCAAGAAGCTGGACCACCCGAACTTGGTGACGATCTTCGTAGGTATCGCTTTAGGTGTTCTGCTGGGCTCGATTCCGCTGATGAACGTACCGCAACCGGTGAAACTGGGGCTGGCGGGCGGACCGCTGATCGTGGCGATTCTGATAGGCCGCTTCGGCACCCACTTCCATCTGGTGACCTACACAACGATGAGCGCCAACCTGATGCTGCGCGAAATAGGCATCGCGCTGTTTCTTGCGGCGGTCGGAATCGGCGCGGGCGACGGATTCGTCGACGCAGTGGCCGGCGGCGGATACCGCTGGATAGGCTACGGCGTAATCATCACGATGGTGCCGCTGCTGATTGTGGGCGTCGTGGCGCGGCTGTGGCTCAAGATGAACTACTACACGCTGATGGGACTGATAGCCGGAGCGACGACCGACCCGCCCGCGCTGGCCTACGCCAATGCCACGGCGGGCAACGACATGCCTGCGGTGGGCTACTCGACGGTCTATCCGGTGGTGATGTTCCTGCGGGTGCTGACGGCGCAGATATTCATTCTGTTCGCGCTCTGACGGGGAAGCCCCGGTGAGAAAGTGCAAATTAATTTGCTTTTGCGCCCGGGGTGCGTTATCTTTGTAACAACAAAGAATCAACAAACAGAAATCTGATATGGCAAAAGCAGTCGACATCGCCCGTTCGCACCGGCTGGACGGCATCGGAGAGTACTATTTTTCGCGCCGCCTGCGCGAAATCGCCGAAACCGAAGCGGCCACGGGCCGTCAGATCATCAAACTTGCGATGGGCAGCCCCGACCTGCCGCCCCACCCCTCGGTCATCGAACGGCTGGCGCAGGAAGCGCAGCGCCCCGACGTACACAAATACATGTCCTACAAGGGCGAACCGATTCTGCGCAAAGCCTTTGCCGACTGGTATCGGAAGTGGTACCGCACCGAACTGGACTACAATTCGGAAGTGCTGCCGCTCATCGGCTCGAAAGAAGGCATCATGCACATCTGCATGACGTTCCTGAACAAAGGCGACAAGGTGCTGGTGCCGAACCCGGGCTATCCCACCTACTCGTCGGCCGTGCGGCTGTCGGGCGGCGAAATGGTGACCTACGCACTGAACAAGCAGACGAATTTCTACCCCGATTTCGAGGCCATCGAACGTGCCGGGCTGGAGGGCGTGAAGATGATGCTGGTGAACTACCCCAACATGCCGACGGGACAGACCCCCTCGAAGGAACTGATGCAGAAGATCGTGGATTTCGGCGCCCGCCACAACATCCTGATCGTCCACGACAATCCCTACAGCTTTATCCGCAATGCCGAAGCGCCGATCTCGATCATGGAAGCCGAGGGCGCACGCGAGGTGGCGCTGGAGATGAACTCGCTGTCGAAAGGCCACTCGATGGCGGGCTGGCGCGTAGGCGTGGTAGTGGGCAAAAAAGAATGGATCGACGCGATTCTGACCTTCAAGTCGAACATGGATTCGGGCATGTTCTACCCGATTCAGGCGGCGGCCGACACGGCGCTGGCGCTGGGCGACGAATGGTTCGAGGAGCTGAACGCCATTTACTACGGCCGCGAGAAACAGGCTTATGCCCTGCTCGACGCGCTGGGATGCCGCTACCGCGAACATCAGGCGGGGCTGTTCGTCTGGGCCGAACTGCCCGAAGAGTACGAGGGCGACAGCTTCTCGTTCTCGGACGAAGTGATGGAGAAATGCGACGTGTTCCTGACCCCGGGCGGAATCTTCGGCTCGGAGGGCAACCGCTACATCCGCATCACGTTGTGCTGTCCGGAAGAACTGCTGAAAAAAGCGACGGACAACGTAGTGGCGAAGCTGCACAAATAACCGGACAATCCGGAACCGGAGTGAAAAAGGCGCCGACCTCTTTGCAGGGTCGGCGCCTTATCGTATGACAGCCGGAGCGGATGCTACTCCACGACTTCGACCTTGGCGGCAGCCGCTTTGGTCCGTTCGCGCAGGGCATCGAGGTCGCTGCCGAGGGGCGCATAGCTGACGACGACCCCCATGCGCCGCCCGACGCGGGCCGAGGGCTTGCCGAAAATACGGATGTCGGTCTGCGGATCGGCGGCGAGGGCCTCGTCGACGCCCGTATAACGGGGCATATCGGCGATGGCGCGGTCGGAGAGAATCACGGCGCTGGCACCCAAACGCTCGAACGTGACGGCGGGAATCGGAAGACCGAGCACGGCACGCAGGTGCAACTCGAACTCGTTGAGATTCTGCGTACCGGCGAGCGTCACCATGCCGGTGTCGTGGGGCCGGGGCGAGAGCTCGGAGAAATAGACGCCGTGCCGGTGGCTGAGGAAGAATTCCACGCCCCAGATACCGGCGCCGGTGAGCGCTTCGGTGACGGCGGCGGCCATGCGCTGCGCCTCTGCGAGGTGCTCGGGCGCGATGGGCGGCGACTGGAAACTTTCGCGGTAATCGCCGCCCTTCTGCACGTGGCCGATGGGCGGGCAGAAGAGCGTAGGCCCGTTCTTCTGGGTGACGGTGAGCAACGTAATCTCGCTGTCGAAAGCGATGAACTCCTCGACGATCAACTCGCGGATGTCGCCGCGCGAACCCTCGCAACCGTAACTCCACGCGTGCTCCAACTCCTCGGGCCCCCGGACGACCGACTGCCCCTTGCCCGACGACGACATGAGGGGCTTGACGACGCACGGGAACCCGATTCGGGCGGCGGCGCTGCACAACTCGTCGTAACTTTTGGCATAGAAATAACGGGCGGTCTTGAGCCCAAGTTCCTTGGCCGCGAGGTCGCGGATGGCCTTGCGGTTCATGGTGAAATTGACGGCGCGGGCGCTCGGGACGACCTGCACGCCCTGCCGCTCGATGTCGTAGAGACGCTCGGTGCGGATGGCCTCGATCTCGGGCACGACGATGTCGGGCCTATGCTTGGCGACGGCGGCTTCGAGCGCATCGCCGTCGAGCATGTCGAAGACCTCGCAGGCATCGGCGACCTGCATGGCCGGAGCGCCGGGGTACTTGTCGCAAGCGACGACGGCGAGCCCGAGCCGCTGGGCGGCGATGACGAACTCCTTGCCCAGCTCTCCCGAACCGAGCAACATGATTTTGCGGGCCATGGCTACTCCTCGACGATGCGGATGGACAGAATCTTGTCGCCGGGACGGATGTCGTCGATGACCTCTATCCCCTCGACGACCTTGCCGAAACAAGTGTGGCGGCCGTCGAGATGCTGCGTATTCTCGCGATTGTGGCAGATGAAGAACTGCGAACCTCCCGTATCCTTGCCGGCATGGGCCATGGACAAGACGCCGCGGTCGTGGTACTGGCGCGGAGCCGAAGTCTCGCACTTGATGGTATAACCGGGACCTCCCGTACCGTCGCCCTTCGGGCAGCCGCCCTGAATGACGAAATCGGGGATGACGCGGTGGAAAGTGAGCCCGTTGTAGAAATCGTGCGACGCGAGCTCGACGAAATTGGCCACGGTGCCGGGCGTTTCGAGGGTGTACAATTCGGCTTTCATCGTCCCTTTCTCGGTGGCGATGACGGCATACTGCTTTTTCTCGGACATATTGGGTAGTTGATTTGAATGGACGGGATGTTTTCTGCCGGAGCCCGAAATGCAGGAAAGACACAACGCAGAGAGCGCGGAGAGCAACAGAAAGCGGTTCATAATCATATGTAAGGAATCGTCCGACGCTTTTACGGCGGTCAAGTGGAGGTGGCGGGAGTCGAACCCGCGTCCAAACAGGGAACCCGAAAGCTTTCTACACGCTTAGTCGCCGTTTGATCCTTCTATCCGAGTCTGGCAGGCGACGGCCGAACCCGGATCCCAGTTCCTTGAATTTCGCGCACCGGCCGGAACGCTCCGGCGCACTATCTCCGAATCGATGATACCCCGTATGGAAGAAGATTAGGGAGCGGAACCCTCCTCCGGGATACTCGTCGCTGCGGCGCCTCGGCCGCGGCGATTAAGCCAATTTTCCTTGAAAATTAGGCAGCGAGTGCATAGCTGTTATTGCCATTTGTAGTTCGAGCGTCGGTATTTACGAGCCGCCGCACAGCGCTCGGCGTGCTTACAATCAAACTCTGCCTGCTGTCAAAACCGGGCACCCCCGAATCGGCAACTGCAAAGCCGCAATTGAAAACAGGGCAAAAATAATACATTATTTCGGATTTTTCATTTCGAATGCCTAAAAATTATTATCTTTACCCGTTCAAATCGGGGAACCGCAAGATGATTCAGAAACCGGTCGTAAAACTTCGCAACGCAGCCATCTGCCATGCCGACGCCCACGGGTACAAGTCGGCCGGACGCCTGCTGCGCGAGAGCGAAATGGTGCTGTCGGGGGTCGACCTCGAAGTGGCACCGGGCGAATTCGTCTACCTGATCGGCCGGGTCGGCAGCGGCAAGAGCACGCTGCTGAAGACCCTCTATGCCGAAGTGCCGCTGCTCACGGGGGAAGGCCACATAGCCGGGTTCAACCTGCGCAAGATGCGGCGGCGCGACATCCCCTACCTGCGCCGACGCATCGGCATCGTCTTCCAAGACTACCAGCTGCTGACCGACCGCAACGTATTCATGAATCTCCACTATGTGATGAAAGCCACGGGCTGGAAACGCAAGGCGGAGATCGCCGAACGCATCGAACAGGTGCTGCGGCTGGTCGAACTGCACAACAAGAGCTACAAGATGCCCTACGAACTCTCGGGCGGCGAACAACAGCGTCTGGTCATCGCCCGCGCCCTGCTGAACCGCCCGAAGGTCCTGCTGGCCGACGAACCCACGGGCAACCTCGATCCGGTTACGGCCGACGGCATCATGAAACTGTTCCGCGAAATCGCCGCCAGCGGCTGCGCCGTGGTGATGTCAACGCACAACACCTCGCTGATCGAAAACTACCCTGCCCGTGCCATCCTGTTCGCATCGGGCCAGATCCGCGAAATCGACCTCGAAGCGGAGCTGTCGTAGCCGGCCGGGCTGGCGCGAAAAACCTTTCGAAAAAGCGGTTTCCGCCGTTTGCTTATTCCGAAAAATAGATGTATATTTGTACGATATTTTAGAAGCGACAAATGAGTACTGAACAAGAAAAAGTCAAGAAACAGGAAGAGGCCTATTCCGCATCGAACATCCAAGTTCTGGAGGGCTTGGAAGCCGTGCGCAAACGCCCTGCCATGTATATCGGCGACATCGGCGAAAAGGGCCTCCATCATCTGGTCTACGAGGTGGTGGACAACTCCATCGACGAGGCGCTGGCCGGTTACTGCACCGATATAGACGTAACGATCAACGAGGACAACTCCATAACCGTCAAGGACAACGGCCGCGGCATCCCGACCGACTTCCACGAAAAGGAAGGCAAGTCGGCGCTCGAAGTGGTGCTTACGGTGCTGCACGCGGGCGGCAAGTTCGACAAGGGCAGCTACAAGGTGTCGGGAGGTCTGCACGGTGTGGGCGTCTCGTGCGTGAACGCCCTTTCGACGCTGCTCGTCGCCGAAATCCACCGCGACGGCAAGATCTTCAAACAGACCTACAGCAAGGGCGTCCCGACGTCGAAGGTGGACGTGATAGGCACCTGCGAAGACCGCGGAACGATCGTCACGTTCAAACCCGACGGCGAGATATTCACGCAGACCACCGTCTACAAATACGACATACTGGCCAACCGCCTGCGCGAACTGGCGTTCCTGAACAAGGGCATCAAGCTCAACCTCTACGACAAGCGCAAGGACGACGAGGGCAAAACCCGTGAGGATCACTTCTATTCGGAGGAGGGTCTCAAGGAATTCGTGAAGTATCTGGATGCCACGCGCGGCGAACCGATCATCGATTCGATCATCTATCTGGACACCGAGAAGAACGGCGTGCCGGTGGAAGTGGCCATGCAGTACAACGATTCCTATTCGGAGAACGTCCACTCCTATGTGAACAACATCAACACCATCGAGGGCGGTACGCACCTGACGGGTTTCCGCCGTGCGCTGACCCGCACGCTCAAGAAGTACGCCGAGGATTCGGGGATGCTCGCGAAGGTGAAGTTCGACATCAGCGGCGACGACTTCCGCGAGGGTCTGACGGCCGTGGTGTCGGTGAAGGTGGCCGAACCGCAGTTCGAAGGCCAGACCAAGACCAAGCTGGGCAACGACGAGGTTTCGGCGGCGGTCGATCAAGCCATGACCACGGCGCTGGGCCACTACTTGGAAGAGAATCCCAAAGATGCCAAGGCCATCGTGCAGAAAGTGGTGCTGGCCGCCACGGCCCGCCATGCAGCCCGCAAGGCCCGCGAAGCCGTGCAGCGCAAGACCCCGCTTTCGGGCGTGGGGCTTCCCGGCAAGCTGGCCGACTGCTCGAGCCGCGACCGCTCGATCGCCGAAATCTTCTTCGTCGAGGGCGACTCGGCAGGCGGAACGGCCAAATCGGGGCGCGACCGCAACTTCCAAGCCATCATGCCCTTGCGCGGTAAGATTCTGAACATCGAGAAGGCGCAGGAGCATCGCATGTGGGAGAACGAGGAGATCAAGAACATGTTTACGGCGCTGGGCGTGACCATCGGCACCGAAGAAGACAGCAAGGCGCTGAACTTGGAGAAACTGCGCTACGACAAGATCATCATCATGACCGATGCCGATGTCGACGGTTCGCACATTGCGACGCTGATGCTGACGTTCTTCTTCCGCAAGATGAAGGAGCTGATCGAAAACGGCCATGTCTACATCGCTACCCCGCCCCTCTACTTGGTGAAGAAAGGCAAGCAGGAACGCTACTGCTGGACCGAAAAGGAACGCGACGCCATCACCGAAGAATTCGGCAAGGGTGCGCACGTGCAGCGATACAAAGGTCTCGGCGAGATGAACGCCCACCAGCTGTGGGAGACGACGATGAACCCCGACACGCGCATTCTGCGCAAGGTCAACATCGAAAACGCGGCCGAAGCCGACCGCATCTTCTCGATGCTGATGGGCGACGACGTGCCGCCACGCCGCGAATTCATCGAGAAGAACGCCCACTACGCCAATATCGACGCTTAGGGAGCGAACGGAAAAAGGATTGCCTTTCGGGGCGGTCCTTTTCTTTTTCCGAACGGCCGTGCAGGCATCCGGCGGTTTCGGGCGGTCCGGAGCGAGAAAAGGGCTGGTTCGGTCGCCCCAGTTCGGCATTGGGCGGGCGTATTGTTCTGCTGCCGGGGCTTGGACCGCACACAGCAACGACGGAACTTGGGGAAGCGGACAGACCGAACAGAAGAACGGATATTGAAGAACCTATTTAGCCAAATACTATGCAAGTTACGGTAATCGGAGTAGCCGGAGGAACCGGCTCGGGCAAGTCGACGCTCGTCAAACGACTGCAAGAAGCATTCGAGGGCGACGATGTGGTGACCCTGTGTCACGACTACTACTACAAGGCCCACCCCGAACTCACCTACGAAGAGCGGACCAAACTGAACTACGACCACCCGCAGGCGTTCGACACGCAGATGCTGGTCGAACATATCAAGGCGCTGAAGGAGAACGTACCCATCAAACACCCGGTCTATTCGTTCGTCGACCACGACCGTCTGCCCGAGACCGTGAGCGTGAAGCCCTCGAAAGTGATCATCGTCGACGGCATCCTGATTTTCGAGAACAAGGAGCTGCGCGACCTGATGGATATCAAGGTATTCGTGGACACCGATGCCGACATCCGGCTGGCCCGCCGCATCCTGCGCGACGTCTGCGACCGCGGCCGCACGATGCAGTCGGTGATTTCGCAATACACCAACACGGTCAAACCCATGCACGAGGAGTTCGTCGAACCGTCGAAAAAATATGCCGACGTCATCATTCCCGAGGGCGGATTCAATTCGGTGGCCGTGGCCATGCTGATTCAGAACATCAGTTCGCTGATCGACAAATAGAGACTATGACGAGCAGAACAATACCTGTTTTTGTCTTGCATGTGAAAGAAGGCTATGAAGAGCGCGCCAAGCATATGGAACGCCTGCTGTCCGCTCACCATCTGCCGTTCGAGTACATACTGGACGGAGATATTCCCGATCTGAACGAAGATTTGCAAAGACGCTTTTTCGGCGAATATGCCAAGGAACATATGGTCCCTGCGTACAGTTGCGCTGCCAAACACCTGCTTGCATACGAGAAGATCGTGCGGGATAATATCCCCTATGCCCTGATTTTCGAGGACGACATGTTTCTGACCAAGCACTTCGACCGGACGTTGGAGCAAGCATTGCAGGAAATGAAGCAGCGGCACGGCGAAGACGACCCCTTTCTCGTCGGATTCGAGGCCACATGTATGGGATTCGTACCGCGCAGCCAGCGTGTAAAAGGGCAGGTATGCTACCCCGGCCGCTTCCTGCAATGTTTGGGCTGCTACCTGATAAACAAGGCTTTTGCGCAGACTATTCTCAATGAAGTGCAGGCGGACCGTTGCCATATCCCGATCGATATTTGGATCAACGAGTTCAATCGGCAAGGGACAGGGAATTTTCATCTCTATTGGTCGCATCCGGTGGTGGCCGTCCAAGGGTCGCACATGGGTAAATTCGACTCCTCGATCGGCAATCCGGTGAAGTTCCCGCTCAAGAATCTGCGGCGCTCGCTGACTTTCCTGTACAAGAAAGTTCTCTATTTCTTCCGGTAAAACCGGGGCTCGAAAAATGACAAGCCCGGATGTCTTGCAAGGCATCCGGGCTGTGTTTCGCGACAGCGCCGCGGCGGTCTACTTCTTGAAAATGTCGAACATCGTTTCTTCGCCGTTCAACTCGGCGATTCCGGCTTCTTTCCAACTCTGCGTCTGCGCATCCCACTCCGAATAGATCGTAATCCGGTCGTATCGGAACGGTATGACCCGCCGGCCGCGTTTGTCGATCAATCCATAGCGCAAACGCCCTGTCGAATCGGGCACGGCGGCCGTCATGTGACCGTAGCGTCCGCTGTCGTTCACGTCGTAGAGCGCATAGGGCAAACGGCTGCCGCCCTCTTTGTCAATAAGATAGTAGGGCATGGGGCCAGCGTCGGCAAAAGCGCCGACCAGCGCATAGCCGTTGCGGAAATCCCGGGCCGAAGCATACTGCGGGGGAATCAGCTCGTTGCCGTCGGAATCGATGAACCCGTAGCGCACGACGCCGTTGATCACTCGCCCCACAACAGCAACTCCCTCGCGGAAATTATTGACTTCATAATATCGGAACGGCACCACGGTATTGCCGCGAGCGTCGATAAAACCCCATTTCGGGTAGTATTTGCCTTCGACCGCCACGGCCGCTATCCCGTCCTGAAACGAATGGGCATCGACGAAACCGAACGGAATCGCGACGTTGCCCTCGTAGTCCAGAAATCCCCACTTCCCCTCGAATCGGGGTCGCGACAGCGCGCTTTCTCCCGGTGTCCATGTTCCTTTGGCTGCGGCGATAAGCCCCTCGGCGGGTTTCATCAGCTTGCCGTATTCGAGCGGAACGACCGTTGTGCCGTCTGTCGAAAGATAGCCCCACTGCTCGGCGACACCCTCCCGGCGCATGACTTTCAGAAGTCCGTTCTGCGGAACGGCAGCCTCGTCGTACTCGGCCGGAATCACCGCACGGCCCGAGGGGTCGATGTATCCGAATTTGCGGACGTCGCGAGGGCCTATCCCGACCAGCGCCAGCCCGTCGGAAAAGTCCGACGCATAGTCGAACCGGACCGGAACGACGAGCTGCCCGAGCGTATCGGCATAACCGAAATGCGCGCCGATGAAGAACGCACCGATTTTGGAGCCGGGGATCGGGTCGGGCGAAACCGCCATCAGGCCGTTGTGAGGAGGCCCCACATAACGGTATTTGCTTTTCAGCTTGCGGAGCGTCTGCGGCGACTGGGCCGCGGCGGAACAAGCCAGCGCGAGAAGGCCCGCCGCCAAGAGAAATCCACGTGCTTTTTTCATGAAGCGATGCTTTAGATTCCGGTTATTTTCTTAATCTCGTTCAGCTTGTTGAGCGCCTCGATCGGTGTGAGCGCATCGAGGTCGAGCCCCTTGATCTGGTCGCGGATCTGCACCAACACGGGGTCGTCGAGCTGGAACATCGACAGCTGCATGTTCTGCGGGCTGTTTTCGGCCGCTTCGCGCACCGACTGCGCCGACGGCTTGCGGCTGCCCCGCTCCTTGAGACTGCGGCTGGGCACGATCTGATTGCTGCCGTAGACCAACTCGAGGTTGCGCAGGATTTCGTCGGCCCGCGAGACGACCGAAGCCGGCATGCCGGCCATGCAGGCGACATGGATACCGAACGAATGCTCGGTGCCGCCCCGTTCGAGCTTGCGCAGGAAGACGATCTG
>JAIDUK010000004.1:0-63966 GCA_029060215.1 Alistipes sp.
GCCATACGAAGATCCGCTTCGTCGGGTCGGGCTGCGTCATGGCAAGAGCATCCTGAGGCCGCCATCCGGCGGCACAACCGCTGCCGACCAGATAAACCGTCTCACGGGCGGCAATCGAACGGGCGTCCACATCGACCGTAACCGAATAATAACCGGGGCCTGCGATCCGGACGGGTTCCACTTCGCCCGCCTCGTAATAAGCCAGCATCGAATCGTCTTCGCCGCGGCCATAGGCGGGCAGTGCAGTTTCCTGCGAAAGCGGGAACCAGATACCGCCCTCCTCCAGCCGTCCCGACCATTCATAGGTTTGACCGGCGATCACTTCGTGCATCTGCAAAGCCTGCGCGACATCGTCGCCTGCCGCGGTAGCCGAACCGCAGAGGAAGAGTTTGGTTGTGTAGCTCCGGACTTCGAACACCACACGCGAAATTTCGGGCTTCTGATAAACCGAGCTGTTCGTGCTCTCGGCAATGACCTCGGCAACGAGGCTCGTCCGATCGCCGGGTTCGACGCCCCACCGGGCGAGCAGATCGTTCATCTGCTTGTGGGTAAACGAGATGGAGCGTTCGCCATCGGCAATAGCGATCTTGTCGATGGAGGTGGCGAAGTTGTTCTCCTCGACATCCATCTTGAAATAATAGGTCAGCGATTCGCCGCGCATGGCGGCAGCGTCCCACGTGAAGCGCACGGCCTCGGCGTCCTTGCGGCTCGGGTCGAGCACGACGCTCTCCGACGAAACTTCGAGGTGCATCGTATCGGGCGGCGTGGGTATGTCGAACCGGACATCGGGACTGTCGCATCCGGCAGCCATCGTCGCGGCAAGCAGAAAAGTCGATAGGATTTTTTTCATTTCGATGCGGTATTTTTTAACACGATTATCTACCTTGTTGTACCAACGGGGGTGTAACTTCGTTTCTTTCGGATTTCCAGCCGAAGCCCCTGCCTGAGGCGGGGGGGGGTTGAGGGTGGGTCAGAACTTGAATACGCGACAACAGCCGCGAGCTACAGCGCTCGGATTTAGGATCACGGTCCAATGACGTTGGTACATTAACGTATATAGATGAGTTTTTTAATTCCAGTAAGGATTCTGAATCAGTTTCGGGTTCTTGTCGATCTCGCTCTGATGGATCGGGAACCAGTAGTAGGACTTCTTATAGACGCGGGTCTGATAAGGCGTGCGCACATAGAACGAGGCTTCGTTCCGGCCGCTGAAATTCATTCCGTAGAAATCGCCATTGAGCAGCGTCTCGGCCTCTTTCCAACGACGCAGGTCATCGTAGCGGATACCCTCGCAGCACAGCTCGACCCGACGCTCGGCCCGGATGAGCCGGCGCATGGTCTCCTGATCGGCAAGGTCGACATGGATATGGCCGTTGTCGGTAGCGCCCGCAGTATATTGACGAACTCCGGCACGCTCGCGGATCTTGTTCAGATAAAGCAAAATGTCGTTGTGGCCCGGGGCCGACTCGTTCAGAGCCTCGGCGTAGTTGAGATAAGCCTCGCCCAGCCGGTAGAGAATACCGGGGCGATACTTGAAGTTGCCCTCCTTGACATTGGTATCGGGCGATACCTTCTTGCGCAGCAGATACCCGTTCTGCGGCGCATCGTGCGTATGGGGATTGTCCTGCTGCCCGTAGAAGAACTCGTAAGGACGCTCCTCCTGCCAGAAATAGGAACCGTTGTAGCTGACGGCCGTATAGAAACGCGGCTCGCGGTTGCAATACATGTTGTAGGTTCCGGCCGGGGTCGTCGCACCGTTGTTGCAGTCGGTTTCCCAATCGTTGCCGCGCCGGTCGTCGGAGACGGAGAATCCCTCCTCGACATAACCCGACTCCGGGTCGTCGATAGGCAGCCCGTTGCGCATGAAGAACGCATCGACGAGCGACTGCGTAACGCCCAATCCTCCGCTGCCGCCGGCAGCCGTCGGACAGATATGCTTCTCGTACTCGGTATAGTCGCAGCCGCCGGGCCGGGCGAAAAGAATCTCCTTGTTGCCCTCGTCGAAACGGGTGAGGAACAGATTCTGGCACGATGCGAACGGATCGATCGTACCGTTGGCGTTCTGCTCGACATAGAGCGTGTGTCCGGCCTCTTCCGCCAGCACGATCAGCTCCCGGCATGCCTCGGCAGCCTTGCTCCAACGCTCCGGATCGGCCGTGAGACTGAAAAGATGCTCGCCGTCGCGGTTGACATGTCCGGCGTAATCGGGATTGCCGTTGACGAGCGGACTGGCTGCGAACAACAGCATGCGGGCACGGACAGCCAGACACATGATCGACGTAACGCGGCCATACTTGCGGGCCTCCGTATAACGGGCCGGCAGAATCTTCGCCACGGCCGCCATCTCCTGCTCGCACCAGTCGATGATCTCATAATAAGGACGCTGCCCCTCCATCAGCTCGGCAAGGTCGAAATCCGTCGGAGCTATATAATCGGGCTTGAACGGAACCGGGCCGTAGGTATTGGCCAGCAGGTACCAGTAATAAGCGGCAAGGAACCGGCACTCGGCCTGCATGTAGGCCACTTCCTGAGCCGAGATGCCCTGCTCCGGCAGCGGATGGACGTTCTGGATGAAGATCATGGCTTCGCGGATGCGCTGAGGCAGGTAAGCCCAGTAATTGCCGTTCCACGAACTCGACGGAGTCCATTCGCCGAGGATGAACGGAATGACGCCCCAGTCCCATTGGCGCCAGCGCTCCGAGGGAGTCTGGTCGTCGCCCAGAATCTCCCAGCCCAGATGGCGGCTGTAGCCCATGTAGGGATCGGGAATGCCCGAATAGACGTTGCCGAGCCACCCGTAGACGTCGTTGCTGTTGTCGAAAACCGACTTGAGTGTCTTTTCGGTATCGGGTTCCTTGTCGAGATAAGAACATCCTACGGTTCCCGACACGGCGAATATCAAGATGAAGATATGTAAGAAACGTTTCATAGCGTTGTATTTATCAGAATTTCACGTTTGCACCGACGAGCACCGAACGCATGGCCGGATAGCGCAGTCCATCGTTGGAGTCGAGTTCGGGATCCCAGAGCTTGAAACCCGAGAAATAGAAGAGGTTGTTGCCGCTCACGTAGAAACGGATGGTCTTCAGGTGCGCTTTGGCAACGGTTTTCTGCGGCAGGCTGTAACCGATCTCGATGGTCTTGCAGCGCAGGAAGCCCATGTTCTTCTTCCACCACGTCGAAGAGCGGTTGTTGTTGGTGTTCGTCGATTCGGAAAGACGCGGATAGAAGACATTCTGCGACGGATCGCTCTCGGTCCAACGATCGGTATAGTTGGTGTAGACGTTGCCCAGAACGCCCTGTCCGCTGCCGGGTATGAAATAGTCCGAGCCGCCGATGATGCGGTAGGTATCGCCGACACCTTGGAAGAAGAAGCTAAAATCGATGTTCCGCCAGTTGAGATTGCCGCCGAAACCGTAGACGATACGCGGCGAGTTCGTGCCGCCGATATAACCCTCGTCGGCATCGGTAATCACGCCGTCGTCGTTCATGTCGCGGTACTTGATGTCGCCCGGACGCACCTCGGCGCCCAACTCCTGACGGGGAATGCCCGGCTTGAGTTCTCCGTCTACGAAATCCTCTTCGGTAAAGAGGCGTTCGGCCTGAAGGCCCCACAGCGTATTGATCGAGCGACCCGTGATCGAACGGTAGGTGCCCCGCACCGATTCGGCTTCGTCGATCTCCAGAATCTTGTTCTTGGCATATGTGAAAGTCCCGCGCAGGGTCAGATTCCAGTCGTTGCCGAACCGTCGGTTGTAAACGAGCTGCAAATCCAGACCCCGGTTGTCGACCTTGCCGTAGTTAGCATAGGGATTGGCCAGAAAACCCGTCTGCGAGGGAATCGTGGAGCGCTGCATGAAGATGTTGGTACGGCGCTCGTGGAAGACATCGACCTGCAAGTCGAATCTGTTCCACAGACCGAGTTCGATACCGACGTTGGTCTTGAGCGCGCGCTCCCATGTCAGATTGAGCACGCCGACCTCGCCCTCCTGCACGCCATCGTAGTAAGTGCTGCCGTCGTAACCCCAATTGTAGCTCGGAGCATTGGAGGTGATGGTCGTCAGATAGGCAAAACGGCGGTTGCCGCCGATGTTGTCGTTGCCGACCGAACCCACCGACGCACGGATTTTCAGTTTGGAAAGCACGTCTTTGGCCGAAGCCATGAAATGTTCCTCCGAAAGCAGCCACCCGACGGCCAGCGAGGGGAAGAATCCGAAACGGCGGCCTTTGGCGAAGTTCTCCGAACCGTTGTAGCCGAAGTTGAATTCGGCGACGTAACGGCGGTCGTAGGTGTAGGACAGACGCCCGGCGATACCCTGCGTGCGGTTGGGCTGAATGTCGCCGTAGTTGAAACTGCGCTGGTTGTAGAGCAGCAAGGCATCGACCGAATGGGGCCCGAAATCGCGGTTGTAGGTTACGGCCGCCTCGAAATAAGTGCTGTTGTTGCCGTAGTTGGCATTGCTGCTGTGGCTGAGACTCTCGCTGCCATGCTTGAGGATGTTGTGGACCAATTCGCCCTCATCGTCGCGGGATTTCGCTACGCTGTAATAATTGGGTTCCGTACCGCGGGTAACGAAAGTCTCGCCGTAGGTATCGAAAGCGAACGTCAGTTTGAGCCGCAGACCGGGCGTCAGCATCTTGAGGTTCTGCTCCAGCGAAAAGAGCGATTCGAACTTGCTGCGGGTGCCCTTGTAGTAACCGTACTGCGTGCTCATGGCCCACGGGTTGGAGCGTGTGGCGCTGGCGATGGGAATCGTTCCGTCGGAATAGACGGCCGGATGGACGAACGGCGGGGTCTCGAACGCTTTGGCGAAGACCTCGTCGGTCGACGAGCGGGCCTTGCGCAGATCTTGCAGGTAACCGCCCACGCTCACGCGCAGCAGCGTGGTCTTGGTAATATCCATATCGACGTTGGCTCGCAGATTATAGCGGTCGAGCTTGCTGCCCGTATCGTACGGCAGCGTATCGTCGGTGGCCATGATGCCGTTCTCGTGGTAGTAGGAAGCCGTAACCGAATAACGCAGCCGCTCCGAACCGCCGCTGACCGTCAGGTTGGCGCGCGTCGACATAGCGGCGTCCTTCGTGATGGCGTCCAGCCAGTCGGTATCGGGATAGAGGTCGCGGTCGTAGCCGTAGTAAGTCTTCAGGATCTGGTCTTTGGTAAACATCCGCTTGTTGGGATCCGAACAGAGCTCGTTCAGCAGGCTCATGTACTCTGCCGCGCCGATGAAGTGCGGAAGTTTCGTCGGCGTAGAGACCGCCTGCTCGATCCGGAAGTCGATGGAAGGCGGCGCCACCGTACCGCGCTTGGTGTTGATGATGATGACGCCGTTGGCACCGCGCACACCGTACATGGCGCTGGCCGAAGCATCCTTCAGCACGGAGAACGATTCGATCTCTGCCGGATCGATATCGTTCAGGCTGCGTTCGATGCCGTCGACGAGAACCAGCGGCGAAGTGTTGCCGCTGAACGACGCGATGCCGCGGATCCAGAAATTGGAGTTGTCGTAGCCCGGCTCGCCCGAAGGGCGTACGGCGATGACACCGGCCAGCTGGCCCGCAAGGTTGTTGCTCAGCGAACGGGTGGAACCGACCTGCAAGTTCTTGGGTTCGACGGTCTGGATCGAACCGATGACCGACATTTTCTTCTGATTGCCGTAGCCCACGACCACCACCTCGTCCAGCTCGGCAGCATCTTCATAGAGCGTTACGTTGAAACTGATGTCGTCGCCGACACGCAGCTCCTGCGTCTTGTAGCCCAGATACTGGACTTCGAGCACGCTGTTTTTGTCGGGTGCATTCAGATAGAAATGGCCGTCGATTCCGGTCGAAGCGCCGATCGTCGTCCCTTTGACGACGACCGTTACACCGGGCAAGGGGTTCTTCTCCTTGTCGACTATCGTTCCGCTGATACGGATCGGTTCCGCGCCGGCAGCTTCCGCAAAAGTCGAATCGGCAGCACCGGCAGGAAAATTCTGCGCCGCACCTACGATCAGACAAACGATAAGTAGCGTAAATTTTAACTTCATATGTATTAGGTTAGGGATTGGTTGCAGCCGTAAGGACAGCGTCGCAGCGCTGTTATACAAAGTGAATCATTAAAAACGAGCCGCACAATACGATAGACGCAAAATACAAATGAAATTAAGCGATAATAATTTGGAAATCAGTCAAAACAAGCCCTATACAAGAGCAGAAAATATAAAAGAACAAGAACGCTAAATAGAGGAAATGGACATAATTTGTTCCTCGAAACGGTCGGGGCACAGCGACCGCAGGCGGATGCGCGACCGATAGGCATAGATGGTCGACTTGGAATAACGGAGCAGAATGGCGATCCGCTCCGTGTCGTTGATCCCGAGGCGAATCAGCGCGAAGATGCGCAACTCGGTCGTAAGGCGGAACTCCTCCTTGACAACGATACGATGTTCGGGCGGAAAGAGTTCGTTGAACTGAACGATGAACGTAGGAAACAGCTGGAGGAACGTACGGTCGAACATGCTGTAGAAAGCCCGCCACTCCTCGTCGATGACCTCGGTGGACTTCAGGTCGCGGACGATGCCTTTCATGTCGCCGGAAAGAGCCTTGCGGTTGAGAATGCGACGATACTGATCCAGCTTGTCGCAATAGGAGACGCACTCCATCATCAACTTGGTGATATAGAGATTCTTGATGTTGCTCGTTTCGGCAAGTTCCCGCCCCGTCTGCTCCTGCTGCCGGTTGATCCGGCTCAGCTCGTTCTTGACCCGGATCAGCCGACGGCGCTGACGCCGCAGACAAAAGAGCACGATGCACAGGAAGATCACCAGCAGGCAGATGCCGTACAGGGCCAGTGCCAACCGGTGCATTTTCTGTTCGATGCTTTGCTGATAGGCCTCGGAGAGAATAGGCAGGACCTGCGAGACTTCGACTGTACGCAGGCGGGCATTGCTGAACGTAGCGTCTTCGAGCGAACGCACCAAATACCTGTGCGCCCGCCCGATATCGCCTTCTTCATAGAGGATGACCGCCAGCCGACGCAGCGAAATATACTCCATGACGGCCGACTCCAAGTCGGAGACGGCCGAAAGAATCAAGTACTTCTTCTCCTGCTCGCGCCAACCCAAATGGCGGTAAAAATTGGAAACGGAATAAGCGATCGGGCCGATGGCGCGCGACCGGGGTTCGCAGGATTCCAACTCTTTCAACAACAGCTGCAACCCCTGCTCGTAACGCCCCTCCTGCAACATGCGCTCGGAACATATATAGATATTGTCGGGGAAATGCAGCAGAATCGAATCCTTGTAGACGAAAGCTTTCTCCTGATACTCCTGCTGCTGCTCTTCGAGAATGGCGGCACCTTTCATCATCTCGAAAAGCGTATTGTAGACCGAATAATAGTAATGCAGATCCGAGGGATCGACCGAACTGCGGCGAATGGACGAAACAACGTCCGACGCCTCCTTGTACATGCCGCCCAGCAACAGCTGATGGGCGACGTTGAGCTTCGAATTGCCGATATAAGACGCTCGCCCCATCTGCTCGGCGATGCAGAGCTTCACCTGCGCGAAGCGAAGCGCCGAGTCGATCCGGAAAAAAGAATAGGCCTCGTACAATCCGTCGGCCAACCGGTATCGCTCCTCCGGGTCTTCCGCCTTATAAAAGCGGCAGCGGATGCTGTCGATCGCCGACTGCCGCGCTCCGGCGAACCGGTGCTTGTCCTCGACCAGCGCATCCAGATCATTCAGGGTCGGGAATCCGTGGGGGGGGGTCGACAAAGCCGTTCCGCCCCACACCAGAAACAGGATCAACAATAGGCTCTTCGTCATGACAACAAAGATACGAATAAGCCGAGCGGAATGCCAAATTTATTTGGGCATTTCCGAGGCGGGAGTATCTAAGATGCAGTCAAAGATACGAATAAGCGAGAGCAAAAGCAAGCTTACTTGCATGGAATCGGGCTACTCGACGTCGGCCTCGGCGAAGAACCGGAAAGGCTGCGGGAACCCGGCGAAAAAGAGGTCGAGACTACGGAACTGCCACCCGAACTCGCCGCGCGAATCGAACGAAAACTCGACGACCCGGGCCTCGCCGGGAAGAATGGGCGCAGCATCGAACGAAAGCGCCGTGCAACCGCAACTCCGAGCCACGGAGACCATGACGACGGGCTGAGAACTCCGGTTCTCGAACCACAAGCGCGATACGACCGTCTCGCCCGAATGCAACCGCCCGAACCGGACGGTATCGCACCCGCCGCACTGCAACACGGAATCGGTCAGCACGACGATATGCCCCGTCGGCACGACCTGCGCCGGGCGGGACATACAAGCTGCCAACAAGAGCAGCGAGCAAAGGATAAGGCCCCGGAACATGGGAGAAGCCTCAGAGCAACCCGCGGCCGGACTTCTTGATACGCCCCTCGGCCGTGAGCGATTCGACGATTTTGTCGAGCACGCCGTTGATGAAGGTGCTGCTGCCGGGCGTAGAATAGTATTTGGAGATCTCGATCCACTCGTC
The DNA here is from genome assembly GCA_029060215.1 of Alistipes sp. GTDB lineage: Bacteria > Bacteroidota > Bacteroidia > Bacteroidales > Rikenellaceae > Alistipes. The sequence continues at coordinate 8,497 of JAIDUK010000004.1, forward strand.
GAGCGTCACCTTGACGGGAATGGCCGGAAACTCGGTGAGCTCGGCCATGGCGGTGCCCATGATGAGGTTGTCCATGAAGACGATACGCTCGACGTCCCAATTGGAAGTGAACTTCTCGATATAGGACTGGTACTTGTCGTAGTTGACGAGCGACTTCTCGAAAAGGGTCTTGACGAAAGCGGGATCGTCGTCGGACTTGAACTTGGGGGGAATCTTCAACTCGGTATGCGCGGGCCGCAAGGCACCGAGCGCACGCAGAATCATGACCAGAACATAAGGCAGGTCGTCGCTCCAAAGGATGGAGATTTCCTCGAGCACGGTATCCAAGGCGTCGCAATTCTGCAACTCCTTGAAGAAATCCTCGACGAAACGACGGTCCAACTCGAACGAACCGCTCTCCTGCGCCATATACTCGGTGAAATAAGCGCTTTCGATGAGCTGCCCGTAAAGCGTACGGATGAAATCGGGATAATGCTCCCACCCCAACTTACGCACGGCCAAATAATCGTTGACGGCATCGCTGTTGGCGATGGTGCGGATGACGGCGTTGTCGACGAATCGGGTGTTGGGATTGAGGTCCTCGAAGGTGGGCAGCTTCTTGGCCCGGGCGATCTCCTGCCGCTGCCGGGCGTAACGGACCAGCTCGACAGGCAATGCCAGCAGCTGGAAGAAAAGATCGTAGGACTTGTCGATGGAAGTCATGAGCGTCTTTTCCGAGGCGATCATGTTGTCGGCATCCGACTTGAAATGGGCGAACAACGCCTTGACGACCTTTATACGAAGCAATCTTCTGCTCAACATAGACGAGAACGTTTTGAACGGCCGCAAAAATACGATTAAAAATTAAGAATCGAAAATGAATGGCCGAGAATTGCAGGCCAAAAAAGCCTTTTGCCGCGGAAAAGCGATCCCCCGAACACGAAAAAACGGCAACCGGTCTCGGCTGCCGTTGCAGAATGCGATTTCCGCAGGATCAATACTCCTCCTCGTTGAAGAAGAAATCGTCCTTGGAGGGATAATCGGGCCAGATGTCCTCGATCGACTCGTAGATCTCGCCCTCGTCCTCGATCTCCTGCAAATTCTCGAGCACCTCGAGCGGAGCCCCCGAGCGCACGGCGTAGTCGATGAGCTCCTCCTTGGTAGCGGGCCAAGGCGCATCCTCGAGTTTCGAAGCCAGTTCAAGTGTCCAGTACATAGTATTCAGTCGTTAAAATTCATTCGGTCAACAAATTGCACCGCGCGGGAAATCGCTGCCCCCGACGGGCGATTTGCAAAAATATAAAAAAAACGAGAAAATCCAAGAATTTTCACCGGGCATCCCTCGAAAAGCACCAAAAAGCAGGACGGATCAAGGAATCCACAACACCTCTTCGACGCGAAAATAAGCCGACAAAGTGCGGCCGAGCAGATAGAAATAATCCGACAAGCGGTTGAGCCACACCAGCACCGAGGCATCGGCCCCGAACTCCTGATCGGCCCGGAGCGCAGCCCGCTCGGCCCTGCGGCAGACGGTCCGGCAGACGTGGCACAACGATACGGCGGCATGTCCGCCCGGCAACGTGAACTTGTCGATCGGCGGAAGGGCCTCCTGCATGGCGTCGATACGGGTTTCCAGCCACTCCACGCACGCAGGATCGAGCGGCTGCACCTTGTCGTGCGCCCCCTCGCCCACTGCCAGCAGCGCCTCGGCCGTCATCAGCCGCGAAAGAATGCGGTTCAGGTCGCCGCAGTACTCCGCCGCTCCCTCGTCGCCGCGCAGATGATCGGCCAACAACGCCACGAACGACGCCAATTCGTCGACCGTACCGTAGGCTTCTACCCGCGAATCGGTCTTGAGGACCCGTTCGCCCCCGATGAGCGAGGTGGTCCCGCGGTCGCCCGTTTTGGTATATACTTTCATAACACGAAATGTTGTTTGGGCAAACGATTGTTGAACAACAACAAACATGCCCGGTTGTCGACCGAAGTGGAACGATGCTCGGCCACGAGCCTGCGGCACAACGCCTGCCGCTCGCGGCCGCGGGAGGGCTCCAGCACAGCCACCGCCGCGCCCGAAACGGCCGCACGCGCCGCCAAAGCGAGCACCTCGGCCTGCGGGAGCTCGCGCAGAGCGACGTACAACTCGCCCTCGGCCCGGTTCAGTCCGAACGCACGGTAACCCTCGCGGATCGCCAGATTCTGCAACTGCACGGCCGACCGCTCGGCGACGCCCGCTTCGCGCAACGCCCGGAAGAGCGTCCGGTCGCCCGGCATCAGGGCCGAGCGCATGAAGACCTCGCGCACGAGCGAATAGACGAACGGCGAATGGACCCCGTGGCCGCGGAAATGGCGCACGCGCACCAACCGGCGGCGAACCGCCGCGAAGCGCTCCGCCCACCTCTGTCCGAAACGATGTGCTGCCGGATTCATCGGCCTATTTTTTCAGCATCCCGGCCAAACGTCCGGTCGAAAAGGCGATCTGAAGATTGTAACCGCCCGTATTGGCGTCGAGGTCGAGCACCTCGCCCGCGAAATAGAGCCCCTGCACCTTGCGCGACTCCATGGTATAGGGGTTCACCTCGTCGCAACGCACGCCCCCGGCCGTAGTCACGGCGAACTCGAAAGGCGCATAATCGGTCACGGGGAAAGTCATCCCTTTGAGGGTGCGGATCAGACGGCCGACCTCGGCGTCGGTGACCTTGGACTGGTAGTTCTTGGAATGGATGTCGAGCTCCTGAGCCAGCGGCATGACCAGCGCCTTGGGGACCAGCTTGCGCAACAACTCGCCGAAGAACTCCGTGGGGGCCATCTCGGCCCGTTCGCGGGCGATGCGGTCGCGCAGCATCTCCTCGGTCAACCCCGGCTTGAGGTCGACGACGATCTTCACCCGCTTCTGCTCGATGAGCGCATCGACCGCATCGCGGCTCATACGCAAGGCGACGGCCCCCTCGATGCCGCGCTCGGAGAATCCCAGCTCGCCGAACTCCTCGCGGACCAACTCGTTGTCGACGTAAAGCTCGGCCCGGACATTGCGCAGGAGCAACCCATGGAGATACTTCATCTGCGGATGCGAAGATACCAACGGCGTGAGCGACGGGCGCAGCGGCTCGATGGTATGGCCCAAGTCGGCGGCGAAAGCATAGCCGTCGCCGGTGGACCCGGTAGCCGGATAGGAAACGCCCCCGGTGGTGAGGATCACCTGCCCGCACTCCTCCTTGCGTTCGAATCCCCGCTTGTTTCTGTAGCGCACGCCATAGACGCGGCTGCCGATAGTCAGCACGGCGGTGGCACAAGTATCGTACATGATCCGCACGCCATTGTCTACGCAGTACTCGAGCAGCGCATTGGCGATGTCCCAAGCCTTGCCGCTGCGCGGAAAGACCCGATCGCCGCGCTCGATGTCGAGCTTCACCCCCTGCCGCTCGAAAAAACGAATCGCAGCCCGATTGTTGAACTCGGCGAAAGCCTGCGCGAAGAATTCGGCATTGGTGCGTATCTGCTGCGCGAACTCCTCGGGCGGGCGGGCATTGGTCACGTTGCAGCGGCCCTTGCCCGAAATGCGGACCTTGCGCCCCGACTTCTCCATTTTTTCGATCAGCAGCACCCGTTTGCCACTGCGAGCCGCCGTTCCTGCGGCCATCATGCCTGCGGCACCCGCGCCCACGACGATCACGTCGTAGGGCTGCCGCTCGGCGGGTTGTTTTATTTCGGTAGATTCCATACAATAGATAAAAATAAGGGTCATTCGCCCCGCAGAAAAGCGTCGATCCACTGCGAGGCCTGCGCCACGGGGTCGCCGTGCATGTCGACCCAGCGAATCGAAGCATCGCGGCGGAACCACGTCATCTGCCGCTTGGCGAACTGGCAGATGGCGGTTTTCAGTTTCTCGACGAACTCCTCGCGGCTGTCGAACTCGCCGCGCAGATAACGCGCGATGAAACGGTATTCGAGCCCGAGATTGTAGAACGCTTCGTAGGCGACGCCGGCTTCGAGCCCCTGCCGCACCTCGTCGATCATGCCCTGCTCCAGCCGGATGCGCAAACGCTCGTCGATGCGCTGCCGCAGGATGGGCCGCTCCCATGTAATGCCTATCTTCAGCACCTCGTAGCGAGGGCGGCAAGCACGGGTCTCGGCGAAATCGCGGCCCGAAAGCAACACTTCGCACGCCCGCACCAAACGACGCTTGTTGTTGACATCCAAGTAGTCGGGCACCCCGCCGGAACGCTCGCGAAGCAGCTGCACCAGCTCGGCAGCGCTCATCGCTTCCAAACGCCCGCGCAACTGCTCGTCGGGCCCGGCATCGACCAAATCGTAGCCGTCGGCGACAGCATTGACATACAACCCGGTTCCGCCCACCAAAAACGGGAGCTTCCCGCGAGCGAGAATATCGTCGATCGCGGCATAGGCCTGCGTCTGGTAGTCCGAAAGCGAGAAATAGGCCCCGGCATCGGCGATGTCGAGCAGGTGGTGCGGCACGGCCTGCCGCTCCTCGGCCGTCACCTTGCCCGAGCAGAGGTCGTAACCGCGCAGAATCTGCCGCGAATCTGCCGAGACGATCTCGCCGCCGTAGCGCCGGGCCAACTCCAACCCCACGGCGCTCTTGCCCGAAGCGTTGGTGCCGACGATGGCTATGATTTTAGGTTTCATGAACTGCTTGTTTGCGTCGAAGAAGACAAAGATAAGGAAATTCGCGCATCCTGACGCACGATCCGCCCCTATTTTTCGCACTTCGTTCGTTTGGGCCCGTCCGAAGCGCGGCACCCTTTTTGCGCGGCAGGCCGAAAAAACGCACGAAAAATGAAACCGGAGAAAGAACGAACAGCCGTAGAGGCCTCCACCGCCAACGGTCCGCAGCCGCTCCTGCGCTCGGCATTCTACCTGCTGGCAGGCATCGGCGCCGCGACGGCCACCCTCTGTCTGCTGGGCTACAAACATACCAACCGGGCGCTCCGGACGGGCATCAAGACTCTGCCCGTACTGCTGCCCGTGCTGCTCGAATACCGCCACGGCCGCAAACCCGCGACGACAACACCGCAGCCGCAGCCGAGCACCGCCTACCGAATATGGGCCTACATCCTGCCCACCCTGCTGTGTCTGGCGCTGGGCGCGTTCGCGGGATGGCTCCAGCACGGCTCCATGATCGAGTGGTACCCTACCCTGCAAAAATCGACCGCCACGCCGCCCAACCTGCTTTTCCCCATTGCGTGGGGCATTCTCTACGTACTGATGGGCGTTTCGGCGGGCCGCATCCTCACCGCACCCTCGGACCACCGCGGCGAGGTCATGACGATATGGGGCTTCCAGCTGGGATTCAACTTTCTGTGGAGCATCCTTTTCTTCGTGGCGCGCAGTCCGCTTCTGGGCATGATCGACATCGTGGCGCTCGATGCGCTGGTGATGCTCTACATAGCCCACAGCTACCGCATCCGCCGCGACGCGGCATGGCTTTTCGTCCCCTATCTGGCGTGGATACTCTATGCCACCTATCTCAACGCCCGGATTCTGGCGCTCAACGGCCCGGGCATCTGACCTTACATCGGCCGGCTGAGATCGGCGACCGAAGCGCGGACGAACCTGACGAGGTCCTGCGGCGCGATCTTGAGCTGCAAACCCCGCACGCCTGCGCTTATGTAGATGAAAGGATGCTCGACCGCTGTGGCGTGGACGAACGTGGGCAGCGCTTTCTTCATCCCGATGGGCGAACAACCACCGCGGATATAACCCGTCGCGGGCAGCAGCTCCTTCATGGGGATCAAGTCGGCTTTCTTATTGCCGGAGACCCGGGCCGCGGCCTTGAGGTCGACCTCGTGGTCGCCGGGAACCACGCAGACGAAAAGCCCCGTACGGTCGCCCCGCAGCACCAGTGTTTTGAAAACGCACTCGATGGGTTCGCCCAACTGCGCGGCGACATGCGTGGCGGCCAGATGCTCCTCGTCGACGGCGTAGGGCACCAGCTCGTAGGCTATTGCGGCCCGGTCGAGCAAGCGGGCGGCGTTGGTTTTCTCGATCTTCGCACGGTTCATGGTCTTGGCATTTGCGCAACAAAGGTAGGGAAAACGCGCGTTCGCGCACCCTGCCGGGAAAGAAATTTTTCACTACCTTTGCCGCATGAAGAACATCGTTTTCGATCTGGGCGGCGTGCTTTTCGCCCGCGACCGCAACAAATGCACGCAAGAATTCATCGACTTTTTCGACTTCATCCGCTCCGAACGGCTGCCCCGCTTCTGGGAAGAATACGACCGCGGAACCTCGGCATGGGACGAAGTGGTGGATACGCTGTGCACGATGCACGCCTGTCCGCGCCCCAAATGCGAGGAGTTCCTGCGCCGCTCCATCGCCATTCAGGAACCGGTGAAATCCACCGAAGAACTGATCGGCGACCTCAAGGCGGCGGGCTACGCACTCTACGTGCTCTCCAACATGTCGCGCGAATTCATCGACTTCCTGCGCCGATTCCCGGTCTACGGGCTTTTCGACGGCGAAGTGGTTTCGTGCGAAGAACATGTCGTGAAACCCGAACCGGCGATCTACCGCATCCTGCTCGAACGCTACGGACTCGACCCGGCCGAAACCCTCTTCGTCGACGACCGCCCGTCCAACATTGCGGCAGCCGAAGCGCTGGGCATCCGCGGACAGCTGTTCGATGCGCACAGTCCGGAAACCACCTGCCGGACCCTGCGGGAGATGCTGCTGTAGGCCGCACGCGGCAGAATCAGCCCCTACATTTCCGACACAAAAAGAGACCTGCCCGAAAAGGCAGGTCTCTTTCGTATTGCCTGTCCCTGACGGGGACTTAGTTGAAGGTGTAACGCACGCTGAACATGGCCGACCACGTCGACACCGTGCTGGCGTACTTCGACCACTTGGGCGCGATGAAGGTATAGCTCTCCTGACCTGCATCGTCCTTGTCCAGACGCAGGATCGACGAGGAATTCATCCGCTTGACGTTGCCCCAGTTGCGGTTGAGCAGGTTGGCCACGTTGTTGATGTCGATGCCCACGGTAATCGTGTTGCGCTTGCCCTTCACGTTGACGAAGAAATCCTGCGCGAACTTGAAGTTGAGCACATGCTGCCACGGCATCACGGCGCCGCCGCGCGTCGAGTATTCGCCGATGTGCTTCGACAGATAGTCGTCGTTGTTGATGAACGCCCAATACTCCTCCCGGTTTTCGTCGGAAGCGAACGGCATGGCATCGAGCTGCTCGCGGGTCGGAATGTAGAGCAGGTTCTGCGCACCGCGGTCGCCCGTGACGGCATTCTGGTACTTGCCGCTCTGCTCGTACATGGTGTAGGAGTAGCGGGAGTAGGAATAGTTGCCGATATAACCGTGGCGGAACGCTTCATAGAACAGGCCCACATTCGATGCGAAGTGGCCGCCGTACTCCTTGCGGTAGCCCAAGCTGACGAGGATGCGGTGGGGCGAGACGTAGGAAGCGTAGCCCAGTTCGGGAACGTTGGAACCGTTGACATTGAACGTATTGGTGCTGAATGCCGAGGTCACCTGGTCGCCGATGCCGTCGATCACGTTCTTCGCCTGCGAATAGGTGTACGACGCCATCAACGAAAGACCGAAGTTCCAGTGTTTCGACACCTGTGCGGTCAACGAATAATAGTAGCCGTCCACATTGTCGGTATTATGGATCAGATAGGGATTGATGGTGCTGCCCTCTGCGTTCTTGATATTTTGGGAAGTCCAATAAGTGCGGGCCGCAGGTTCGCCGGGCAACTGCCGTCCGCCGACTTTCTCGGCCATGCCCAGCTTGGTCACCGTCACCGAATTGATGTCCTTGTTGTAGATACCCTCGATATTGAGGTTGACGCCGCCCGGGAGCTTCATGTCCAGCGCCAGCGACGTTTTCCACGTCGAGGGCATGTGCAGGTTCTTGTCGAGAATCGTGGGAGAAGTCGGGGCAGCCAGCTCCTGCTGCTCGTAGGTTCCGCCGTAAATGTCCTTGAGCATGTCGCCCACATTGGTATGGAAGCCGGGTATCTTGTCTTTATCTTTGTCCCCGTAGAAAGTCACGCCGTTCTGGATGCAGTTGCTGTTGCCTGCCGCCGAAACGATCCACACGAAAGGCAGACGGCCCGTGAAGAGACCCGTACCGCCGCGCAGGATATACTTGCGCTCACCGGTCATGTCCCAGTTGAAACCGAAACGCGGAGCGATGCTCAGGCGGGCCTTGGGCATGTCGGAAGTCTTGTAGCCGCCGTTGCCTGCGAACTTCTGCGTGAACTCGGCATTCTCGTTGTTGCCCAGCGACGGGTAGATGGGCACTTCGAGACGGGCGCCGACCGTAGCCTTGAACCGCTTGCTGATGTTGATCTCGTCCTGAATGTAAGCCGAAGCCTGCATGTAGGTGAACGAGGGGAACACCTGATCGAGGGCGTTGTTGTTGCCATGGGCCAGCCGGAACGCCTTGGCCGTTTTGGTACCGTTGTTCACATCGCTCACGAAGTCGTCCCACGAACTGTAGACATAATATCCGGCACCGCCCTGCATGTAACCGTTCTTGGTGTCGTCGTGCTCGAACTGCAAACCGGCCACGATGCGGTGGTCGCCCACCGTATAGCCGATCTCGTCGGTGACGACATGGGTGCTCACCTCGCGGAGATTGCCCTCGGTGAAGGGATCGAGACCGAAGCTGGCGTAGACGGCCGGAGTAGCCGTACCCTTGACGTCGTAGTCTTCGAGAATGTCGACCGTCGGGAAAATACCGCCGTCGTAGCTGCGCGGCTCGTACTGATGCGAGTAGGTGTAGCGCAGGGTGTTGGTCAGGTTGCCGTCCAAGAAACGCGAGTTGAGCTCGGCAGCCACCGAGGTGAAGTTCTGCTCCTGATAGTAGCGCGAGTTCTTGAAATACATGGCGTAGTTCGACGTACGGCCGTAAATATCGCGGTCGTAGACGCCGCTCAGCGGGCTGATCGAACTCGAAGGCCCCGACGAATACTTGTTCTTCGTCGTGCTGAAACGTACGTTGAGCGCATGGTTGCGGTTGATGTTCCAGTCGACGCGGGCCATGAGCTTCCAACCCGGTGTCTTGACGGAATAGTCCTGATAGGGCCCCGGATCGTAGCCGAACTTGTCGATCAGGAAGCGGCTGATCTCGTCGAGCTTGGCCGCTGTCGGACGGTTGTACTGCGTACCGCCGCCCCATTCCTGTTCGTCGTCGGTGCGAGCCAGACGCGTACCGCCGGGCGTGGTGTTCCACTCGTACTCGAAGTTACCGAAAATGAAGAGCTTGTCCTTGACGATAGGAGCGCCGATGCTGACGCCCAGCACGTCGTTCTTCATCTCGTTGAGCGAGATCTCGCCGCCGTCGTACTTCGAACCCTGCAAGGCATCGCTCTTATAATAATTGTATGCCGACACCTTCAGCTCGTTGGTACCCGACTTGGTCACGGCGTTGATGGCACCGCCCGTGAACCCGCTCTGGCGGACGTCGTAGGGAGTGACCGAAATCGACACCTGCTCCAACGCGTCGAGCGAAATGGGCGTACCGCCCGAAGGCAGGTTGCCGCCGATGCCGAACGCATTGTTGAACGCAGCACCGTCGACGGTCACGTACGACTGGCGGTAGTTACCGCCGCCGATGGCCAGTCCCGAAGTAGTGGTCGAAGCCTGCGGAGTGAGCTTCATGACGTCGTTCATGCTGCGGCTCACCGAGGGCAGCAGGTCCATCTGCTCGCTGGTGATGCTGGTCACGGCACCCGCCCGATTGATGTTCATCGAGCTCTTGGCGCCGTCGGCCGTCACGACCACGGCTTCGAGCTCCTGACTATCGCGCAGGTAGGCGTCGCGCTTGAGCGTTTCGCCCAGCGCCAGCGTCAGCCCCGGGAATTCCACGGTCTGATAACCCACGTAGGAAAAGGTCACCATATACCCCCCCCCGGGCCGCAGACCCTGCAAATTGTAGCGACCGTTGACATCGCTCACAGTGCCGTATTGCGTACCCGAAGGGGTATGCACGGCGATTACGGTGGCTCCCACCAGCGGTTCGCCCGCTTGGTCGGTGACCGTACCGTTCAGTCCCGAAGTCGTCACCTGCGCGCAGACCGCCGCGGCAACGAAAAGGGAGAGCATCGAAAGCAAAAGTTTCCTCATACGCTGAAAAATTAAGTGAATAATAGGGTTGTCGGGAAATGGCGGCGGCGGTTGCGGCTCTGCGGTCCCAAAAAGCGACAAGGGGAAATTTCCCTGCGGAATTTCCCCTTGTCGTTATTTTCGGACGGATGCAGACCGGCTCGCAGCCGCTGTCGGACACGCACGCAGCTCTGCGCACACCGGTATCGGCTGTTGCGCACACCCGAAACGGAAAGTATCGAATCCGACGATTTCATGCCGCAAAATTAAATCAATTATTTTTCAGCCGAATAAGAGTAGCTGGAATTTATCAACAAATTATCGCCAATTTCAACAAACCGCAATAAAAACAACCTCTTTTGTCGGAAATCGAAAACCGAATTCGCATCGATGCCCGCAGACATGGGTGGGTGGGGGCGACGACAAACTCCCGCCCCGCTGTTTCCGCCTCGCACCGCGGCACGCTCCTTGTTGGCGTCGCGGCGATGTCTTTCCGCGAAAAATACTGGCGTTATTCGCTCTTCGTCCTGATCGTGGGGCTGGGCGTCACGATCTTCGTGAAGCTGACCCCGTTTCTGGGCGGACTGCTCGGCGCGGCCACGATCTACGTGCTGCTGCGCGGACAGATGTGGTACCTCTCCGAACGGAAGCACTGGCGGCGGAGCATGGCCGCTTCGCTGCTGATGGCCGAAGCGGTCTTTCTTTTTCTGATACCCATCAGTCTGGTCGTCTGGATGCTTGTGGTCCGGATTCAGAACATCACCCTCGACCCGCAGTCGATCGTCACCCCGCTCCGCCATGCCGCCGAACTGATCCGGCAGCGGACGGGCTACGACCTCTGGCAGGAAAGCAACCTTCAGTCGCTGCTGGGCCATCTTCCCGCAATCGGGCAGTGGATCGTCAAAAGCATCGCCGATTTCGCGCTCAATCTTGTGGTGCTGCTTTTCGTACTCTATTTCATGCTGATCGGCGGCGGACGGATGGAAGACTACGTACGCGAGATGCTGCCCTTCAACCGCACCACCGGACGCAAAGCGATGCGCGAAATCCGCATGATCGTCCGCTCCAACGCCATCGGCATCCCGCTGCTGGCCATCGTGCAGGGCATCGTCGCCTATGCGGGCTACCTGATTTTCGGGGCCCCGAGCCCGCTGTTCTGGGGCGTCGTCACCTGCTTCGCCACCATCATCCCCATCATCGGCACCGGGCTCGTGTGGGTTCCTTTGGCCGGATACATGGCGCTCGACGGCCATTGGGGCGCCGCCATCGGGCTCTGCGCCTACGGCATGATCGTCGTCACCCACGTCGACAACGTGGTGCGGTTCGTCATGCAGAAAAAACTGGCCGACACCCACCCGCTGGTCACCATCTTCGGCGTGGTCATCGGCCTCTCGCTCTTCGGATTCATGGGCGTGATCTTCGGACCGCTGATGCTGGCCATGTTCATCTTCTGCGTCGATCTGTTCCGAAAAAGATACCTCGAAAGCCACTCCAAGGAACCGGCATAGACGCTCCGCCCGCCGCATACGAAAAAAGGAGTTGCAGTGATTGCAACTCCTTAATTCTCAGGTAGCGGGAGAGAGACTTGAACTCTCGACCTCATGATTATGAATCATGCGCTCTAACCAGCTGAGCTATCCCGCCATTGCTCGAAAGCGAGTGCAAAGATAAACGAAAAATCCGAGCATGCAAAATCTTTTGCGGAAAAATCGCCCGAAAAATTCCCGGCGGTCTTTGGCACCGATTTTGCCGGCAGCAAGGGCGTCAAACGAAAATCTATCGTATTATGAACAGACAGAAACAGTTGCCCCACACGCCCGTGCGCAACGAGAGCCTGCGCGGCGCACTGGAATTGCTGGCCGTCATCGCGGGCATCGTGCTGCTGGCAGCCCTCTCGTGGGAGATCATCGGCGGCCGCGACACCCGTTTTTCGGACTTCTACCTCGGCATCCAGCTGGTGGTCTGCATCGTCTTCCTGCTCGACTTCTTCGTCGAATGGGCTACGGCGCCCCGCCGGAGCCGCTATTTCTGGCACAACCTGCTCTTCCTGCTGATTTCGGTTCCGTGGCTCAACCTGCTCGGCTGGTGCGGCATCCCGGTCACGCGCGACTGGGGCGTCATCGTCGGGCTGTTGCCGATGCTGCGGGCGCTGCTGGCCATGGTCATCATCGTGCGATGGCTCACCAGCGACAACAAGGTGCAGCGGCTGCTGATCGCCTACGTCTTCACGGTCGTGGTCTTCACCTACATCTCGGGGCTCGTATTCTTCGAGTACGAATCGGGCGTCAACCCCAAGCTCCAAGGTTTCGGCAATGCGCTGTGGTGGGCATGGATGAACGTCACGACCGTCGGCGCCGAGATCTTCCCCGTCACGGCCATCGGCAAGATCTTCTGCGTCATGCTCCCGTCGCTGGGCATGATGTTCTTCCCCATCTTCACCACCTACGTACTTCAGGAGTACACCCACAAGAAAGAGGCCGACCTGTAAAGACCGGCCATTCGGAACGAAGCGGAGAATCTTGCCCGAAAAGAGTTCGGCGCCAAGATTCTCCGCTTCGTTTTGCGTGCTCTACCCTACTTCCGCTCCCGGAGCAGGTCGCGGATTTCGCGCAGCAGCAACTCTTCCTTGGTCGGAGCCGGTTCCGGCACCGGAGCTTCCGCACGTTTGCGGATCAGTTTGTTCATCAGCTTGACCATCAGAAAGACGCACAGCGCCAAAATCGTGAAGTCGACGCATTGCTGGATGAAGGCTCCGTAGTTCCAGTAGATCGGCTCGGCCGCCGGGGTCGCAACAATTCCGTCGCCGCCCCCTTTCGACACCAGACCGCCCACGCTCTGCACCGCGTTCGACGTCACGTCGCGCACTTTCGAGATGTCGATGCGCAGCCGCGAAAAATCGGTATTGCCCAGCAGGGCGCCGATCGGCGGCATCAGGATGTCGTCCACCAGCGATGACACGATTTTGCCGAACGCGCCGCCGATGATTACGCCCACGGCCATGTCCATCACATTGCCCTTGAGGGCGAATTCTTTGAATTCCTTGAAAAAAGCCATAACGGTTCGAGTTTTCCAACACCCTCCGCATAGCAAATCGGGTGCAGAAAAAGCATTTTCCGCACCCGATTTCCGTTGTTCGGCAACCGCCGCCCTATTCGATCTCCACCAGCACGGCGTCGGTCGGCACGGTCTGGCCCGGTTCGACCAGAATCCGCTTGACCGTTCCGGCATAGTCGGTCGTGATGGAGTTCTCCATCTTCATGGCTTCGAGCACCACTACTTCGTCGTCGGTCTTCACCGTGTCGCCCACCTTGACCAGCACCTCGATGATGCGGCCCGGCAGCGGTGCGTTCACCGTGTTGCCCGTAAATGCGGGTGCCGGCTTGGCCTCGGGTTTCGGCGCTTCGGGCTTGGGTTCGGCCGCTTTCTTGGCTTCGTAGGCCTTTACCTTCATGTCGGTCAGGAACTTCTTGGCCACCAGCGGGAACAGCTCCAGCAGCAGCACTTCCTTCTCCGTCGCAGCCAGCTTCGCGCCGCCTGCTTCGGGCAGTTCGGGATTGGGCTGCATCTGGTATTTCGAGGTGTCGTAGGGGGTCTCCTCACGCACGCCGCATATCTTGAACCGGAATTCCGGATCGATCTGCACCGGGGTCTTGCCGTATTCGCCCTTCACCAGTCCGACGAACTGCGAACTCTTGTTGGTGTACATCGGGCGTCCGGCCTTTTCGTCCAGCGCGCAGTTGACGGCCTGTGCGCCCACGATCTGCGAGGTCGGGGTCACCAGCGGGGGAAGACCTGCCGACAGGCGCACCGAGGGGATCAACTCCATGGCGCGGGGCAGAATCTCCTCGGCCTTGAGCTGCTGGAGCTGGGCCACCATGTTGGAGTACATGCCGCCGGGGATTTCGGCTTTCTGCACCAGTTCGTTGGGTGCCGGGAAACCGAAGTAGGCTTCGATCTTGCGGCAGGCATCGATCGTGGCGGCTTCGTCGTCGGCCTTGGCTGCGCGGATGGCCTCGTCGAACAGCGCGTCGACCTCGACAGGCAGTTTGTCCGTCTGCGGGTTGAATGCCTTCGGTTCGGGTTTCTCCGTGCCGAATACCGACTGGTTCAGCTCCTTGCGGATTTCACGCAGCTGCGTGTTGATCTGCGCCACGGCTTCCATGTTCACGCCGAGGTCGATACCCAGCTTCTTGCAGAACACGTAAACCAGCTCGAGGGCCGGAGCGCCCGTACCCTCGGCGAAGTACCAGCAGTTGGTGTCCACCACGTCCACCCCGGCAATGATCGCCGCCAGCACCGAAGCCAGACCGTAGCCCGGCGTGCAGTGGGTGTGGAAATCGACCGGAATCGACAGATGCTCCTTGAAGAGCTTCACCAGCGTAGCCACGCGGCGCGGCGGAATCAGCCCCGACATGTCCTTGATCGTAATCATGTCGGCGCCCAGCTCGGCCATCTGCTTGGCCTTGTCCAAGAAATAGGCGTCGGTGAAGACGGGCGCAGGCTTTTTCTTACCCATGAGTTTCTGGAAGAAGCCCGGCTCCGGATATTTCGGATCGACCGTGTAGCACACGGCGCAGTCGGCGATGCCGCCGTATTGCTTCACATATTTGATCGTCGACTTCACGTTGTCCACATCGTTCAGCGCATCGAAGATACGCATGATGCCCAGTCCGCTCTCGATGGCGTTGCGGCAGAATCCGTCGATGATCTCGTCCGTGTAGGGCGAATAGCCGAACAGGTTGCGGCCGCGCGACAGGGCCGTCAGCTTCGACACCTTGCCCACAGCCTTGTGGATGGTCTCCAGACGGGTCCACGGATTCTCGTTCAGGTAGCGCATCACCGAGTCGGGCACGGCGCCGCCCCATACTTCCATGGCATAGAAATTCGCGTCCTTGTAGTAAGGCAGGCAGCGGTCGATCTGCGCCTGATTCATGCGGGTAGCGAACGACGACTGCTGGCCGTCGCGCAACGTAAGGTCTCTGATTTTGAGTTTTTTAGCCATAATCGCTATGGTTTGAATGGTTTTCGTCCGGCGCTCGCGGAGCCTTTCCGGACGACGCAAAAATACACAAACGACCGATACTTTCCAATTAATCCCCGCGTTTTTTCGCCGGGCGGGCTTCCGCTATGCACAAGAATTCGTATCTTTGGCAACCCAAACAATGCCATGTTGAGCAGAGCGGCGCATCCAAAAAACAGATGTTTAACGGCGCTGCGCTCAGAATGACAAATAAAAGGTTAGCGACAGACATTCTTAATTCTTAATTCTTAATTCTTAATTAAAATAGTGTCCCCCTCCGCTGTCATATTCACCGTTTGCGCTTATATCGCCGTGCTGTTCGCCGTCGCATGGCTTTCGGGCCGCCGCACCGACAACGCCGGATTCTTCACCGGCAACCGCCGCACCCCGTGGTACATGGCCGCGCTGGCCATGATCGGCGCCGCCATGTCGGGCGTCACCTTCATCTCCGTGCCCGGATCGGTCGCCGCCGATTCGTTCTCCTACATGCAGATGGTCGCAGGGTTCACCGTCGGGCAGTTCATCGTGGCCTTCGGTCTGGTGCCGTTGTTCTACCGGCTGAAGGTCGTTTCGCTCTACCAGTATCTCGACCGGCGGTTCGGCATCGTCTCCCACCGCGCCGGAGCCTGTTTCTTCATCCTCTCCAAGATGCTGGGCGCCGCCCTGCGCGTCTACGTCGTCTGCGCCGTCATGCAGCTGCTCGTCTTCGACCGCTACGGACTGCCGTTCTGGTTCAACGCCGTGGTCACCGTGGCCCTTGTGTGGCTCTATACGCAGCAGGGCGGCGTCCGGTCGCTCATCTGGACCGACACGCTCAAGACCCTTTGTCTGGTCGGCAGCCTTGTGCTCACCATCGTCTTCGTCGCCCGTGCGCTGGGGCTCGACAGCGGCGGGCTCGTCCGCGAGGTCTCCGCATCGTCCATGTCACAGGTATTCTTCTTCGGCGATCCCGCTTCCGACCGTTATTTCTGGAAGATGTTCGTCGGCGGCATCGTGGTGCTCGTCGCCATGACCGGGCTCGATCAGGACATGATGCAGTGCAACCTTTCGTGCCGCACACCGCGCGACGCGCAGCGCAACATCGTCTTGACCGCTTTCTGCCAAATCGTCGTCATCCTGCTGTTCCTCGTGCTGGGCGTACTCCTATATTTATATGTCGGCCACCGCGGTCTCGCGCTCCCGGCCAAAAGCGACCAGCTCTTTTCGCTGGTCGCCGTCGACGGAGGTTTGCCCGCCGTCGTGGGCGTCGTCTTCGTCCTCGGGCTCGTATCCAGCACCTATTCCGCCGCCGGGTCGGCCATGACGGCGCTCACCACTTCGTTCACGGTCGATCTGCTCGACGGCCCGGCCCGCTACGGCGAACGGCGCCTGACCCGGGTGCGCCGCCGCGTTCACTTATCGATGGCCGCAGGCATGACGCTCGTCATCCTCGGCGTGGGCTATCTGGCCGACGACAACGCCATCAACCTCTTTTTCCGCATCGTCAGCTACACCTACGGCCCCATCCTCGGGCTCTTCCTCTTCGGCATCTTCTCGCGCCGCCGCCCCCGCGACCGCTGGGTCCCTCTCGCCGCTCTTGCCGGACCGGCGCTCAGCGCCCTGCTCCAATACGCTGCGGCCGAACATTGGGGCTACCGTATCGGCTTCGAACTGCTGGTCTACAACGCGCTTTTCGTCGCCGTCGGGCTCTTTTCGATTTCGCTCGGGAATAAAAACATAGAAAAATCGTAACTTTGAAGCTGCAAAAACGTTTTAGCATGTCTCTCGAACAACAAATTTCCAAAGGCATCATGGATGCCATGAAGGCCAAGGACGCCGTGCGTCTGAGCGCCCTGCGCAACGCCAAGAAGTATATCATCGAAGCCAAGACCTCGGGCCCCGGCATCGACGAACTGCCCGACGCCGACGTATTGAAAATCCTCTCGAAGCTCGCCAAGCAGGGCACCGATTCCGCCGCTATCTTCACCGAGCAGAACCGGCCCGACCTCGCGCAGGAAGAATTGGCGCAAGTGGCCGTTTTTCAGGAGTTCCTGCCCCGGCAGCTCTCGCCCGAAGAGCTGACCGCCGAGGTGCAGGCCGTCATCGCCGAGGTCGGCGCCACGTCCATGAAGGATATGGGCAAGGTCATGGGCGTCGCGTCCAAGAAGCTGGCCGGACGGGCCGACGGCAAGGATATTTCGGCCAAGGTCAAGGAGCTGCTGGGATAGGATGCGCCTGCTCGAAAATCTTCATCGCAACCTGAAAAGCATCGCCATGCCGTCGGCCATGGTGGTCGGAGCCCTGCTCTGCCGCCCGGTCACGGCCGTAGAGGAGTGGTCGGGGCGGATGATCACCCCGACGCTCATCTTCCTGATGCTTTTCGTCACCTTCTGCCGCGTCAAGCCCCGGGAAATGCGCTTCTCCATGCTGCACGTATGGCTGCTGCTTTTCCAACTGGCCGCCTGCGCCGCGGTTTACTTCGCCCTGCTGCCGTTCGACACCACCGTGGCGCAGGGAGCCATGATCTGCATCCTTACGCCCGTCGCCATGGCCGCCGTCGTCATCGCCGGAATGCTCGGCGCCAACGTCGTGACGGTAGCCACCTACAGCCTGCTGTGCAACATGGCCGTTGCGGTCGCAGCCCCCGGCATCCTCACCTATGCGGGGAGCGGCGTCTGTACTTTCGCCCAGATTTTCGCCCGCATCGCACCGCTGCTGATCCTACCTTTCGCCGCCGCGCAGCTGTGTCGGCTCGTCGTACCCCGCGCAGCCGGGTGGATAGGCGCCCACGGGCAGATTTCGTTCTACATGTGGCTCGTCGCCCTCATCGTCACCATCGGCCGCACCACGGCATTCATCATCGACCTGCACGACGTTTCGCGCTCCGTCGAGTTGTGGCTCGCTCTCGTCGCTTTGGTCATCTGCCTCGTGCAGTTCGCCGTCGGGCGGGCTATCGGACGGCGTTTCGGCGACCCCGCCGCCGGGGGCCAGTCCCTCGGGCAGAAGAATACGGTCCTCGCCGTGTGGATGGCCCAGTCGTTCCTCGACCCCATCTCCTCCATCGCCCCCACCGCTTACATCGTCTGGCAGAACTTCGTGAACAGCTGGCAGATCTATCGCAAAGACCGCCGAAGCCGATAATCGAACCTTCGGCAATGCTTGGCGAACAATCGCCCCGACCGGATATCCGGTCGGGGCGATATGTTTTATACTCCGGGCCCAGCGAATACCCACAAACCGTGAGGATCCGGCCGCTCAAAATACCTAATTAAGGCGATTGCGGAATTTTCCCGTTATGCGGAATTTTGCACCCGGAAACCCGAATCGGGCAGCCGAACAGAAAAATAGAAACAACAACCAATAATCGCAACCATGAAAAACAACTCCTTTGCAAAATGGATGGCCGCAGCAGCCATCGCTCTGTGCAGCGTCGCCTGCAACGACAGCGACGACCGGTCGGCCCCGACCGACATCGCCGGCACCTACGGCGGCTACACGCTCTCCTCGTGCTCGTATTTCACGGACACCTGCGCCGGTGACGAAACGGTTCTCATCACCAACAATGCGGACGGCACCGCAGCGATCGCTTTCACGTCGTCCGCTTTGGGCAAGTTCTCGATCGGCAGCGCCACGGTTGCGGCCCGGAACGGCGTCTGCGAAATCGTCGGTTCGGGAACCGCCCAGATGGGCATGCAGTCGGTCCAAACCTACGATTGCACGGTTTCGGGCAGCATCCGGTCGCTCGACGACGCCGAAATCCGCTTCAGCGTGCCGTCGGTCATGGGCGGCATGCACATCGTCTTCAAGACGGGAGCCGCTCCCGCCGAGCTGCTGCTGCCGGGAACCTACGGCGGTTATTCGGCCGCTTCTTTCGCCTACTCGGCCGAGCCGATGTACACCGACGACGAATCGCTGACGATCGCCGCCGAGGACGGGGCCCTCTCGCTCTCTTTCGCATCGGCACAGTGGGGCACATTCCAAACCCCGCTCACGGTTGCATACGAAGACAAGGTCTATACCCTCGAAGGGGCGGGTTCGGTCGCTATGGGCATGGGCGCCTCGACCAACAGCTATCAATACACCCTCACGGGCAAGGTCGACGCCGCCAAAAACGAATACGAATTCTCGTTCTCGGTACCTGCCGTCATGGGAGGTCTGACCGTCGTTCTGCACCCGGGCAAGGCCCCCGCAACCGCCGAATGATCCGCCCCATGAAAAAATCATCGATCGCCCTGCTGCTGGCGGCGTCCCTCGCGACGCTGCCGGCATGCAACGGTCTGTTCGAGGGGCTCTACGACCAGCCCGCCCCCACCGAGGAGAACGGATTCGGCTTCATCCGGGTCGACAGCAGCACCCGTTCGGGCACGATCTACATCGACGCCACGAGCTACACCGTCTGGAACTACATCGATTTCCGCACGTCGACCGTCGTTGCGCTCGGCACCGATGCCGACGAGCCCGCCGCGTGGGATTTCGCCGTACACCGCTACGACGCCAAAACCAACGGCGGCAGCGTGCTCGACACCGCCCTCTCCGATTTCGAGCCCCTGCGCAATGCGGAACAGCTCCCCGACGGCGACTATGTCGAGGACATCTGGACCACGGAGCAGATCACCGTCGACATGTCGCACATGATGGACGGCTACCTGATCTACGTTCCCTCGTTCTACAACCCCGTCCTGTCGCAGTGGCTCGACGTCGACACCTCCACCATGCCGCCGATCTACACTCCTTCCAAGCGGATCTACGTCATCCGGCTCAGCGACGGGCTCCATGCGGCTGTCCGGCTCTCCGGCTACACGGACACCGCCGGCATCAAAGGCTACATGACCATCGATTACCTCTACCCGCTCGAACACTGACCCCCATGCAGCAACCATTCCGCATCATTCTGTCGGGCGCACTGCTCTTATGCGCCTTTTCCGCGGCAGCACAACGCATCGTCACCGGCAAGGTGACCGACACCGGCGGCGCACCGCTGATCGGTGCTGCCGTATCGGTACAGGGCACCTCCCTCGGCACGACGGCCGACGCTGACGGCAACTACACCCTCCGGCTTCCCGACAAGGCGTCGGTTCTCACCGCATCGTTCGTCGGCTACCTCTCCGTTTCGCGCAGCGCCAAAGAGGGGGAGCGGATCGACTTCCGGCTCGAAGAAGACATCATCGGCATGGAGCAGATCGTCGTCACGGGTACGCGCACGCCGCGGCTGTTGAAAGACGCCCCGATCGTCACGCGCGTTCTCACGGCCGACGACATCCGCAAGGCCGACGCCACCCACATCGGCGACCTCTTGCAACAGGAGCTGCCCGGCATCGAATTCTCCTACGCCATGAACCAGCAGGTCTCGCTCAACATGCAGGGTTTCGGCGGCAATTCGGTGCTGTTTCTGGTCGACGGCGAACGGCTGGCCGGGGAGACGCTCGACAACATCGATTACAGCCGTCTGAACATGGACAACGTCGAGCGGGTCGAGATCGTCAAAGGGGCCGCGTCGTCGCTCTACGGCTCGAACGCCGTGGGCGGTGTGGTCAACCTCATCAGCAAGCGCCAGAACGAGCGCTGGACGGCAAGTCTCAACGCCCGCTACGGCGCCCACAACGAGCAGCGCTACGGCGGCAGCGCGGGATTCAAGGTCGGCAAGGTGGCCAACACGGCCAGCCTGCAACATACGCGCGCCGATGCGATCGACCTGAAAAGCGACGGCGACTACGGCACGATCTACGGCAACCGCACTTGGAACTTCAAGGACAGGCTGACCGTGTCGGTCAACGACAAACTCGAATTCTCGGCCCGCGCAGGCTACTTCTTCCGCGAGCGCGACGCCTCCGAGGCGGCCAAAGACCGCTACCGCGACTTCAGCGGCGGGCTGAGCGGCCGCTACGCCATCGACCGGAGCAACGAACTGGAGCTCTACTACTCGTTCGACCAATACGACAAGAGCGACTACATCGTACGCAGCAAGTCCGACGTGCGCGACTACAGCAACGTGCAGCACATCGTCCGCGGGCTCTACAACCGGACCTTCGCCGAGCGGCACACCCTGACCGTGGGCGGCGACTTCATGCGCGACTACCTGATGTCCTACCAGTTCGCCGACAACGGCGCCCGGCACCAATACACGGCCGACGCCTTCGCCCAATTCGACTGGAACCCCACGCTGAAGTTCAACATGGTCGCCGGGGTGCGTTTCGACCACTTCTCCGAGGCCGACGTGAGCCACCTGTCGCCCAAGCTGGGACTGATGTACAAGATCGGCAACTGTTCGCTGCGCGGCTCCTATTCGGGCGGATTCCGCGCCCCGACCCTCAAGGAGATGTACATGAACTTCTACATGGGCAACATCTTCATGATCTACGGCAACGAATCGCTCAAGGCCGAGACGAGCCACAACCTTTCGCTCTCGGCCGAGTATATCCGGGGCCGCTATTCGATGACCGTCACCGGGTTCTACAATCTGGTCGGCAACCGCATAACCACCGCGTGGAACAAGCAGCTCAACGGCATGCAGTACGTCAACATCGCCGACATGCAGGTGGCCGGAGCCGAAGCGAACCTCGCGGCCCGCTACCCGTGCGGCATCGGCGTGCGGCTCTCCTATGTCTACACCTTCGAGCACATCGGGAAAGGGCAGCCCCTCACGTCGAGCACCCGTCCGCATACGGCCACCATGCGCGTCGACTACGGCCGCGACTGGAAGAACTACGGGTTCAACATCGCGCTGAACGGACGCTTCCTCTCGCGCGTAAGCACCGACGAATATACGTCGGCCGCATCCTACGAAGAGACCCAGCGGGTGACCTACCCCGGCTATACGATCTGGAAGCTCACCCTTTCGCAGCGCATCGCCCGGGGCATCGAGCTCACGGCCGCCGTCGACAACCTGTTCGACTACGTACCGTCCTACTACTTCAGCAATTCGCCCACCACCACCGGCATCGCCTTTTCGATCGGCATGTCGGTGAATATCGACCGTTTTTTCCGGTAAACCCCAAACATTTCGATCCATCGTGAATTACTTGTCCAAGAAGAGCATCATCGCCGGTTGCGCACTCCCGCTGTTGTGCGCGGCCGGTTTTTGGGCGTGGCACGCCCTGTGCGGCACCACGCGCATCGCTTTCGTCAACTATCAGGCCGTGGCGCTGGGGCAGATAGCCCGGGCCGCCGACAACCCGCGCATCGTCATCGAGGAGCTGAGCCCCGAGCGGTTCGACCGCGCAGGCCGGTTCGACATGATCTTCGTCAACGGCATGGGGCTGCGCATCACCGAGACCCAGCGCGAGCAGCTGGCGCAGGCCGCCGCAAGGAAGGTTCGCGTGCTGACCACGGCCGCCACTAACCCCGCCAACGACATCCGTTCGCTCGATTCGCTCGCCGCCGCAGCCATCAAGGCCTACCTCTCTGCCGGGGGCCGCAGCAACTACCGCAACATGCTGCATTACGTGCGGAAATACGTCGACGGCAAACGCTTCTTCGTCAGCGAGCCCGAGCCCCCCGTCGAGCGCCTGTACGGCATGCTCTACCATGCCGATCCGCAGCAGCCCGACGCCGAGGAGCTGGAGTTCGGCTCCGTGGCCGCCTACCATGCTTTCCTCGAACGCAGCGGGCTGGCCGGCGATGCGATGCCCGGCATCCTCGTCACGGGAGCCATGGGCGAACCCGCCGATCTGGTGCGGCGGCTCGAACAGAGCGGCAACCGGGTCTATCCCGTCCGCAACCTCGTGCAGTTCATCGGCCGGGGGCATGCCGATTCGGTCAGCGTATCGGCCGTGGTCAACATGGCTCACGGCCGTATGGGCGATGCCGTCGTAGAGTACCTCAAGGCCAAGAACATCCCGCTTTTCACCACGCTCAACATCAACGCGCCCGTCGAAGAGTGGGAAAACGACCCGATGGGCATGAGCGGCGGATTCCTGTCGCAGAGCGTCGTCACGCCCGAGATCGACGGCGCCATCCGCCCCTACGTCCTTTTCGGCCACTACCGCGACGCCGAGGGGCTGCCCCAAGTGCGGGCCATCCCCGAGCGGCTGGAAACTTTCGTCGAGACCGTCAACAACTATCTCGCACTCCAGCGCAAGGCCAACAGCGAAAAGCGCGTGGCCATCTATTATTACAAGGGCCCCGGCCAGAGCGCCCTGACCGCTTCGGGCATGGAGGTCGTGCCGTCGCTCTACCGGCTCCTCGTGCGCATGAAGCAGGAAGGATACCGGGTCGACGGGCTTCCCGCGTCGGAAGCCGGACTGGCCGAGCTCATCCAGCGTCAGGGTGCGGTCTACGGCACCTATGCCGAGGGAGCCATCGACGAGTATCTGCGCAACGGTCAGCCCGAACTCATCGACCGCGAAACCTACGAATCATGGGTCGAGCAGGCGCTGCGCCCCGAGAAATACGCCGAGGTCACGGCCGCTTTCGGCGACTTTCCCGGTAACTACATGGCCACCGGCGACGGCCGCCTGTGCGTGGCCCGCATCCGCTTGGGCAACGTGGTGCTCCTGCCCCAGCCTGCCGCCGGCAGCGGGGGCGATTCGTTCGCCGTCGTACACGGAACCGACGTCGCCCCGCCCCACCCCTACATCGCCTCCTACCTCTGGACGCAATACGGATTCGGCGCCGACGCGCTGATCCACTTCGGCACCCACGGCAGTCTGGAGTTCACGCCCCGCAAGCAGGTGGCGCTGAGCCGCAACGACTGGCCCGACCGGCTCGTGGGCTCCCTGCCCCACTTCTACGTCTATTCGATCGGCAACGTCGGCGAGGGGATGATCGCCAAACGCCGGGCCTATGCCGGGCTGATCTCCTACCTCACGCCGCCTTTCATGGAAAGCGCTCTGCGCACCACCTACAAGGAGTTGTGCGACGCCATCAAAAAATACAACGTCCTCGCCGACGACCCTGCTTCCGCTTCCGCCGAACGGGCTTCGCTGGCCGTCAAGCGCATCGCTCTGCGGCTGGGCCTGCATCGCGAGCTGGGGCTCGATTCGCTGGCAGGAAGCCCCTACAGCGAGGCTGAAATCGCCCGCATCGAGAATTTCGCCGAGGAACTCGTCGCCGAGAAAGTGACCGGACAGCTCTACACTATGGGCATCCCCTACGAGCCCGCCCGCATCGTCAGCAGCGTCCGCGCCATGACCGTCGATCCGATCGCCTACGGGTTGCTTGCGCTCGACAAGCAGCGGGGCCGGGCCGCGGCCGATGCCGAGAAGCACCGGTCGCTCTTCGCCGCCCGTTATCTGGAGCCCGCCCGGGCGTTGGTCGACAGGCTCCTCTCCGGGTCGGAGCCCGTCGGCGACAAGACCGTTTGCCGGATCGCCGCCGTCACCCCCGAGGAGCTGGGCAAGGCCCGCGCCATCGAACGGGCGCAGCAGGCTCCGCAAGGAATGATGGCCATGATGATGGCCATGTCTCAGGAAGCGCCCGCCGAAGCGGCCCGCCATGCCGACCGGAGCGAAACTTCCGCCGCCCGCAATCCCTTGTCAGGCAAGATGCGCGAAGCAGGCCGGGGCATGGACGCCCGCAAGGCTCTCGCCATGGCCAAAGCCATGGGGGCCAGCCCCGAAGCGCTGAAAAAGATGGAAGCAGCCATGCACGCACGCACCGACAGCGCACCGGCAACTCCGGCGGCCGAACCCGCCCGCCCGTCGATGGAGCAGATGATGGCGGCCATGCAGCCGAAGGAAAAGTATACCAAGGACGAAATCCATTTCGCCCGGGCCGTCATGGAAGTCGAGCGCACCGTCCGCAACGTCGGCAACTACCGCAAGGCCTTGCAGGAGAGCCCCTCGGCCGAGCTGGAATCGATCATCGGCGCCCTTGCTGGCGGTTATACCGCGCCGTCGCCCGGCGGCGATCCGATCGCCAACCCCAACACGCTCCCCACGGGCCGCAACCTCTACGGCATCAACGCCGAAGCCACGCCCAGCGAAGCGGCATGGGAAAAGGGGGTGGCGCTGGCCAACAGCACCCTCGACATCTACCGCAGCCGCCACAACGACAGCCTGCCCCGCAAGGTCAGCTACACGCTCTGGAGCGGCGAATTCATCGAAACCGAAGGGGCTACGATCGCCCAGATTCTCTTCATGCTCGGCGTCGAGCCCGTCCGCGACGCATTCGGCCGGGTGACCGACCTGCGGCTGATTCCGGCCGCCGAGCTGGGGCGCCCGCGCATCGACGTCGTGGTGCAGACCAGCGGTCAGCTGCGCGACATCGCCGCTTCGCGGCTCTTCCTGATCAACCGCGCCGTGGAGATGGCGGCCGCGGCGGACGATCCCGGTTTCGAGAACCGGGTGGCCGAGGGCATCGTCGAGACCGAGCGTACGCTCATCGAAAAAGGCCTTTCGCCCCGCGAGGCGCGCGAAATCTCGACCTTCCGCGTCTTCGGCGCCGTCAACGGCGGCTACGGCACCGGCATTCAGGGCATGGTCATGGCGGGCGACCGCTGGGAGCAGCAGAGCGAAATCGCCGACGTCTATCTGAACAACATGAACGCCTTCTACGGCAGCGAGCAGCAGTGGGAAACCGTCCGCAAGTTCGCGTTCGAAGCCGCCCTGACCCGCACCGACGCCGTCGTCCAGCCCCGGCAGAGCAACACGTGGGGCGCACTGAGCCTCGACCACGTCTTCGAGTTCATGGGCGGCATGAACCTCGCCGTGCGCAACGTCACCGGCAAAGACCCCGACGCCTACCTGAGCGACTACCGCAACCGCAGCAACGTCCGCATGCAGGAGATCAAGGAGGCCATCGGCATCGAGAGCCGCACCACCCTCTTCAACCCCGCCTACATCCGCGAAAAGATGAAGGGCGGCACAGGGTCGGCCGCAACATTCGCCGAGATCGTGCAGAACACCTACGGTTGGAACGTCATGAAGCCTGCGGCCGTCGACAAGGAGCTGTGGGACGAAATCTACAACGTCTACGTCAAGGACAAGTTCGGCCTCGGCACCCGTGCTTGGTTCGAGCAGAGCAGCCCCGCCGCTCTCGAGGAGATGACCGCCGTCATGCTCGAATCGGTCCGCAAAGGGATGTGGAGCGCTTCCGAGCAGCAGATCGCCGACCTCGCCGAGCTCCACACCGAGCTCGTCAACCGGCACGGACCTTCGTGTTCGGGGTTCGTGTGCGACAACCCCAAGCTGCGCAGCTTCATCGCCTCGAAGAGCGCCCCCGCTGCTGCCGCTGAGTACGGCAGCCGCATCGACCGCATCCGCAAGGCGCAGACCGACCCGGCCGACAAAGGGGTGGTCATGAAGCGCGACGAAATGTCGCCCGCAACCGCAACGACAACCAACCGGGTCAGCAACCTCGTCGTGTTGGCCATCGTCATCGCCGCCATCGCCGCCGCCACGGTCATGATCCGCCGACGTCAAAAATAGGAACCTATGGAGACCGTTGTTTTCTGTATGATGCTGTTGGTCTGCTTCAGCTACCTGTTGAAGCAGAGCCTGCGCAAGCCCGGTGCGACGGCCGTTTCCGCCGTCGTCTGCGCACTCTTCGTCGGGGCCATGCAGTCCTTGGCCATCGAGCAGTCGCGGACGCAGATCGCCGACTGGCTGGCCGACCCGGCCCTGATGCTCGACACGGCCGTGGTACTCTCGATAGAAGTGGTGCTGCAAATGGCTTTCTGCCTGTTGGCCGTCCACGTCCGGCACTCCGGACAGCTGCGGCCCCGGACCATCCGGATCTACCGTCTTCTGCGCTGGTTCCCGGGCATCCTGATCTTCCCGGTGCTTTTCAGCGGGCTGGTCGCCGCGATCTTCGTCTTTCCCGGCGCATCTTTCGCGCTCGTGGCGTGGACCACGGCCGCCGGGGTCGGCGCCGCGGTATTCGCGGTTCCGTTTCTGCTTCGGCGGCTCCTGCCCGAAAAGGAAGTGCGGCTCGAACTGCTCTTTCTCGCCAGCGCCCTGATCGCCATTCTGGGCATCATCGCCACGGTCAACGGCCGCACGGCCGTGAGCGCCGAAAGCTCCGTCGACTGGCGCGCCCTCATGGGCGTTCTGGGGCTCACGGCGGCCGGAGCGCTCGCCGGGATGCTCCTGCGGCGGCGGCAAACAAAAAAACGAATCAATCCTTAAAATACCATGAATTACATTTCCGACATCCTCTACTGGATTTCCACCGGGCTGCTCGTTCCGGTGATCGTCTTGCTCATCCTGCTTTTCGGCCGTGCGCTGCTGCTCATCGGCTCCTTCTTCGGGCAATACGCGTCGCTGCGCAAGACCGACGCCGTGCTGCGCGGCAAGCTCGACACGCTGACGGCCGACACGCTGCCCGCACTGGCCGCCGAACTGCCCGAGGGGCGTTCGCTCGCCGTCGACCACATCCGCCGCATGCTCGACGCCCGCGAAAGCCCGGCCCGCATGGAACGGCTGCTCGCCGACTTCGAGATCGCGGCCGACAAGGACCTCGCCGTCTCGAAGACCCTCACCAAAATGGGTCCCATGCTGGGGCTGATGGGCACCCTCATCCCGATGGGTCCCGCGCTGGTCGGGCTGGCTGCCGGCGACATCGCCTCGATGGCCTACAACATGCAGGTGGCTTTCGCCACGACGGTCGTCGGGCTCTTCGCCAGCGCCGTAGGCTTCATCACCCAGCAGATCAAACAGCGCTGGTATCTTCAGGGGATGACCGACCTCGAATTCGTCGCCGGATTGTTGAACGAAAAACGCAGCAAACAATGAGACGCACTCTGTTGCGCCGCGACGAAGAGAGCGATCCGATGAGCGTCGTGAGCAATCTTTTCGACGTCGCGATGGTCTTCGCCGTAGCCCTGATGGTGGCGCTCGTCAGCCGTTACAACATGACCGAAATGTTCAGTCAGGAAGATTTCACCATGGTCAAGAACCCCGGCAAGGAGAACATGGAGATCATCACCAAGGAGGGGCAGAAGATCAACCGCTACACCCCTTCCGAGGAGCAGAATCCGCAGAGCGGCACCCGCGGCAAGCGCGTCGGCATCGCCTACGAGCTCGACAACGGCGAAATCATCTACGTACCCGAATAGTCCGGCCCGGCCGGATATGCAAACGATTAGCCCCGGCCCTCGATGGACCGGGGTTGGTTATTTCCGAAAAATAAAGTACACGGCCAACACCAGACAGCCAAACCCGGCGAGGTGGTTCCACCGGAGCGTATCGGAGCGCATGAAGAGCAGCGCGAAAAGGGTGAAGACCGTGAGGGAAACGACCTCCTGAATGACCTTGAGCTCCCAAATGGAGAAAGGGCCGCCGAACTGGGCCGAGCCGATGCGGTTGGCCGGCACCTGAAAACAATATTCGAAGAGGGCGATGGCCCAACTGAGCAACACGATAGCCACCAGCCCGAAACGTTCGAGCCGCGACTTGAATGCGATATGCCCGTACCACGCCAGCGTCATGAAAGCGTTGGAGACGACGAGCAGCCCGACGGCTGCGATTCCTCGTAACATCCTATTGCAGAATCGTTTCCAGATCCGCAATATCGGCAAAGGTGTCGACGATCAGGTCCGTTGCCGTCTCTGCCGCCAGCACTTCGCGCGGGAGGGTCGTGGTGAGCGTCACGATGCGCCCCGCACCCGCACGCCGGGCCGCTTCGATGCCCGCCTTGGCATCCTCGAATACCACGCACCCGGCAGGCTCCAGCCCCAGCGCCGCAGCAGCCGTCAGGTATATTTCCGGGTCGGGCTTGCAGCGCGTCACCCGGTCGCCCGAGACGATCTGCTCGAAAAACTCTCCGATGCCGCACTTCTCCAGCACGAAATCGATGTTGGCGCGGCACCCCGACGACCCCACGGCAAGACGCACACCCGCAGCCCGCAGCTGTCCGAGCAAGTCGGCCAGCCCCGCCACCGGCCGGATGGTCGGTGCGTATATCTCGCGATAAATCGCTTCCTTCTCGTCGGCCAGCGCCGCCAGCCCTTTTTCGCGGATTATCTCCTCGGGCATGATACGGCGCATGATGTCGTCGTTGCCCATGCCGAAAGCCTGCGCCAGCTTCTCCTGCCAGCCGCGCACTCCGTAGCGGCCGCAGAAAATCCCGAATGCCTCCACGTGCACGGCGCTGTTGTCCACCAGCGTGCCGTCCATGTCGAAAATCGCTCCTCGAATCATCGTTTTCAGTTTTATTTGCGCTCCAAAGATAGTCATTTTTATTGGTACGGGATTTGCGCAGGGGCCGGAAAAACCGAACCATCATGAACCACGGCATCAGCGTACTTTTCCGCGCCATCCCTCTTGCTATGGCGGCCTTCTGCTTCGCCTACGGAGCCTACATCTATGCAGCGGGCGACGACCCCGCACGGTTGACGGCCGGACCCGTCGTATTCTTCCTCGGCTCCATCTGCATGGCCCTCTACTGCACGGCGGCCACCATCATCCGCCAGCTCATCGGCACCTACAGCGAAGCGGCCCGCTACCTCTTCCCCGCCATCGGCTACTCCTTCGCGCTGGCCACGCTCATCTGCGGGGTCTTCATCCTCACCTCGGGCATGAGCGGATGGATCGTCACGGGCCACGTGGTCTGCGGACTGGGGCTCATCACGGTCTGCGTCTCCACGGCCGCCACTTCGTCGTCGCGCTTCATCCTCATCCCCCACAACTCGATGGACGCGTCGTTCTCGATCAACCCGCAGGGCTTCACCGTCGGGCAGGCGGCCACCCTCATCGGCATCGTCTGCGCCACGGCCCTCGCCGCATGGGTCTGGTGCATCCTGCTCTTCGTGCGCGGCACGCTTCCGGCCCATATCGTCGCAGGCAGCGTCATGTTCGGCATCGCCTGCGTCTGCACGTCGCTCATCGCCTTGGTGGCCAGCATCGCCCGGCAGATCCGCGGCAGCTACACCCTCAAGGAAAAATCCAAATGGACCGGGCTGGTCATCACCATGGGTGCGCTGGCGTTCATCCTCGGCATCGTGCTGCTGATTGTCCTGCGGGGCCGTCCTATCAACTTCGTCGGGTTCGTGCTCTTCGGGCTGGCACTGATCTGTTGGAGCATCTCCAGCAAAGTCATTCTCCTCGCCCGCATCTGGCACGCCGACTACCCGCTGGCCAAACGCATCCCGATCATCCCCGTCATCACGGCGCTGGCATCTCTCTTCCTCGCTGCGTTCCTGTTCGAGGCTTCCGAGTTCGCCCACAAGTACTTCGTTCCCGCGCGCGTCATCGCCGGGTTCGGCGCCATCTGCTTCACGCTCTACTCCATCGTCTCGATCCTCGAAAGCGGCACCAGCAAGAAATAAAACCGCCCGCAAATAGAAAAAATAAGAGCAGACTTTCCGTCTGCTCTTATTTTTTATCCGGCCCTGCGTTTAGCTGCCGAAATTGTCGTAGAGGATATTCTCCGGCGGCACTCCGAGGCTGTCGAGCATCTTGACCACCGAAGCGATCATCATCGGAGGTCCGCACATCAGGTAGATGCAGCCTTCGGGCTCCTCGTGGTTCTTCAGATAGTTCTCGAAGAGCACATTGTGCACGAATCCGGCCGTGTACTTCACCCCTGCCGCGTCGGCTTCGGGGTCGGGACGGTCGAGCGCCAAGTTCATCTTGAAGTTGGGGAACTCCTGCTCGATCTGGTGGAACTCATCGAGATAGGGCGCTTCCTTCAGGGCGCGGGCACCGTACCAGAACGACACGGGGCGCTTGGTCTTCTCAGTCTTGAACAGGTGCATGATGTGGCTGCGCATGGGCGCCATGCCCGCACCGCCGCCGATGAAGATCAGTTCCTGCGTGTCGGGCAGGTTGTCGGGCAGGAAGAATTCGCCGTAGGGACCCGAGATGGTCACCTTGTCGCCCGGTTTGCGCGAGAAGATGTACGACGAGCAGATGCCCGGGTTCACCTTCATGAACGAACCCGTGGCCCGGTCGAACGGCGGCGTGGCGATACGGATGTTCAGCATGATGATGTTGCCCTCGGCCGGGTGGTTGGCCATCGAGTAGGCGCGGAACGTCGGTTCGGGGTTGGTCGTCACGAGGTCCCACATCTTCATCTTGTCCCAGTCCTCGCGGAAGCGCTCGTCGATCTCCATGTCGGAGAACTTGATGGCCTCGTATTTCGGGATGTCGATCTGGATGTAGCCGCCGCTGCGGAACTTGAGGTTCTCGCCCTCGGGCAGCTTCACCACGAATTCCTTGAGGAACGTCGAGATGTTGCGGTTCGAAACCACCGTGCACTCCCATTTCTTCACGCCCAGCACCGCTTCGGGCACCCGGATCTTCAGGTTTTCCTTCACCTTCACCTGACAGCCCAGACGCCAGTGGTCCTTGGCCATCTTGCGCGAGATGAATCCCGTCTCGGTGGGCAGAATATCGCCGCCCCCCTCCAGCACTTGGCATTTGCACATGCCGCACGAGCCGCCGCCGCCGCAGGCCGACGGCAGGAACACTTTGTTGTTGGCCAGCGTCGAGAGCAGGGTCCCGCCGCTCTCGGCCGTCAGCAGCTTCTCTCCGTCGTTGATGTCGATGGTCACGGCGCCCGACGAGGTCAGCTTCGCCTTCGCGAAGAGCAGCAGCCCCACCAGCAGCAGGGTGACCGCCAGAAAGGCTACGATTGCAACTATGATTGTCAATTCCATTTTCTCAGTCTCTCTTTTTTATTGGTTTAGAACTGAATGCCCGAGAAGATCATGAAGGCGATGCCCATCAGGCCCGTGATGATGAAGGCGATGCCCGGGCCTTTGAGCGCCGCAGGGATGTGCGAGTAGGTCGTCTTCTCGCGGATGGCGGCCATCATCACGATCGCCAGCCACCAGCCCAGTCCGGAGCCCAGTCCATAGACGATCGACTGCCACAGCGAAGTCAGTTGCAGCGCATCGACTTTCTGCTGCATGAAGAGCGAGCCGCCCATGATGGCGCAGTTCACAGCTATCAGCGGCAGGAAGATGCCCAGCTGGCTGTAGAGCGTCGGCGAGAATTTCTCCACGATCATCTCCACCAGCTGTACGAACGCCGCGATCGTCGCTATGAATACGATGAACGACAGGAAGCTCAGGTTCACTTCCGGCACTCCGGCCCACGCCAGCGCTCCGGGTTTGAGTACGAACTGATACAACAGGTAGTTCAGCGGTACGGTCATCACCATCACGAACGTCACGGCGGCACCCAGTCCGAGGGCCGTCTTCACGCTCTTCGACACGGCGATGTAGGAGCACATGCCGAAGAAGAAGGCGAAAACCATGTTGTCGATAAAGATCGACTGGATAAATATGTTCAACGATTCCATACGCTACCTCCTATTTTTCCTGTAAATCCTTGTTGCGCGAGCGGTGCACCCAGATGATGCAGCCCACGATGATGAGCGCCATCGGCGGGAAAAGCATCAGGCCGCAGTTCGAGTAGAAGCCGCCCTCGGCCATGTACCAGCTCTCCGGAACGATGCGGTAGCCCAGCAGCGAGCCCGAGCCCAGCAGTTCGCGGAAGAAGGCCACCACCACCAGTATCAGGCCATAGCCCAAGCCGTTGCCGATGCCGTCCAGCAGCGCGGGCCACGGTTTGTTGGCCAGTGCAAAGGCTTCGATGCGGCCCATGACGATGCAGTTCGTGATGATCAGACCCACATAGACCGAAAGTTGTTTCGACACTTCGTATACGTAGGCCTTGAGCACTTGGTCCACCAAGATCACCAGCGCCGCGATGACCACCAGCTGTACGATGATGCGGATGCGGGCCGGTACGCCGTTGCGCAGCAGCGACATCACAAGGTTGGCAAAGGCCGTCACCACCGTCACCGACAGCGCCATGACAATGGCGGGTTTGAGTTGTACGGTCACCGCCAGCGCCGAGCAGATGCCCAGTATCTGGACGATCACCGGGTTGTTCGCCGAGAAGGGGCCCGTCAGGTATTTGAGATTCTTGCTACTCATGGTCTTCTGCTTTTTCTTCGTTAGACACTTCTTCGCAGCCCTCGGCTTCGACTTGTGCAGCAGCCGTGCGGCGCGCTTCCAGCAGCGGCAGATAGTGGCCGATGCTCGTGCGCAGCATGGCCGTCACGCCGTCCGAGGTCTTCGTGCCGCCCGTTATGGCGTCCACTTCGTGGGCAAGGTCCTTGGCGCCGCCCTTGCGCAGGGTCACCGACACGAATTCGTCGCCCTCGAAGATCGTCTTGCCCACGAACTTCGACTGGTATTTCTCCGTCGCGATTTCGGCGCCCAGACCCGGGGTCTCGCCCTTGTGGGCCATCACGATGCCCGCCACGGTGTCCATGT
Source organism: Alistipes sp. (assembly GCA_029060215.1). Lineage (GTDB taxonomy): Bacteria > Bacteroidota > Bacteroidia > Bacteroidales > Rikenellaceae > Alistipes. The sequence continues at coordinate 41,722 of JAIDUK010000004.1, forward strand.
CGTTCTCCAGCGCCACATAGCCCCAGATCGGCCCCCACAGCCCCGAGCCCGTCACCGGAATCACCACCCGGCCGTCCCGGGCCTCGAAAATCGGGAAGCGCCCTTCGTCGAACGAGCCTTGCAGGTCGTTGAGCCGGGCGAATACGTCGTCCCCTTCGACCGGACGCCCTTCGGCATCCAGTATGCGGGCTTCGATGAATTCGTCGTAGTTTTCGCCCGTGGCCGAGAGCGACGCAAGGATCGATTGCTTCTTCTCGTTGAGTTCGTTGGCATACTGCCGTTCTTGCAGCGAGAGTGCCGCCACAGCCAGCAGCGTCGCCACCACCGCCACCATCACCGTCGAGTAGAGGATGATGTAGGCGTTGCTGTTCGTATTGATTTTTTTCATGATTGCCCTCTTATTTTGCCGGTTCGATACGTTTGTTTCTGCGCCGGACGTTGGCTTCGACCACATAGTAGTCGATCAGCGGCGCCAGCGCGTTCATGAAGAGGATCGAAAGCATCATGCCTTCCGGATAGGCCGGGTTGACCACTCGGATCAGCACCGCCAGCGCACCCGTCAGCACGCCGAAGATGTATTTGCCCGTGTTGGTCTGGGCCGAAGTCACCGGGTCGGTGGCCATGAAGACCGCACCGAAGGCAAAGCCGCCCACGATCAGGTGCCACCATGCCGGATAGGTCGTCACGCCCGTCCATTGGAACACATAGCCCATGGCCAGTCCGCCCGCGAATACCGACAGCATCGTGCGCCACGAGGCGATGCCCGTGAAGAGCAGGATGGCCGCACCCAGCAGAATCGCCGCCGTCGAGGTCTCGCCTATCGAGCCCGGGATGAAGCCCAAGAAGGCATCCAGCGCCGAGTAGCCCAGCGTGCCGTCGACGGCCATGTGTTCGAGCGCCGTGGCTCCCGAGAATCCGTCGACCACGCCTTCGCCCGACCCGAGGCCTGCAATCCATACTTCCGCACCCGAAATCGAGGGCGTGTAGGCGAAGAATACGAACGCACGCGCCAGCAACGCCGGGTTGAAGACGTTCATGCCCGTGCCGCCGAACACTTCCTTGCCGAATACCACCGAGAAAGCCGTAGCTACGGCCACCATCCACAGCGGAATGTCCACCGGCATGATCATCGGTATGAGCAGACCCGTCACGAGAAATCCCTCGTTGACTTCATGGCCGCGCGCCTGCGCGAATCCGAATTCGATGGCCAGACCCACCACGTACGATACCACGATGATGGGCAGCACCTTCAGGAATCCGAACCACAGCGAAGCCCAGAATTCCGGTACCGCACCTACCGACAGGCTGTGTTGGTAGCCCGTGTTATAGAAGCCGAACAGCAGCGCAGGCAGCAGCGCCACGACCACCACGATCATCGTGCGTTTCATGTCGTTGCAGTCGCGGATGTGCGCGCCCTTGGCCGTCGTCGTGTTCGGCACGAAAAGGAATGTCTCGAACGCATCGAAGGTCGAGGCCAGAAAACTCAGCTTGCCGCCTTCGGAGAAAGCGGGCTTGAGGTTGTCGATTATTTTACGCAGTCCCATCGTTATGCCTCCCGAATCATTAAGTTAATACCGTCGCGGATGATCTGCTGGATCTCGATCTTCGAGGGGTCGACGAATTCGCACAGGGCGAAATCCTCTTCGACCACTTCGTAGATGCCCAGATTCTCCATCTTGTCGATGTCGCCCGCCAGACAGGCCTTGAGCAGATACATCGGGTAGATGTCCATCGGCAGATACTGTTCGTAGAGCCCCGTCACCACGAACGGGCGTTCGCCGCCGTTCATGTTGGTGTCGAGTTTGTAGGCTTTCTTCGGGCAGAGCCACGAGAAGTAGGCGCGCGATACGGAGAACTTCTTCAGGCGCGGCATCGCCCAGCCCAGCAGTTCGTATTTGTCGCCCTCGGGGATCGCCGTCAGTTGGTTGGCGTAGTAGCCGAGGAAGCCGTCCATCGAGGTCTTGGTGCCCGTCAGGACATTGCCCGAGATGATGCGTACGCTGTCGCCCTCTTTCTGCGCCTTGAGGTTGCCGCCCAGAATCGAATCTACGCGGGCGCCCGCAATCGTGCGGACATACGAGGGGTTCTCCACCTCGGAGCCCGTCACTGCTATGGTGCGGGTCATGTCTACACGGCCCGTGTTGAACAGACGGCCGATGATGGCCAAGTCTTGGATGTTGACCGTCCACACCTTCTCGCCCTTGTTCACCGGAGCGATATGGTGGATCTGCACGCCTACGTTGCCCACCGGGTGTTTGCCTGCGAAGCTGTGCAGTTCGGCACCCGTCAGCGACGGCATGTCGCCCTCGGCCTTGGCACGCACCGAAAGGTGCACCTTGCCCGAAGTCAGTTTGCGCAGCACGTCGATTCCGGTCTGCAAATTGTGTTTCTCTTCGCGGAGTACGAAGTTGTAGTCCGGGGCCAGCGGGGCCGAATCGAACGCCGAGACGAAGATCGCCCGGGGGGTGTCCGACGGGTCGGCGATGATGCCGTAGGGGCGCTGCATGATCATCGGCCACAGGCCGCTGCGGAGCAGCAGCTCCGCGATCTGCTCGCGCGAGGCGGTTGCGAGGTCCGGACGGCCGAATTCTTCCGACTGCCCTTCGCCGTCGGGGGTCACCGTCACGGAGAGGACCTTGCGTTTTTCGCCGCGATTGATGGCCGCCACGCTGCCGCTCACCGGCGAGGTGAAGAGCACGCGTTGGTCGTTCTTGTTGAAGAACAGCGGCGTGCCCGCCTTCACCTTATCGCCCGCCTTGACCAGCAGCTTGGGGGTCACGCCCTCGAAATCGAGCGGCGAAACCGCATACTCCGCCGCGCGCGGCGCATCGGCCGCCGTCGGCTGAGGTTTCCCCAGCAGATTGATGTCGAGACCCTTGCGTAGTGTTATGACTTTCGACATGGTTGAAATTAAGTTTGATTGATATATGTTTCCTTCGTGTTTCGTCCGATATGGTTCCGCTCCGGCAGTCCCGGTCTTCCCCGGCTGCCCTGTCCGCGCGGCCTGCCTTGCGCTGTTGTTAGCACGCTAACAGCTTAACCGCGTGCGAAAGTACGAATTTTTTTCCGGAAAACCCTATGCCGCCGCCATTATTTCTTAAATATCCTTAAAATTTATATTTTTGTGTCGCTGCAACAGCATGCCGTTCTAAAAATGACCGCTCCTTTCGTCAACATCCACACCCACCGGCCCACCGGCTGCGGCATCGAGCTGCGCACGGCGGGCATCCACCCTTGGGATGCTTCCAAGGCCGATGCGGGTGCGCTCGACCGGCTCGCCCGCGAGTTGGAGAGCGGCAGCGCGCAGGCCGTCGGCGAAATCGGGCTCGACTTCGTGCGGGCCGATACGCCGCACGAGCGCGACGCTCAGGCCGCCCTCTTCCGCGCCCAGCTCGCCCTCGCCCGCCGCTGCCGGCTGCCTGTCGTCATCCATTGCGTCCGGGCGTTCGAGCCGACGATGCGCATGCTCCGCGAGCAGGAGCCCCGCGCCGTCATCTTCCACGGCTTCGTCGGTTCGCCCGAGCAGGCCCGGCAGGCGCTCGTGCGAGGTTACTTCCTCTCGTTCGGCGAGCGGACCTTCGTCTCGCCGCGCACCGTCGAGGCGCTGAAAGCCACGCCCCTCTCGCAGCTCTTTTTGGAGACCGACGACAGCCCGGTCCCTGTTAAAACGATTTATACGCGCGTCGCCGGGCTCTTGGAGACCTCCGTCGAGGAGCTTCGGCGGGCGACGACCCAAAACTACGAACGCATCTTCATCCATGGATAACTGGTTGGAACGCACCGCCCTGCTGCTGGGCGAAGAAAAACTCGGCCTGCTGCGCCGCGCCCACGTCTTGGTCGTGGGGCTGGGCGGCGTGGGGGCCTATGCCGCCGAAATGATAGCCCGCGCAGGCGTGGGCCGCATGACCATCGCCGACGCCGACACGGTGAGCGTCAGCAACATCAACCGCCAGCTCGTCGCGCTGCACTCCACCGTCGGACGGCCCAAGGCCGAGGTCCTCGCCGAGCGGCTCCGCGACATCGACCCGGAGTTGGAACTGACGGTGCTAAATCGTTTTATACGCGACGAGGAGACCGATGCCCTGCTCGACGCGGCGCACTACGACTATGTAGTCGACGCCATCGACACCCTCTCTCCCAAGCTGGCGCTCATCCTCGCCGCGCTCGAACGGAGGCTGCCACTCGTCAGCTCGATGGGCGCCGGAGCCAAGACCGACCCCACGCAGCTCGAAATCGCCGACATCTCCAAGACCCACCACTGTCCGCTGGCCCACATGCTGCGCAAGCGGCTCCACAAGGCGGGCGTCCGCAAAGGGTTCCATGCCGTCTTCTCGCCCGAACCCATCCGCGAAGGAGCGATGATTCTCTGCGAGGAGCAGAACAAGAAGTCCAACGTCGGGACCATCTCCTACATCCCCGCCCTCTTCGGCATCGGCTGCGCATCGGTGGTCATCCGCGGGCTGATCGGCGAAATGTAGCGGCTGCCCTGCACCGGCAGAACCCGCCCGCCAACAAAATCCGCCCCAACACAAAAAAGGGTACGATTCGCATCGTACCCTTTTTCTCGTTCCGGTCGGGAGTTATTCTGCCAGCACTTCGGCTACTTTGGCCTTGAGCTCCTCGCCGCGCAGCCCGCGGGCGACGATCGTGCCGTCGGGGCCGAAGAGGATGATGTGGGGAATGCCGCTGATGCCGTAGAGTTCGGTCGGCACTGCCTGCGCATCGACGATCTCGGGCCACTCGATGCCCAGCTGCTCGGCCGCTTCCAGCGTATTTTCGCGCTTGTCCCATACGGCTACGCCCAGCACCTCGAACTTCTCGCCGCGGTACTTCTCCCACACCTCGCGGATGTTGGGGATCTCGCGGCGGCAGGGGCCGCACCACGAAGCCCAGAAATCGACCAGCACGTATTTGCCCTTGCCCACGTAGTCCGAGAGCTTGGCAGGCGTGCCGTCATGGTTGCCGTTGTCGATCGTAAAGTCGACGAACGGCATCCCTTCGGCCGTTTTTTTCAGCGCTTCGTTCTTCTCGATCACCTTCTTCACCGGACCGAAATCGCGCACACGGGCGCCCGCCAGCGCCAGCGCCTCGTCGAACTCCTCGGGCGTCTCCAGATCCGACGACCAGCGCCAGAAAGCATAGGCGCCCAACGCATTGTCGTTGGCCTCGACCACCGGACGGGCCGCATCGCCCAGCGCCGTGTTGATTTCGGCCACCAGCGCATCGGCTTTCGCGTCGAGCTCCGCCTCGCTCAGCGATTCGTCGTCCAGCAAGGCTTTGTATTTTTCGTAAAAACTCTTCTGAATCGAATCGTACTGCGTGCTAAAACGATTAAGCAACTCGTTTTTCTCCGAACCGCCGACCTTGCCTTCTTTCAGATCGACCGTGAAATCGCCGCCTTCCAGAATGAGGTCGGCATAGGTCCGGCCCAAAGCGACGCGGCGAACGGCATCGCCTGCAATCTTGCCGCTGAAACCGAAACGGCCGTCGGCGACCGCTGCGCTGTCGACAGCGCGATTCTCCTGAAAATCGTAGAGATAGACCGTCTGTCCGTTGTGCGAAGGATCCGCTTCGCCCGCAATGGTGTAGGGCTTTTTCGAGGTGCAGGATGCGAACAGCGCCGCACCGGCTGCAACCAACAGGATTTTTTTCATACCTATCGTGTTTTAAGGTTATTTCATTTCGACCAGCGAACGGCCCGTCATTTCGGCAGGCTGCGGCAGGCCCATCAGGTCGAGCACCGTAGGGGCCACGTCGGCCAAAATACCGTCGCGCACCGCCTTGACGCGGTCGGAGACCACGACGATGGGCACCGGATTGAGCGAATGGGCCGTGTTGGGCGTTCCGTCGGGGTTCACCGCGTTGTCGGCATTGCCGTGGTCGGCGATCTGCACCACCTCGTAGCCGTTGCGCTTGGCAGCCTCGACCACCTTTTCGACGCACTTGTCGACCGCCTTGACGGCCGCAACGATCGCATCGTAGACACCCGTATGGCCCACCATGTCGCCGTTGGCGAAGTTCAGGCAGATGAAGTCGAACTTCTGCTCGTCGAGCGCCACCGCCAACTTGTCGGCCACCTCGGGCGCCGACATCTCGGGCTGCAAGTCGTAGGTCGCCACCTTGGGCGAAGCGACCAGAATGCGCTCCTCGCCCTCGAAGGTCTCCTCGCGGCCGCCGTTCAGGAAGAAAGTGACATGGGCGTATTTCTCGGTCTCGGCGATGCGCAACTGCTTGAGCCCCTGCTTCGAGACCCACTCGCCGATGGTATCGGGCACGTTCTCCTTGTCGAAGAGGATGTGCAGCCCCGTGAACTTGGCGTCGTAGGGGGTCATGCAGCAATAGTAGAGCGGCAGCGTGCGCATTCCCTCGGCGGGCATCTCCTCCTGCGTCAGCACCACGGTCAGCTCTTTCGCGCGGTCGTTGCGGTAGTTGAAGAAGATGACAAGGTCGTTCGGACGGATCGTACCCACGGGCTTGCCTGCGCCGTCAACCCGAACGATGGGCTTGATGAACTCGTCGGTCACGTCGGCATCGTAGGACTTCTGCACGGCGGCGGCCATGTCGTCGGCATGCTCGCCGATGCCGTTGACCAAAGCGTCGTAAGCTACCTTGACACGCTCCCACCGCTTGTCGCGGTCCATGGCGTAGTAGCGGCCTACGACCGTGGCGATCTTGCCCGTCGACGCAGCCAAATGCTTCTCCAACTGCTCGATGAAGCCCTTGCCGCTGCGCGGGTCGGTGTCGCGGCCGTCCATGAAACAATGGACGAAGGTATTTTCGATCTTATACTCGGCGGCGATGTCGCACAACTTGAAGAGATGCTCCAACGACGAATGCACGCCGCCGTCGGACGTAAGGCCCATGAAATGGACCCCCGCGCCGTTCTGCTTGGCATACTCGAACGCGCGGACGACCTCGGGATTCTTCAGAATCGAATTGTCGCGGCAGGCGCGGTTGATCTTGACCAAGTCCTGATAGACGACGCGCCCGGCACCGATATTGAGGTGGCCCACCTCCGAATTGCCCATCTGGCCGTCGGGCAGACCGACGTTCTCGCCGTCGGTGCGCAACTGGGCGTGGGGATAATGCTCGGTCATGGCCGAGATATAAGCGGGACGGACCGTCGAAATGACATCCGCACGGTCGTGACGGCCGTTGCCCCAGCCGTCGAGGATCATCAACAAAACCTTGTTTGCCATAGCTATGTGAATTTTATTCAATCCGTAAGGCTGTCATTCTGAGCGGAGCGAAGAATCTGCGGAACCAGCCCGATTTCTTCGCGGTCGGATCCTTCGCTGCGCTCAGGATGACAAAAAGAGACGCACTCATGATTACAAAGAGACGCACTCAAGATTACAATACAAAGAGCTGTCAGGGTTGCAAAGAGCTGTGCTCAGGATGACAAGCGTATAAATTTCTATTTGAGTTTGGCGAAAATCAACTCCACGGCCTTGTCGATGGCGGCCTGCAAACCGTCGGGGTTCTTGCCCCCGGCCGTAGCGAAGAACGGCTGACCGCCGCCGCCGCCCTGCATGAGCTTGGCGGCCTCGCGGACGACGGCCCCGGCATCGACGCCCTGTGCGGCGATCTCGTCGCCCAGCATGATCGTGAGCGACGGCTTGCCCTCGCAGAGCGACCCGACGACGAAGACCAACTTGGCCGACCGGGAGCGCATGTTGTAGGCGAGATCCTTGACCAAATCGGGACGACGGTCGGTCTGCATGGCGACGAGCTGCGCGCCGTTGCGCTCGGGCAGCGAAGCGGCCAACTTGTCGGCCCACTGCGCGACCTGCTCGCGGTGCATCTGCTCGACCTCTTTGGCAAGGGCCTCGTTGCTCTCGATCATCTTCTTGACGGCCTGCACGATCTGCGTATTGTTGAGATACTCGCCCACCCCGCGGATCGTATCCTCGGCCGCGTAGAGAACCGTTTCGGCCTGCTCGCCCGTGACGGCCTCGATGCGGCGCACGCCGGCCGAGATGGCGCTCTCGTTCAGAATCTTGAAGATGCCGATGTTACCCGTGGCGCTGGTGTGCGTACCGCCGCAAAGCTCGACCGAATCGCCGAAGCGCACCATGCGCACGCGGTCGCCGTACTTCTCGCCGAAGAGCATCATGGCTCCGGCCGCGGCGGCCTCCTCCTTGGTGGCATCGCGCTTCTCCTCAAGCGGATGATTGGCTCGGATGGCCTTGTTGACGAGCTTCTCGACCTCGCGCAACTCCTCGCGCGAGACTTTCTGGAAATGCGAGAAGTCGAAGCGCAGCAACTCGGGCGTGACCATCGAACCCTTCTGCTCGACGTGGTCGCCCAACACCTTGCGCAAAGCGGCGTGCATGAGGTGGGTGGCCGAGTGGTTGTTGGCCGCCGACTGCCGTTTGCCGGCATCGACGCGGGCGGTGAAGACCGCCGCGGGATTCTCGGGCAGCCGCTCGACGATATGGATGATCAGACCGTTCTCCTTTTCGGTGGCGACGACGTCGATGCGCTCGTTGGCGCTCTCGATGGTGCCGATGTCGCCGATCTGACCGCCCGAATTGCCGTAGAACGGCGTACGGTCGAAGACGAGCTGATAGGAAGTCTTGCCCTTGGATGCGACGCGGCGGTAACGGGCGATGCGCACCTCGTCGGTGAGGGTGTCGTACCCCGTGAAAAGGCTTTCGCGCAAGGGGAACAATTCGACCCAATCGTCGGTATCGACGGCGGCGGCGTTGCGCGAACGCTCCTTCTGCGCCTGCAACTCCTTGTCGAACGCCTCGAGGTCGACCCCGACGCCCTGCTCGCGGGCTATGAGCTCCGTGAGGTCGATGGGGAATCCGAACGTATCGTACAACTCGAACGCATCGGCGCCGGAAATGGCCGTCTTACCCTCGGCCTTGGTGCGGGCGATGACGCCGTCGAGCAAGTTGATGCCCGTAGCCAACGTCCGCAGGAACGAAGCCTCCTCCTCCTCGATGACCTTTTCGATCAACGCCTGCTGGGCCTTGAGCTCGGGGAACTGACCGCCCATCTGGGCCACCAGCCCGGGCACCAGACGGCAGAGGGTCGGCTCGGAGAACCCGAGGTAGGTATAGCCGTAGCGCACGGCGCGGCGCAGGATGCGGCGGATGACGTAACCGGCCTTGACGTTCGAAGGCAACTGCCCGTCGGCGATCGAGAAAGCGATGGCGCGCAAGTGGTCGGCGATGACGCGCATGGCGATGTCGCACTTCTCGTCGGCGCCGTACTGCTTGCCCGACAAGGCGGCGATGCGGCCGATGGTGGGCTGGAAAACGTCGGTATCGTAATTGGACTTCTTGCCCTGCAAGATCATGCAAAGCCGCTCGAAACCCATGCCGGTGTCGACGTTGCGCGCCGGAAGCTCCTCGAGCGAACCGTTGGCCTTGCGGTTGAACTGCATGAAGACGAGGTTCCAGATCTCGATGACCTGCGGATGGCTCTTGTTGACCATCTCGCGCCCGGGCACGGCGGCGATTTCGGCCTCGTCGCGCAAATCGAAATGGATCTCGGAACAAGGCCCGCAGGGACCCGTCTCGCCCATCTCCCAGAAATTATCGTGCTTGTTGCCGCGGATGATATGGTCCTCGGGCAGGAAACGCTTCCAATAATCGTAGGCCTCCTGATCGAACGGCACGCCGTCCTCCTCGGAACCCTCGAAGACGGTGGCGTACATCCGCTCGGCGGGCAGTTTGTAGACGTCGTGCAACAACTCCCAAGCCCACTCGATGGCCTCCTTCTTGAAATAATCGCCGTACGACCAGTTGCCCAGCATCTCGAACATGGTGTGGTGGTAGGTATCGTGGCCCACCTCCTCCAAGTCGTTGTGCTTGCCCGAGACGCGCAGGCACTTCTGCGTATCGGCCGCACGCGGGAACTTGCGGGGCGCATTGCCGAGGAAGATATCCTTGAACTGGTTCATGCCCGCATTGGTGAACATCAACGTGGGGTCGCCCTTGACGACCATCGGCGCCGACGGCACGATGGCATGGCCCTTGCTCTGGAAGAAGTCGAGAAAAGCCTGACGGATTTTTGCAGATTCCATATATACTCTATTGTCCTGTTTCGACGTTATACGATATCGGGTTGCAAAATTACACAATTAAACTTAAATTTGCATCCTGCAAACAGGAGTTTTTTATTTTAGAGGATGACGCAAAAACCAGATACGCTCCCGACCGCCGCCCCTGCCCGCAGCGGAGAACGGACCCGGCGCGAAGAGACCAAGGCGCCGCTGCGGCTGAGAATCTACCGCCTGCTGCGCAAGACGCTCATCGGGTTCATCCTCGTGTCGATAGCCAACGTCATCTTTTCGCAGTTCTTCTTCACGCCCAAGATGTACCGCATCGACCGCGAGAACCGTGAACTGATGATCCGCTACCGCATCCTGCAAGACCGCATCCGCACGGCCCAGAACCGTGCCGACGAGATACGCCACCGCGACAGCCATGTCTACCGTTCGCTCTTCTCGACCGACACGGTGGCCATACCGGGCGCCGACCGCCCCTACCCCGACGAGAAATACGCGTCGATGGCCGACGACGAATTCGCACCGATGATGATCGGGACGTGGAAACAGCTCGACGCGCTGGCCCGCACGCTCTATCAGGAATCGGTGTCGTTCGACGAACTGCAAGTGCTCTCCAAGGACAAGGCCCGGCTGGCGGCGGCCATCCCCGCCATCTGGCCCATCGACCGCAAGGCCCTGCACGGCGACCACATCGGAGCCTTCAACCCGCGGCGCATGCACCCGATCTACCACCGCATCATCGCCCATCTGGGCATCGACTTGGGCTGCGACCGCGGCACGCCGGTCTACGCCACGGGCGACGCCACGGTGCAGAAAGTCGACATCGGCGAAGCGGACCGCGGCTACGGCAAGCAAATCCTGCTCAACCACAAGTTCGGCTACCAGACCCGCTACGCCCACCTGAGCAAGATACTGGTCAAACCCGGCGACAGGGTCCTGCGCGGGCAGATCATCGGCGAGACGGGCAACACGGGCGGCTCGACGGCCCCCCACCTCCACTACGAAGTGATCCGCATGGGCACGCCGGTCAACCCGGTCAACTACTTCAACCGCAACATGACCTACGACGAATACGACCGCTTCATGGAGCGGATGCGCGAAACCAACTTTGAAATCATGTAACCATGCCCGGCAAAAAAGACCTTGAAAAACTCCGCAGGCACAAGCGCCGCCGCCAGCGGATCATCCGGGGGACGATCCAGTTCTTCGTATGGACGGGCGTGGCCGCGATCTACTATCTGGGCTTCTCGCTCTTCTTCGACACGCCTGTCGAATACATGCTCAAGCACTCGACCGACGGCCTGCGCAAGGAGTACACGGCCCTCACGCAGCGCTACGATTCGCTGACGATGGTGCTGGACAACCTCTCGGAGCGCGACCGCAACGTTTTCCGCATCCTCTTCGAGTCGGACCCCTACGAATCGGAGGCCGACGTGCTCAACCGCAAGAACGCAAGCTACGAGGAGCTCGTGGGCCGCACCACCCGGCAGCTCAGGCACGACCTGCGCCAACGCACCGACGAACTGGAACAGCGGCTCGCCGAGCTCAACGCCACCTATCATACGCTTCAGGCACTGGTCGATTCGACCGGCACGGGCAGCCGCAACATCCCGGCCATACAGCCCGTCATCAACAAGCAGCTCACCCTGCTGACGGCCTCCTACGGCATGCGCTTCCACCCCTTCTACAAGACGCTCCAGTCGCATCAGGGCGTGGACTACACCATCCCCGAGGGTTCGCGCGTCTTCGCCACGGCCGACGGCACGGTGCGCGACGTGATGGAACGCAACTCCACCTCGGGGCGCACGGTGATCATCGACCACGGCAACGGCTTCGAAACCTCCTACAGCCACCTTTCGCAGGCCAACGTCCGCAAGGGGCAGCAGGTGCGGCGCGGCGACATCATCGCCCGTTCGGGCGACTCGGGGCTCTCGCTGGCGCCCCATCTCCACTACGAGGTGCGCTACAAGGGGATGCGGGTCGACCCGGTCCACTATTTCTTCATGGAACTGACACCCGGCGAATACCGGCGGCTGATGCACATCGCCCAGTCGGGAATGCAGTCGTTCGACTGATCCGATGGAAGGCTCCGTCCGACTGATCCTGCTGGATTTCGACGGCACGCTGGCCGACACACGGCGAGCCAACGCACGAGCCTACGTCGCCACGCTGCGCGAAGCAGGCTGCCAGCTGACCGAAGAGGAGTACCTCGCCCGTTACTTCGGAGTGCGGTGCGACGAATTTCTGACGGCCTACGGCATCGCCGATCCGGGCCTGCGCGAACGGCTGCGGCTGCGCAAGATCGAACGCTACCCCGAGTTTTTCGATACGGTGGAACTCAACCGCCCCCTGTGGGAATTCTGCTGCCAGTTCCGGCAGCAGGGCGGCCGCGTGTGGATCGTCTCCACGGGCAGCCGGGCCAACATCGACAACGCAATGGCCCACTTGGGCATAGGCGGGCCGCAGACGCCCGACGCACTATGCCCCGCAGGCCGGGTCGACGGCATATTGGCCGGGCCCGACATCGCACGGCCCAAGCCGGCTCCCGACTGTTTTCTGGAAGCCATGCGCCGCGAAGGGGTATCGCCCCGCGAAACGCTCATCTTCGAGGATTCGGCCGTGGGGCTCGAAGCCGCCCGGGCGTCAGGCGCCGCATATATCAAGGTGACGCTTGCGTAGACCGGCAGGCACACCGACGACAACGGCGCGAAAAATCTATACCACCCTTTCGACTTTGCCCAGCCGGACGAACCAAAGATAACCCTCGGTCCGGGAATAGCCCATGCCGCGCAGAAGCGCGCAATAATCTTCGATCTGCTTCCGATAGCGGGCCGCATCGTGCTCGCCGAACTTGTAGTCGACCACCACGGCGCGGTCGCCGTCGGTCATCACGCGGTCGGGACGCCGGGGCGAACCCTCGCCCGGCAGGATGATGTCGTGTTCGTTGCGCACCCGCTGCCACGGGCCGTCGAACCACTCGCGCACCACCGTGTCGGCCAACGCACGGTCGATCATCTGCCGCAGGCGGGCGGCATCCTCGGCCGAAAGGGTCCCCTCGTGCTCCATCCGCGCCACGGCCTGCCCGATCTCTGCGGTGTCGGCGGCATGCTCGAAAGCGCGGTGCATCAGGATACCGAAATCGCGCGGCGAAAGCGAAGCGTCCGACTCCGGCCCGAAATAGCGCTGCGACGGCAGCCGCAGCCGCAGATCGGCCCGGGCCGTAGGGTAATTTTCCAGCACGACATGCCGCACCTCGCCCCCCTTGCGGAGCGAATCGGCCGGTCCCGCGAACTCGCCGAACTCGAAACGCTCGGAATCGTCGCGCCGCGTATAGCGCCCCGCCATATCGCCCAGCCGGGCGCTCTCGCCGTCGGCGGTCAGATGCTGGAGCAGCAAGGCCCCCACGTGGCTGCTGCCCCGCTGCGGGATGAAGATATGGAGCGATTCGGCGGCACGCGTCAACGCCACGTAGAGCAGATTGATATTGTCGACATGCGAATAGACCGTCTCGCGGTAGAACTCCTCGGAGAAACCCGATTCGGCCATCGCTTTCTTGAACTTCACGGGGAAACGCCCCACTCCGGCCGCCTCGCCCTGCGCCTCGGCCCACACGATGTTCTGCACACCGCCCCCCGACTTGGGTTCGAGCTGCCACGAACAATAAGGCACGATCACAGCCTTGTTCTCCAACCCCTTGGCCTTGTGGACGGTGAGGATCTCGACCGCCTGCTCGCTGCGGCCGACGCTCAGCGAACGGGACGAACCCTGCTCGTCCCACCACGCGAGGAAAAGGGCGATGTCGGCCACCTTGTTGGCGCAGAAAGCGATGATCTGCTCGTGGATGGCTTGCAGATAGGCCGTCTGCAACCGGTCCTGCTGCAAATCGTGCTCCATGACGATGCGCTCGAACGCCTCTTCGGGCGAGAGCAGGCGCACCGACCGGTAAAACGCACGCTCGGCATCGGAGAGCGGGTGGTCGAAATCGCGGCCGAGATAGCGGTTGCAGATCGCGCGGCTGAGCCGGTCGTCGGGGTTGAGCGCCAGCCGCAGAGCCGCCGCGATGAACGAAGCGACAGGAGCGTTGCCGATGACGAGCGCTTCCTGCGTCATGACGTCGAAACGGTGGCGGGGGTCGGTGTTGCGGCTCTTGAAGTCGAGCAGCTCGGCGGCGATCCGGGCCCCGTCGGTGGCGCCGCGCACCAGAATCATGATGTCGGCCGGGCGGAACCCGCGGTCGAGCAGTTCGCACACCCGCTCCACGACGGGCGGCCGCTCGGCGAAAGTCTCGACCGAGACATAGCCCCCGACGGGCGCCTTGCGGCGCGGTATCTGCGCCTGCCCGCGGTAGGCGTCGGCCAGCGTGTCGTGCAGCTCGTCCGCCGCAGCCGGAGCTATGTCGCCCCGGGCCGCCGCTTCGCCCAACAGCGTGTTGAGCGCCGCATTGTCGGCCGCCACAACCCGGTCGATCAGCCGGTTGTTGAACTCCACCACCACGGGCAGGCTGCGCCAGTTCTCCTCCAGATCGGTCACCTCGGTATTCTCCGCCCCCAGCGCCCGGCGCGCCCCCTCGTGGAGAATCCGCCAGTCGCCGCCCCGCCAACGGTAGATCGACTGCTTGATGTCGCCCACGATAAGCACCGACGTAGCCTCGCACTGGGCCATGGCGTTTTGCAGCAAGGGCAGGAAATTCTCCCACTCGCGCACCGACGTATCCTGAAACTCGTCGATCATGAAACGCTCGAAACGGTTGCCGACCTTCTCGTAGATGAACGGGGCATCGTTGTGGCCGATGAACTCCGAAAGCAGGTATTTGGTCTCGGAGAGCAGCATCATGTTCTGCTCGTCGCAGAGCCGCCGCACCTGCGCGTAGAGATCCGACAGAAGTGCGAAACTGCGGTAATTCTCGCGCAGCAGGTCGCAGGTGTTCCACGACCGGAGATTCTGCGCGTAGAGCTCGCACATGCGCTGCAACAGCGGCCGGAGCTGCCCGACAAGAGTTTCGGCGGCCGAACCCTTGGCGCACCAGCCGTCGGCCGTGGCGGAGAGCTTGAGCGCCGTGGCCGAAGGAGCCTTGCGCTCCCCGGCGGCCGTGGTGTAGAACCAATGGGCGAAACTGCGGCTCTTGCCGGAGAAATCCGCAGCGGAAAGCCCCGCGGCGTCGATAATAGCCACGGCCTGCGCCGCGGTCTGCTGCAACTCCCTTTTGGTTGCTTCGGCATGGGCCGCAGCGCGGTGGACGATGCTCCGCAACTCCTCCTTGGACTTGGGGGCCGAGAGCGTCGGGCGGTTCTTCTCCTTGAAGAGCTCGCCGCCCAGCGAAAGGATGCCGTCGCGGACGTCCCACCGGCGCCCCTCGTCGATGCGCTCCTCGACGAACCCGGTCATCCACTGCAACAGGTCGCGGTCGGCCGTGATGGCCTCGATGAGCGTATCGGCGCTTTTGGCGAGCACCGAAGCGGTTTCGATCTCGACGTTGTAATCGAGGTCGAGGCCCAGCTCCTTGATGAAAGCCCGCAAGATGCGCTGGAAAAAAGTATCGATGGTGAGCACCGTGAAACGCGAATAATCGTGGAGAATCCGTGCCCGAGCCTCGGCGGCGCGCTTGCGCACGGCGGCGCTGTCGAGCCTGAGCTCGCGGCACAACCGCTCGGCATAGGCGCTCGGCCCGCCCGAAGCGAGCAGGTGGATCTCCTTGAGGATGCGCGACTTCATCTCCTCGGTGGCCTTGTTGGTGAAGGTCACGGCGAGGATGTGGCGGTAGAGCGAAGGCTGCTCCACCACGTCGCGCACATACTTGTAGGCCAGCTGGTAGGTCTTGCCCGACCCGGCGCTGGCGTTGAGAATCTTGGCCCGCATGGAAGTCGTCTGCAAATTCGAGAGTAAAAGTACGAAACAAATCCCGAACGGCAAGGCGCCGTTCGCGATAATTTTCGTAAATTAGCGACCTGAACAGAGACTATCGCACCATGAAACACCCGATTCTGAGCGCCTTGGCGCTGATGATGATGTGCACCGCCCATGCGCAGGCGGACTTCGAGACGCAGGCTTCGGTCAGCCAAGCGAGCGATCTGGCCGTGTCGCCCACCGAACGCAGCGAATGGCTGGCGCCCTTCACGGAAGTGGAAGTCGATGCCTCGGTGGACATCCTTTTCGTCCGCACCCCCGACCACAAGGCGCCCCGCATCGTCTACGACACCAAGGGCGATTCGACGACCCGCTTCCGGGCCGAGATCAAGGGCCAGACGCTCCGCATCCGCGAACGGGCCGACATGCACCGCCGCAACCGCACGATCGTGACCATCCACTACAACACGCTGGAAGCCCTCCGCCTGATCGACGCCGCGGCGCGCTTCGAAGGGGTACTCACGGCCCGGCTTTTCGACCTGACGGTCGGCGCGCGGTCGAGCTTCGAAGCCGAAATCGACGTGCAGGACCTGATGATGGAACTCTCGGGCGAAGAGAGCCGGGCGACGCTGCGCGGCACGACGCGCTACCTGACGCTCTTCGCCTCGACGGGCCAAGCGGATGCCGCCGGACTGGCCTGCACGGCAGCCCGCGTGACGGCCAAGAACAAGGCCCGGGTGAGCGTCGACGCCTCCGACCGGCTGGAAGCCCGCGCCACGAGCGGCGCGACGATCGACTACAAAACGGTCCCCGCCCTGCTGCGCTACAGCAAGACCACGCCGTGGTTCTCCGAAGAAAAGGAGAAATAGGATGACGACGCCGGGATTTCTGGAAGAAGCGGCCCGCGACCTCTATGCACGCTACGGCGAAGAGCTCGCCGAGCGCCACGTGCTCTTTCCGTCGCGGCGCGCGCGCCTGTTCTTCACCGATGCGCTGAGCCGCATCGCCGACCGGCCGATGTGGCAGCCGACGTGGTGCACCATCGACGACCTGATGCACGAAATCTCGGGGCTCGAAACGGGCGACCGCCTGCGGCTGATCGCCGAACTCTACAAGGTCTATTCGCACTACCACGACGAACCTTTCGACAAATTCTACTTCTGGGGCGAACTGCTCCTCGGCGACTTCGACACCATCGACAAATACCGCATCGACGCCGCGCAGCTCTTCCGCAACCTGTCGGAAATCAAGGAGCTGGAAGCCGACATATCGTACCTGACGCCCGCCCAGCTGCAAATTCTGAACTTCTGGTCGTCGCTCGGCCCCGAAGCCGACCTGTCGGAAGAAAAACGCCGCTTTCTGGCGATCTGGAAGACGCTGGGACCCATCTACGCCCGCTACCGCGAACAGCTGGCGCAGCTGGGCATAGCCTATGGCGGGATGGTCCAGCGCGCCGCCGCCGAGAAGATCGAAGCGGGCGAATACACGCCCCCGGAACCGCGGCGCTACGTAGTGGCGGGGTTCAACGCCCTGTCGGAATGCGAGAAAGTCCTGTTCCGATTTTTGGCGACGACGGCCGAAACCGACTTCTACTGGGACTACGACGACTATTATAAGGAAAACCCCGAACAGGAAGCGGGGATGTTCGTACGCGAAAACATGGCGCTTTTCCCGCCGCGCGCCGAACTTTCGCACAACGGCATGGCCCAGCCGAAGGAACTGACCGTTGTTTCGACCGTATCGAACGCCGTGCAATGCAAATACGCAGCGGAAATCCTGCGCGAATATGCCCGGCAGGCACCTTTGGACAAACGGACGGCCGTGGTGCTGACCGACGAAAACCTGCTGCTGCCGCTGCTCTATGCCCTGCCCGAAGAAGCGGGCAAGGTCAACGTGACGATGGGCTATCCGCTCCGGCAGACGCTGGCCTACACCTTCGTGGAACGGCTCGTGGCGCTGCAATCCCGCCGCCGCGGCAAGGGCGGCAAAACGGCGTTCTACCACGCCGATGCCACGGGCCTGCTGAACCATCCCTACGTTGCGAGCTGCGACGAAGCGCTTACGCGCCAACTCGCCGAACAGATCGTCGGCGAACGCCGGATTTCGGTGGATGCCGCGTGGCTGGGGCGCAACGACCTGCTGCGGACCCTTTTCCGGCCGGCCGAGAGCTGGCAGGAACTCTCCGACTGGCTGCTGGAAACGATCGGCGCGACGGCCCGCATCCCCTATGCCGGCGACGACGCGGCGCAGCGGACCGAATTCATGGCGGTCATGGCCGAAGAGATCGTCAA
The DNA here is from genome assembly GCA_029060215.1 of Alistipes sp. Lineage (GTDB taxonomy): Bacteria > Bacteroidota > Bacteroidia > Bacteroidales > Rikenellaceae > Alistipes. Next base: position 59,881 of record JAIDUK010000004.1, read on the forward strand.
ACTGCGCAACTCGCTCGAAAACTGCGACATATCCATCGAAACGGATGTCTATGCCTCGCTGCTGCGCCGCCACCTGCAAACGCACCGCATCCCCTTCGAAGGCGAACCGCTGGAAGGGTTGCAGGTGATGGGGATTCTGGAGACCCGCAACCTCGATTTCGAGAACGTCGTCATCCTCTCGATGAACGACGACAACTTCCCGGGCAACCGCATGGCACAGGCGTCGTTCATCCCCTACAACCTGCGGGCGGCCTTCTCGCTGCCCACGCCCGAACACCACGAAGGGGTCTACGCCTACTATTTCTACCGGCTCATCCAGCGGGCGCGGCGCATACACCTGCTCTACTGCTCCCGGGCCGATGAAAAATCGACGGGCGAACCGAGCCGCTACATCTATCAGCTCGACTACGAGAGCGGAATCCCCGTGAAGCGAATCGAGGTGGGGGTCGATGTCAATCTGGCGCAAACCGCGCCGGTCGAAGTCGCCAAAGACGCGCGGACGCTGGAGCGGCTGGAACGCTTCGTCGACCCCGACAGCCCGGCCACCCTCTCGCCGACGGCCTTTTTCCGCTACGTAGCCTGCCCGCTGCGCTTCTACTTCCATTCGGTGGCGCGGCTCTCCCCGGAAAACGAGGTGAGCGAAGAAGTCGACGCCCCGATGTTCGGCACCATTCTCCATGCGGCGGCCCAGAAGCTCTACGGCCGCATCGTGGGCGAAGCGCATCCGGGCGAGACCCTGCGGGCGATGATCCGCACCGACGAAGCCGTACGTGCGGTGACCGAAGCGATCAACGAAAACTACCTGTGCGACGCCAACGCCACGCCGGAAGACTATACGGGCAACCTACTGCTGGTCAAGGACATCGTGACGCGCTACCTGCGCGGCGGCATCATGCGCTACGACGCGGCGCACGACGCATTCACCGCCACGGGGCTGGAACACGAAGTGAACTACGCATTCCCGTTCGAGGCGGCGGGCCGCAAACTCCGGCTCAAATTCGCCGGAATCGCCGACCGCATCGACCGGCTCGACGACGGCACCCTGCGCGTGGTGGACTACAAAACGGGGGCGCCGCACCTCGAATTCGCAGGCGTGGAGAGCCTGTTTCACGGCGAGGGCAAACAACGCCTGTCCAACATTCTCCAGACCCTGCTCTACTCCATGATGCTCTACCATTCGCAGGGATGCGACGCCCGCCCGGCGCTCTACTATGTCCGCAACATGCACCGCGAAGACTACGCCCCGGAACTGGACGACAAGCAGCTGGCACAGAAAGGGCTGCCCTACTCGGTCTATGCCCCCGTGTTCGAGGAGCTGCTGCGCGCCGCGCTGGCCGAGCTCTACGACCCGGCCGTTCCGTTCCGGCAGTGCGACGACCCCGACACCTGCAAATACTGCGATTTCAACGCCATCTGCAAGCGGTAAGACCCGGATTTCCGGCGCCCCGGCGAAAGCCCCGGCCGGAAATCGGCTGCTTCCCGACAGCGGGTCCCGACCAACCGAAAGCCCCGGCTACTTGTCGTCGAACTCCCGCAGCTCCCGAATCCGCTGCCGGAGCCGGACGATATGCGACCACTCGCCGCTCATGATGACTGCCAAGACTACGACACCGATACCCAGCCGGGCCATCATCTCCCACCACAAGCCATGCTCGCTGTAATAACCGGCCTCGCAGAAAATCACGCCCGACACCAAAACGGCTCCCAAAATAGCGGCGGCTATCATCATGCTCCGAGCAAAAGCCATATATCGCACCATATGCCGCTCCTTTTCGATCAGACTGCCGTCGCGCACCACCCGGCGGAACAACACGATTTCCCGCACCTGTCCCGACATGGCGCACGCAAGTATCCCCATGCCCAACCACATCCAAACGACAGGCAGCCGCATATGCTGGCAGAAAACCACCGTACACGGAATCAACGCCGCTTCGAACAAAAGAAAGCAATAAAGCGTGCGCATGTAAGCATCCGTCTTGCGGTTCACGACACGCGCAAGTTCCTGACGACGAATCACCAACTGCCGGTCGAGCCGCTGCGACAGCAGTTTCCAATCTTGTTTCAATTCTTCGAGTTCCATACTATCCGCATTTATCGGTTATACATTTTGCGCAGTTTCTCCCGGATGCGGCTCAACCGCACAGCCACGTTGTTCGCCTTGAGACCCGTAATTTCGGCTATCTCGTCGTAGCTGCGCTCTTCGAGCCACAACAGAATCAACGCCTTGTCGAGCCGGCCCAGCCGACCGATCACGCGGTAGAGCTCGTCGATGCGCTCTCGCGTCTCGGACGGCTCCTCGTCCTTGATGTCGACCGTCAGGCGCACGCTTTGGGGCCGCCGCATCCGCCGCCGCACGAACGAGATGCAGGTATAGAGCGCCACCCGGTAGACCCAAGTAGCGGTTTTGCTCTCGCCCCGAAAGGCATCGAACCCGCGCCACAACGCCAACACCACCTCTTGGAAGTAGTCGTCGATACGGCTTCGGTCGGGCGCATACACCGAACACACCTTATAAATCACCCGCTGATACTCCTCGATCAGCGCCACGAATCGTTGCTCCTTGTCCATCGGCCATTCGTTTTATCCAATAGTCGCCCGGCACCCGGAAATATTACGCCCCGCGCGCAAAAAACACGAAAAAGCCGGAACCTCTTCGGCTCCGGCTCTCTCTATCGGGAAAACTGCGGACTACTCGCCCAGCGCGAAACGCTTGTAAGCGACGACCGTAGCGTCCTTGTCCGCCTTGCGGATGTACTCGGCGATGGTCTCCTTCTCGCCGACGACGCACTGGTTCAACAAGGTATTCTCCTCGAAAAACTTGCGCATCTTGCCCTCGGCGATCTTCTCGAGGATCTCATCGGGCTTGTTGGCGTTCTTGGGATCCTGCTTCATGGCCTCGACGGCGATCTGACGCTCGTGAGCCACCACGTCGGCGGGGCAGTCGGCCACGTCGATCGAGATGGGCGCCATGGCGGTAGCCTGCATGGCTACGGCGTGAGCGACCTCGGCGGGAACCTCCTTGTTGAAACCGAGCACCGTACCGAGCTTCTTGTTGAAGTGGACGTAAGCGGCGCAGTAGGGAGCCTCGATGCGGGCGTAGTAAGCCAACTCGATCTTCTCGCCGGTCTGGCCCGACTTCTCGGTCACCATCTCCTCGACGGTGTGGCCCTCGGCGTTCTTGGTGGCGAGCAACGCATCGCGGTCGGCAGCGTCCGAAGCGACGGCGACGTCCAACATGGCGTTGGCCGAAGCGGCATACTCGGCGTTCTGAGCCACGAAGTCGGTCTCGCAGGCAAGGCAGAGGATATAAGCCTTGCCGCCCACGATCTTCGTAACGACGACGCCCTCGGTAGCCGTACGGTCGGCACGCTTGGCGACGACGAGCTTACCCTTCTCGCGGATGATATCCTGCGCACGGTTGTAATCGCCTTCCGCCTCGATGAGCGCCTTCTTGCAATCCATCATGCCGGCACCCGTCATCTTGCGGAGCTTCATTACATCGGCAGCTTTGATTTCCATAGTATTCAGAATTTTAAGATTTACGTTCAATTGCATGCTCCTACCCCGCCGGGCGGCCCGAACCGCATTCCGGCGACCGGCCCCTCGACCCGATCCAAGGATCGCACCGAAGAACAGCGGTCGGCACCCGGACGTGGGAAAAAGCTCGTGTTACTCCTCCGTAGCGGCAGCTGCGGGCTCCTCGTAGGGAGTTTCGACAGCGGCGACGACCTCTTTGAGGGTCTCCTCCTCGGCATCGATCGAAGCCTTGACAGCCTTCTTGATGCGGGGCTTGGCCTCCTTCTTGGCAGCCTCGCCGGCAGCCTCGGCCTCTTGGGACTCCTTCTCTTTTTCGAGCTTGCGCTCCTCGAGACCCTCGGCCACGGCGGCGCACATGGCCTCTACGACCACGGCGATCGACTTGGCGGCATCGTCATTTGCAGGGATCACGTAATCAATGTCGGTCGGATCACAACAAGTATCAACCATTGCAAAGACGGGGATGCTCAGTCGCTTGGCCTCCTTGACGGCGTTGGCCTCCTTCTGAACGTCGACGACGAACAGAGCGGCGGGCAGACGCGTGAGGTC
>JAIDUK010000004.1:64066-81161 GCA_029060215.1 Alistipes sp.
CGCTTGGCCTCCTTGACGGCGTTGGCCTCCTTCTGAACGTCGACGACGAACAGAGCGGCGGGCAGACGCGTGAGGTCGGCGATGGAACCGAGGTTCTTTTCGAGTTTCGCACGCTGACGTGCGATCTGGAGCTTCTCGCGCTTGGAGAAATTATCGAACGTGCCGTCGGCGGTCATCTTGTCGATGGTCGCCATCTTCTTGACGGCTTTACGTATGGTGGGGAAGTTTGTCAGCATACCGCCGGCCCAACGCTCCGTGACGTAAGGCATACCGACGGCTGCCACCTTTTCGGCAACGATTTCCTTGGCTTGTTTCTTGGTGGCGACGAACAGCACGCGCCGACCGCTCTTGGCGATCTGCTTGATGGCTGCGGCAGCCTCATCGATCTTCAGCACGGTCTTGTGCAGGTCGATGATGTGGATGCCGTTCTTCTCCATGAAGATATAGGGAGCCATTTTGGGGTTCCACTTACGCTTCAGGTGACCGAAGTGCGCACCGGCCTCCAACAATGTATTAAAATCTGTACGTGACATTTTTCGATTCGTAATTAACTGATTCTAATTCTCTTTTCAACAACTCCGCGAGTAGCGGCCCGAAAGTCGGTCCCGGGAGTTTTCCGCGGCGCGGCAACCGGAAGGCAGTACCTATTTATTATATATAAGGTTCTTCGCTGTGCTCGGAACGACATAACCAAGGCAATCCCTGCGGTTTGCAACCGACGCCGTACATGCCGAAATTCCGGTCGACTAACGCTTGCTGAACTGGAACTTGCGGCGTGCACCGGGCTGACCGGGCTTCTTACGCTCAACCTCGCGGGGATCGCGGGTGAGGAAACCTGCCTTCTTGAGCGTCGGGCGCATCTCGGCGTCGATCTCGCACAGCGCGCGAGCGATACCCAGACGAGCGGCCTCGGCCTGACCCTTGATGCCACCGCCATCGAGGTTGATGGTGATGTCGTAATTCTCGGCGGTGTTGGTAGCCAACAGGGGCTGCTTCACCTGAAACTGGAGAATTTCGAGCGGGAAATAAGCGGCGAGCTCCTTGCGGTTGATTGTAATCTGACCCTTGCCCGGCTTCACGAATACGCGAGCCACAGCGGCCTTGCGACGACCTACGGTGTTTACAACTTCCATAACTCTTACTTGATCTCGTTCAACTTAATGCTCTTGGGGTTCTGCGCGGCATGCGGATGCTCCGCACCGGCATAGACCTTCAGATTTTTCAACAGCACGGCACCCAGACGCGTGCGGGGCAGCATGCCCTTGACGGCCTTCTCCACGAGGAAGGTCGGCTTCTTGGCCAAATAGTCGGCCGGAGTAGCGAAGCGCTGACCGCCGGGATAGCCCGTGTGTCGCGTGTAGACCTTGTCGGTCATCTTCTTGCCCGTGAGCTTCACCTTCTCCGCGTTGATGACGATGACGTAGTCACCGCAGTCGACGTGGGGCGTGTAGCTGGGCTTGTTCTTGCCGCGGAGGATTTTGGCCACCTGCGAGGCAAGACGTCCCAATACCTCGTTCGTAGCGTCGATCACCACCCATTCCTTGGCGACGGTCGAAGCATTGGCCGAGATAGTCTTGTAGCTTAATGAATCCACTGTTTTACGTTTAGTTTAACTTGTTTGTAATCCGTTTCCCGCACTACGCGGGTGCGCAAAGGTACGAAAAAATATCGACCCGGCAAACCGCGGGGCGAAAATTTGCGGTTTCCGGAAGAAAAAGCGGCGAAAAAGCCGTTCGGAGAAGCGGCTGCGGGGTTTTTCATGCCGCAAACCACCCGCTCCGGCGTCGCAACGGAGTGCCGGAGCGGAGTTCCGACGCCCCGCCCCGACGCAACCGGACGGTCGAGAACCGTCCCATTCCGGGCAGCCGACCGGCCATCCGCGCCCCCGGTTCAATGTCGGCGCAGAAGTCCCCGCCTCTTGATCTTGAGATTCTTCGTACTGTCGCGGGCCAGCCGGCTGCGAGCCGGATCGTCGGGCAGATAGCAGACCGCCACGGAATCGCCCTTGCGGATGTTGGTGTAGCTGCCGAGCCGCTGCGAATCCTCGTACGCCTGCCCATCGGCCCAATAACGATAGTCGAGATAGTAGACCGTCACCTTTTCGCGGCGCGAAGTCTGCCGCGTGACCCGCCGGGTGCGGTACTCGGTCTTGGTGTAGACCTTCGTCACGACGCCCATGACCTCGACGCCCTCTTTGTCGAAACGGCGGCTCACCCAAAAAGCATAACACAAACCGGCCGCTACGGCCACGGCCAAGGCAGCGAGCGCCCCGCGCCAAAAATTGCGCGACGAAGGCGCCTGAACTTGATTTTCCATAGATTATCGATCAACAAAAAGGGGCGGACCGCAATCCGCCCCTAAACTAACAAGACAATATTATCCCAAGAACGACAACAGGATACCTGCGGCCACAGCCGAACCGACGACACCGGCCACGTTGGGCCCCATGGCGTGCATCAGCAGGTAGTTGCCCGGATCGGCTTTCTGACCCTCGGTCTGCGAGACACGGGCGGCCATCGGCACGGCCGAAACGCCTGCCGAACCGATCAGCGGGTTGATTTTGTTGCCTTCCTTGCAGAAGCAGTTCATCAGTTTGGCGAGCAGGATGCCGCTGGCGGTACCCATCGCGAAAGCGAGCACGCCCAACACGAGGATGCCCAGCGTGCGGACATTGAGGAACGCCTCGGCCGTAGCCGTAGCACCGACGGTGAGCCCGAGGAAGATGACCACGATGTTCATCAACTCGTTCTGCACCGTCTTGCTCAGACGGTCGACCACGCCGCACTCCTTCATCAAGTTACCCAACATCAGGCAGCCGATGAGCGGTGCAGCGCTGGGCAGCAGCAACGAAATGATGACGGCGATGACCAGCGGGAAGAGGATGCGCTCCAACTTGGAAACGGGGCGCAGGGTGCTCATCCGGATCTTGCGCTCTTTCTCGGAAGTCAGCGCCCGCATGATGGGCGGCTGGATCACAGGCACGAGCGCCATGTAGGAATAGGCCGCCACGGCGATGGGACCCAGCAACTCGGGCGCGAGCATCGACGTGAGGTAGATGGCCGTCGGGCCGTCGGCCCCGCCGATGATGCCGATCGAACCGGCCTGCGCAGGCGAGAACCCCAGTGCGAAAGCTCCGAGGAAGGTGACGAAAATGCCGATCTGTGCAGCGGCTCCCAACAGGAAGCTCTTCGGATTGGCGATCAGCGGACCGAAGTCGGTCATGGCGCCGACGCCGACGAAGATCAAACAGGGATAGATACCCAGCTTGACACCCAGATAGAGGTAGTCGAGCAACCCGGCATTGGCCACGAAGATGTCCCAATGGACATGCCCCCCGGCGAAAAGCTCGGTGTGGTAGAGATTGGCGCCGGGCAGGTTCGTCAGCAGCATGCCGAACGCGATGGTGAAGAGCAGCAGCGGCTCGAACTTGTGCCGGATGGCGAGGTACATCAGGAAGCAGGCGACGCCCAGCATGACGACGCTGCCCCACCCCATCGAGGAGAAGAAACCCGCGATGCCCGTAGACTCGGCGAACTTCAGCAGGCTCTCCGTCACGAAGTCGGAACCTGCGGTCAGAAAACTCAGCATAAGGCTACCCGATGACGATTAAGCTGTCGCCCTCCATGACGGTGGCACCCTGCTGAATGAGAATCTCCTTGACAACGCCGCCGCTCGTCGCGTCGATGTTGTTCTCCATCTTCATGGCCTCCAACACCACGAGCGTCTGCCCGGCGGCCACGGTATCGCCCACAGCCACCTTGATGGCCAGCACCGTACCGGGCAGCGGACACTTGACCACCGCGCCGCTTGCCGAAGCTGCGGGAGCGATGCGCGGCGAGGGAGCCGCCGTCGAGGGGGTGATCATGCCGCTGTTGGCCTCGCGCGGAGCGGGAGCCACCTGCGGACGAGTTGCGGCAGCGACCGAAGCACCGGCGATCTCGACCTCGTAGGGAGTGCCGTTGACGGTAACGTGTGCCACGGTCGAGGTTTCGTTCACCTCGTCGATCTGCACGTTATAATTTTGTCCGTTGATTTTCAGTGAATAATCTTTCATGGTCTTAACTATTTTCTGTCAGGCATCTGGGTTAGGCCGTGGATTTTGGAATTCCACGGCGAGTAGGCGCGCTTGATGCTGAGGATGGTCAGCACCTCGGATTCGCGGTCGTGCATGGCGCTGCGGTAGATATTGAGCGCCGTGGCGATGGCCGCGATCTCCTCTTCGTGGACCTGCCCCTGCACGACGACCCGTCCCGAGGGGGCGGTCGCCGGAGCGGCGGCCTGCCGGACGGTGAACGCGTAGCCGAAGAGCTTCATCACGCCGACGAGCAGCACCAACATGAAGAACACGAGGCAGACGCTTATCAGCGCCACCCACAGCATTTCGGACCAGCCCCAGTCCGCTACTATCAACATTTTCATGGTCGCAGAATCGGATTACAGAGGTATGTTCGAGTGCTTCTTGGCCGGGTTCTGCAAGCGCTTGGTCGCCAGCGACTGCAAAGCGCGGATGATGCGGAAGCGCGTGTTGCGCGGCTCGATCACGTCGTCGATGTAGCCATAGCGTGCGGCGTTGTAGGGGTTGGAGAACTTGTCGTTGTACTCCTTCTCCTTCTCGGCGACGAAAGCGGCCTTCTCCTCGGGTTTGTCGGCCAGATCCTTGAGCTCCTTGCCGTAGAGCACCTCCACGGCGCCGCTGGCACCCATGACGGCGATTTCGGCCGACGGCCATGCGTAGTTGATGTCGCCGCGGATGTGCTTGGACGACATGACGATGTAGGCGCCGCCGTAGGCCTTGCGCAGCGTGATGGTGATCTTCGGCACCGTAGCCTCGCAGTAGGCGAAGAGCAGCTTGGCGCCGTGGGTGATGACACCGCCGTATTCCTGCGTCGTACCCGGCAGGAAGCCCGGCACGTCGACCAGCGTCACGATGGGGATGTTGAACGCGTCGCAGAAACGCACGAAACGCGCGGCCTTGCGGCTGGCGTTGATGTCGAGCACGCCTGCCATGAACTTGGGCTGGTTGGCGATGATGCCGACCGACTGGCCGTTGAAGCGGGCGAAGCAGGTGATGATGTTCTTGGCATAGCTTGCCGCCGATTCGAGGAACTCGCCGTTGTCGACAATGGCCCGGATGACCTCGGTCATGTCGTAGGGTTTGTTGGCCCGGTCGGGGATGATCTCGTTGAGCGAATCCTCCAGCCGGTCGATCTTGTCGGTGCAGACGGCCAGCGGAGCGTCTTCCATGTTGTTCTGCGGCATGTAGGAGAGCAGTTTCTTGATCAGCTCGATGCCCTCTTCCTCGGTCTGGACCGCGAACTGCGCCACGCCCGACTTGGTGGTGTGCATCGTGGCACCGCCCAGCTGCTCCTGCGTCACATCCTCGCCCGTCACGGTCTTCACGACCTTCGGACCCGTGAGGAACATGTTGGAAGTCTCCTTCTTCATGATGATGAAGTCGGTCAGCGCGGGCGAATAGACGGCACCGCCTGCGCAGGGGCCGAAGATGGCCGAAATCTGCGGAATGACGCCCGACGCCATGACGTTGCGCTGGAAGATATTGGCATATCCGGCCAGTGCGTTGACACCCTCTTGGATGCGTGCGCCGCCCGAATCGTTCATGCCGATGCAGGGCGCACCGTTGCGCATGGCCATATCCATGACCTTGCAGATCTTGTCCGACATCGACAGCGAGAGCGAACCCGCCGTGACGGTGAAATCCTGTGCGAAGACATAGACCAGACGCCCGCCGATGGTGCCGTAGCCGGTCACCACGCCGTCGCCGAACGCATGGCTCTTGTCCATGCCGAAGTCGTAGCAGCGGTGCGTCACGAACATGTCGAACTCCTCGAAGCTGCCTTCGTCGAGCAGCATCTGAATGCGTTCGCGGGCCGTATACTTGCCCTTGGCGTGCTGAGCGTCGATACGCTTCTGACCGCCGCCGAGACGCGCGGTTTCGCGGTTCTCGATGAGCTTGTTGATCTTGTTCTGAATTTCGCTCATAGTCTTATACGGATTATTTGTTCTTGTTCTCGCACAACTCGGTCAGGATGCCCTGCGTCGACTTCGGGTGCAGAAAGGCGATGGTCATCTTCTCGGCGCCCATGCGCGGGGTCTTGTCGATCAGACGGATGCCCTTGGCCTCGGCGTCGGCGAGCTGCTCCTCGATGTTCTCGCAGGCCAGCGCCATGTGATGGATGCCGATGCCGCGGTTCTCGATGAACTTGGCGATGGTCGACTCCTCGGAGGTGGGCTCCAGCAGTTCGATCTTGGTCTGGCCCAGCATGAAGAAGGCCGTGCGGACCTTCTGGTCGGCGACCTCTTCGATGGCGTAACACTTCAGACCCAGAACGCCCTCCCAGTAGGGAATGGCTTCGTCGAGGCTCTTCACGGCGATGCCCAGATGCTCGATATGAGATACTTTCATGATAAAAAGAAATTAAGATTTGATGATATTTTCGATTCGATATTTACGGATTGTTATTTCACGCACACAAAGATAGAAGTTTATTCAGGAACCGCCAATTTTTGAAACGGATTTTTTGCATTTAATTTCGGTCCTTTTGTCGCAGAAAATATCCGGCTTGTCCGCAACCCCGCACAGGCCGCCCGCCGCCCGGCAAGGAACCGCCGCAGAGACCTTGCCGAGCAGCGCACGCCCGGCCGCAAGAGCCCCCCGCGCAGCAAAAAAATCGGCCGCAAGGCAGAATGTGGCAAATAATTCGTATCTTCGCTTTTGAAAACACTCGGGTTTATGAGAAAATTCGTGTTTATGCTGCTGACGGCGCTGGCTCCGGCGGCGGCCCTCGCGCAGAACATCGCTCTGGGCGAACGGGTTCCCGAACCCAAGGTCCAGCATTGGCTCGCCGGACGGGAACCCGCCCCTGCCCCGCTGACTTACGTGGAGTTCTTCCACTCGGCCAGCCGCAATTCGATGGAATCGGTCCGGCATCTGGAGCGGCTCTCCGAAGAGTTGGGTGACCGGATGCGCGTCATCATTCTGGTCCACGAGCCGGAAGCGAAGGTCGCGCCGCTGCTCAGGCCCTGCCTCTCGGAGCATATCGGCGTGGGGTTCGACCCCGGCGGCAAGCTGTTCTCCGCCTACAACGTCGCCTACGTGCCGTTCGGCGTGCTGCTGGGTCCCCGCAGCCGCGCACGGTGGATGGGCAACACCTTGCAGCTGACCCCCGCCATCATCGAACAATCTACCAAATAACATCCCCGCGATGAGTTTCACCAAGATCGACCACTACGAAAAAGAATACGCCGACACGCACCACGGCACGGCGCTCAGCGTAGCACAAGGCGTTGAAGAACAACCCATAGTAAATCCCTATTTCAAGCGTCGCAAGAAATCGAAGATGACGACCGAGGAGTACGTCGCCGGGATTCTTGCGGGCAATATCATCACCCTCTCGCAGGCCATCACGCTGATCGAATCCAACAACCCGGAGCACTACGCGCAGGCGCAGGAGATCATCGAGCGCTGCCTGCCCCACGCCGGGAAATCGGTCCGCATCGGCATCACGGGGGTGCCGGGCGCCGGAAAGTCCACCTTCATCGAGGCCATCGGCAACATGGTGGTCTCGCTCCGCCACAAGTTGGCCGTACTGGCCATCGACCCCTCGTCGGAGCGCAGCGGCGGTTCGATTCTGGGCGACAAGACCCGCATGGAGAGCATCTGCCACAACCCCGACGTCTTCATCCGCCCCTCGCCCTCGGCGGGTTCGCTGGGCGGCGTGGCGCGCAAGACCCGCGAGACGATCGTGCTGTGCGAGGCGGCCGGATTCGACGTCATCTTCATCGAGACCGTCGGCGTCGGGCAGTCCGAGACGGCCGTACACTCGATGGTCGACCTGTTCATGCTGTTGCAGATTTCGGGGGCGGGCGACGAATTGCAGGGCATCAAGCGCGGCATCATGGAGATGGCCGACCTGATGGTCATCACCAAGGCCGACGGCGAAAACATCCACAAGGCCGAGCTCGCCCGCACGCAGTTTCAGGGCGCTTTGCGGCTCTTCCCTATGCCCGAATCGGGGTGGCGGCCCAAGGTCTACACTTGTTCATCGGTCGCGGGGACAGGTTTGGAAGAGGTGTGGAAAGGCGTGGAAGAGTATCTGGACCACATCGAAAAGAACGGTTACTTCAAGCACCACCGCAACTGCCAGAACAAATATTGGATGTACGAATCGATCGAAGAGGTGCTGCGCAATTCGTTCTACCGCAACCCCGAGGTCGAAGCGCAGATCGGCGGCTACGAGCAGCGGGTGCTGGACGACAAGATCTCGTCGTTCATCGCCGCCAAGGAATTGCTGAAGCTCTACTTCAACAACTAACGGCTATCAATCTCATCGCTATGTGTTTGCAGAGCTTTTTCCGATTGTCATGTTGAGCGCAGCGAAACATCTTGCTGACGCATCCGGATCGACACTATCGGATTCTTCGCTTCGCTCAGAATGACGAGAGGGAAACCGGATGTACCGCGTAAAATCGGAGGCTACTATTTCAGAATCGGCAGTTTGAGCCCGAAATGCACGGCCACTATGCGCACGACGATGACGCTCAGCGCCGTCGCCACCTCCGTAGTCCCGGCCCCGAGACCCGCCCACTGGCAGCATCCGAAGACCACGCCCCCGAACACACAGGCAAGGGCATAGATTTCCTTGCGGAAAATCAACGGTTCTTCGTTGATAAGAATGTCGCGCAGCACGCCGCCCGCAGCACCCGTAATGGTGCCCATGATGATGCCCACCCACAGCGGGAAGCCCGCGGCCAGCGTCTTCTCGATGCCCACCACCGTGAAAAGCCCCAGCCCGATGGCGTCGAATATGAAAAACGTGTTGTTGAACCGGATCAGGTAGGGCCCCGAGACGATCACGATCAGCAGGGCCCCGGCCGTGACGACAAGGTAGGTCGAATCGAGCATCCAGAAGGGGGTGAGCGAGAGCATCAGGTCGCGCAGCGTACCGCCCCCGATAGCCGTGGTGAAGCCCACCACATAGGCGCCGAACCAGTCGAAGCGCTTGGCCGACGCCAGCCGGATGCCGCTGATGGCGAAGGCCAGCGTGCCCAGAATTTCGATAAAAGTGAAAAGCGTCATATCGCCGACAGAATTTTTCGGAGCGCAAAGGTACGAACAATTCCGTCATTGCGCACCGCCGCCGCGCCCCAAACCGTCATTTTCTTAAGCCAAGCGCACGGACAAGCGCCTGCTTGGGCTATACCGAAGTCGACGAAGCGAACGTTTCTCGCAGCAGCCCGGCCAGTTCGGGCATCCCTTCGGCCGCACGTTTGGCTATGACCGTCAGCGGGTTGCGAATCCCCGACGTGTCGGGGTGCCCCGGGTCGACCACATAGACCGGCACCCCGGGCCGCACATAGCGCACCAGCGAAGCCGCAGGATAGACCGCCAGCGAGGTGCCCGCCACCACGAACGCATCGGCCTCGGCCGCAATGCGCGCCGCCCGGTCGAACAGGGGCACTGCTTCGCCGAAGAAAACGATATGGGGCCGCAGCAGCGCCCCGTCCGGAGCCCGCGCGTCGAGCGGCTGCTCCCACCCCTCGACGGGCACGGTCAGTTCCGCATCGCGCTCCGAGCGCAGCCGCATCAGTTCGCCGTGCAGGTGGGTCACGCGCGACGACCCGGCCCGTTCGTGGAGGTTGTCGACGTTCTGCGTCACCACTTCTACGTCGAACCACTGCTCCAGCGCAGCGACGGCCCGATGGGCGGCATTGGGTTCGGCGGCCAGCATCTCGCGCCGCCGCTTGTTGTAGAATTCGACCACCAGCGCCCGGTTGCGCGCCAGCGCTTCGGGCGTGCAGACATCCTCTATTCTGTATTCGGCCCACAGGCCGTCGGCATCGCGGAACGTCGCCAGCCCGCTGTCGGCGCTGATTCCGGCTCCGGAAAAAACCACGATCTTCGTCATCTCCTTATCGATTTTCGGCGCACCGAAGCTACCGATTTTCGCCCGAAAAACCAAATTTTCCCCGCCCGAAAAACGGCAGGCATCCGTTTCCAAAGCATGCTTATTCCGGTCTCTTTCGGTATATTTTCCCGGCAATACCCCCGCCGAGTGTTGTTCGTTCCGAAAAAAACGACTACCTTTGTAATGCCGGAACACCCGGCAGACATACAGAAAGTGTTTTCGCACTGTCCTGAGCTGAAAATGTGGCAATTTTCTCAAAGGAAGGACAACGAACAGCACTCATTTCTTGGCTGGATCATGCGGTCGGACACCTCTCGGTGTCCCCATACCCCATATCTGTCCGAGTGTGGGGTATTGCGTCGTCTGTTTCCTTTGAGGTTCGCCACAACCTTCAGTTCGATAGACGAAATTCATCTCCACACTTTCTTTTTGCAGGACTTGCCGGGCAGGAGATGACGCGGCAAAGAAAAACGATCAACTCAAACAACATGAAAAAGAATCTCATGCTGCTCATGATGGCCGCAGCCGTGCTGCTGCTCCCCTCTTGCTACGCAACCCGCACCAACGTGGGCGGTTACCGGGAAGAGATCAAGGAAGAAAAGGCCCGGACCTACACCTATGCCAAAGGCAAACAGGTCTACCTGTTCTGGGGACTGATCCCGATCGGGCGCACCTCGGTTGCGACGCCGGTCGACGGGACATGCCAGATCCGCACCCGCCACGGATTCGGCGACGCGATCCTTTCGTTCTTCACGGGCGGCATCGTCTCCATGCAGACCATCAAGGTCGTAGCCACCCGCGAAGCGCCCAGACGGGCACAAGCCCGGCAGGAAGTGCTCCCCGCACAGCAGGCTCAGCAATAAAGCCCCGGGAAATCGCACAAGCCCAAGGGAACAGCACCGAACGGCATACTTCCGGCATCGCCCGGCTGGGAACGAAAATTCCGCATCCGCGGCCTTTTGGCATAGTTCGTGCAATACTCCCCATGCGACCGCACCGGGTGCGACCGGCACCTCGCGGTAGTGCATTTCAGCTTCCGCAACGCCCCCTACAGGCGCTTTCTCGCGGCGGTAACGGCGACCGAATCTTCAGGGACCTTCCCCGCGACACGCGCCGCCATCCGGGCCGGAGCGGATCGGACGGACAGCGTCGGCACAAGCCGATGCTGTCCTTTTCGTTCGGCCCGGGTCCGTTCGCCGCCCAAATCCGCCCTTTCGCCCGATTTCCCGGTCGAAGAATTGCCCGTTCGCGATTTTTTAGCTATTTTTACGTCGTCTTAACGAAACCCCGACGTATGACCCAGACATTCGATATTTTTCTGATCGTCATGGCCGTGCTGGCCTTAGGCGTGTTCGTCGCGCTCCACTTCTTCGAGGCCGGTTACGGCTACCTGTTCAATCCCAAATACGGGCCTCCGGTCCCCAACAAGATCGGCTGGGTGCTGATGGAATCGCCCGTCTTCATCTTCATGTGCGTGCTCTGGGCGCTGAGCGACCGTATGTGGGAAACAGGGCCGCTGGTCTTGTTCCTCTTGTTCCAGACCCATTATTTCCAGCGGTCGTTCATCTTTCCGCTGCTCATGCGCGGCAATTCCCGCATGCCGTTGGGCATCGTCGTCATGGGCATGGTCTTCAACACGCTCAATGCACTGATGCAGGGCGGCTGGATCTTCTACGTCTCGCCCGAGGGCTACTACGCCGACTGGTTCTCGAAACCCTACCTTTGGATCGGCGGGGCGCTCTTCATCGCGGGCATGGCCGTCAACATCCACTCCGACCGCGTGATCCGCAACCTGCGCCGGCCGGGCGACACGCGCCACTACATCCCACGCGGCGGCATGTTCCGCTTCGTCTCGTCGGCCAATTACTTCGGCGAGGTGCTCGAGTGGACCGGCTTCGCCATCGCTTCGTGGTCGTGGGCCGGTGCGGTCTTCGTGTGGTGGACTTTCGCCAATCTGGCACCGCGCGCCGCGTCGCTCTACCGCCGCTACGAAAAGGAGTTCGGCGAGGAGTTCACCGCGCTCGGACGCAAGAAAATAATCCCGTTCATCTATTGACAATCAAATAGGGCCCCGCACCTTTCACCTTTCACTTTTCACCTCCAGCCAAAATGTCCGAATTGTTCACTCCTTATAAGTTGGGTCCGCTGACCCTGCGCAACCGCACCATCCGGTCGGCGGCTTTCGAGTCGATGGGCAAGGATTTCGGTCCCACGCAGCAGCTCAAGGATTACCACGTTTCGGTGGCCCGCGGCGGCGTGGGCATGACCACCGTGGCCTACGCGTCGGTCAACCGCAGCGGCGTGTCGTTCAACAAGCAGTTGTGGCTGCGCCCCGAGATCGTCCCCGGTTTGCGCGACATGACCGACGCCATCCACGCCGAGGGCGCGGCCGCCGGTATCCAGATCGGCCATTGCGGCAACATGACCCATTGGTCCACGGCCGGGTGTTTCCCCGTGGGCGCATCTACGGGTTTCAACCTCTACTCCCCCACTTTCGTGCGCGCCATGCGGCGCAGCGAGTGCGTCGCTTTCGCCAAGGATTTCGGGCAGGCGGTCCGCACGGCCCGCGAGGCCGGATTCGATTCGGTCGAGGTGCACGCAGGCCACGGCTACCTCATTTCCCAGTTCCTCTCGCCCTACACCAACCATCGGCGCGACGAATACGGCGGATCGCTCCAAAACCGCATGCGGTTCATGCGCATGTGTCTGGAGGAGGTCCTCGAAGCGGCGGCCCAGTGCGGCATGGCCGTGTTGGTCAAACACAACATGGAAGACGGCTTCAAGCGCGGCATCCAGATTCCCGAAAGCATCGAGATCGCCCGCGAAATCGAGCGCTTGGGGGCCCACGGCATCGTGCTCACTTCGGGCTTCGTCTCCAAGGCTCCGATGGCCGTCATGCGCGGCCGCATACCCACCAAGACCATGAGCCATTACATGCCGTGGTCGTCGTGGCCGCAGAAGATCGTCATCAACCTCTTCGGCGACCGGATGATCCGGCAATACGACTTCGAGGAGTGTTATTTTCTGGAGAACGCCAAAAAGTTCCGCGCCGAGCTGCAATGCCCGCTGGTCTATGTGGGCGGGCTCGTGAGCCGCGAGGGCATCGAGCGGGTGTTGGACGCCGGCTTCGAGTTGGTGCAGATGGCCCGTGCGCTGGTCAACGACCCGGGCTTCGTCAACAAGCTGCGCGACGGCGACATGACCACCCGTTCGGGTTGCGACCACCGCGACTACTGCATGGCCCGCATGTACTCGGTCGACATGCAGTGCTGCCACAACTGCAAGGAGCCCATTCCGGAGAAAATCTGGCGCGAGCTGGCCAAAATCAAGTAGCATGCGACGCGGAGAAGTTGTGCAGGGCAGCGCTTGGGCCTTGGTCACGGGCGCAGGTTCGGGCATCGGCCGTTGCTACGCGCTGCGGCTGGCCGGATTAGGTTACCGGCTCGCCTTGGCGGGCAACCGCCCCGAGCCGTTGGATGCGGTCAAGGCCGAATTGCTCGCAGCCGGTTGTGCGGAAGTATACACCGCAACATGCGATCTGGCCCGTACGGAAGCCGCCGAGGAGTTGCACGGCATGCTCGCTGCCGCCGGGATCGAGCCCGACGTGGTGATCAACAACGCTGGCATGTTCTCATTCTGCGACATCCTCGCCACGCCCGTAGAGCGGATCGAGCGGATGATCTTGTTGCACGCCATGACCAACACCAAATTGTGCCGCTTGTTCGCCGCCGACATGATCCGCCGCGGGGTTCGGGGCTGCTTCCTCAACATGTCGTCCTATTCGCAGTGGATGCCTTTTCCCGGGTTGGCGCTCTACAGCGCTTCGAAAGCCTACCTCAGGCAGTTCTCGGTCTGTTTCGCCAAGGAGATGCGCCAGCACGGCATCCGCGTCACGGCGGTCTGCCCCGCCGGCGTCGCCACCGACCTCTACGGCCTGCCGTCGCGTTGGCAGCGCATCGGTTTGCGGATGGGGGTCTTGATTTCCGCCGACAGTTGCGCCCGCCGCGGCCTGCGCGCTTTGTGGTCGGGGCGTCGTACTTGCGTCCCCGATTGGTGGAACCGCATCGGCATCCCCGTCTGCAAGCTCCTCCCCCTGTTCATCCTCTCCCCCTTGCGTAAATTCACCTTGAGGTTTCAGAAATAAAGCAAACATGAAGAAACTGCTGCTTTTTACAATAATTACAACACTATTAGCAGGGTGCGCCGAAACATCATATTCATATCGCCAAGCGCACCAAAAAATATATTACACAGATTACACCCGTTATGTAAACAGCGGGATCTTGGTGTCATCATCATCCGATTTTACCGGATATCCCTATGTCTCTCTCGGAAATATTACGGTTCAATACGAAGAAAGCTCTATTCAAACAGACACTTCGATAGTGTCGTTCGACGACATGACGACACAAAATATGCTGGATCGGCTGGTCCTGTCCGCCAAAATGTACGGGGCAAACGGCGTCATTAATGTGAAAATAACCTATCATCCGTCCGCTCACCGCCAAAGCTATTGGCTTGCAACCGCAGAAACCGTATTCTTCGACCCCCTGCCGCCGATGCCGACATTCACTCAACCGGCTGCACAACCGAGTACCCCTTCAAGAAAAGAATTTGCGTTGCGCACCGTCGACTATTTGCTCCAAAATAATATGAGTTTCTTGCAGTGGAATTCATCCGGAGAGAATATATATTTCGATATGATCAGCAACCAATACATTCTCTCAAAAGAGTTCGACATGAAATACGGCAAAGGAACTCGGCTTGCAATCGACATGATGTATAGGGATGCCCAAAATACCGGCCAGCCAGCATCTAAAAAACAATAATTTTCCGAAAGTACAAAGCCAGATTTGAATTGTGCGGCACTCGCACAGGAATACCACCCCTTAGCACCTGCACAAGCCTATTCCGGCAGGAATTACAATGCAGAGATTTTATCCTCGCTCGGAATATCCCCATGCAAATCGGGTCCGCCCTAAAAAAGGCGGCAGAAAACTTTGATTAACAAAGTTTTCTGCCGCCTTCGACTTGTCGGGGAGACTGGATTCGAACCAGCGACCCCCTGCTCCCAAAGCAGGTGCGCTAACCGGACTGCGCTACACCCCGTTCGATATGAAAACAGACCGCCCGCAGGCAGTCTGTTCTGATTTTGTCGGGGAGACTGGATTCGAACCAGCGACCTCCAACTCCCGAAGCTGGCGCGCTAACCGGACTGCGCTACACCCCGAACAAAGCTCCTATCCTTGTAAGAGCGCACAAAGATACACCGTTTTTCCGAAACGACAAAATTATTCGCAAAAAAACTCCGCAAAACAGCCGAAACCTCTCCCGCGACCGGTCCGAACGCTCCTGCGACGAGTGCTAAAACGTTTTAACAGCCCCCCCTCTAAAAAATCACCAGCGCCGCCTGATTTTTTGAAATCAAGCCTCAAGCGCGCAACCCAGCAGAAAAAGGGTCAGCAGAATAGCGCCCCAAAACATCATAGCCGTTTATAGTGGCAATACAACAATTCGCCGTCGCCGCCGTGCAGGTGCATCCCGCCGCCCTGACAATAGCGGAACATCTTGCAGTCGGCGCATTCGCCGCGCTTCGCCCAGTCGCGCTGGCGGAAGGGTTCGAAGCGGTTCTGCCACACGTCCCAGAATTTGTCGCGGTAGATGTTGCCCTGATGGAAATTCGCGCGGATCGACGTGCACCCCGAGATCGAGCCGTCGACCCGGACCGACGCCACCGATATCCCTGCGGCGCATTGGTAGAAATGGTCGCGCACCTCGGTTTCGTAGCCGCCCAGAAATCCCTCGCAGGCATAGCTGGCATCGATGCGGCCCTCTTTCCGGGTCTGCCGGATGAATTCCAGCACCTCGCGGAACTGGGCATCGGTCAGCCGCAGCGACGGATCGTCTTTGGCGCGCCCCATCGGGAAAATCGAGAACAGGCGCCACGACCGCACCCCTTCGGCGATCAGCATGTCGCGAAAGGCTTCCAGCTGCGGCACCATGGCTCCCGTCACGCAGGTCACCACATCGAACGCCAGCCCCGGTTCGCGCACCAGCAGCCGCACGGCGTCCAGCGCCCGCGAATAGCTTTGCGGATTGCAGCGGATGTAGTTGTGTTCGCGCTCGAAGCCGTCCAGACTGACCGATATGCTCCGCAGCCCCGCATCGACCAGCCCGCGCAGCCGTCGTTCGGTCAGCGCCATGCCGTTGGTCACCATGCCCCACGGATAGCCGCGGCGGGCTACTTCGCGCCCGGCTTCTTCCAGATCGTCGCGCACCAACACTTCGCCCCCGGAAAAGATCACCAGCACCGATGCCGGGTCGACATGCGGCGTCACTTCTTCGTCGAGCACCCGCAGGAAATCGGCCACGGGCATGTCTTTCACCCCGGGGTCTACTCGGCAGTCGCTGCCGCAGTGGCGGCACGACAGGTTGCACCGGAGCGTACACTCCCAAAAGAGCGTGTCGAGCCGATGCTCGGCGACCGTCGAGCGGTATAGATCGGAGAAGATATTCAGAGCCAGCCGTTTCCGGAGCCCGATCCGACGCCCTGCCATCGTTATTCGGCCTGCGTGTCTTCCTGCGGCGCCGGAGCTGCGGTCGCGGTCGGAGTTTCCCGGCCCGCCGTCGAGTCGGGCAGCACCGTCCCCACAGTGCCGCGGGGCGGTCTCACGCCGTACATCACCACAATCCGGTAGTGCGTCGTGTCCGAGCGCATTTCCACGCCGATGGCTTCCTGCGGCCCGGTGCTGCGGCCCGCCGAATGTTTCGCCGAAGAGCAGGCAGCCGAAAAGCCCAGCAGCGCCGCCAGTGCAAGTTTGAACTTTCTACCCATATCGCCCAGTTTTTAGTATGCGATTCTTTGTTACAAAGATAGCGCAAGTCGAGTGTAATGCCAAATTTATTTGTGCATTGCCGGGACAAGGCGTCTCCGGCGCATATGCCTCACCGGGCCGCCGGGGCATCCGCAGCCAAGCCGAATTCACAAAAAATCCCGCAAAGACAAAAAAATAGGAGAATAAGTTTTGAAAACCAACCTTTTTTGCGTTACTTTGTCGGACACATTAACACTTTAATCGCTTTTTTATGAAAGGTCAGGTAAAATGGTTCGATAGCAAGAAAGGCTACGGATTCATTACTGGAGAGAACGGCAAGGAGATTTTCGTTCA
>JAIDUK010000040.1 GCA_029060215.1 Alistipes sp.
CTGCGGCAACGATGTGGTAGAAGGCGTAGCCTTTCTTACCGTGGCGTGCCAGACGAATTTTAACAGCCATTTGCTATAAAATTTGTTTGATTTGGTTAATAAACGCTCACCCTTCCGGGTTATCAGCCCGCAAATGTAGACAAAATATTCCGCCCGGCAAAATAAATCGGGTAAAAAAGAGACTGCCGGGCGCCGAATCCGGAGCGGAGGGTAGGATTATGAAAAACTTTTCGTATCTTCGCGCTGCCAAACCGACGGTTCCGTAGCTCAGTTGGATAGAGCAACAGCCTTCTAAGCTGTGGGTCTTGGGTTCGAATCCCAACGGAATCACGGAAACAGCCCGCGATTTACGACAATCGTAAATCGCGGGCTGTAATGTATGATAAGGTTTACGACAAAAATAGTTCGGAATAGTTTTTCAGTATGTATTTTTTTCCTCGCTTGCCTTTTGTTATTTCATACAAGATGCCGTTTTCTATCATTACGGCAATAAGATTATAGGCAGATGCGGGGGTAATGTTCAGTAATTTTGAAATTGCAGAAGCATCTATTATGGGATGCTTGTACATTTCCGTAATCAGTTTCATTGCGTTCGCTGACCTTAATCCCATTTGTTGCACGATCTGTTCGTATTGTTTCTCCAAACAGAGAATTTGATCGAACGTATTCACGCTTTTTTCTGCTGTTTCAATAATGCCGGTCAAAAAGAACGAAATCCAGCTTTCTATGTCATTATTGTCCCGAACATTCATAATGGCAGCATAATAAGCGTTCCGATGCCGTTCAAGATAATCGGATAAATATAGCACAGGCCGTTTCAATAAACCGATACTTACCAAGTACAGTGTAATGAGCAGTCGTCCGACTCTGCCGTTTCCATCATTGAAAGGATGAATGGTCTCGAATTGGTAATGTATGATAGCAATTTTTATGAGATCGGGCAGCTGAACCTTCGGTTTATGAATAAACATCTCGATATCGGAAATAAGTTCCGCTATTTCTGTATGAACAGGCGGTACGAATATGGCATCTGAAATGTTGTTCCCGCCTATCCAGTTTTGAGAAGTGCGGAATTCGCCGGGCTGCTTGTGTTCCCCTCGAACTCCCTTCATCAATATCTGATGCACGTATTTGATCAAGCGAGCGGATAAAGGCAATGTTTGCAATAGCTCTATTGCCTCGTTCATTGCTTGAATATAATTATGTACTTCGGTCCAATCGTCGTGTTTGTCCAAAGGCACATATTCTTCGGGCATCAAAGCTTCTTCCATATTGGTTTGCGTCCCTTCTATTCGGGTAGATTGGGTCGCTTCTTTCAATATGTGCATTTCAATGAACAGATTGATATTCGGAATATGATTGGAGTACATATCTAATCTGCCAAGCATTCTGTCGGCCTTACTTAACAGCACCATGAGGTTCGTGTCTTCAAATTTCCACTCTCTGTTTATTTTATTCGGGTGGAAACTGTTATAAAAGCCTTCGTTGATGCGTTGTCCGGCTATGAAGCTTTTCATAAATGAGCTGTTCAAAAAATACATGGCAAATTTATAATAAAACATTCCTTATTCAAAATTGTTGCCGTTTTTTTTGAATAAGGAATTGCTTATTATAATTTATGACCGTCGTTTGTAATAGTCCTAATCAGCTTCTATGTGTCAAAAAGTTATGAAAATTTCAGAAAGGATAGCTTGTTTTGATGTGCAATTCAACTAAGTAGGATACAGGTATGTTTCCCGGATTTAGCGATAGAACGTCCCTTCCCACGACGCGGTGTTGCCTGCGCCGTCGCGGACGGTGAGCCGTATGGTGTGGCTGCGGTGCGCAGGCGGGGTGTCGAACGTGTGGCAGAGCCGTCCGGTCATGGGGTAGCGTTCGCAGGGCACCCATTCTCCGTCGATATGCAGTGCGTAGGAGGCGATGCCTGAAAAGTTGTCCGTGGCCCGGAACCCGACCGTGGAGCTGTGCGAGAGGTCGGCGCCCCGTTTGAAGTTGGCCGTGATGCGGGGGGCTGTCATGTCGGCCACCACGAACAGCGGATCGACGGTGTAGACCGATGCCGTCACCGTACCGTCCTTGCAGGAGCCGCCCGCGTAGGCCGCCTTGCCTTGGGCCGTGCGGCGCGCAAGCACCGCATGGGGCTGCATCCGGGCAGGGATTTCGGCCCGGATCGAAACGCTCATCGTCTTCCGCAGCGGGGTGGCCGGGGGCAGAATCCGGTAGGCGGGCGACAGGGCCACCAGCCCCGTATCCACCCGCGGGGCCGCCACCTGTTCGGGGCGGCAGGCGAGGGTTTCGTGCAGCGCGCCTGCCGGAATCCGGGCTGTCATCTTCTCGTCGCAGGCAAGGGTCGCGGCCTGCCCCGGCCGGATGATCCGGGCCAGCGTGTCCGGCGCCGCATGGAATTCGTCGGCGCGGCCGCGGATGTCGAATTCGATCTGCGAGCGGTTGCCGCTGTCGTCTTCGGCTTCGATGCGGATGCGGCGCGTCTGCCCGGGGGCCGTGCGGACCACTCCGCGGTCGGTCATCGCCGTGTAGAAGTCGTCGGGGGCCGTCTCCGTCTGCGCCAGCCGGAAGGCTTCGTTGCGCGTGGCGAGTTGAAGCGGGTAGTAGCTCACCGCGTCGCAGTAGCGCGACTGGTCGAACGTGAAGCCGTCCATCCGGTATTCGTAGTAGCGTTCGCCGTCGATCCACGCCGTCACGCGCCACAGCCCGAAACGGTTGTGCACACCGTTGCGGCGGTCGGTCGCTTCGACTACGAAGTAGCCTTTGCGGCCCGTGCCGACGGGTTCTTCGCGGGTCAGCCGGTACACTCCTTCGTGGCTCCGTACGGCCGTGTAGCTTTCCGGGCTGCGCCGGACGCACAGTCCGCCCGGCAGCGAATCGATTTCGATGTAGTGGATCTTGGCTATGCGCGGCGGCAGCGAGTCGACCGGACGGATGATCCCCTCGCGCACCACGTTGTGGAGCCGTTGCGTGCGCGTGTCGCGGATCTCGAAATGCAGATGGGGCCCCGACGAGGAGCCGCTGTTGCCCGAGTAGCCGATCACCTCGCCCTGCCGCACGGGCCATTTGCTGTGGCCGAAGAAGAGGTTGAGGCTGTTTTTGCCTTGTGCGCGGCGCTCCTGCGCAAGGAGTTGTTCGATGTCTTCGCGGAAGCGTTGCAGATGGCCGTAGACGGCGGTCGTGCCGTTGTGCAGCGTCACATAGATGGCTCTCCCGTAGCCGCCCGGGGCTACCGAGATGCGCGACACATAGCCGTCGGCTACGGCCACCAGTTCCTTGCCTTCGACACCGCCCGTGCGGATGTCGGCTCCGGCATGGAAGTGTCCGGGGCGCATTTCGCCGAAGTTCGCCGAGCAGCTTCCGTCGACGTCGCGGATGGGGTAGATGTAGTCGGCCGGGTCGAGCGTCTGCGCCCGCAGACCGGTCCAGATCGCCGCAGCGAGCAGTGTGGTCAGAATTCGTCGCATGGTTCCGTGTCGGCCGCCAGCGAGGCGGCCGTTTCATGTACGGTTTCGTAGTCGTATCCGAGTGAGAGACCGTAGCGTATAAGTTTGGTTTTCAGTTCGTATTGCGTGGCGTAGCGCGTTTGCCGCAGTTTGCGTAGGAGCTGCGTGCGCAGCCGTTCTTCCATCCCCGTGCGGTCGGCGCCGCCGAGTGCTTCGTCGATCGTCGCGCGGGCGATGCCCTTGCGTTGCAGGGCCGCTCGGATCTTGTATTCGCCCCAGCCGCTCAGCCGCATCTTTTCGCGGACGAATGCGCCCGCATAGCGTGCGTCGTCGATGAAGCGTTCGCTCGTCAGCCGGGCCACTATTTGCTCCGCTTCGCCCTCGTTCACGCCCCAGCCGCGCAGCAGCCGGCGGGCGTCGCCCTCCGATTTCTCGGCCCGGGCGCAAAGCCGCATCAGCGCGGCCAGCGCTTGTTCGGGCGTCTTGGTGCGGCGGGCCGCCGGGTCTTTTTTCAGCTTAGGCGAGCGCATAGCATGCGGGGTTTTCCGTTCATGTCCGGGCGGGTGACGATCGCTTCGTAGCCTTCGGCCGCAAGCAGCCGTTCCAGCGCTTCGGCCGCCGTGTGGTAGATCTCGAAATAGAGTTTTCCGCCCGGGCGCAGCATCCGGTGTCCGGCCCGGGCGATGGCCCGGTAGAAGCGCAGCGGGTCGTCGTCGGGGACGAAAAGGGCTTCCGCGGGTTCGTGGTCGCGGACATTGGGGTGCATCTGCGCGCGGTCGCTCTGCGGTACGTAGGGCGGGTTGGAGACGAGCACGTCGAAACGTTCGGGGAAGCGGTCGGCCAGCCCGTTCAGCGCGTCGGCTTGCCGCAGGGTCACGGAAGCTCCGAGCCTTCGGCAGTTCTCGGCCGCCGCCGCCAGCGCCGTTTCCGACAGGTCGGCTCCGAACAGCTCGGCTTCGGGCAGTTCCAGCGCCAGCGTCGCCGCTATGCAGCCGCTTCCGGTGCCGATGTCCGCTATCCGGCGGGCTTCTTTTTCGTCGGCGATGATCCATGCCGCGAGTTCTTCGGTCTCGGGGCGCGGAATCAGCACTCCCGGGCCCACCGCGAAGCGGCGGCCGAAAAATTCGGCGATACCTGTTATATATTGTACGGGTTCTCCGGCCGCCAGCCGGGCGGTCGTTTCTTCCAGCCCTGCGATTTCGAGCGGGGCTCCGGGGTCGGTCAGCAAGGCGGCCATCGGGAGCTGCGCCAGTTCCGATACGCACAACAGGGCAATGCTGCGGGCTTCGCGCGGGTCGTAGAGCTGCGCCAGCGCCGCGGCCATGCGGTCGAGTATGTCGCGTCGCGTCGTCATGGCCGTCGCAAGTCTGCCAGCGTGATGGCGACGGCCGCTTCTACGGCTGCGGCACCGCGCAGGGCGATGCACGTGTCGTGGCGTCCGCCGATGACGAGCGGTTCCTGCCGCCCCGTCGTGCGGTTGTAGGTCGTTTGTTCGCGGGCGATGCTCGCCGTGGGTTTGAACGCCGCGCGGACTACCAGTTCGTTGCCGTTGGTCAGCCCGCCCACGATTCCCCCGGCATGGTTGGTCGCCGTGCGGCCCGCCGCGTCGAGGATCGGGTCGTTGTGTTCCGAGCCCCGCATCCGGGCTGCGGCGAATCCGCTTCCGAATTCTACCCCCTTGACCCCCGGGATGGCAAAGAGCAGATGGGCCGCGAGGCTTTCGACCGTGTCGAAGAAGGGTTCGCCCCAGCCCGCGGGTATTCCGCCGACGCGGCATTCCACCGTGGCGCCCACCGAATCGCCGTCGGCCGCCGTTGCGCGCAGGATTTCGTCGAAGCGGTCCGGGTCGGTGCAGCCGCCGATGCCGACTATCTGCGTGGCGAAGCGCACCGTCGCGGGCAGCAGTTTTTTCGCCACCGTGCCCGCCGCTACCAGCGCCAGCGTCAGCCGCCCCGAGAAGTGGCCCCCGCCGCGCGGGTCGTTGTGTCCGCCGGAGCGTTCCCATGCCACGCGGTCGGCGTGCGAGGGGCGGTCGTGGCCCGCAAGGGCGGTGTATTCTTCCGGATGCGTGTCGCCGTTGGCGAATACGATGGTCAGCGGGGCGCCGGTCGTATATCCTCGGTAAGTGCCCGACACGATCTGCGGTTCGTCTTTTTCCCGGCGCGGGGTGGCTCCCCCGGTGCCCGACGAGCGCCGCCGGGCCAGATCGCTTTCGAAATCGGCTTCGGCAAGGGCCGTTCCGGCCGGAACGCCGTCGATCGTGACGCCGATCTGCGGACCGTGCGATTCGCCCCAGAGGGTCAGCCGGAATTGCGTGCCGAAGCGGTTCATGCGCCGAGTTTTTGCAGGTCGTCGAAAAATCCGGGGTAGCTCTTGGCCACGCATTCCGCGCCCGTGACGGTCACCGGGCCCGAAGCCCGCAGGGCCGCCACCGCCAGCGACATGGCCATGCGGTGGTCGCCGTGGCTGTCGACAGTGGCCGGGCGGATTTCGCCGCCGCGGATGCGCATCGTGTCTTCTTCCGAGAGGTCTATTTCGATGCCCAGTTTGCCGTATTCTTCGCGGATGGCTGCGGCGCGGTCGCACTCCTTGTGTTCGAGGCGCGAGGTGCCGCGGATGACGCTCACCCCGTCGGCTGCGGCGGCCAGTGCGGCCAGCGCCGGGAAGAGGTCGGGGCAGTGCGTGGCGTCGAACTCGAATCCGCGCAGCGGGCGGCGGGCCGCCGTGATCGAGTGCGGTTCGTCGATGACGGCCGCACCCGCGTGTACGAGCGCTTCGCAGATGGCCGTGTCGGCCTGCTTGGAGAGCATCGATACGTTGCGTACGGTCACTTCGCCCGCTGTGGCTCCCGCCGCCAAGAGCATGGCTGCGGCGCTCCAGTCGCCCTCGATGGCGAAGTCGGTGGCGCGGTAGCGTTGGTTGCCCGGGATGTAGAATTCGCGGTAGTCGTTGTGGCAGATCTCCACGCCGAAACGTGCGGCCGTGTCTATGGTCATGTCCAGATAGGGGACCGACACCGCTTTTCTTATGTGGAGGGTCGTGTCTTCTCCGGCCAGCGGCAGGGCCAGCAGCAGCCCCGTGACGAATTGCGACGATACCGAAGCGTCGACTTCCGCCGTGCCGCCGCGCAGGGGGCCGCATACTTCTATCGGCAGGAATCCGTTGCGGCTCTCGGCCCGGGCCCCCAGCTGGCGGAGCGGTCCGATTATCATCTCCATCGGGCGGCTCAGCAGCGATTTCTCGCCCTCGATGCGGACGGGAGTGCCGCAGAGCGCGGCTATGGGGGTGAAAAGGCGGGTCGCCAAGCCCGATTCGCCGGTGTGCAGCAGGCCGCCGCGGGGGCGCAGACCGCCGCGCACGATGAGCGTATGTTCGTCGATGGCTTGCGTTTCGGCGCCGAGCGTCTCGATGCAGCGCAGGGCCGACCGCGTGTCGTCGCAGTATTCGACGTTGTGCAGCACGGTCCGTTCTTCGGCGAGCAGCGCGGCCGCCAAGGCGCGCTGGGCATAGCTTTTCGAGCAGGGGGGCGTCAGCGCGCCTGCGACGGCCCCCGGAGGTATGGTAATGTTCATTGCTCCCGTCCTCCGCGGTTTTTCATCTCCTGCGTGAGCTGGTGGCTGCGTTTGAGCTCGAAGTTCTGGCCTAAGTAGACCTTGCGGACCATCGGGTCGGCGGCCAGTTCCTCGGCCGAACCGGTCTTCAGGATCTTGCCTTCGTAGAGCAGGTAGGTGCGGTCGGTGATGGCTAGCGTCTCGTCCACGTTGTGGTCGGTGATGATGACCCCGATGTTCTTGTGCTTGAGCGTCGCCACGATCGACTGGATGTCTTCCACCGCAATGGGGTCCACGCCCGCGAAAGGTTCGTCCAGCAGGATGAACGCCGGGTTGATCGCCACGGCCCGGGCGATTTCGGTGCGGCGGCGTTCGCCGCCCGAGAGCTGGATGCCCAGACTTTTGCGGACTTTTTGCAGGCGGAACTCTTCGATGAGCGCTTCCACCCGTTCGTTCTGGTATTCCTTGCTGTAGTCGGTCATCTCCAGCACCGCGCGGATGTTCTGCTCGACGGTCAGACGGCGGAATACCGAGGCTTCCTGCGCCAGATAGCCCACGCCCAGCTGGGCGCGGCGGTAGACCGGCAGCGACGTCAGCTCGCTCACCTGCTGCTCGTCGTTCTCCAGAAAGATGCGCCCTTCGTTGGGCTTGATCAGCCCCACGATCATGTAGAAGGTCGTGGTCTTGCCCGCCCCGTTGGGCCCCAGCAGACCTACGATCTCGCCTTGGTTGACGTCGATCGAGACATGGTTGACCACGGTGCGCGACTTGTATTTCTTCACGAGTTCGCTGGTGTAAAGACGCATAGGCAGCTTGCGGATAAAATTTTTTACAAAGTTATGATTTTTTCCCAAAAAATTTTTATCTTTACATTGGATTTTCGATTTTAACGTATACTGACGGCTCAATGAAACAGTTCGACGCAGCCCTGCTGCACGGGAAGCTCAAGGAATACTTCGGCTTTTCCTCCTTCAAAGGCAATCAGGAGGCGGTCATCCGCAACGTGCTGGAGCGTAAGGATACCTTCGTGCTGATGCCTACGGGCGGCGGGAAATCGCTGTGTTACCAGCTGCCCGCCCTTTTGATGGAGGGGGTCGCCATCGTCATTTCGCCGCTCATCGCCCTGATGAAGAATCAGGTCGATTCGATGCGTACCTTCTCCGCCGAGTCGGGCATCGCCCATTTCCTCAATTCGTCGCTCAACAAGACGGCCGTCCAGCAGGTCCGTGCCGACGTCATGGCCGGCAAGACCAAGCTGCTCTACTTCGCGCCCGAGTCGCTCACCAAGGAGGACAACGTGGCGTTCCTGCGCAAGATCAAGATTTCGTTCTACGCCATCGACGAGGCCCATTGCATCTCCGAGTGGGGCCACGACTTCCGGCCCGAGTACCGGCGCATCCGGCCCATCATCAACGAGATCGGCAGCGCGCCGCTCATCGCCCTCACCGCTACGGCCACGCCCAAGGTGCAGATGGATATCCAGAAGAATCTGGGCATGTCCGACGCCGCCGTGTTCAAGTCGTCGTTCAACCGGGCCAACCTCTATTACGAGATCCGGCCCAAGCACGACGTCGACCGCGAGATCATCCGTTTCATCAAGCAGAACGAGGGCAAGAGCGGCATCATCTATTGTCTGAGCCGCAAGAAGGTTGAGGAGCTCACCGAGCTGCTCATCGCCAACGGCATCAAGGCCCGGGCCTACCACGCCGGCATGGACGCCGCCACCCGCGCCGGCAATCAGGACGACTTCCTCATGGAGCGGGTCGACGTCATCGTCGCCACCATCGCTTTCGGCATGGGCATCGACAAGCCCGATGTGCGCTACGTCATCCACTACGACATCCCCAAGTCGCTCGAGGGGTATTATCAGGAGACCGGGCGTGCCGGGCGCGACGGCGGCGAGGGGCATTGCCTTACCTTTTATAGTTATAAGGACATCCAGAAGCTCGAGAAGTTCATGCAGGGCAAGCCCGTCGCCGAGCAGGAGATCGGCAAGTTGCTGCTCGTCGAGACGGTTTCCTATGCCGAGAGTTCCATGTGCCGCCGCAAAACGCTGCTCCATTACTTCGGCGAGGAGTATGCCGAGGAGAATTGCGGCAACTGCGACAATTGCCGCAATCCCAAGCCGCAGGTCGATGCCAAGGCCGCGCTCCGGCTGGCGCTCGAAGCTCTGCGCGACATCGGCGATAAGTTCAAGGCCGATTATCTCGTGGCGGTGCTGACCGGCAAGAATACGGCCCTCATCAAGAGCTACGGCCACAACAAGTCCAAATGGTTCGGGGCCGGCGAGGAGCACGACGCCCGGTTCTGGGGCGCCGTCATCCGGCAGGCGCTCATTCTGGGGCTCGTCGACAAGAACATCGAGAATTACGGGTTGATTTCCATCAACAGGAAGGGCGAGCAGTTCATCGCCATGCCGTTCCCTGTCAACATCACCCTCGACCATAATTACGACCAAGAGGAGAAGGAGGCCGTCGCCGAGGTGCCCATGGGCAAGGGCGGCGCTGCCGACGAGGAGCTCTTCTCCATGCTCAAGGACTTGCGCAAGAAGGTCGCCAAGAAACACGACCTGCCGCCGTTCGTCATCTTCCAAGACCCCTCGCTCGAGGACATGGCCGTGCAGTATCCCGTCACGTTGGAGGAGATGCAGAACATCACCGGCGTGGGCGTGGGCAAGGCCCGCAAGTTCGGCGAGGAGTTCGTGCGGCTGATCAAGGCTTACGTCGAGGAGAAGGAGATCATCCGGCCGCAGGACATGGTCGTCAAGGGGGTCGCCAGCAAGTCGGGCAACAAGATCTTCATCATCCAGTCCATCGACCGCAAGATGGATTTCGAAGACATAGCCCGGGCCCGCGACCTCGACTTCGACGAGCTGCTCTGCGAGATCGAGGGCATCGTCAATTCGGGTACGAAGCTCGATATTTCCTATTATATCCGCGAGTTCATGGACGAGGACAAGGCCGACGACATCTATCTCTATTTCAAGGAGGATGCCCAGAGCGATTCGCTCGACGACGCCCTTGCCGAGCTGGGTTCCGACTATACCGAGGAGGAGATCCGGCTGGTCCGCATCAAGTTCATGTGCGAGCAGGGCAACTGACGGGTTTAATTGTGTAGTGGTTATGAACTTTAAGACTTTTGCGCTGGCTTTGTTGTTTTTGTGTCTGACGGTCGCGTGGTTCGGAGTCAGTCTTTATTGGTTCTTCACCTGCCGGGCGTTCGTCGGGTGGTTCGATCTGGCGATCGCCGGTTGTTTCGTCGCCGCCGGGGTCGGGATGACGGTCCACGAGTTCCGCAAGAAGAAGCGCGTCCACCTCGACGAGGCCAACAAGCATCAGATTCCTTGATTCCTATGGATAGTTTGCGTCGGTTCATGTTCATCATGGGCTTCTTGTTTTCGTTTTTGGCCGCCGTCGCTTTGGGGCGGGTCGTTGCGGCCGACGGGTGCGCTATATGGTACGTTCCCGCCGTGATCGCTTTCGCTGCCATTGCTATGTTCTTCTGTGCTTGGCGTTTGCGCAGGCCCGACTCTTCTCGCGATTAGTTTATGGGCAGGACTTTCTTTTGGCAGGCCGTCCGGTTGGTCGTCATGGTGTTGGCCGTCGCCGGTGTCATCTACGCGTTGGAGTTCATGCCGGGCGGCATCGCCGTTTGGTTTTGGGTCGCGCTCCTCGGCGTCGGGTTCTTCGGATTGCTCTTTTCGTTCCGCAGCGCTCGGGTGCGTGCTTCGCAGCAGCGGAAAATCGTCGGGGGCCGTCGCTGCCGGAAATCTTCGCGCCGATGACCGAAGTCAGAGCTAAAAAGGCGTTGGGGCAGCATTTTCTGGTCGACCTCAATATTGCACGCAAGATTTGCGACGCCCTTTCGGGCGGTCGGGCCGGGGCGCCCGCTGCCGTGTTGGAGGTGGGGTGCGGCATGGGCGTGCTCACGCAGTTCCTCTTGCAGCGCGACGATCTTGAGACTTTCGGTGCCGAGATCGATTCCGAGAGCATCGATTATCTCCATGCGCATTTTCCCGCTTTCGCTCCGCGGCTCTTCGCGGGCGATTTCCTCAAGATGGATTTGCGGGCTGCTTTTCCCGACGTTCCGGCGCTCCGGATCATCGGCAATTTCCCGTACAATATCTCTTCTCAGATTTTCTTCAAGATTCTCGAGCACCGCGATTTCGTGCCCGAGTGCGTCGGCATGATCCAGAAAGAGGTCGCCGTGCGGTTGGCCGAGCCGCCCGGGTCCAAGGAGTACGGCATCTTGTCGGTGCTCTTGCAGGCGTGGTACGACATCGACTACCTCTTCACCGTGAGCGAGTCGGTCTTCAATCCGCCGCCCAAGGTCAAGTCGGCCGTCATCCGTCTCAGGCGCAACGGCGTTGCCCGGCTCGATTGCGACGAGCGCCTGTTCGTCCGCGTCGTCAAGGCTTCGTTCGGGCAGCGGCGCAAGATGATCCGCAATTCGCTCCGCGCCGCGTTCGGCGATTTCGGCGGCGCCGAGCATCCTTTCTTCACCCGTCGCGCCGAGCAGCTTTCCGTCGCCCAGTTCGTCGAGCTGACCGACTGGGTGCAGAGGAATGTGAAAGGTTAAAGGTGAAAAGAGAAAAGTTGCAGCCTGTCAAAAACCTTTCACCTTTCACTTTTCATTTTTCACTTTATATTTTCTCCCGCCACCACCGTCACCAGATCTTCGCGGGCCAGATATTTCTGCGCCAGCCGTTGTACGTCCGCCGGGGTCATCGTGCGGATTCGGCGCAGGTTTTCGTCGATGACTTCGTTGTTTCGGCCGCAGAGAATGTTTTCGATCGTCACGTCGGCTATTCCGAACGGGCCGTCCAGTATGCGCATCATCTCGCCCGCCATGATGTTTTTCACCAGCGACAGTTCTTCTTCGCCCAGCGGTTCGGTGCGCAGGCGTTCGATTTCGGCATAGATTTCCGCCAGCGCCGCTTCCGTCGCTTCGGTGCCTACTTGGGTCGCTATCGCAAGGTAGCCCGTGCGGTCGAAGTTCACCATCGCCGCCACGGCTCCGTAGGTGTAGCCGTGGCGTTCGCGCAGGTTCTGCATCAGGCGCGAGCCGAAGTAGCCGCCCAGCGCCGCCGCCACTACCTGCATCCCTACGAAATCGGGGTGTTCGCGGCCGAACAGCAGGCGGCCGATGCGGATCGACGATTGCACCGCTCCCGGGTGTTCTACGGTCGTGTCGTAGGTCGTCTGCGGTTCGGGGAATTCCGGGCAGGCCGACGTCCCGTGCGGCAGTTGTTCCGCAATCGCCGCCACCGCAGCCCGTTCTTCGTCCGTGATGCGGCCGCTGCATACGGCAAAGCAGTTTTCCGCCGTGTAGTGCGTGCGGTAGAAAGTCTCTACGTCGGTTCGCGTCAGCGTGTCGTAGAGTGCTTCGTCGTAGGTCGCACCATAGGGGTGTTCGGCTCCGAATAGCGCCCGCGCGAAGGCTTCGCGGGCTTTTACGTCGACCTTCTGGCGGTCGATCCGCAGGCGTTGTTTGCGTTTGGCGCAGTAGGTGCGCAGTTCTTCTTCCGGGAACAGCGGGTGCAGCAGGATCTCTTCCGCCGCTTCCAGCGTCTCCCGGTAGAATTTCGAGAGGGTCGCAAAGCTGATATAGACATAGTCGCGGTCCAGATTCACATCGTACCACGAGCCATAGTAGTCCAGCCGTTC
Organism: Alistipes sp.; assembly: GCA_029060215.1. Classification (GTDB taxonomy): domain Bacteria; phylum Bacteroidota; class Bacteroidia; order Bacteroidales; family Rikenellaceae; genus Alistipes. The sequence continues at coordinate 12,670 of JAIDUK010000040.1, forward strand.
GGCCAGTTCGCGGGCCGTGAAGCGGCGCGTGCCTTCGGCCAGCAGGTTGGCGGTCGCCGAGGCCGAGAAGGGCACCCGTTGCGCCGACGACCCGGCCCGGAATACGAACGTCACGCGCAGCACTTCGAATTCGTTGGCCGGAAGCGTGTAGAGAGCCATGCCGTTGGCAAGCAGTCGTTTTTCGGCGCGCATCGCTTCGATGGCGGCCGGGATGGTCAGGGGCGGTCGTGTCATTTGGCGCGGTAGATCAGGGTGGAACTTCGTTCGGGGCGGAACGTGCGGCGGCTGAAGTCCGCAATGTCGTCGGTCGTCACGGCCCGGTAGGCTTCCGTTTCGCGGTTCATCAGGCCGGGGTCGCCCAGCATTTCGTAGTAGCCCAGATTCATCGCCTTGTTCATCACGTTCAGTTCGCCGAATAGGGTGTTGGCTTCGAATTTGTTTTTCACTTTCTCCATTTCGCGCTCGGCCGCAGGTATCCGGCAGAGCGTTTCGAGTTCTTCTGCGAAGGCTTCTTCGGCTTGTTCCGGGGTCGTTTCCGGCAGGAGTTGGCCCGTCAGGACGAAGAGCCCCGGGTCCAAGTCGCCCGTTATGTAGGCGTTCACCGACGAGAGCAGGCGGCGTTCTTTCACCAGCCGCGTGTAGAGCCGCGACGAGTCGCCGCCCGACAGCAGGTCCGATACCAAATCGGCCGTGTAGAAGTCTGCCGACAGGCGGCCGCCCATCGGGTAGGCGATAGTCACCGTCGTCGCCGGTACGTCGCGTTCCGCTTCTTCCCGGCGGGCTTCCGTCTGCGGCGGTTCTTGCGGTATCGGCGCTGCGGCCGCAGGGCGGTCCGGTATTCCGCCGAACCATTTCTCCGCCAGCGCCAGCATCCTCTCTTCTTCCATGTCGGCCGAGAGCGACAGGATCGCGTTCGAGGGGTGGTAGTGGGTTCGGTAGAACTCTTTCACGTCATCCAGCGTCGCCTGCGCTATGTGGTCGGGCGTCAGGCCGATGGCCGCCCAGCGGTAGGGGTGTACCTTGTAGGCCAGCGCCCGCAGCAGCAGCGTCTGGTCGCCGTAGGGTTGGTTCAGGTAGCGTTGGCGGTATTCTTCGATCACCACCTTCTTCTCCGTCGCCAGTTTCTCCGGCGTGATCTCCAGCCCTTCCATACGGTCGCTCTCCAGCCACAGGGCCGTTTCGATGTTGGCCGCCGGGAGGGTCATGTAGAAGTCCGTGTAGTCGTTGTTCGTGAAGGCGTTGTTGTCGCCCGAGGCCATCTGCACCGGCAGGTCGAAGTTCGGTATTTCGCGCGTGCCGCGGAACATCAGGTGTTCGAACAGGTGGGCGAAACCCGTGCGGGCCGGGTTTTCGTTGCGCGCCCCTACTTTGTAGAGGATGTTCACGGCCGCCAGTTTCGACCGCCGGTCGCGGTTGGCCAGTACGGTCAGTCCGTTGGCCAGTGTTTTTCGTCGGTAGGGTATCATGGGGTGGCAAAGGTAGCATTTTTCGCTCCAAAATCGGGCGGTTCGGGGCCGGAATGCCAAAAATTACAGATTATTTGTACGATTGTAGGTGTCGTTTTTCTTCCGAATTTCGTATCTTTGCGTCGCACGTTCCGGGGTCGCGGCCCCGGAGCTCCGCAGAGTGCGGGAAACACACAAAACAACATATTCTTAAATCCTAACAAAATGGCAGAAAAGAAATTCATCACGTGCGATGGCAACTACGCTGCGGCTCATGTGGCTTACATGTTCTCGGAGGTTGCGGCCATCTATCCCATCACGCCTTCTTCGACCATGGCCGAGCTCGTCGACGAGTGGGCCGCTCAGGGTCGCAAGAACATCTTCGGCGAGACGGTGAAGGTCGTGGAGATGCAGTCCGAGGCCGGTGCCGCAGGCGCCGTGCACGGGTCGTTGCAGAGCGGCGCCCTCACTTCGACGTTCACCGCGTCGCAGGGTCTGTTGCTCATGATTCCCAATATGTACAAGATTTCGGGCGAGCTGCTCCCCGGCGTGTTCCACGTTTCGGCCCGTGCGTTGGCCGCCCAGTCGTTGTCCATCTTCGGCGATCATCAGGACGTCATGGCCGCCCGTCAGACCGGGTTCGCCATGCTCGCCACGTCGTCCGTGCAGGAGGTGATGGACCTCGCCGGTATCGCCCACATCGTGTCGCTCAAGGCCCGTGTGCCGTTCCTGCATTTCTTCGACGGGTTCCGCACCTCGCACGAGATCCAGAAGATCGAGCTCATCGACGAGGCCGCCCTCACCGCCATGCTCGACCGCGACGCGCTCAAGGAGTTCCGCCGCCGCGCCCTCAATCCCGAGCACCCCGTTACGCGCGGTACGGCTCAGAATCCCGACATCTACTTCCAGACGCGCGAGGCTGCCAACAAGTTCTACGACACGGTGCCCGACATGGTCAATGAGGCCATGAAGCAGATTTCGCAGATCACCGGCCGCGAGTATAAGCCCTTCACTTACTACGGTGCTCCCGACGCCGAGAACGTCATCGTCGCCATGGGTTCCGTCACCGAGACCCTCAAGGAGACCATCGATTACTTGTTGAAGCAGGGCAAGAAGGTCGGTTTGATCACCGTCCACCTCTACCGTCCTTTCTCCGAGAAGTATTTCTTCGACGTCGTGCCCGCTTCGGTCAAGCGCGTCTGCGTGCTCGACCGCACGAAGGAGCCCGGTGCCGAGGGCGAGCCTCTGTACCTCGACGTCAAGTCGATGTTCTACGGCAAGAAGCTCCAGCCCATGATCATCGGCGGCCGCTACGGTCTCTCGTCCAAGGATACCACGCCCGCGCAGATGCTCGCCGTCTTCGAGAATCTCGCCGCTGCTCAGCCCAAGGACCATTTCACCGTCGGCATCAACGACGACGTCACCGGTCTGTCGCTCCCCGTCGGCGAGGAGATTTCGCTCGCCAAGCCCGGTACGTTCGAGGCTTTGTTCTTCGGTCTGGGCGCCGACGGTACGGTGGGTGCCAACAAGAACTCGATCAAGATCATCGGCGGCACCACCAACAAGTATTGTCAGGCTTACTTCTCGTACGATTCCAAGAAGTCCGGCGGTTATACTTCGTCGCACCTGCGTTTCGGCGACCTGCCCATCACCTCGCCCTACCTCGTCACTACGCCCGACTTCGTGGCTTGCCACGTGCCGTCGTACGTCGACAAGTACGACGTGTTGAAGGGTCTCAAGAAGGGCGGTTCGTTCCTCTTGAACTCCGTGCACGACGCCGAGACCACTTGCAAGACGCTGCCCGACCACATGAAGGCTTATCTGGCGAAGAACAACATCAATTTCTACATCATCAACGCCACGAAGATCGCCGCCGAGCTCGGTCTGGGTTCGCGCACGAACACCATCATGCAGTCGGCGTTCTTCAAGATCGCCAACGTCATTCCGTTCGAGAAGGCCGTCGAGGAGATGAAGCACGCCATCCTCAAGTCCTACGGTAAGAAGGGCGAGGATATCGTCAACATGAACTACGCCGCGGTCGATGCCGGCGGCAACGCCGTCGTCAAGATCGACGTTCCGGCCGAGTGGGCTTCCATCGAGGTCAAGGCCGCTGCCCGCAGCGTCGACATGTCGCGTCCCGAGTTCGTCCGCAACATCGTCGACCCGATCAACGCCCTCAAGGGCGACGACCTGCCCGTGTCGGCTTTCAACGGCCGCGAGGACGGTACGTGGGACAACGGCACCGCTGCTTTCGAGAAGCGCGGCATCGCTGTCAACGTGCCCGAATGGCAGATCGACAACTGTATCCAGTGCAACCAGTGCGCCTACGTCTGCCCCCACGCCGCCATCCGTCCGTTCCTCGCCACCGAGGCCGAGGCCGCTGCGTCGGGTGCCGAGTGGAAGCAGGGCTTGGGCGAGACCAAGGAGTACAAGTTCCGCATTCAGGTGTCGCCGCTCGATTGTACGGGTTGCAACAACTGCGTCGACGTCTGCCCCGCCAAGGAGAAGGCGCTCGTCATGAAACCGCTCGAGTCGCAGATGAAGCAGGCCGAGAATTGGGATTACATCACCAAGAACATCGGTTACAAGGAGGTCGTCGACAAGACCAAGTCGGTCAAGAACCTCCAGTTCGCACAGCCCTTGTTCGAGTTCTCGGGCGCTTGCGCCGGTTGCGGCGAAACTCCTTACATCAAGGCCATTTCGCAGCTCTTCGGCGACAAGATGATGGTCGCCAACGCTACGGGTTGTACTTCGATCTACTCGGGTTCGGCTCCCTCGACGCCCTACTGCACCAACTCCAAGGGTCAGGGTCCGGCTTGGGCCAATTCGCTCTTCGAGGACAACGCCGAGTTCGGTCTGGGTATGCACGTCGGTGTCGAGAAGCTCCGCGACCGTATTCAGGAGACCATGGAGGCCGCTATCGCCAATTGCACCAAGTGCTCCGAGGAGTTGAAGGGTGTCATGAAGGAGTGGATCGCCGCCCGCGGTTCGTCGTCGGCTTCCGCCGAGGTTTCGGTCCGTCTGCTGCCCATGCTCGAGGCTTGCGGTTGCGATTACTGTCGGAAGATCCTCGAAATGAAGGATTGGCTCGTCAAGAAGTCGCAGTGGATCATCGGCGGCGACGGTTGGGGCTACGACATCGGTTACGGCGGCGTCGACCACGTCCTCGCTTCGGGTCAGGATGTCAATATCCTCGTCGTCGATACCGAGGTTTACTCCAACACCGGCGGACAGTCGTCCAAGTCCACTCCCGTGGGTGCCGTCGCCAAGTTCGCTTCCAGCGGCAAGCGCATCCGCAAGAAGGACCTCGGCGCCATGGCCATGACCTACGGTTATGTCTACGTAGCTCAGGTTTCGATCGGTGCTTCGCAGCAGCAGTTGTTCAACGTGCTCAAGGAAGCTGAGGCCTATCCCGGTCCGTCGCTCGTCATCGCCTACGCTCCCTGTATCAACCACGGTATCAAGGGCGGCATGACCCGCACGCAGACCGTCGGCAAAGAGGCCGTGGCTTGCGGTTACTGGCACCTGTGGCACTACAACCCGCAGCTCGAGGAGCAGGGCAAGAATCCGTTCGTGCTCGATTCCAAGGAGCCCGATTGGTCGAAGTTCCAAGACTTCCTCAAGAAAGAGGTGCGTTACACTTCGCTTCAGAAGGCGTTCCCCGCCGAGGCCGAGGAGCTCTTCCACGCTGCCGAGGAGAATGCCAAGTGGCGTTACAACGGTTACAAGCGTCTCGCCGCTATCGAATACTAATCGTCGAGGTTTCCGGCTTCGCCGGATTTCCGATACTCTTTTTCCGACCGTGGTCCTGCAAGGGGCCGCGGTCTTTTTTTTGTTCGTGCCGGAATTTCCCTTATCTTTGCACTCCCGTCGGCATGGCCCGTGTTTTGCCGTGTCTGCGGTAAACCCGAAATTCTCTTAAAACAGCAAGTTATGAAAAAGATCTTGGCAGCCGCTGCGCTGCTCGTGGCAATGACCGCCTGCGGCGGCGCTCAGAACAACCAACCGCTCGAGGGCACCGTTTGGAAGCTCGCTTCTATGGAGGGTATCCCCGCTTCGGCCATCGAGAGCGAGGACGATGCTTTCACGCTCCTCTTCAACGGCGAGGAGATGCTCGTCAGCGGCCGGACCGATTGCAACCGTTTCTTCGGCAGTTACAACGTCGCCGACGGCGCTTTGGAGTTCGGCGACATGGGCATGACCCGTATGGCCTGCCCCGATATGCAGTTCGAGGATGCGTTCGTGCAGATGCTCGGCAAGGTCGACGGGTTCAGCATCGAGGGCGAGGAGTTGACGCTCTTCGGCCAGCAGCAGAAGCTCGCTTCGTTCAAGGCTGTCGAGCTTTCGGCTGCTGAGGATAATAGCGCCGAGTAGTTTTTCGCATTTTCTCTTGCTGCCCGGACCCTTTTTGTGCAGGCTTTTCCCGCTTGCGTCCGCAGCTATACCTTATATATATTAAGCGCCGGGAAAACGGCGCTTTTTTCGTTTCGGCACAGTCCTAAGGTAGTTTGTCATTCCGCCCTCTTGTCATTCTGAGGACTTCTCCTCCGTCATTCTGAGGAGAGCATCGGTCCGACGAAGAATCTGAAACAAGTGTCATTCTGAGCGTAGCGAAGAATCCGTTTCGCAACATACAGATGTTTCGCTTCGCTCAACATGACATACTGCTGCCCTTTGTTATTCTGAGGTGCCCGTCCTCTTGTCATTCTGAGCGCAGCGAAGAATCTACCTCTTCGTCATTGCGAGCGAGTGTCAACGAGTGCGGCAATCTTGCGAAGTGTTGTAACATTCTCCTTTCCTCGTTTGTTCAGATCGCCACGGTATCTGCGATACCTCGCGATGACGGGGCGGATAGTCACTCTGAATATAGCAAAGAACGCCCTCCAATAAAAAACCGACTTCCGGTCTTTCCGGAAGTCGGTTTATCTGTGGTCGCTGCGGGGAGTTATTCCGACAGCGGGGTGATGCTTACATACGATTTGCCTTCGCCTTTTTTGCAGAAGGCTACCGTGCCGTCGACCAGTGCGAAGAGCGTGTGGTCCTTGCCCATGCCGACGTTCTCGCCCGGGTTGTGCACCGTGCCGCGCTGACGTACGATGATGTTGCCAGCTTTCGCGAATTGACCGCCGAACAATTTGATGCCGAGACGTTTGCTTTCCGACTCGCGGCCGTTCTTGGAACTACCTACACCTTTCTTGTGTGCCATGTTGATTCGGTTTTTTACTGGTTATGCAACGATTTCCTCTACAAGGATCTGCGTCAGATACTGGCGATGACCGTTGCATTTCTGGTATCCCGTGCGACGCTTTTTCTTGAAGACCAAGACTTTGTCGTCTTTCAGGTGCTTCAGGATCTTGCACTTTACCGTGGCGCCTTTCACTACAGGTGCGCCGACTTTGACCTGACCGTCGTTGTCTGTGAGCAGGACTTTGTCGAAACTTACGGACGAATTTTCTTCGCCCTGAAGACGGTGGACATAAAGTTTCCGACCTTTTTCAGCCTTGAATTGCTGACCTGCAATCTCTACTATAACGTACATCGAATGCGTTTGTTATGTATTAAAACATAATTCGGAGTGCAAATATACGCATTTTTATCGTATAAGCAACACTCCCGGGAACTTTTTTTCTCCGTTCCGGGCTCTGGCACGGTTTTGGGCCTGTCGGGGTGCGTTCCGGGTTTTCGCCTTCTGTGCCATGCAGCGTATATTGATTGCTTCCGACGACGAGTTCGCACGCGAACTGATCCGCCTCTCGCTCGCAGGGTTGCCTGCCGAGGTGCGGTGCGCCGGGTGCGGCTCCGAGTTGGAGCGGTTGTGCGGGCGCGTGTTGTTCGATCTGGTCATCGTCTTGCGGACGGCTCCTTTCTTCTGCGGCCGCGAGTTGATCGGGCGGTTGCGGCCCGAGGGTTTGCGGCGTCCGCTCGTCTACGTCCTCTCGTGGCAGCAGTGCGAGCAGACGGTTCTCGCGTTGCTCGAGTGCGGTGTGGATCAGTACCTCACTTTTCCCGTCGGGTTGCAGCGGTTGAGGGCCAAGGTCGCCCGCGATCTTTCCATTGAGCAGTTATGAATCTTTTCGTCGTTTGTTCGGTTTGTTCGGGGGCGGTCGTCGCCGGGTTGTTGGGTTTGCGGGGCGCCGAGTTCGTGCGGAGCCGGCGGCAGCAGGGGTTCCGCAGCGTGTTGCGGCGGCGTTATCTGCATATCGTCATGGCCGCTTTGGCGGCCGGCGACCGTTCGGTGCCGAGGTTTCCCTTGTTGCGCAGGGCCGGGTCGCGGCTCGTGTTGGCCGAAACGTTGGCCGGGATCGTTTCGATGACTTGCGGGCTCGACATCGGGTTGTTGCGGCAGGTCGTCGCCCATTACGGGCTCGACCGGTGGTTGTTGCGGCGCGTGCGTTTCGCGCAGGGTTACCGCCGGGCGCGTTACCTCGCTTTGTTGGCCGCCTTGCCCGTCGGCGAGGAGGTGCCTGCCCGCGTGGTCCGTTACGGGCGCAGCCGCAACCGTTACGTGCGTTTCTTCGCCTTGATGACCCGCATGGCGGCCGAGCCTGCCGCGGCCGTGCGCCGAATGGCCGACCATGCCGTTCCGTTTTCCGATACCGAGGTGGCCGAGATTATGACTTTCCTGCGGCGCGGTGCGCTGCCCGTCGCCTACGAGCCGCTCGTCGCGTCGCCGTCGTTCAATTTGCGGCGTGTGGGACTGAGCATCGTCCGGCAGTTCGGCATCGAGGAAGCCGAGCCGCTTTTGTTGCGCATGGTGGGGTGCGAGGGGGCTCCGGTGTTGGGGGCCGAGGCTTTGCGCACGCTCTGTGCGCTGCGTCGGCCCCTCGTCCGGCCGCAGGTGCGCCGACTGGTCGGGCGGATGAGTTCCGCCCAGCGGCGGTCGCTGATGCGCTGCATGGTCCGCAACAGTTATTCGCCCGCGGCTTTGCAGTCGCTTTTCGACGAGGCCGAGTGCGATTATTACCGCACCGTCGTCCGTTCTTACAAACGGTGTCTGTCATGATCCGGGCGTTGGTTTGTCTCTTGTCGCTGGCGGCCGTCGCCGCGGCTTGCCTGTGGGTTTTCCACCTCTTGCGGGCTCGGAACAAGCGTTTGTTGGCTCTCCGTATGTACGGCACTTCGTGCGACGCTTCCGGGAGCATCGGTTTTTCGCTCTTGTGCAGCGGCGTGCGGCGGCTTTCTCAGGTCGAGAACCTGCTTTCGTCGGAGTATGTCCGTTCCGAGGCGGTCGTGGTCGTCGATGCTTTGCGGCGGCGCGTCTTCTTCGAGACGTTGGTCGCCCGCTACCGGTTGATCCGCGTCGAGTATCTGCCCTCGGACGAGTTTCCCGTGCGGGGCGTGCGGAGCATGTGGCGGTCGCGCAGGCGTTGTTTCCGGCGGCTGGTGCTGCTCGACAGGCCCGAGGATACGGCGGCCGACGATTGGAACGCCGCTGCTTCGGTGGCTTCCTGCGAGTATTTGATTCCCGTGCGCGACGGGTGTTGTCTGTTGCCCGGCGTGCTCGAACGGTTGTCGGTCGAGGTGGGGCAGTGGGGGCCCGCGACGGTCGGGGCCGTGCGTTCGTGGGTCGGCGGGCCTTTTGTGTTGGTGAGCCGCGAGGCGGTCGCCGCGGCAGGCGGGTTCGGACGCGGGTTCTTGCGGCGGATTCCCCGCCGCATGCGGCATCGGTTGTGGGAGCCTGTTTTCTTCCGGCCCGAGTTCCGCGCCGATGTTTCGCGGTGGCGTTTTCTGGGGGCATGGGCGCTCGGCTGCACGATTCTCGCCGCATTGTTGGCCGGGTGGTGGGCCGTGGCCGCGTTGTTGCTCGCCGGGGCCGTCCTATGGTGTGCGGCGGCTTGTTCGGCCCGGCTGGTCGCCGATATGGCCGGCCGGAAAATCCGTTGCAAAATCGGTGTGAAAAATTTCACAGAGTGGTAATTTTTTCATATCTTTACAATGGCAACCCTGAGAGCCGACCCTAAACCGCCCGTTACCATGATCAACGACAAGGTGAGGATGTACCTGCTGCCTCCGCTCTTCAATGCGGCCGTGCGCGCCGGAGCCTCCATCATGCAGGTCTATAAGAACCGCGACGACTACGACATCAGTCTCAAGAGCGACCATACCCCCATCACCGTCGCCGACCGGCTGGCCCACAAGATCATCCGCGAGTATCTCGGGCCTACGCGCATCCCCGTCCTGAGCGAGGAGGGGCGCGAGATGCTCTACGACGAGCGCCGCAACTGGGAGCTCTATTGGCTGGTCGACCCGCTCGACGGCACGGTCGAGTTCATCAAGGGCAACAACGAGTTCACGGTCAACATCGCGCTGATGGAGAACAACGTCTGCATGGGTGCGGTGATCTACGTTCCCTATTACGAAAAAATGTATGTCGCAGGGCGCAATGCCGGGACTTTCCTGTTGGAGCGCGTCGTGCCCGATGCTGCGGCCGATTATTCCTACGAGCAGATCGTTGGGGGCGCCCGGCGGCTGCCCCTCGCCGAGCCGTCGGCAGGGCCGTTGCGCGTCGCCGTCTCCCGTTCGCACCAGACGGCCGAGACGCACGAGCATATCGCCCGCCTGCGCGAGCGGTTTCCCGATCTGGAAGTCATCGAGCAGGGCAGTTCCTACAAGTTCTGCATGTTGGCCGAGGGGCGTGCCGATTATTACGTCCGCACTACGCAGACCTACGAGTGGGATACGGCTGCCGGGGAATTGATCCTCGCCGAGGCCGGCGGTTCCACCCGCACCTTGCCCGACGGCGGGGCGCTGCGCTACAACGAGGAGGACTTGCGCAACCCTTGGTTCGTCTGCCGGTCCAAGTTCTGCAAGGTCTGAGGTCCCCTCTTCTCGCTTTTCTGAAAAAAAAGGCAGTTCCGTGCAGATGCTGGACGCAGCGCACGGGGCGTCCGACCGAGCGCGAGCCTGCCGTAAACGGATTCACGCTGCTCGAGCTGAAGCCCAGACAATTCGCGCGGTCGCTGCCTGCGTCGTAGGACGACGACGTCCAATAGTAGCCCTCCGCGCCGACGGCATTCAAAGCTCCCGTCGACCAGTGGCGGTAGCCCGCAGCAGGCGTATGGAGCAGTCGCTGGAATGAATGACAGGAAAAATGAATAATGAATAGTTAATAGTGAATAATTATGCCTTGGCTGATTATTCACTATTCATTGTTAATTATTCATTGACCCAAGTTTTCTGTCAGACTGGAATATACAACTGACGGCATCCGGTTGCTAAAATTTTAGCACGGGTGCTAAAACGTTTTAGCGGACCCGCAAACCGAAGTTCCGGGCATCGCCGTCAGCGGACTGCTGAATCTGCTTGGCCGCGCTGGCGAGGCCTTTTCGACGAACCGAATGCGGAAGCCGCGGATTTGTCCGAAGCGCAGCCCCCGGGGACAATCGATTCCAAGAAAAGGCTATGAACCGTAGCCCATGCCATTCCGGGCCGGAACTGCCTGTGTGCCGCGCCGTTATCCGGCGGCGGCTATTTTTGCCGGAAGTAGATCTGCATCGGCACGCCCGAGAAATCCCAACGTTCGCGCATGTTGTTTTCGAGGAATCGCCGGTAGGGCTCCCTGATGTACTGCGGCAGGTTGACGAAGAACGCGAATTGCGGCGTGGGCGTGGGAAGCTGGGTCACATACTTGATTTTGATGTACTTGCCCTTGGTGGCAGGGGGCGGATAGTTCTCGATGAGCGGCAGCAGGAATTCGTTCAGTTCCGAGGTCGCTATGCGGCGTTTGCGCGACTGGTGCACGCGCATGGCCGTTTGCAGCACGTCGAGAATGCGTTGTTTGTTGAGCACCGACGTGAAGATGATCGGAATGTCGTTGAACGGCGCCAGTTTCTTCTTCAGAAACTCGGTCCACTCCTTCATCGTGTTGTTGCCTTTCTCGATCAGGTCCCATTTGTTCACCACGATCACGCAGCCCTTGCGGTTGCGGACGATCAGGTTGTGGATGTTCAGGTCCTGCGATTCGAGCCCCTGCTGGGCGTCGAGCATCAGGATGCAGACGTCGGAGTTTTCGATGGCGCGGATCGAGCGCATGACCGAATAGAATTCGAGGTCTTCCATCGTCTTGCCTTTCTTGCGCATGCCCGCCGTGTCGACCAGATAGAAGTCCATGCCGAATTTGTTGTAGCGCGTGTGGATCGAGTCGCGCGTGGTGCCCGCTATCGAGGTCACGATGTTGCGTTCCTCGCCCAGCAGGGCGTTGGTCAGCGACGATTTGCCTACGTTGGGGCGTCCGACGATGGTGATGCGGGGCAGGTCGTCGTTCTCGTCGGCCGCGGGGTCTTCGGGCAGCGCTTCGAGTATGGCGTCCATCAGGTCGCCCGTGCCGCTGCCCGACATGGAGCTGATGCAGTAGGGATCGCCCAAGCCGAGGGCGTAGAATTCGTGCGAGGAGTAGAGTTGGTCGTTGTTGTCGACCTTGTTGCAGACCAAGAATACCTTTTTGTTGCTTCGGCGCAGGATGTCGGCCATCAGCGCATCGAGGTCGGTGATGCCCGTCGACACCTCCACCAGAAAGAGGATCACGTCGGCTTCGTCGATGGCCAGCAGCACCTGACGGCGGATTTCGTCTTCGAAGATGTCTTCCGAGTTGACCGTGTAGCCGCCCGTGTCGATGACCGAGAATTCCCGGCCGTTCCAGTCGGTCTTGCCGTAGTGGCGGTCGCGCGTGGTGCCGGCCGTGGCGTCGACGATGGCTTTGCGTTGGCCGACCAGCCGGTTGAAAAGGGTGCTTTTGCCCACGTTCGGGCGTCCGACGATTGCTACGAGGCTCATGGTATCCTTTCTTTATTTGCGGTTCGAGGGTGCAAAGATACTTTTATTCGGTGAAAGGTGAAAGGCGGAAGGTGAAATGTTGCGCGAATTTTCGCGTGACGGCTCTTTGGCTGCATAGTCCGCAGGCGGTCTGCACCGTCGTTCGCCAAGGTCCGCCTTTCGCTTTTCACCTTTCACTTTTCACTTTCCACTTTCCACTTTTCACCTTTCACTTTTCACTTTTCACCTTTCACCTTCCACTTGTCGTGTCCTATCCCAAGTTCATGTTGAAGATGCCTTGCTGTTCGGCGTGTCCGGCCTGCACCGGATAGACCAGCACGAAACTGCGGTCGGGCAGTTGTTCGTCCAAGTAGGCCGGGATGCGGTTCATGCCTGCCTGATAGGATATGCGGTCGCGGCGGCTCATGACCACCCACAGGCAGTCGTCCTTGCGCAGTTGGGGCAGCAGGGCCGCGGGGTTCTCCCAGTTTTCTTCGCAGACGACGTATTGGGCGATGTCTTTGCGGCGGCGACGGCCCCGCAGGTGTTCGAGGGTCTTGGCCGGGGCATGGAAAATCAGTTGGGCGCCCGTGTCGTGGGCCAGATGGCGGATGCGTAGCAGCCACGCCTGAAAGCCCGCTTCCAGCTCCGCCTTGCGCGGGACCGCCACAAGGTGGCGTTTGATCGTCGGGAAGGGTTGGGCCGAATGGTAGATGAACGTCGTCACGGAGCATTGGGCCAGCACGGCTTGCAAGGTCTTGCCCAGTGCGGCGGTCGTCGCAGCACCCGGGATGCCCGGAATCTGCAAGTTGGGGCCCGGCGTGCTCACGTGCATGCCCAGCACAAGGTCGGTGATGTTGCGTTCGCGCACAGCGCTCACGATGGCGTTGACGATGTTCACATCGTAGCGCAGCAGGCTGTGCATATGGATGTCGGCCGCGGCGGCCGCTTTCACGGCCGTGTCGAGCAGCCCCTGCGCGTGTTTCTTCAGCTCAGGGTCGTCGGTCTGGTTGTCGATGACGTTGAGCGCATAGAGACTGCGGTACTTCTGTTTGGTCAGCGCGATGCTCAGCCCCACCAGTTCGGCGATCTTCTCCTGCCGCGACACCGGGATAAGCACATGTTCGCCTGTGCCGCGTTCGCCCGTGCCGCCCTGCTGGCCCTTGATGGCGATGTTGTGGGCGCCCCGCTGCGAGGCGAAGGTCGAGACGGTGCAGGTGGCCAGAATCATCAGGATCGTGCCGTTGAGCACCGCTTCGTTCAGCAGGCGGATCGGTTCGCCGTCGGGCGTGTGGCCCAGCACCACGTTGTAGCCCACCATCACGGCCGCCAGCGTGGCCGCCACGTGGGCGCTGCTCAGTCCGAAGAGCAGCGTGCGTTGGTCGCGGCTCAGGCGGAAGGTCTTCTGCGTCAGGCAGGCCGCCAAGTATTTGGCCGCCGTCACCATGACGATCATCACGGCGCTCACCTCGATCGTCTCCCAGCTCTTGAAGAACGCGCGGTAGTCGATCAGCATTCCCACGCCGATGAGGAAGAATGGAATGAAGATGGCGTTGCCCACGAATTCGATGCGGTTCATCAGGGGCGAGGTGCCCGGAATCAGGCGGTTCATGGCCAGTCCGGCAAGGAACGCTCCGATGATGGGTTCGAGCCCCGCCAGCTGGGCGAGGTAGGCGCCGAGGAAGACCATCACCAGCACGAAGACGTATTGCGACACGCTGTCGCTGCACCGCTTGAAGAACCAGCGGCCGAAGATCGGGAAGAGCACGAGGATGGCCGCCACGCAGGCTACGACCGATGCGCCGAAGCGGTACCAGAAGCCGCTGTCGGTTCGGCCCGTCGAGAGCCCCACCACCACGGTCAGGACCATCAGCGCCAGAATGTCGGTGATGATCGTGCCGCCCACGGCGATGGTCACGGCCTTGTCGCGCGTGATGCCCAGCCGGCTCACGATGGGGTAGGCGATGAGCGTCTGCGAGGCGAAGAGCCCGGCCAGCAGCACCGACGAGTAGAACGGGTAGCCCAGAATATAGTAGCCCGCGACAATGCCGAAGAGCATCGGCACCGTGAAGGTGTAGAGCCCGAAGACCGCACTGCGCCAGCCGTTGCGCCGAAAGTCGTTCATGTCCATGTCCAGCCCCGAGAGGAACATGATGTAGAGGAGCCCCGCCGTGCCCGAGAGTATGATGCTGCTGTCGCGCAGCACCAGATTGAAGCCGTTGGGGCCGATGACCGCCCCGGCTATGATGAGCCCCAGCAGATAGGGGATCTTCAGGCGGTTGAGCAGCAGCGGCGCACCCAGCACGATGGCCATGATGAGCATGAACTTGAGGATCGGGTCCTCGAGCGGCAGGGCGATGTCGATGGCTGCGGGCAAAAACATGGCGGACGGAAAGATTCGTATGATACAAAGGTAGAAAAAATCGTGCGGATTTCCGTGCGCCGGGCCGCAAAATCTCGTGCCGGGCGGTTTTCGGCCGGATTTTTGGGCGGAGCGGGCCGGAGCGCTTGCCGGCGCCTGCAATTTTTTGGGGTCCGGAGCACCCGTTTTCCCGAAAAAAATGTAACTTTGAATTTCCGAAATGGTTGACATGAAGAACGAAAAGGTAAGCAAACGCCTGCTGGCGCCCGTTCTGGCGGGGTTTTTCATCATGGGATTCTGCGACATCGTGGCTCCCATCACCGGGCGCATCGCCGCCGGTTTTCCGCACGGGCAGCAGGCCGCTGTGAGTTTCCTGCCTACGATGGTCTTTCTGTGGTTCTTGGTGTTGTCGACGCCCGTCGCCGCGTTGATGAACCGCATCGGCCGCAAAGCCACCGCTCTGCTGGGCTACGCCTTTACCTGCGTGGGGCTGCTGGTGCCGTTCGTGGCGGGCGAGGGTTGCGCGCTGGGCTGGTATTTCGCCGGATTCGGGTTGCTCGGCATCGGCAATACCATCGTGCAGGTGGCGGTCAACCCGCTGCTGGCGACCATCGTCCCGGGCGAGCGGATGACCAGCTACCTGACCGTGGGGCAGATTTTCCGCAACACGTCGCTGCTGCTGCTTGCGCCCATCGTCACCGGGCTTGTCGCCGCGACGGGTTCGTGGCGCTGGTTGCTGCCGATTTACGCGGCACTGACCGTGGCGGGCGGCGTGTGGCTGCAACTGACTTCCGTTCCCGAACCTCGGAGCGAGGGCCGGGCCGCCGGGCTGTCCGACTGCTTCCGGCTGCTGCGCAACCCCTCCGTGCTGCTGGCTGCGCTCGGCGTGGCTTGCTTCATTGCTGCCGACGTGGGCATCGGGTTCCTCTCGGTGCGGCTCATCGACAACCCCTCGTCGATCCTCACCACCACCGGATTCTATGCCTGCCGGATCGTGGGCACGCTGGTGGGCGCGTGGGTGCTGCTGCACTATTCCGATGTGAAGTACCTGCGCTGGAACATGGCCGCGGCGCTGGCATTGGCAGTGCTGCTGCTCTTCGTGCGCAACGAAGCGGCCATCTACGCCGCCATCGGCTTGCTGGGCTTCGCCATGGCCTGCGTTTTCGCGACATTCTACGCCGTAGCCACCAAGGCCGAACCCGCCCATGCCAACGGAGTGGCGGGGCTGATGATCATGGCCATTTCGGCCGGGGCTCTGTCGGGACCCGTGTGCGGGGCCGTGGCGCGGGCTGCGGACAATCCTCACATGGGTCTGCTGTTCGTTGCCGCCTGCATCGCCTACATGCTCTGGGCGGCGTGCAGACTGCGAATTAAAAATTAAGAATGAAAAATGCGATTCCAAGGCACAAGCCGAAGAATCCGTAAAATATCAGTTGCAAAGTTCATTATTTTATGTTACGCAAAATCTTCTTCACTCTTTTGTTCGTTTCGGCCGCAGCGGCCGCAGCGGCCCAGCCGCTGAAAGTCGAATGGGGCGTCATGGCCGGTATCAACGTACCCGACTACACGACCAACATGGCGTCGACCGACATCAAGAACAAACTCGGCTGGCAGGCCGGTATCGTCACTTCGCTCAAATTCGGGTGGGTGTCGCTCGACCCGCAGATCTTCTACGTGCGGCAGGGGCTGCGCATCAAGCCCGAGGGTAGCGACGAGATCGACCTCAAGTCCAATTCGGTCGACGTGCCCGTGTTGGTGGCTTTCCGGCCCATCCGCTTCCTGCGCATCTTCGCCGGCCCGGTCTTCACGGTGGTCAACAGCTGCAAGGAGAAGTCCGAGGGCGACCGCTACGACTTCGGGCGCGTGCGCCCCACGCTCTCCTACTCGGTGGGCGCCGGGGTCACGGTGCTCAAGCACCTGACGGTCGACCTGCGCTACAACGGCCAGTTCAAGGCCAAGAGCGAAGTGGTGCTGCCCGACGGCCGCCAGCTCGACAAACTGCGCACCTACAACGTTGCGCTCAACGTGGGTTACCTCTTTTAGCCTATAACCGGACTGGGCAGGGAAATTCCGGTCGAGGGGGTCGATCCCCGCGAGCTCTACGGCCCGCAGAGCGTCTACCTCGACCAGATCAGGGCGCTGCATCCGTCGCTGAAGATCGTGGCGCGCGGTTCGACGCTCAAGGTCCTCGGCTCCGAAGCCGAGACGGAGCAGTTCCGCAAGCGCTTCGAGGGTTTCACGGCCTATTACCTCAAGTACGGGCATGTCTCGGCGCAGGTGGTCGACCAGTGTTTCGCAGGGGCGGCCGTGGCGCACGACGAACCCCTCGACAAGGACGTCATCGTCTACGGCAACAACGGCAATATCGTCCGGGCCCGCACGCCCAACCAGCAGCGGCTGGTCAAGCTCTTCGACCATAACGACCTCTTGTTCGCCGTGGGGCCCGCCGGGTCGGGCAAGACCTATACGGCCATCGCGCTGGCCGTGCGGGCGCTCAAGGAGCGGCAGGTGCGGCGCATCATCCTCACGCGTCCGGCCGTCGAGGCGGGCGAGAAGCTGGGTTTCCTGCCCGGCGACATGAAGGAGAAGCTCGACCCTTATCTCCAGCCGCTCTACGATGCGTTGAACGACATGATCCCGCCCGTGCGGCTCGTCAAGTTCATGGAAGAGGGCGCCGTGCAGATCGCGCCGCTGGCCTACATGCGCGGTCGTACGCTCGACAACGCTTTCGTCATCCTCGACGAGGCCCAGAACACCACCTTGTCGCAGATCAAGATGTTCCTCACCCGCATGGGGCGCAACGCGCGCTTCATCGTCACGGGCGACGTGACGCAGATCGACCTGCCCCGCCGCAGCGACAGCGGGTTGGTGCGGGCTATGGAGATCCTGCGGCCCGTCAAGGGGATCGGCATCGTCGAATTCGACCGCTGCGACATCGTGCGGCACGAACTGGTCAAACAGATCGTCGAGGCGTTCGACCGTTCGGCGCACAACGAAGAATGAATCGTAAAACAGATACCGTTATGGACAGAAACCTATCCGCGCTCCAACCCGCGCTCGTCTGGAAGCATTTCGCCGAGATCGTCCGCATCCCGCGGCCCTCGTCGCACGAAGAGAAAATCCGCGCATACGTCCTCGGCGTCGCCCGTTCGCTCGGGCTCGAATGCCGCGAGGACGAGGCCCACAACATCTATGTCCGCAAGCCCGCGTCGCCCGGCATGGAGAACCGCAAGGGAATCGTTTTGCAGGCCCACCTCGACATGGTGCCGCAGAAGAACAACGACAAGAAGTTCGACTTCCTGACCGACCCCATCGACGCCTACATCGACGGTGAGTGGGTCACGGCCGACGGCACGACGCTCGGCGCCGACAACGGCATCGGCGCGGCGGCCATTCTGGCGGTGCTCGAGGACAATACGCTCGTCCACGGACCCCTCGAGGCGCTCTTCACCGCCACCGAGGAGACCGGCATGGACGGGGCTTTCGGCCTGAAGCCGGGGCTTTTGCAGGGCGATATTCTGCTGAACCTCGACTCCGAGACCGAGGGCGAACTCTACGTCGGCTGCGCCGGGGGGCTCGACGCCAACATCGCCTTCGACTATGCCGAGGTTCCTGCCCCTGCGGACGATTTCAAGGCCGCACGGCTCTCGGTCAAGGGGCTCAAGGGCGGCCATTCGGGCATCCAGATCGTGGCCCAGCGCGCCAACGCCAACAAGCTGCTTTTCCGCCTGCTCAACGCCGAGGCCGGGAAGTGCGGCGTCGTGCTTGCATCGGTCGACGGCGGGGGGCTGCGCAACGCCATTCCGCGCGAGGCCGAAGCCGTCGTGCTCATTCCTGCGGCCAACTATAGGGCTTTTGCCGATGCGGTGGCCGCCTACGAAAAGACCGTTGCCGCCGAGTTCGAGGGCATCGAGGATTCCATTGCAGTTCGGCTCGATGCGTGCCAAGCCCCTGCCGGGGTCATCCCGGCCGACGTGGCTTCCAATCTCATCCGGGCCGTCGTCGGCTGTCCCGACGGCGTGGTGCGCATGTCGGTGGCCATGCCCGGGCTGGTGCAGACTTCGACCAACCTTGCGCGCGTGGTCTCCGACGGCCGGAGCATCAAGTTGCAGTGCCTGCTGCGCAGTTCGGTCCGCAGCGAAAAGGAAGCGTTGGGCGAAGCGATCGCCGCCGTCTTCGCGCTGGCCGGGGCCGACACCGAACTGACGGGCAGCTACGACGGCTGGAACCCCGACATGAAGTCGCCCATCCTCAAGGCGATGACCGCTTCCTACGAAGAGCTCTACGGCCGCAAACCCGCCGTCACGGCCATCCATGCCGGGTTGGAGTGCGGCATCATCGGCAGCAACTACCCGGGGCTCGACATGATTTCGTTCGGCCCGACGATCTGCTACCCCCACTCGCCCGACGAGAAGGTCGAAATCGCTTCGGTGGCCAAGTTCTACGATTTTCTGGTGCGCACGCTGGCCAACGCCCCTCAAAAGTAACGGCCGGTGGAGCAGCCCGCAAACAAATGGTTCACGATCGTCAACCCCGTGGCCGGCGGCGGCCGCGGGCTCGATCATTTCCCGCAGATATCCAAGCATCTGCGCGATGCGCATATTCTCTGCGAGCCGGTTTTCACGGAGCATAAGTTCCACGCCACGGAGCTGACGGTCTCGGCCGTGCGCGAGGGGTATCGCCGCATCATCGTCGTCGGCGGCGACGGCACGCTCCACGAGGTGGTCAACGGGCTTTTCATCCAGCAGGAGGTGCGGCCCGACGAGGTGTTGGTGGCCGTGATAGCCGTGGGTACGGGCAACGACTGGGTCCGTACGTTCGGCATCTCCAACCGCTACTACGACGCCGTGGAAGCCATCCGCGAGGAGTGTTCTTTCTTGCAGGACGTCGGCGTGGTCTCCTACGAGGAGGCGCACTACCGCCAGTGCCGCTATATCGCCAATGTCGCCGGGGCGGGCTTCGACGCGCAGGTCATCCGCAAGCTCACCCACCTGAAGAAGAAGGGGCACAAGAGCCGCTGGCGCTATACGTGGTGTCTGGTGCGTTCCTATTTCGGCTACAAGTCCACGGGCGTCAAGGTGTGGGTCGACGACAAGCTGATCTACAACAACCTGCTGCTCTCGATCGCCATCGGGGTCTGCAAATACAACGGCGGCGGCATCCAGCAGCTGCCCGAGGCCGTGGCCGACGACGGCATGCTCGATCTGTCGCTCATCCGGCCCATCCACTTCTGGCACATCCTTTTCCGCTTCCGCTACCTGTTCAACGGCGGCATCTACCGCATCCGCCATGTGTTGCAGGCGCGCGGCAGCCGCATCCGCATCGAGTCTTCGCCCGAGGTGTCGGTCGAAGCCGACGGCGAGCTGCTGGGCGAAACGCCGCTCGAATTCACGGTGCTCCACAAGGCCATCCGCATTGTCGTCGGAGCCGATTTCTACAAGGCCCGCGCCGGAAATCAATGAATAATCAATAATGAATAGTTAACGATTTTCGCAGCATCCGACCAATTATTCACTTTCGGATTGCGGGTTGTTCGACGATGCCCGTACAACAATACGGCGGGACTTCTCCAAGAGAGGTCCCGCCGTTCTGTTTTCGGCTGCGGTCGTTTAGTCGACGGTCTCTATTACGTCCACTTCCGTCACCGTCCAGTCGAACAGGTCGTTGGCGCACTGGCTTTCGATGCGGCGGATCCGCGAGTTGTCGGTGGTGTCGGCCAGCACGGCGTTGAAGAACTGCGTCATGGTCTGGTAGGCGCTGTTGACCTTGTAGGCGAAGCAGTTGTAGAACTGGCGCTGCTGTTCGTGGTCCAGCCCGGCGGGCAGGATGCCCTGAGCCACCAGATAGGGATAGGGGTAGATATGGCGCATGTTGCGTGCATCGGCGTTGAGTTCGTCGACGATGGCCGTCACCACCACCATGTCCACCGTGTCGTTGACGCCCGGCATTTGGATGAAGGTCGTATAGACCGGGTAGTCGGCTTCCAGATCGGTGGCCACACCGTCGGTGAAGACTACGTACTCGTCGTCGGTCAGGTCGTTCAGATAGGCCATCTGGCGGTAGTCGCGCAGGGCTTCGCGCATGGCCTTGCGCTCTTCGTGGTTCCATTGGCGGCGCTGCGAGCAGCCGATGAACCCTGCGGTCGTCACGGCCAGCAGAGAGGCGCAGAAGAGAATTTTTTTCATGGTTAACCTCGGTTTTGGTTTTACTTTCCTGCCGTTCAGCAATCCGTGTGCCAAAAAATTCCTAATTTTGCGTTATGGATGTGCTCGAATTCCGCGACTACTGCCTGTCGCTTCCCTTTACCGAAGAGTCTACGCCCTTCGACGAGACTACGCTGGTCTACAAGGTCGGGGGCAAGATGTATGCCTGCGCCGACATGGCCGACTTCGGACGCATAGCCGTCAAGTGCGACCCCCAAGAAGCGCTGCGCCTGCGCGAGCAGTATGCCGAGGTCGGTACGGCGGCCCATTTCAACAAACAGCATTGGAACGGCATCCGCACCGACGGCGACCTGCCCGACGCGTTTCTGCGCGAGCAGATCCGCAATTCCTATCGGTTGGTTCTGCGGTTGAACGTCACGCCCAAGGCGTTGCGCGAGCAGATCGCGGCCTACGTCGAGCAGCACGGCCTGCCCGAATAGCCCCGGTCCCTGCCTGCAAAAACAGCGGCCCGTCCTCCGAGAGGACGGGCCGCTTCTGTCAGTCGGCCGCCAGCCGCCGCCAGCGCACGTAGCCCGCTATGGCCAGCGCCGAATAGAGGGCGTAGAGCCCGGCCGTGACGGGGATTCCCTTGTAGAGGTAGAGCCCCACGGTCACCATGTCGACCGCCAGCCATACGAGCCATTGTTCGAGCCATTTGCGCGACAGCATCCAGTAGGCCACGATGCAGAGCGCCGTGGTCAGGCTGTCCCAGAACGGCACTGTGCTGTTGGTGAAGCCGGTCAGCAGCCAGTAGATGGCCGCATGCAGCGCCGCATAGACCGCCGCCAACACCGGTACGGCCCGCCAAGGCGTATGGCCTATGCGCAGGCCCTGCTGCTGTTTGCGGGGGGCATTGTGCCACACGGCCCAGCCGTAGAGCCCGGCCAGCACGTAGTAGACTTGCATCGAGCAGTCGGCATAGAGCCCGGCCTTGTAGTAGAGCGCTCCGTGCACCACGGGCATCACGAGCCCCACGATCCACAACCGGATGTCGGCCCGGTACTCCAGCCACAGGTAGAGCACTCCGAGCGCAGCTCCGGCGATTTGCAACAGCAGTTTGGTGTCCACTTCGGAAGGTGAAAAGTTAAACGTTAAAGGTGAAAAGTGAAAAATGAAAAGTGAGAGGTGAAAGGTTAAAAGCGAAAGGTGCGAAATTTTTTTGTCATTCTGAGCGAAGCGAAGAATCTGTTTTCGGATAACGGAATTATTCGCTAACGCTCAGAATGATGAATGGTTAGAATCTTACCGTCACGTTGGCCAGCACGTGCAGCGGGGCCTGCGGGAAGTAGAAGGCCGCATCGACGCGCTGCCCGTCGGACATGTAGGAGTAGCCGTAGCCGTTGCTCTCGTACTTTTGGTCGAACAGGTTGTAGAGCGTCGCTCCGAAGCGTACGCTTCGCGACTTGCCCGTGCGCAGGGTGTAGCCGAGGTTGAGGTCGGTGACGCAGTAACCGTCCATCGAAAGCCGGTCGATCTCTTCGTTGGTGAAATATTGTTTGCTCACGTAGCGCGTGCGCAGCACGGCCTCGAAGCCCCGTGCGTGGAAGTCGAGGAAGGCCCCGGCGATCCATTCGGGCGAGTAGGAGAGGGTCTTGGAGCCGAGGTCCCGGCCGTAGGTCGGGCTGTCGGCCAGCCGGTCGACATAGTGGCGCAGCCGGTTGCGGCTCCACGTGGCGTTGCCCCCGAGGGTGAACCAGTGCGTGGCCTGCCATGCGGCCGTCAGCTCGACGCCGTAGCGGTAGCTGTCGGGGATGTTGATGTTCAGGGCGTCGCCGCCGTCGTTGACCATGCCCGTGGGCACCAGCTGGTCCTTGTACTGCATGTAGTAGAGGTTGGCCCCCACGGTGAGCCGCGGCGCGCGGTAGGTGTAGCCCAGTTCGTAGTCGTAGAGCCGTTCGGACGACGGGTAGCTGTCGTCGCCCGAGAACATGTAGCGGTCGGTGAAATCGTTGCGCGTGGGTTCCTTCTGCGCGATGGCGAACGAGGCGTAGAGCATGTGCCGCCGGGCGAAGGCATAGCTCAGGCCCACGTGCGGGTTGACGAAATGGTATTGTTTGTCGACATCGATCGGTTGCATCCGGCCGAGGTTCCAGTCGTAGTTGTCGTTGGTGCCCCATGCCTTGTAGCTCACATAGCGGTATTGCAGGTCGGCGTAGAGGTTGAGCCCCTCGGCCACGGTCCAGTTGGCGCGGGCGAAGAGGTTGGCGTCGTGTTTGTCCACGTCGTTGTCGTACCAGCGGCCGCCGATGGCCGAGGGCTCCATGCCGTCCACCCAGTCGAGCGTGCCCCAGTGGGGGCAGCTGTAGTAGCTGTACGATGCGCCGAAGGTGAGGTCGAGCCGCCGAGAGACGTAGTTCGCCGCCACGTTGGCGCCGCCCAGATGGTTGCGCATGATCTTTTCGCGGATCAGGTCGGCCTGCTCCGGACCTTCGAGGTTGTCGTAGCCCATGATCCATGCGTCGTCCTTATACTGCTTGTAGAATCCGTAGCCGTAGGTGTAGAACCCCGTGGCGTTCATCGACCAGCGGTCGTTGAAACGGTGGCTCAGCAGCAGCTGGTTGTTGATTTGCAGGTAGTTGTCGGTCTGGTCGGCATAGTAGTCCACGTGCGAGCCGTCGGCCAGCACGAACGGCCCGTCCGAAGTGTAGTATTGTCCGCTGTCGTGGTAGCGGCGCCCGTAGCGCTCCATGTCTTCGCGCGAGACTCCGTTGTAGGTCAGGTAGGTCTTGCTTTTGCCGCCGAACGACACCAGCTTGAGCATCGTGTTGCCGCTGTAATAGCCTGCCTGAAACATGTAGGACTTGAGGTCGGTGGCGCCGCGGTCGATGTAGCCGTCCGAACCGATGTGGGTGAGCCGCGCATCGAGCGCCCAATGGCCGCCCAGCAGGCCCGAGGAGAGCTGCACCGCTTGTTTGTTGGTGTTGTACGAACCGTAGGAGAGCGACGCCGAACCCCCGAACCGGGTCGGCAGCGCTTCGGTGGTCATGTTGACGGCGCCGCCGAAAGCTCCGGTGCCGTTGGTCGAGATGCCGGCGCCGCGCTGGATCTGCATGTCGCCCACGGCCGAAATCAGGTCGGGGGTGTCGTACCAGTACATCGAATGCGAATCGGGGTTGTTCATCGCCACGCCGTTGATCGTAACGTTGAGCCGCGAAGCGTCCGTGCCGCGCAGGCGCACCGACGTGCCGCCTATGCCTATGCCGGTTTCGTTGGTGGCGATCATCGACGGCGAGAGAGCCAGCAGCGAGGGGATGTCGTAGCCGAAGTTGTTGCGGGCGATCTCTTCGCGCGTGAGCTGCGAATAAGCCACGGGGGTCGATTCGGTGGCCCGGGTGGCCGTCACCTCGATCTCTTGCAGCCGGTACATGCGCAGCGAATCGTCCGCAGGGAGCGTTTCGGCGCTCCGCTCCGTGCGGATTCCGTGCTCCGGCGACTCTCCGTTGCCGCTTTGAGTGCCGTTGCCGGCGGTTGCGGCACCGCACAATGCGAGCGCCGCCATGGGTAGCAGATACCTTTTCATGTTGAAACTTTTAGAAAGTTAAAGAACAGAAAAGGGGTATGTGTGTTGATTTACGCTTTTCCCGGTCTCGGCATTACCCGTCTCCGGTTCTATGGGTATAATCTCAGCCTGATAGTAAGGCACCCCTTCGGAATATCGGGGGCAAAGGTAGAATTAAAAATCAAGAATTGAAAATCAAGAACCATCTTTTCTTCCGAGGACGGCTGCTTCGTCAACTCTGTTGCTAAAACGTTTTAGCAGCCTGCGGCTGCCGGTCCGGGCATTCCCGGCCGAAAAAACATCCGGACATTCCCGGCCGAAAAAAAACATTCCGGAGCGCTTGGCCCCGAAATGTTTCGAACGATGGCGGATCTGGGTCCGCGCTTATTTCTTCCACAGCTGCGACATCTCTTCGAGCGTCTTGCCCTTGGTTTCGGGCACCCAGCGCCATACGAAGATCGCTGAGGCGAGCGAGACCAGCGCATAGAGGCAGTAGGTGCTGCCGATGCTCCATTCGCTCAGCGAGTGGAAGGTCGACGAAACGGCGAAGTTCGAAATCCATTGCGCCGCCACGGCTATGGCCACGGCCTGCGAACGGATGGTGTTGGGGAAGATTTCGGCGATCAGCACCCAGCAGATCGGGCCCCACGACATCATGAACGACGCCGTGTAGATGATGATGAAGACCAGCGCCGCCGTGCCGATCGAATCGGTGAACGAGAGCGCCGCGAGCGCCGCCATGCCGATCATCATGCCTGTCGAACCGATGATCAGCAGCGGTTTGCGGCCCATCTTGTCGACCGTGAAGATCGCCACCACCGTGAAGATGATGTTCACCACGCCCATCACCACCGTCTGCATCATCGAGGCGTCGCCCGACGCACCCATGTTCTCGAAGATGCGGGGTGCATAGTAGAGCACCACGTTGATGCCCACGGCCTGCTGGAAGAACGACAGCAGAATGCCGATGACGATGACCGCTGCGCCGTAGGTGAAGAGTTTTTCGCGTTTCTCGTGGACCGTAGCCTTGATGTCGTCCAATATGGCGCGGGCTTCGGCTTCGCCGTTGATATGGGCGAGGATCGAGTAGGCTTTTTCGTCGCGGCCGCGGAGCGCCAGAAAACGCGGCGTCTCGGGGATGAAGAGCACCAGCAGCCCGAACAGCCCGGCCGGGAAGGCTTCGCTGACGAACATCCGGCGCCAGCCGATGGCGTTCATGGCCGTCTGTACGGCTTCCGAGGTCTCGCCCAGCGAATCGCGGATCAGGTAGTTGACGAAGTAGACCACCAGCATGCCGAAGATGATGGCGAACTGGTTGCACGAGACGAGCGTGCCGCGGATCTTCGCAGGCGATATCTCGGCGATGTACATGGGGCATACGGCCGAAGCCAGACCCACGCCTATGCCGCCCAGTATGCGGTAGAAGTTGAAGACCACGAGCAGCGTCTGCGAGGCTTGGCCGTAGGGCAGGATGCCGCTTTCGGGGCACCACGAGCCGAGGGCCGAGACGAAGAAGAGCACCGCCGCCGTCAGCAGCGAGCGTTTGCGGCCCAGCCGCGAGGCCAGCAGGCCCGATATCGCGCCGCCGATGACGCAGCCCAGCAGGGCGCTCGACGCCGTGAATCCGTGCCAGCCCGAGGTGTAGAGGTCGCCCAGACCGTTGCGGAAGAAGTTTTCGAGGGCTTTTTCGGCGCCCGACACCACGGCGGTGTCGTAGCCGAAGAGCAGTCCGCCGATGATCGCCACCAGTACGATGGAGAGCAGATAGGCGCGGCTGCCGCGTTCGTTGGTTGAAGTCATTGGTTTCGAGGTTGGTGTGTGTGAAAAAAATGTCGGCCGGCGCTGGTCGGGCGTCGGCCGACGGGTATGCGGGAATTTTTTAGATATACATGTTCACGATGGCTTCGTAGAGCTCCTGCTTGCCGCTGTGCTGCACGGGTTCGTGCGTGCGGGCGTATTCGGCCACCTGTTCCAGCGTCAGCTTGCCTTCTTCGAAAGCCTTGCCTTCGCCCTTGTCGTAGGAGGCGTAGCGCTCGGCGAGCATCTTCTCGTAGGGCGAGTTCTCCAGCAGGTCGGCAGCGATGAGCAGCGCACGGGCCATGACGTCCATCGCTGCGATGTGGGCGATGAAGAGGTCTTCCGGATCGGTCGAGTTGCGGCGCGTCTTGGCGTCGAAGTTGGTGCCGCCGCCTTGCAGACCGCCGCCGCGGACGATGACCATCATCGCCTGCACCATTTCATAGAGGTCGATGGGGAACTGGTCGGTGTCCCAGCCGTTCTGGTAGTCGCCGCGGTTGGCGTCGATCGAGCCCAGCATGCCCGCGTCGACGGCGCATTGCAGTTCGTGTTCGAAGGTGTGGCCCGCCAGCGTGGCGTGGTTCACCTCGATGTTGACCTTGAAATCCTTGTCCAGACCGTGGGCGCGCAGGAAGCCTACGACCGTCTCGGTGTCGACGTCGTACTGGTGCTTCATCGGTTCCATGGGCTTGGGTTCGATCAGGAAGTTGCCCTTGAAGCCTTTCGAGCGGGCATAGTCGCGGGCCATGGTCAGCATCCGGGCCATGTGTTCCTTCTCGCGCTTCATGTCGGTGTTGAGCAGCGACATGTAGCCTTCGCGGCCGCCCCAGAAGACGTAGTTTTCGCCGCCCAGCTCGATGGTGGCGTCGATGGCGTTCTTGATCTGAAGCATCGCGCGGGCCGCCGTGTCGAAGTCGGGGTTGGTCGAGGCGCCGTTCATGTAGCGGCCGTTCGAGAAGACGTTGGCCGTGCCCCACAGCAGTTTGATGCCCGTCTCGGCCTGCTTCTGCTTGGCGTAGGCGACGATCTCCTTGAGGTTGGCCTCATACTTGGCCGGATCGGGGTCTTCGTCTACGAGGTCTACGTCGTGGAAGCAGTAGTATTCGATGCCCATCTTCTGCATGAACTCGAATCCGGCGTCCATCTTGGCCTTGGCGCGTTCGACGGGGTCGGCCGCTTCGTTCCACGGGAATTTCTTCGTGCCGCCGCCGAACTGGTCGCCGCCCTCGGCGCAGAGGGTGTGCCACCACGCCATCGAGAAGCGCAGCCAGTCTTTCATCTTGCGTCCCTTGACCACGCGTTCGGGTTCGTAGTAGCGGAATGCCATCGGGTTCTTCGAGGCCGCGCCCTCGAAAGCGATTTTGCCCACGGTGGGGAAATAGGTCTTTGCCATTGTTGTAAGAGTTTTAGAGTTGTTTTATTGAAAATAGTTCACATTCACGCAGGTTCTTTCGCGGGCCCGGCCGGGGCGGTCGCGCTGCAAGCGCGAGCCGGGCCCCGCGCCCCGGTGGAACCGGGGAACGGCAGCAGCAGCCGGCGTTTTGAACCTGATTCTTAATTTTTCATTTTTAATTTTTCAGTCGGGATTCCAGCGCCTTCTTCCAGCGTTCGTAGGCCGCTTCCAGCGCTTCGCGGTCGGCCGCTTCGGGTTCGATGACTTCGAGCCGGTTGAGCGACGCGAAAGCCTCTTCGCGCGACTTGTAGAGCCCGGCGCCCAGCGCGGCTCCGCGGGCGGCGCCCAGTGCTCCGTCGGTGTCGAAGAGTTCGATGCGCGCCCCGGTCAACGTGGCCAGCGTGCGGCGGAAGAGCGGCGAGAGGAAGAGGTTGGCGCGTCCGGCGCGGATGACGTCGGGCCGCAGACCTAAGGAGCGCATGATGTCGATGCCGTAGCGGAACGAGCAGGCGATTCCCTCTTGGGCCGCACGGAGCAGGTGGGCCGTCGTGTGGCGGTTGAGGTCGATGCCCTCGATGGCCGTGCCCGTGCAGCGGTTTTCGAGCATGCGCTCGGCACCGTTGCCGAACGGCAGCATCAGCAGCCCGTCGCAACCCGCAGGGGCCTGTTCGGCCAAGCGGTTCATTTCGGCATAG
The DNA here is from genome assembly GCA_029060215.1 of Alistipes sp. GTDB lineage: Bacteria > Bacteroidota > Bacteroidia > Bacteroidales > Rikenellaceae > Alistipes. The sequence continues at coordinate 40,816 of JAIDUK010000040.1, forward strand.
TCGATCTGCTCCTGCGCAATGTGGCGGCGCACCCACGAATTGAGGATCCCCGTGCCGTTGATGCAGAGCAGGATGCCGTAGCGGGGGTTGTCCGCCGTATGGTTGACATGCACGAAGGTGTTGACGCGCGACTGGGGGTCGGCTTTCGGGGTGTCGACCACGCCGTAGACCACACCGCTCGTGCCGCCCGTGGCTGCGATTTCGCCCGCTTCCATGACGTTGAGCGAAAAGGCGTTGTTGGGCTGGTCGCCCGCGCGGTAGCTGATCGGCGTTCCGGCCGGAATGCCCAAGGCCGCTTCGGTTTCCGCGTTCGTGCGGCCGCCGATGCCGATCGAGACGCCCGCATCGGGAATCATCGCATGGGGTATGCCGTAGTAGTCGGCCACGAAGTCGGCGCGGCGCTCCTCCTTGAAATCCCAGAGTATCTGTTCGGAAAGGCCGCTTTCGGTGGTCGAGATTTCGCCCGAGAGTCGGTAGGCGATGTAGTCGCCCGGCAGCATGAAACGGTCGATCTTGTCGAAAAGTTGGGGTTCGTTGCGCTTGACCCACGCCAGCTTCGAAGCGGTGAAGTTGCCCGGCGAGTTGAGCGCATGGCTCAGGCAGAAGTCGCGGCCGATGCCCTCCAGCGCCTCGGCGCCGATCTCCACGGCACGCGAATCGCACCAGATGATCGCCTTGCGCAGCGGTCGCCCGGCCTTGTCGACGCACACCAGTCCGTGCATCTGGTAGGTGATGCCGATGGCGCACACCTCTTTCAAGGGGTGTGCGGCGCCGATCTTGCCGATGCCCTCGGCGGCGTAGCGCCACCACATTTCGGGGTCCTGCTCGGCCCAGCCCGAACGCAGCGCGTCGATGGGCATCTCCTGCGAGGGGTTGGTCGACGACGCCACGCAGCGCCCGGTCTCGATGTCCAAAAGCGAAACCTTGACCGACGAAGAACCGATGTCTATGCCTAAAGTAGTTTTCATGGGTTATCTTGGTGTTTTTCAGTATCTCCAGTTGTTGATGAATCCCAGTCGCATCTTGGCCTTCAGCGCCCGTTTGTAGGCCGTCTTGTCGAACATGTAGTAGCGGGCGGGTTTGTGGGCCACGCCCTGCTCCTTTTCGTCGGTCAGGATCAGGAAGCCCGAAGCCAGTATCTTCTTGCGGAAATTGCGGTTGTCGATCTCGATGCCCAGCACGGCCGAATAGAGGTTCTGCAACTCGCGGATGGTGAACTTGCGGGGCAGCAGCTCGAATGCCGCGGGCGACTGCTGCAAGTCGCGGCACAGGTACGACAGCCCGGCCGAAAGGATCTGCTTGTGGTCCATGGCCAGCCGCTGGATGGACTCGACCTCGACCCACTGGGCCCGTTTCTCGGTGGTGTAGGCGATCACGCGGCGGTCGAGCTTGACCAGCGCATAGTAGCCCACCGTCACCACGCGTTCGGTGCGGATGCCGTGGCTGCGGTTGATCCACTCCAGCTCCTTGCCCGTCACACGGCCGGGGTCGGAGAAGATCTCCATCTGCTTGAGGTAGATTTCGCGCAGGCCCGTCGCTTCGGCCAACACCCGGCTGGCGGCCGCGGGCAGGGTCTCGTTTTCCTGAATCATGGCGCCCGGCAGCTTCAGCCGGTCCAGATGGGTCTCGGGGTCGTAGTCGCGCCGTTCGACGAGCAGCGCCTTGAGCGAACGGCCGTCGAACCCGAATACGACGCAGTCGACCGAAAGCGATTGGTTCATCTGGACGGACATGATCGGCAGGGCAGGTTGGTTTGGTTGCGATTGTAAAATTAAGCAAAATTTTTGCGAAAAACAATCCTTAGTGTCCGATTTACGCTAAGCGCCGTCCGCTTCGCCTTGGAGCGTCGGTCCGACCCCGGTTGCGATAGGGTGGGTTTTACGCTAACTGTTTAGGAGAAACGATAAGGTGAACGAGAAATGCGAAAAGTCATTCTGAGGAGCATGGCGACGAAGAATCTGTTCCCGAAGTGAAAAGCCGAGGTGAAGAGAGCTGTGTTAAATCGTTTTAGCAAGCTGCGGAATCGTTTTAGCAGAGCGTGCTGCGCCGAACGAAGCGCGAGAGTCGGCGTTGGACGGCGATACGAAAAAAGAGAACCTCGGGGGTTCTCCTTTTACTTGGATTTCGGTTGATTTCGGCTGCTTCTCGCCGCTCAGCAGATTCCGAAGCGGAAGACGATTTTCTGGCAATAGAGCTCGCCGGGCCGCAGCAGCGGCGACGGGAATTCGGGCCGGTTCACGGCGTCGGGGAAGTTCTGGCATTCGACGGCCACCCCGGCGTAGTCGTCGTAGCGGCCGCCCGATTTGGCTTGGCCGCCGCTTCCGGCCAGCCAGTTGCCCGTGTAGAGCATGACGCTGGGCTGCGACGAGAGGATCTCCACCTGCCGGCCCGACTTGGGGTCGCGCAGGCAGCCGACCTCGCCCAAGATGCCGGGGCGCCAGCCGTCGACGGCGAACGGGTGGTCGTAGCCGCGGAAATCGCGGATATGGTTGAACTCGGCATCGATGCCGCTGCGCAGGGGGCGGAACTCGCGGAAGTCCTGCGGTGTGCCGGCCACGTCCAGAAACCGACCTGTCGGCAGCTGGCGTTCGGTCATCTCCGGCACCCGGCTGCTGCGGAGCCGCAGCTCGTGGTCGAGCACGGACCCGCTCGCTTCGCCCGCGAGGTTGAAATATACGTGGCTCGTCAGGTTGACCGGCGTAGTCCGGTCCGTGCGGGCGAGGTAGGTGATCTCCAGCGAGCAGTCGTCGTCGAAGTCGAAGATCGCTTCGACGCTCAGGGAGCCCGGGTAGCCTTGGTCGCCCTCCTCCGAAAGCAGGTCCATCACCACCCGGTTGGTCTCGACCCGGCTCTCCCACACCCGGTTGGCGAACCCTTTCGAGCCGCCGTGCAGGTGGTTGCCGCGGTCGTTGCGTTCGAGCGCGAAGCACTCGCCCTCGACCGTCATGCGGCCGTCGGCGATGCGGTTGGCCACGCGCCCCACCGTCTTGCCGCAGGCCGGGCTGTCCGAGAAGTAGTCTTCCGGGCGTTCGTAGCCCAAGACCACGTCGGCCATGCGGCCGTCGCGGTCGGGAACGGACACTGCGACGACCGTGGCGCCGTAGTTGGAGAGCTTCACCTCGGCGCCCTGTGCGTTGCGCAGGGTGTAGAGGACGATGGCCTCGCCCTCGGGCGTCATGCCCCACAGATGCTGTTCGATGTCGACCATCACTGGACGGGTTGCAGGGTGGCGAGGATGCGGTCGATGCGGCGCAGGCACTCGTCTTTGCCGATGAACGACGTGACATCGTACATGCCCGGCCCCTTGCCCGCGCCCACGAGCGCCAGCCGCAGGGTGTTCATCACCTGCCCCATGCCGTAGCCCTTCTGCTCGATCCACGCGTGGACGATCCGCTCGGTGTTCTCCAGCGAGAAGTCGTCGATCGAGGCCAGCACGTCGCGCAGCTCGCGCAGAATGGCGGGATTGTCGCCCTTCCAGTATTTGCGGGTCTGCTTCTCCTCGTACTCGGTCGGGGCCACGAAGAAGAACGACGTGAGGTCCCACAGGTCGGTGATGAACGTTGCGCGCTCCTTCATGATTCCGGCAGCGCGTCCGGCCAGTTCGTCGGAGACCTCGATGCCGTGCTCGCGCAGGATAGGCTGGTAGAGCGCGGCCAGCTCGGCATCGCTCTTATGGTGCATGTACTGCGCGTTGAACCACTTGGCCTTGTCGGGCTGGAAACGGGCGCCCGACTTGGAGACGCGCTCCAACGAAAAACCGTCGATCAATTCCTGCATGGAGAACAACTCCTGCTCGGTGCCGGGGTTCCAACCCAGCAGGGCGAGCATGTTGATGAACGCCTCGGGGAAATAACCGTCTTCGCGGTAGCCGCGGGCCGTTTCGCCGGTGGCGGGCGACTGCCAGAAGAGCGGGAAGACCGGGAAGCCCATCTTGTCGCCGTCGCGCTTGGAGAGCTTGCCGCCGCCCGTAGGCTTCAGGAGCAGGGGCAGGTGGGCGAACTCGGGCTGCGTATCGCTCCACCCGAACGCCTTATATAAAAGGTAGTGGAGCGGCAGCGAGGGGAGCCACTCCTCGCCGCGGATGACGTGCGAGACCTCCATCAGGTGGTCGTCGACGATGTTGGCCAGATGGTATGTGGGCAGCGCGTCGGCCGACTTGTAGAGCACCTTGTCGTCGAGCGTCGAGGTGTTGACCTCGACGTGGCCGCGGATCAGGTCGTCCATCGCGACGACCTCGTTCTCGGGCATGCGGAAGCGGATGACCCACTGGTCGCCGCGGTCGATGCGCGCGCGGACCTCTTCGGGCGGCAGGGAGAGCGAGGTGGCCAACTTTTCGCGCACGGCGTAGTTGTAGGCGAAAGCCTCGCCGCGGGCTTCGGCTTCGCGGCGCAGGGCGTCGAGCTCCTCGGACGAATCGAACGCATAGTAGGCCCAACCGGCGTCGACGAGCTGCAAGGCATATTTGAGGTAGATTTCGCGCCGCTCGCTCTGGCGGTAGGGCGCGTGGGGTCCTCCGACGCCCACGCCCTCGTCGATGGCGATGCCGCACCACCGGAGCGCATCCATGATGTACTGCTCGGCGCCCGGCACGAAACGCTGCGAATCGGTGTCCTCGATGCGCAGGATCATCGTGCCGCCGTGCTGGCGGGCGAAAAGGTAGTTGTAGAGCGCCGTGCGGACGCCGCCGATGTGCAGCGGACCCGTGGGGCTGGGAGCGAAACGGACTCTTACGGGTTTCTTCATTTCAAAAAAAAGTGAAAGGTGAAAAAGTGGAAGTCAGGGCCTGCTAAAACGTTTTAACAGCCGGTTTTCACTTTATACGGTATTCGATCCGCATGGTGATGCGGGCTTTCTTGTTGCGCGACGAGGTGTTGAACGACCCGCCGGCCGAGAACTCCTCGTTGGAATTGGCGCCCGTGATCTGGAAGACGCCCATGCGGGCCGAAGCCACGCGCCCGATTCGGGCCCCGGCGTTGTCGGCGATCTTCTCGGCGCGCATGCGGGCGTCGGCCGAAGCGGTCTCGATCAACCCCATCTTCACGTCGTCGAGCTTGGTGTAGTAATAGTCGGGGGCGTAGGCCTCGATGGAGACGCCTTGGGCGATGAGCGACGAGATTTCGCGCGAAATGGTCTCCACCTTCTCCACTTCCTTGGACTCGACGGTGAAGCGCTGGCGGAGCGCATAACCTGCGAACCGCTGCCCGGCCCATTTGCCGTCCTGATAGACGGTGGCGTACTGCTTGTCGACGTTGACGAACTCGAAGACGACGGCCTCGGCGGGCAGGCCTTTGGAAGCGAGGTACTGCTGCACCTTGGCCTTGCTGGCTTCGAGCTGGGCATAGCCCGCGGCGGCGTTCTGCGCCTCGGCGGTGAGCACGCCCGACCAGACGATCAGGTCGGACGAGAATTCGGTTTCGCCCAGCCCGGTCACCACGATGGTGTCCTGCGACCGGAACTTGTAGGTGTAGGCGCGGCCCAGCACGCAGGCGCACGCGAAAGCGGCAACGGCAATGACGATGTACTTTTTCATGACGTTATGTTTTGAATATGCGGTTAGACGTTGAACAGGAAGTGCATGATGTCGCCGTCCTGCACGATGTATTCCTTGCCCTCGATGCCGATCTTGCCCGCGTCGCGGCAGGCCTTTTCCGAACCGAGCGACACGTAGTCGGCATACTTGATGACCTCGGCCCGGATGAAGCCCTTTTCGAAGTCGGTGTGGATGATGCCCGCCGTCTGGGGGGCCTTCATCCCGCGCGAGTAGGTCCAAGCCCGGGTTTCGTCGGCACCGGTGGTGAAGAACGTTTCGAGACAGAGCAATTTGTAGGCCGATTTGATCAGCCGCGCCACGCCCGATTCCGCAAGACCGAGGTCCTCGAGGAAAAGCTGCCGCTCCTCGTAGCTTTCGAGCTCGGCGATGTCGGCTTCGGTGGCGGCGGCGATGATGAGCATCTCGGCCTTTTCGCTGGCGATGGCCGCGCGGACCGCCTCGGTGTAGGCATTGCCGGTGGCGGCGCTCTTCTCGTCGACGTTGCAGACGTAGAGCACCGGTTTGTCGGTCAGCAGGTTGAGGTCGGCGACGAGCTTGCGGTCCTCTTTTTCGAGCTTGACCGTGCGGGCCGAAAGCCCCTGCTCGAGCACCGATTTGTATTGCAGCAGCAGCTCCACCTGCCGCTTGGCGTTCTTGTCGCCGCCCGAGGTGGCCTGCTTCTGGGTCTTGGCCAACCGGGCTTCGATGGTTTCGAGGTCCTTGAGCTGCAACTCGGTGTCGATGATCCCCTTGTCGCGCACGGGGTCTATCGACCCGTCGACGTGGGTGATGTTGCCGTTGTCGAAGCAGCGCAGCACGTGGATGATGGCGTGGGTGTTGCGGATGTTGCCCAGAAACTTGTTGCCCAGACCCTCGCCCTTGGAGGCGCCCTTGACCAACCCGGCGATGTCGACGATCTCGATGGTGGTCGGGACCACGCGCTTGGGATTGTCGATTTCGGCCAGCTTGATGAGCCGCTCGTCGGGCACCGTGATGACGCCCACGTTGGGCTCGATGGTGCAGAACGGGAAGTTGGCCGCCTGCGCCTTGGCGTTGGACAGGCAGTTGAAGAGGGTCGATTTACCTACGTTGGGCAATCCTACGATGCCGCATTGAAGTGCCATATCTTGTCGAATTCGTTTTTTGCAGTGCAAAGATACGAATAAGCGAGGGCAAAAGCAAGCTCGCTTGCATTTTGCCGAGCAGGAGTATCTTCGGCGCAGCCAAAGTTCGAATAAGCCGAACACAAAACCAAACTTGTTTGGATTTTGTTGAGACGGGAGTATTTTCGGCGAAGCCGAAATACGAATTTCAGGAGAAAAGCGAGAGGTGAAAGGTGAAAGGTGAAAGGCGAAAAGTGAAAAGTGAGAGGTGAGAGGTGAAAAGTGCTGCTCGATTCTTCTTGGATGCGTCTTGGGCGAAACCGAAGTACGGATTGTTTCCGGCAATCGGCTGCCTTCGCTGCCGAAAAAGCGGCGCAGCGTCCGCTCGGCCTGAAATAATCGGCTCATTCCTTGATTCAAAACGCATTATTGCCTATCTTTGCACGAGGTTTGCCCTGTCCGGCGGGACCGGCGGCGGCCGTCGCCCTGCGGGGCCAAACAGCAACTGCGATGAATCTGAAAGAGATAAGGAACGAATTGCGGAAACTTTCGGCGCTGGCCGAGGAGTGGACTTCGTTGCAGGAGATCGCTCCTGTGGAGCGGGACATGGCGCTCGAAAAACTGCGCGACCTCTACGAAGCGCTGCGTTTCAGTCTGGTGCCCCGGCATGTCGTGGGCAGGGTGCTGCCCCAGCGGACCGCATCCGAAGCGCCGCGCGGGGGCGCCCGCATGAGGGCCGGAGCCTACGACGAAGAGGAGTCCGAGTTCGAGATGGTCGATCTGAACGAAGTCCTTTCGCTCGGGGAAGACGAGGAACCCGCAGCTGCGGAGCAGCCGGAGCAGCCGGAGCGGGCCGGCGCAGCGAGTGCGGCGCAACATACCGCCTTTGCGGCGGACGACGCATACGACGAAGAGGGGCCGGAGATCATCGAATTCGAGCCCGAACCGGAGCATGTCCGGCCGCTTCACCGCCCTGTGCACCGGCCGGAACCCGAGGAACTTTCGGAGGAAGCGGCCGAGGAGCATCCCGCCGCGCAGCCTGCCCGGAAACCGGCGGCGGCACAGACCGCAGAGCCGGAGCCTGTCCAACCAGCCCAGCCCGGGCCGGTGGCCGCACACCCCGCACACCCAGCCCAACCCGCACGACCCGTTCCGCCGGCAGAGCCCGTGCAGGAACCGGCGCCTACCTTGTTCGGCGACGACGAGGACGAAGAGACCTTGAGCCATCGTCGCAAGCAACGCGTGATCCGGGCGCTTTACGAACCGGAAGCGGAATCTGCGGCGGCTCCGAAAACTACGGCCGCGGCGGACGGACCTTTTGTGGAAATCGAAGAACCGGCATTGCCGCGGCAGGAAACGGATCGTGTTGAGCAACCGCAGCCCGCTGTTTCGGAGCAGCAGTCTGTTGTACTGGAACGGCCGCAGGCAGCTGCCGAACCGGAAACGGAGATCGTCCTGCTCGATGCCATGACCGAAGAACCGGTCGGAGAACTCCGCAAGGAATCCCGCCCGGCGGCAACCGATACCCCCGACGACCATGCGCCGCAAGTGCTGGGCGAGGTGATGAACCACGACGTACGGACCTTGGCCGACACCATCGCCCGTCCGCGGGGAAACGGCTCGGGCCGCTATGCTGCGCCGATCTCCGACCTGCGGCAGGCCATCGGCATCAACGACAAGTTCCTGATGATCCGCGACCTGTTCGGGGGCGACGGCGCCTTGTTCGACAGCACCGTCGAAGCGCTCAACGCGCAGGAAAGTCTGGACGACTGCATGATCTACATTGCCGAACATTTCGCGTGGAACCCCGAATCGGAGAGCGCGGCGCTCATCATGGAACTGCTCGAACGCAAATTCGCATAGTTCATGGCCCGGCTCTATATCGTACCCACACCGATCGGCAATCTGGACGACATCACGCTGCGGGCCGTCGGGGTGCTGCGCGAGGTGGACTTCATTCTGGCCGAGGACACGCGCACCACGTCGTTCCTGCTCCGCCACCTCGGCATCGAGAAGAAACTCTACTCCCACCATAAGTTCAACGAACACGCCACCGTGCAACTGGTGGCCGAGACCATTGCCGCCGGGTGCGATGCGGCGCTGGTGTCGGATGCGGGAACGCCCGGGATTTCCGACCCCGGGTTTCTGCTGGTGCGGACCTGCATCGAACAAGGCATCGAAGTGGAGACCCTGCCCGGAGCCACGGCCGCCGTGCCAGCGCTGATTCAGAGCGGATTTCCGTGCGACCGGTTCTGCTTTGAGGGATTCCTGCCCCAGAAAAAGGGGCGGAACAAACATTTGCAGGCCCTTGCCGACGAAGAACGCACCATGATATTCTACGAATCGCCCTATCGGGTAGTCAAGTGTCTGGAGCAGTTCGCCGAGGTGTTCGGCCCCGAGAGACAGGTGTCGGTTTCGCGCGAACTGACCAAAAAATTCGAGCAGACGGTGCGCGGCACTGTTGCGGAAGTGCTGGCCCATTTCCGGGCCAACGAACCCCGTGGCGAATTCGTGGTGGTGGTGGCCGGGCGTCCCAAACCCGCACGCAGGCACGAGGAGCCCGAAGAACAAATTCGAACGGAGCAAGCATGACAGATACGAACAACAACAATCCGGGCGGGCGCAAGGCTTTCGTCGTCGAACGGCTTCGGGCGTGGGGCGAGTTCCTGCGCGAACGCTTCAGTCTGGACGACGACAAGGCCCACCGCGACGAAGTCGTGGCATCCATCACCAAAGGGGTCGAATTCCGGGGCGTCAACCTGTGGGTGCTGATCTTCGCCACGATGATCGCCTCGCTGGGGCTCAACATCAACTCGGCGGCGGTGATCATCGGCGCCATGCTCGTGTCGCCCATCATGGGCCCCATCATGGGAGCGGGTCTGGCGCTGGGAATCAACGATTTCGAACTGCTCAAGAGATCGCTGCGCAACCTGTCGCTGATGTTCATCGTGGCCATTGTCACGTCGACGCTCTATTTCTTCGTGTCGCCCCTGTCGGCCAACAGCAGCGAACTGCTGGCCCGGACCACGCCCTCGATCTACGACGTGCTGATAGCCCTGTTCGGCGGACTGGCGGGCATGGTGGCCCAGACGCGGCAGGACCGCACCTCGACCGTCATCCCGGGGGTGGCCATCGCCACGGCGCTCATCCCGCCCCTGTGCACCGCCGGATTCGGCATCGCCACCGGGCAGCCGCGCTTCTTCTTCGGGGCGTTCTACCTCTTTTTCATCAACTCGGTCTTCATTGCGATGGCGACCTATCTGGTCGTCCGCTTCCTCAAATACCAGAAGAAGGTCTTCATCGACCCCGCGAGAGAGCGGTTCGTCAAACGTTCGATGCTCATCATTTCGCTGGTCACGTTCGTGCCCAGTGTCGTCATCGGGGTGCAGATGGTGCGGGTGTCGGTGTTCGAAGCCATGGCCGACAAGTATGTGGGGCGGGTTTTCGACTTTCCCCATACGCGGGTCATCGAAGCCAACATGCAGTATGCCCGGCGGGGCGAACCCTCGCGCATCGAACTGCTGCTGGTGGGCGAACCGCTGGACGAAGCCGTCATCGACAATGCCCGGGCCCAGCTGCCGGGCTACGGGCTGGACAAGACCGAACTGATCGTGCGGCAAGCCTCGTCGACGGACAAGGTCGATGTGGTGTCGCTGCAACAGAGCTATGCGGAGCTGCTCGAAGAGAAGAACCGCCGCATCGAACGGATGAACGCGCTGCTCGACCGCTACAAGGTGACCAACGTCGAAGTAGAGGACATCTCGCGCGAAGCGGGAGCCATGATGCGCAACATCGCGACCATCTCGCTCTCCAAGGGCATCACGTTCGGAGCCGACGGCACGCCGCGCGACACGTCGGTCGTCTGCGTGGTCCGGCCCGTCGATCCGGCCGACACGATCGACCGTGCGACCCTCTCCCGCTGGCTGCGCATCCGCACCAAAGCCGATAACCTCAAACTCTTCGTCGAACCCTGAACCGCGTCATGGAAACACCGAAGCTGAACCTCTTCCAGCGTGTCTGGCTGGAAACCCTGTGGGGCGGGATGCGGCTATTCGCCATGCTGCCCTACTGGTTCAAATACTACGTGGTCGAGAACCTGCTGTTCTTCCTGCTCTGCTACGTGCTGCGCTATCGCAGGCAGGTCGTGCGGGCGAACCTGCGCAATTCGTTTCCGGAGAAGAGCGCCCGCGAACTCCGGACGATCCGCCACCGCTTCTACCGGACGCTGGCCGAGATTTTCGTCGATACGGTCGATCTGGCCTGCAAAAGCCCGGCCCGGGCCCGCGAGATGTTCGCGATCGAAGGCTTCGACGAGCAGGTGCGGCGGGTGCAGGGGCGCGACTGGATCGCCATGCTGGCCCATTTCGGCTGCTGGGAATATTGCTCCTATTGGGGGCTTTTCGAACCCTCGCAGATGGTGGTGGCCGTCTACCACCCGCTGCGCAGTCCTGTGATGGAGTGTCTCTACCGGCGGCTGCGCAATTCGTCGTATGCGACCACCGTGGCGATGAACGACTGCGTGCGCTTCTATCTTCGGCACCGCGAAACCGGCATCGGGGGCAAGAATATGGTGATCGGGCTGATCGCCGACCAGAATCCTCCGCGGCGCCCCAACAGCCATTGGTTCCGATTCCTCGATCAGGATACGATCTTCTTCGACGGCGGCGAAAAACTGGCCCGCCGCTTCCGCCTGCCCGTCTATTTCGCCCGCATGGAGCGTTTGCAGCGGGGGCGCTACCGCATGTCGTTCGAACTGCTGTACGACGGCACCGAGGAGGTCGCCGAAAACGAAATCACCGAACGCTATGTGCGGGCGCTGGAGAAGATGATCTGCCAGCGTCCCGAACTCTGGATGTGGTCGCACCGCCGCTGGAAGCACAAACGCTGATGTCCACCGTAAAGATCGTCATACTCAACTGGAACGGCACCGCGCATCTGCGCCGCTATCTTCCGGGCGTCGTGGCCGCGGCTCCCGAAGGGGTCGGCGTAGTGGTGGCCGACAACGGTTCGACGGACGGTTCGGCCGATATGCTGCGCCGCGAATTCCCCTCGGTCGAGCTGGTGCGGCTCGACCGCAACTATGGGTTCGCGGGCGGCTACAACAGAGCGTTGGCGCAAATCGAAGCCGACTATTATGTGCTGCTGAATTCCGATGTCGAGACGCCTGCCGGGTGGCTCGAACCGCTGGTGGAGTGTCTCGACCGTCATCCCGACGTGGCGGCCGCAGCACCCAAACTGCTCTGCGATACGGACCGGACCCGGTTCGAGTATGCCGGTGCCTCGGGCGGCTATATCGACTATCTGGGCTATCCTTTCTGCCGGGGTCGCATCCTGCGCACCATAGAACGCGACGAGGGGCAGTACGACGACGCACGCGATGTGTTTTGGGTGAGCGGCGCGGCGTTCTGCTGCCGGGCCGGGGTGTTCCATGCGCTGGGCGGTTTCGACGACGATTTTTTCGCCCACATGGAAGAGATCGACCTCTGCTGGCGCATGCAGCTGGCGGGCTGGCGGGTGCGCATCGTGCCGCAAAGCACGGTCTATCATCTTGGCGGCGGGACGCTCACGACCGATTCTCCGGCCAAGGTTTTCTACAACCACCGCAACAATCTGGCGATGCTCTACAAATGCGCAGCTCCGGGGCAGCGGCTGGTGGCGGCTCTCGTGCGGCCGTGGCTCGATCTGCTGGCGGCAGGCTCCTATTTGGCGCAGGGACGGTGGGATAACTTCTGCGCCGTATTTCGGGCGTGGCGCGATTTCCTGAAGTGGCATTCCGCATTGGCCCGCAAGCGCCGCGACGTCCGAAAGAGCAGTGTGCCGCATGCCCGGCTCCCGATCTACCGGGGCTCGGTGCTCCTGCGGTATTTCTTCGGCTGCCGCACGTTCGGCCGCCTGTTCGGAAAGTAGGGCGGGGCGCCGTCCTGCTGCGACGACAAGAAACGGCCGCCCGGAGAGGGCGGCCGCTACCTTTATATATAAGGGGCCTCTATTTGTTGATCTTGGCCCACGAATCCTTGAGCGTGACGGTGCGGTTGAACACGAGGTGCTCCGGCGCGGAATCGGTGTCGGGACAGAAATAGCCGACCCGCTCGAACTGCACGGCCTGCCCGACGGGAATCTCGCGCAACGAGGGCTCGAGGTAGCCGGTGACCTTGACCATGGATTCGGGGTTGAGGTTGTCTTCCCATGTCTGCCCCTCCTCGACATCGTCGGGGTTCTCCTTGGTGAAGAGCGGGTTGAACAGCCGGATTTCCGCTTCGGCGGCATCCTTGACCGAAACCCAATGGATGACCCCCTTGACACGGCGTCCGTCGCTCGACGAACCCTCTCCGGACATGGGGTCGTAGGTGCAGCGCAGCTCCGTGATGTTGCCCTCGGCGTCCTTGACGACCTCCTCGCACTTGATGAGGTACGAATAGCGCAGGCGCACCTCGCCGCCGGGTTGCAGGCGGAAGAACTTCTTGGGCGGGTTCTCCATGAAGTCGTCGCGCTCGATGTAGATTTCGCGCGAGAACGGCACCTGTCGCGTACCTGCGGCTTCGTTCTCGGGATTGTTGACCGCCTCGAACAACTCGGTCTTGCCCTCGTCGTAGTTGGTGATGACGACCTTCAGGGGGTTGAGCACGGCCATGCGGCGCTCGGCGACCTTGTTGAGGTCCTCGCGCACGCAATATTCGAGCTTGCCCAGATCGATGACGTTGTCGCGCTTGGCCACGCCGACCATTTCAGCGAAGTTGCGCACCGAAGCGGGAGTATAGCCCTTGCGGCGCAGGGCGCAGATGGTCGGCATGCGGGGGTCGTCCCAACCCATGACGGCGCCCTCCTGCACGAGCTTGAGCAACTTGCGCTTCGACATCATCGTATAGGTGAGGTTGAGCCGCGCGAACTCGTACTGGTGCGAGGGGTAGATGTCGAGCGCTTGGATGAACCAGTCGTAGAGCGGACGGTGCACGTCGAACTCCAAGGTGCAGATCGAGTGGGTGATCTTCTCGATGGAATCGCTCTGGCCGTGGGCGTAGTCGTACATGGGGTAGATGCACCATTTGTTGCCCGTGCGGTGGTGCTCGGCGTGGATGATGCGGTACATGATCGGGTCGCGGAAGAGCATGTTGGGATGGGCCATGTCGATCTTGGCGCGCAAGACCTTCGAACCGTCGGGGAACTCGCCGTTCTTCATGCGCACGAAGAGATCGAGGTTTTCTTCGGGCGTGCGGTCGCGCCACGGCGATTCCTTGCCGGGGACGGAGACCGTGCCGCGGTTCTCGCGGATCTCTTCCTGCGTCTGGTCGTCGACGTAGGCCAACCCTTTCTTGATCAGCACGACGGCCCATTCGTAGAGCTGGTCGAAGTAGTCGGACGCATAGCGCTCGATGGCCCAGTCGAAGCCGAGCCACCGGATGTCGCGCTTGATCGAATCGACGTATTCGACATCTTCCTTGACGGGGTTGGTGTCGTCGAAGCGCAGGTTGCATTTGCCGCCGTACTTCTTGGCCAGCCCGAAGTTGATGCAGATGCTCTTGGCGTGGCCGATGTGCAGATAGCCGTTGGGCTCGGGCGGAAACCGGGTCTGTATGCGGTCGTTGCCCTCGGCGATGGACTTTTCGATGATCTCCTCGAGGAAGTTCAGCGACTTCTCCCGGGTTTCGGTGTTTTCTGCTATCATGATGCGGTTGTTATTTCTTTCCTATGTTGAACAGTTTTTCGATGTCGACCGTGAGCTTCACCACCTGCTGCGTACCCAGCCCGGTGCCGTCGTAGTGGAACACCATGCCGGCTTCGACGCCCAAGGTGCCCTTGAAGAAAGTGCGGTCGTAGCCCACCCACGAGCGGTTGTAGATGTGCTTGGTGGTGGCGTAGAAACTCTCGCCCGCATAGAGCCCGTCCTGCCCGTAGGTCAGCCCCAGCGTGGGGTCGGCCTCGTAGTTGCGCAGGGGCTGGAGATTGGCTCCCAAGTAGAGGTTGTTCTCGATTTTGATGCCCCATTTGCGGATCGTGATGTCCAGCTGGCCGCCGCAGGGCTTGCGCCACAGGTGGTCGACGCTGCGTCCGCGCTGCGGGGCGAAGAGGAAATTGGCCCGGATGTCGAAGTCGAGATAAGCGTTGAACTCCCAGCCAGCGTAGGGGTTGAGCAGGAGGTTGTCGGTGACGTTCTCGTTGCCCTTGCGTCCGGCGAAGTGGAACATCGAAAAGGCATAACCGAAATAGAACCCTTTGTCGATGGTGTAGCGTCCGGCCGAGAGGATGCGGAACATTTCGCGCGACCGGTGCGAGTACATGCCCTCCCAGTCGATGGCCAGCTCGACGTAGGTGTGCTTGCGCGAAGTCGACAGGTAGCGCCCCATGAAACCCGACAGGCGGTTGTGGTAGTAGGCGGTCGAATCGCTGAAGAAAGCCCGCGAATAATCGCCCATGAGCGCCTTGCGGTCGAAGATACCGGCGTTGGCCTGCACGTTCTTGGTGTTGAACTGGTAGTAGAAGATGGGCCGCGCCTTGGAGAGGAAGCGGGTGTCGTCGCCGAAGTTCTGCAACAGGTCAACGCCGACGATGAGGCGGTTTTTCTGCTGCCATTCGACGCCGATGCGGGGCGTCAGGCGGGCGCTGAAGAGCGTCTGGGGCTCGCCGAACTCGTTGGGGGCGTATTCGCGGTTGTCGAAGCGGGTGGAGAAGTCGGCACCCACGATCAGATCCTGCGCACGGGCTCCTCCCCAAGCCGCGACGGCGAAGGCGAGCAGCAGTGCGGTCTTTTTCAAGGTCATGATTCCGATGAGTTTTGAACCCCCAAAAGTAGATAAAAATTTTTTTATTTGTTACTTTTGGCCCCGAAAACAAACCCCGGGAAACCGCTATGCGAAAAATAACCAACGAAGAACTGGGCCGTCCGACGCCCGAGGAGTATGCCGCTATGGCCAAGATACCCGTTACGGTGGTGCTGGACAACGTGCGCTCGGCGCAGAACGTGGGGGCTTTTTTTCGCACGGGCGACGCCTTTGCGGTGGAACGCATCGCCTTGTGCGGCATTACGGCCGTGCCCCCGGCCCGCGAAATCCACAAGACCGCCCTCGGGGCCGAACAGACCGTGGCGTGGAGCTACCATGCTTCGACCGTGGAATGCCTCCGGCAGCTGCGGGCCGAGGGTTGCGAAGTGCTTGCCGTGGAGCAAGTCGAGGGGGCGGTGTCGCTCGAAGCGTTCGAGCCCCGGCCGGGGGTGCGCTATGCGCTGGTCTTCGGCAACGAAGTGGCGGGCGTGGCGCAGGAAGCGGTGGACCTTTGCCACGGGGCCATCGAGATTCCGCAGGCGGGGGTCAAACACTCGATCAACGTCTCGGTGTCGGGCGGGGTGGTGCTGTGGCGGTTCTTCGAGAAATTGAAAAATTAAGGGGTGGAAATCGTTGTTCTTTGTCATTCTGAGCGTTAGCGAAGAATCTTGTTGCCCGTCGGAACGGATTCTTCGCCGCATGCTCCTCGGAATGACGCTTTCCCCTGCTTTTTTCGCCCTGCCGGTATCCGGCTGCAAATTTTTCATTTTTGATTTTTAATTCTACATTTGCCGCCGATTCGAAACCTAAACTTGAACGAAATGTCAGTAGAAAGTACGGTAAGAGCCGTGACGACCTACCGTCTCACGGAGATGAAGCAGCGCGGCGAGAAGATCGCCATGCTTACGTCCTACGATTATTCGATGGCCAAGATCGTCGACGCCGCGGGCATCGACGTCATATTGGTGGGCGATTCGGCCGCCAATGTCATGGCAGGCTACGAAACGACGCTTCCCATTACGCTCGATATGATGATCTACCATGCCCGTTCGGTCGTCAGGGCCGTGGAGCGGGCGCTGGTCGTCGTCGACCTGCCGTTCGGCACCTATCAGGGCAACTCGAAGGTGGCGCTCGATTCGGCCGTGCGCATCATGAAGGAGACCGAAGCCGACGCCGTGAAGATGGAAGGCGGCGAGGAGATCCTCGAATCGGTGCAGCGCATCCTTTCGGCCGGCATCCCCGTCATGGGGCACCTCGGGCTCACGCCCCAGTCGATCCACAAGTTCGGCACCTATACGGTGAGGGCCAAGGAAGAGGCCGAAGCCGAGAAGCTGGTGCGCGACGCTCATCTGCTGGACGAAGCGGGCTGTTTCGCCTGCGTGCTGGAGAAGATTCCGGCCGCGCTGGCCGCCCGTGTCTCGCAGGAAGTGAACATGCCCACCATCGGCATCGGAGCCGGCGGTGCGTGCGACGGACAAGTGCTCGTCATCCACGACATGCTGGGCATCAACAAGGGTTTTTCGCCCCGCTTCCTGCGCCGCTACGCCGACCTGCACACGGTCATGACCGATGCCGTGACGGGCTATATCCGCGACGTGAAAGAGTGCGACTTCCCCAACGAGAAGGAGCAATATTAGCAAGATGCACGATGCAAGCAGGCGCCGCTGTCCCGACGGGCAGCGGCGCTTTGGATTCCTGCGGATGATAAATTGTTGATAAAAACCCTCCGGAACGGGCCGCCGCCTTAGGCTGTTTGAAAAATAATGCTTACTTTTGCAGGCAACAAAATCCCGTTCTTATGTCGTTCATTCAGGAAAGGGTTCAGCCCGAAGGTCTTACCTTCGACGACGTGCTGCTGGTACCCGCTTATTCGGAAGTGTTGCCGCGAGAGGTCCGTCTCGAGACCCGTTTTTCGCGTAATATCAGGCTCAACATCCCCATCGTCTCCGCCGCCATGGACACCGTTACGGAGGCTCCGCTGGCCATTGCGCTGGCCCGCGAGGGCGGTATCGGCGTCATCCATAAGAACATGTCCGTCGCCCAGCAGGCGGCCCATGTGCGCCGGGTGAAGCGCGCCGAGAACGGGATGATCTACGACCCCGTCACCATTTCGCGCGACAATACCGTGGGCGATGCCCTCGACCTGATGGCCGAGAACAAGATCGGCGGCATCCCGGTGGTCGACGGCGAGCGCAGGCTCATCGGCATCGTTACGAACCGCGACCTGCGGTTCCAGCGCGACATGAAGCGCTCGATCGGCGAGGTCATGACCCCCGGCGACCGGCTGATCACCACCCACAAGACCGAGCTGGAGCACGCTTCGGAGATGCTGCTCGACAACAAGATCGAGAAGCTCCCGGTGGTGGACGACGAAGGCAGGCTGGTGGGGCTCATCACCTATAAGGACATCACCAAGGTGCAGGATCATCCCAACGCCTGCAAGGATGCCAAGGGGCGTCTGCGCGTGGCCGCCGGGGTGGGCATCACGCCCGATGTCATGGAGCGCGTGGCGGCGCTCGTGGCCGAGGATGTCGACGCCGTGGTGCTCGATTCGGCGCACGGCCATTCCAAAAATATCGTCGAGGCCCTGAAGAAGATCAAGGCTGCCTATCCGACGCTCGATGTGGTGGTGGGCAACATCGCCACGGCCGAAGCCGCGCGTTTCCTGATCGACGCCGGTGCCGACGGCATCAAGGTGGGCATAGGCCCGGGTTCGATCTGCACCACGCGCATCATTGCCGGAGTGGGCGTACCCCAGCTGTCGGCCATCTACGCCGCCGCTTCCGTAGCCAAAGGCTCGGGCGTGCCGGTCATCGCCGACGGCGGCCTGCGCTACTCGGGCGACATTGTCAAGGCGCTGGCCGCAGGCGGCGACTGCGTGATGATAGGTTCGATGTTCGCCGGAACGGAAGAGGCTCCGGGCGAGACGATCATCTACAACGGCCGCAAGTTCAAGTCCTACCGCGGCATGGGGTCGATCGACGCCATGAAGGCCGGGTCGGCCGACCGCTATTTCCAGAAGGGCTGCGAGGGCAACATCAACAAACTCGTGCCCGAGGGCATCGTGGCGCGCGTGCCGTTCAAGGGCTCGCTCAACGAGACGGTCTACCAGCTCGTGGGGGGCATCCGTTCGGGCATGGGCTACTGCGGAGCCGCCGACATTCCGGCCTTGCAGCAGGCGCAGTTCATCCGCATCTCCGCTTCGGGTATGCAGGAGAGCCACCCGCACGACGTGACCATCACGCGCGAGGCCCCCAACTATTCGAGCGAACGTTGATCCTATAAGCTATTTGCAGAACATGGCACAGAACAACCGGCAGATTTCGCGCATCGACATCTTTGCTCTGATCTTCTTTGCGGCGCTTTTCATCGTATGGCTCTACACGGGGCGTCCGGACTGGCTGCGCTACCTCTATCTGGGGCTGGCGTTCCTCTATGTCTTCGTGGTTCGCACCGTGGCCTACAATTGCCGCAAGCGCAAGGAGGAGACCGAACTCGACGAGAAAAACGAATCGCAATCGTGATGAATGGCGACATCGCTGCCTGCGGGCTCTTTTGCGGCGCATGTCCGCAGAAAAGCAAAGGGAAGCGCCCCGGGTGCGTCCGGGTTTGGCCGGGGCCGGGAAAGACCCATGAAACGAACAATATCAGATAAATGGAAAAAATCCTCATCCTCGACTTCGGTTCGCAGTACACGCAGCTCATCGCACGGCGCGTGCGCGAGCTGAACGTCTATTGCGAAATCCACCCGTTCAACAAGATTCCGGCGCTCGACGCGTCGGTGCGGGGCGTGATCCTTTCGGGCAGCCCCTATTCGGTGCGCGATGCCGAGGCTCCGAAACCCGACCTCGGGCAGATCAAGGGGCGCCTGCCTCTGCTGGGCGTCTGCTACGGAGCGCAGTATCTTTCGGCAGCCTATGGCGGCGAGGTGCAGCCTGCGCCGAGCCGCGAGTACGGCCGGGCGATGCTCACCGTGGGCGATGCCGCCGACCCGCTGATGGCGGGGCTGCCAGCCAAGACGCAGGTGTGGATGTCGCATGGCGATACGATCACCTCGGTGCCTGCGTCTTACCGGCTGGTCGCCGGGACGGAGGATGTGCGCGTGGCGGCTTTCCGCATCGAGGGCGAGCAGACTTGGGGCATTCAGTTCCACCCCGAAGTCTACCACTCGACCGACGGTACGCAGCTGCTGAAAAACTTCGTGGTCGGCATCTGCGGCTGTGCGCAGAGCTGGACTTCGGAGAGTTTCGTCGAGACCACCGTGCGCGAGCTGCGCGAGAAGCTGGGCGATGACAAGGTGGTGTTGGGCCTTTCGGGCGGCGTCGATTCGTCGGTGGCCGCGGTGCTCCTGCACAAGGCTATCGGGCAGAACCTCTACTGCATCTTCGTCGATTCGGGCCTGCTGCGCAAGAACGAATTCGAGGAGGTGCTCGAATCCTACAAGAACATGGGGCTCAACGTCAAGGGCGTGAAGGCCGGGGCCAAGTTCCTCGGCGACTTGGCAGGCGTGAGCGACCCTGAGAGCAAGCGCAAGATCATCGGCCGCGATTTCGTGGAGGTGTTCAACGAGGAGGCGCAGCGCATTGCCGACGTGAAGTGGCTGGCGCAGGGGACCATTTATCCCGACGTCATCGAATCGTGCTCGGTCAACGGACCGTCGGCCACCATCAAGTCGCACCACAACGTGGGCGGCCTGCCCGAGAAGATGAACCTGCGAATAGTCGAACCCCTGCGGCTGCTCTTCAAGGACGAAGTGCGACGCGTGGGCCGCTCGCTGGGCATCTCCGAACAACTCATCGGCCGCCATCCGTTTCCGGGGCCGGGTCTGGCGATCCGCATCTTGGGCGACATCACGGCCGAGAAGGTGGAGATTCTGCAAAACGTAGACAAAATCTATATCGACGCGCTGCGTGCGGCAGGCCTTTACGACAAGGTGTGGCAGGCCGGGGCGATTCTGCTGCCCGTCAAAAGCGTGGGGGTCATGGGCGACGAACGCACCTACGAGAGCTGCGTGGCCCTGCGCGCCGTGACCTCGACCGACGGTATGACGGCCGACTGGGTGCACCTGCCCTACGAATTCTTGGCCGACGTGTCCAACGAAATCATCAACCGCGTGCGCGGCGTCAACCGCGTAGTCTACGACATCTCGTCCAAACCGCCCGCAACCATCGAGTGGGAGTGATGACCGATTTCGCTGCGATCGACTTCGAGACGGCCAACCGCCACCGGGCGAGCGTCTGCTCGGTGGGCGTAGTGGTGGTACGCGGCGGCCGGCAGGTCGATTCGTACTACAGCCTGATCCGCCCGCGCCCCAACTATTACAGCTCTTTTACCACGGCGATCCACGGACTGAGCCACGCCGACACCGACGATGCGCCCGAGTTCGAGGACGTATGGCGCCAACTGGCGCCGCGCATCGAGGGGCTGCCGCTGGTGGCCCACAACGCACCTTTCGACGAAGGGTGCCTGCGGGCGGCGCTGGACCTCTACGACATGCCGTGGCCGGGCTATGAATTCCATTGCACCTGCCGGGCTTCGCGGCGGTTTTTCGGGCGGCAGCTTCCCAACCACCAGCTGCACACCGTCGCGGCGGCCTGCGGATACGATTTGCAGAATCATCATCACGCGCTGGCCGATGCCGAGGCTTGTGCGCGTATAGCGCTGAAAATCCTTTGATTATTTGACCATTGCCCTGTCGGGGCATGCGGCTTTTCGACCGCGGCGATCCGGCGGTTCAGATTCCTATTTCCAGCTGAAAGGCGAAGAGCCAGCGGGAATAATCGCTCGTTGACGCGTGGCTGCGGTGGTTGTAGGTGATGTCGGCCTGCACCTTCAACGCGTGGCCCGCGATGTAGCGCGAGACGGCTGCGGTGGTCTGGCTGCGGCGCTCGTATCCGGCCCGGGACTGCACTGCGCTGCGGGGGAAGAGCATGGAGCTGCGCAGGGCGACCTCCCATTTGCGGCGGATGACGTAGCCTGCCTGCACGTTGAACCCCCAACCGGCATAGATCCATGTACGGGCCTCGTCGTCGAAGACGGGGTCGGAACAGATGCGCCCCATGAAATCGGTGCAGAACGAGAATCCCCGATATTTGAGCAGAAAATCGGCGTACCAGCTGCCGAAGCTGCGGCTTGCGCCGTCGGGCAGCAGATCGCCGCGCTGGCCGTGCGTGCGTACGGCTTTGTGGTTGTAGGAATAGGCGCCCGCGACCAATATCTTGACCTGCTCCTCGTGGGCCAGATCGCCCTCCGACGACTCGCCTTTCTCTTTGAAACGCCCGAAAGGGTAGAGCTCCACCCGCCGTGTGTAGACCAGCCCGCCGTTGGTCGAGGTGCCCCAGTTGCGGCCCTCGCCCAGCGTGACGGAACTCTTGGCCGTGAAGGTGAAGCCGTGGTCGCGGGGCAGGTCGAAACGGATGAAGAATCCGAAATCGCGGTCGGCGCTGAACTCCCGGCTGACGATGCTGCGGTCGACGAACTGGAGCAGCCCCGACGAAGTGATCTTGGCGCGGCTGGCTTGTATCTTGGCCTGACCGATGCCGAAACTCCACGCCGGTGCGGGTCGGTAGTAGAGGATGGCGTCGTGGATGATATTGGCGTTGCTGCGGGCGTTGGCCGCGTGGCCCGTGAATCCGAGCTGGACGGAGTAGGTAAGTTTGGGCGAATAGACGTAGCCGTCGAACCTGACTTGCAGCCGCTTGATGCGGGCCTCGATTTCGTCGAGCCCGAAGCTGCGGTTGAGCGAGACCGCCACGAGATCCTGCATGCGCAGCCGCATGGTCAGCGAGAATTTCCCGCCGGGCGACCGGTAAGCGATGCCCTTGCCGATTTCGACGGCAGGTTTGCGGAGCAAGGAATCGGCCGGCCGGGTGTCGGCGGTCGATGCGGACGGGATGGCCTGCGGGGTGTCGGGGAGTGCGGATCGGGGTTGTTGCGCCGCGGCCGGACAGCCGCACAGCCCTGTCCAGAGGAGCAGGGACAACGTTCTTTTCCGGAAATCTGTCTGCATGGGAAGCCCCGATGCAATTACTGTGCAGGTTTTGTCGGTCCCTGAAATGGCGTGGAGCTTGTTTGTGCAGGCGGCAGGACAAAGAAAAGGAATCGAAGTGCGCAGCACTCGCGGGGCGATATTGAATGATTGCGCGAAATTGACTTTGCTCTGCTCGGCCTTTCTCTGTGCTGCTGCTGGCATCCGTGCAAAGAACGGAAAATGCCGATAGCCGCAAGAGCGTTTTTTATTTTCGGGCGACATTTGCGTATGAATCCGCCCTTTCGCCCGAAAATAAAAAAAACTGCAAACATATGTTTGCAGTTTGTCGGCAGTTATCCATACTTGGCGGAGAGAACGAGATTCGAACTCGTGGTACGGATTACTCCGTACGTCGGTTTAGCAAACCGGTGGTTTCAGCCACT
>JAIDUK010000041.1 GCA_029060215.1 Alistipes sp.
TTCCTCTATCATCCTGATCTTATTCTGTTGATTGTTCTTTTTGCTTTTATAGATCGGTTAGGGTAGAGAGAGGCAGAACAGGCAGAACAGGCAACAAAAACGAAGGGCGGGAAAAACCCGCCCCTCGGACCTGTTCGAACCGGCAACGCCCTATTTCTCGATCAGGGAAATGGAACGCTGGATGAAATCGGTGAGGTTCTTGCCCTTGAGCATGCCGTTGGTGAGCAAGGCGAGGTCGATGATCTGCCGCACGAGCCGGTTGCTGCCGCCGATCTCCCGCAGACGCTGGTTGCGCTCGTCGCGCAAGGTGACGATCTTCTTGGAAAGCTCCTCGCGCGCGGACTTCTCCTCGGCGGAGAGCTCCTCCTCCTTCTTGCCCTTGACGACCTCGTCGAAACGCTTCTCCTCGCCGACGGCCGCGTCGATCTTCTTGGTGATGGACTTGAGCTTGTCGCCGTAAGCCTTCTCGACGTTGTCGAGGATGTCGATGACGATGGGGTGGTTGGCGTTGACCGCGATGGTGAAATTGTCGGGCATCTGACCGTAGAACTGGCTCATACCGCCGCCGCCCATCTGCGCCATCTCCTTCATGCGGCGCATGAACTCGTTCTGCGTGATGACCACGGGGGCCTCGTCGGCCGACATGGGCTCGAACGAAATCTGGTAGTGTATCTTCTCGTCGGCGGGCATCTGGCTCTCGAAGACGGGGGTGAGAATCTCCTGCTGGGCCTCGGTCAAGGCCATCTTGAGCTGCTCGTCCTTCTGGATGAGCTTGTCGACCACGTCGCTGTCGACGCGCACGAACCGCGCGCCCTGATTCTTGGACTCGTACCAATTGATATAATGGTTGTCGAGCTGGCCGTTCATTTCGAGCACGTCGTAACCCTTGCCTTTGGCCGCCCCGAGGAAGGTGTGCTTCTCCACGGGATCGTCGACGTAGAGGAAGATGAGCGACTTGTTCTTGTCGGTCTGGTTCTCCTTGACGAGGTCGGCATACTCCTTGGGAGTGAAATACTTGCCGTCGACGTTCTTCCACAGCATGAAATCCGAAGCCTTCTCGGCGAACTTCTCGTCGGTGAGGATGCCGTACTGGATGAAAATCTTCAGGTCGTCCCACTTGGCCTCGTAGTCGGCGCGCATGGTGGTGAAGAGTTCCTGCAAACGGTCGGCGACCTTGCGGGTGATGTAGCTCGAAATCTTCTTTACGTTGGCGTCGCTCTGGAGATAGCTGCGCGAGACGTTGAGCGGGATGTCGGGCGAATCGATGACGCCGTGCAGCAAAGTCAGGTACTCCGGCACGATGCCCTCGACCTGATCGGTGACGAAGACCTGATTGGAATAGAGCTGGATCTTGTTCTTCTGGATCTCGAAATTGTTATGGATCTTGGGGAAATAGAGGATGCCCGTGAGGTGGAACGGGTAGTCGATGTTCAGATGGATGTAGAAAAGCGGATCGTCGCTCATGGGGTAGAGCTCGCGGTAGAACTCCTTGTACTGCTCCTCGGTGATTTCGGTCGGCTTGCGCGTCCAGAGCGGCTCGATGTTGTTGATGACGTTGTCCTTGTCGGTGTCGACGTACTTGCCGTCTTTCCACTCCTTGACCTTGCCCGAGACGATGGGCACGGGCAGGAAGCGGCAATACTTGCGCAAGAGGTCGTCGATCTTCGACTGCTCGGCGTATTCGAGGGCGTCCTCGGAGAGGTGCAGGACGATGGCGGTGCCGCGGTCGCGCGGCTCGTCGAACTCCTCCATCTCGAACTCGGGCGAACCGGTGCAGCTCCAATGCACGGCCTTGGCGCCCTCCTTATAGGACTGCGTGAAGATCTCGACCTTGTCGGAGACCATGAACGACGAGTAGAAACCAAGACCGAAGTGGCCGATGATGGGCTGGTTCTGATACTTGGCCATGAACTCCTCGGCCCCCGAAAAGGCGATCTGGTTGATGTACTTGTCGACCTCGTCGGCCGTCATGCCGATGCCGCGGTCGGTGACGGTGAGCGTCTTGTGCTCCTTGTCGGCGACCACGCGCACGGAGAGGTCGCCCAGCTCGCCTTTCATTTCGCCGATGGACGACAGGGTTTTGAGCTTCTGAGTAGCATCTACGGCGTTGGAAATCAATTCGCGCAGAAAGATTTCGTGGTCCGAGTAGAGGAATTTCTTGATGACGGGGAAGATGTTCTCCGTCGTAACTCCGATTTTTCCGTTTTTCATCTTATCGTATTTTTTGGTTTTTCCGTTGCCGTTCTCCGCACAAACGGTGTGCCAGCCCCTTTTTTCTGCCAGAATGGCAGACGGGACTGACAAACGGCCCCTCTGCGGAGCGGGGCGGCGGCATGACAAGCGGCAAAAAAGCCGCCCGACAATCGTCGGGCGGCTTGCTTCCAGCGAAAAACACGCGCCGGTTACTTGGCGTAGAGCCGGAACTTCATGCGCCACTTGTCGCCGGGAGCGACGGCTTGGAATCCGGCAGCGGCGGGATCGGCGGCGTTGGGCGCATTGGTCGTCCACGACTGCGGCTCGGGGCAGCAGTAGGGCACCTGCCCGCCGTTGTTCCAGAGGGTCCAATAGGTCGTCTGCTCGTCGACCTCGTAGAAAGTGCGGACACCCGTCCGCAGATTCTCGACCAACGCACCGCGGAAAGGCTTGCCGTCGACCTCGATTTCACACAGCGTGAACCCGGCCTCGATAGCTTCGCAACCGGTGACGCGCAAACCTCCGTCGCGCAACTTGGCGAACTGCTCCGACAAAGGCAACTTCCGGCCTGTAGGGAGATTACGGTCGCTCAGCTCAACCTGCTCGCCAACTGCGACGCGCATGACGTAATCGGCGTCCGTACCGTCGGCGAACGGAATGCGCATAGGGGTGTGGAACCCTACGCCCACAGGCATCGGCGTGCGGCTGCGGTTGGCCAGCATGACCTCCTGCTCCAACCCGCCGGCCGAGAGCCGGTAGACGATCTTGCATTTGAACTCGTGGGGGAAATCCCTGAAAATGGCGTCGTTGGCCGCGTTGGAATAGTAACGGCACTCGATCAGCACCTCGTCGTCCGTTTCGACAGCCTTCGAGACAACGAACGGCTGGCCCTTGAGGATGCCGTGGTGGTAGTTGTGCTCCTTCTCGATGGTAATGGGGTACTGGTAAGTACGCCCGTCGAACGTATAGCGCCCGTCCTCGATGCGGTTGGGCGGAAAGAGGATCGGCAGACCGAAAATCTGGGGGCGGCTCCGGAAAGTCTCCACCTCGTCGGCCGCAGGCGTACGCAGAATCTCGGCCCCGAGCCGCGTATTGGCCAGCCGCACGAGGTTGGCGCCGACCGACGGCACGAGCAGGGCCGTATAATCGCCCTTGGAAAACTCCACGGCCTGCAAACCGTGGAAATCGACACACCGGATCATGGGCTACAACAAGTTTTCGATCTTGGCCTTCAAAGCGTCCTTAGAGAGGGCGCCGACCTGCTTGTCGACGACCTCGCCGCCCTTGAGGAAGATGATGGTGGGGATGTTGCGCACCCCGTACTTCATGGTGATCTCGTCGTTGTCCTCGACGTCGCACTTGCCGATGACGACCCGCCCCTCGAACTCGGCGGCGAGCTCGTCGACGATGGGGGCGATCATGCGGCACGGACCGCACCACTCGGCCCAAAAATCGATGACGACGGGCTTCTCCTGCGAAAGCACCTCTTGGAAATTCTCCTTGCTGATTGCTAATGCCATAACTTACGATATTAAAGTGTTTTATGAAATCGAATAACGTATATTGTTATCGTCCAGATAATCGACGAGCGACGAAGTAAGGCTGACCTTGTGGCTCTTGGAGAAGAAGCGGCTCGAAACGTTGTTCGAGGGATCGACCACGCTGATCCGGAACACGGTTTCGCCCTTCGATTCGCGGACCTTTTCGGCCAGCTCCTCGACCAGCTGCTGCGTGATGTCGGCGACGGGCAGCTGCACGCTCAGCTCCTTGATCATCGTATCGCGCAGCTCCTGCAACTGGACCATCGACACGATCTTGAACTCCAGCTCCTTGTCGTTGTAGAGCCGGGGCTGGACCTTGCCGCGCACGAAGAGGAAGTAATCGGCGAACATGTATTTGCGGAAATTCTCGTAATCCTTGCCGAAGAGGGCGAACTCGTGGGTGCCGTTGTAATCCTCGAGCGTGAACTTGCCCCACGGCTTCCCGGTCTTGGTCATGAGGTTCTGCACGCCGACGACCATGCCTGCCACGGCGATCTCCTGCCCGCGCAGCGAATCGAGGTTCTCCAGATCGGTCAGCTGCGTCTTGCACATGTGCTCGATGATGACCTTGTAATCGTCGAGCGGATGGGCCGAGAGGTAGAGACCCATCATCTCGCGCTCCTTGGACAAGGTTTCGAGCTGCGACCAGTCGGCGCAGGCCGGGATGACGGGCGGCTGGATGTCGACCTGTCCGCCCCCGCCGAAGAGGCTCTGCTGGGCGTTGTTCTTCTCGGCCTGATAACGCAGACCGTAGCGGATGAGCTGCTCCATGAAAGTGGCCCCGCCGGAATCGCGCATGTCGACCCCGAAGAACTTGCCGCGGTGGAACGTCGCGATCGAATCGAACGCCCCGGCGTAGGCGAGGTTTTCCAAACACTTGCGGTTGACGACGGCATAGTTGACGCGCTCCATGAAATCGTAGATGTCCTTGAACTTGCCGTTGCGGGTCCGCTCCTCGATGATGCTGTCGGCGGCCGCCTCGCCGACCCCCTTGACCGCCGCGAGACCGAAGCGCACGTCGCCGTCCTTGTTGGCCGAAAAAGTCTTCATCGACTCGTTGATGTCGGACCCCATGACGTTGATGCCCATGCGCTTGCACTCGTTCATGTAAATCGTCAACTGGTCTACGCGCGTGAGGTTGCGGCTCAGCACGGCGGCCATGTACTCCGAGGGGTAGTTGGCCTTGAGGTAGGCCGTCTGGTAGGCGACCCACGAATAGCAGGTGGCGTGCGACTTGTTGAAGGCGTAGGAAGCGAACTTCTCCCAGTCGCCCCAGATCTTTTCGAGCACCTTGGGGTCGTGGCCGTTCTTCTGGCCGCCGCGGATGAACTTGGGCTTCAGAGCATCGAGCTTGTCCTTGAGCTTCTTGCCCATGGCCTTGCGGAGCGTGTCGGACTCGCCGCGCGTAAAGTTGGCCAGCAGACGCGACAGCAACATGACCTGCTCCTGATAGACCGTCACGCCGTAAGTATCCTTGAGATACTTCTCCATGATGGGGATGTCGTAGACGATGGGGCTGCGGCCGTGCTTGCGGGCGATGAAATCGGGGATGTAATCCATCGGGCCGGGGCGGTAGAGGGCGTTCATCGCTATGAGGTCCTCGAAAGTCGAGGGCTGCAACTCGCGCAGGTACTTCTGCATGCCGGCGGACTCGAACTGGAACGTGCCGACGGTGCGCCCCTCGCCGTAGAGCTTGTAGGTGGCGGGGTCGTCGATGATGGAAAAATCGTCGATGTCGACCTTGATGCCCTTGTTCTGACGGATGTTCTCGACGGCGTCCTTGATGATCGACAGGGTTTTGAGCCCGAGGAAGTCCATCTTGATAAGGCCGGTGTCCTCGATGACCGAACCCTCGTACTGCGTGACGAGCATCTTCTCGCCCGTCTCCTTGTCGTCGGCCGTGGCGACGGGCACCCAGTCGGTGATGTCGTCGCGGCAGATGATGGTGCCGCAGGCATGCACGCCCGTATTGCGGACGTTGCCCTCGAGCATCTTGGCGTAGCGGATCGTATCGCTCAGAATGGGGTTGTCCGACTGCTCGGCCTGCTTGAGCTCGGGCACATAGTCGATGGCATTCTGCAAGTTGAGCTTCTTGTCGGGGATGCGGTCGGGCACGAGCTTGCAAAGGCGGTCGGATTCGGCGAGCAGAAGTTTCTGCACGCGGGCGACGTCCTTGATAGCCAGCTTGGTGGCCATCGTACCGTAGGTGATGATGTGGGCGACCTTCTCCTTGCCGTATTTCTGCGTCACCCAGTTGAGCACGCGGCCGCGGCCGTCGTCGTCGAAGTCGACGTCGATATCGGGCAGCGAGATACGGTCGGGATTGAGGAAGCGCTCGAACAGCAGGTCGTAGGCGATGGGGTCGATCTGGGTGATGCCCAAGCAATAGGCCACCGCCGACCCGGCGGCCGAACCACGCCCCGGACCCACCGAGACGTCGAGCTCCTCGCGGGCGGCGCGGATGAAGTCCTGCACGATGAGGAAGTAGCCGGGGAAACCCATGGTCTTCATGATGTGGAGCTCGAAACGCAGCCGCTCCGTCACCTCGTCGGAGAGGTTCTCGCCGTAGCGCTTGCGGGCGCCGTCCATGGTGAGCTTGGCCAGATAATCGGCTTCGAACTTGATGCGGTAGAGCTTGTCGTAGCCGCCCAACTTCTCGATCTTCTTGCGCCCCTCCTCCTCGCTCATGACGACCTGCCCGTTCTCGTCGCGCGTGAACTCGTCGAAAAGCTCCTGCTCGCTGATGCGGGCGCGGTACTCCTCTTCGGTGCCGAATTCGGCCGGAATCTCGAAAGTAGGCATGATGGGCGCATGGTCGATGGAGTAGAACTCGACCTGATTGCAGATGTCGACCGTCGTAGCCATCGCCTCGGGGTCGCTCTCGCCAAAGATGGAAGCCATCTCGGCCGTAGTCTTGAGCCACTCCTGCTTGGAGTAGAGCATGCGCTTGGGGTCGTCGAGGTCCTTGCCCGTCGAAAGGCAGATCAGACGGTCGTGGGCCTCGGCGTTGTCCTCGTCGACGAAGTGGACGTCGTTGGTGCAGACCATGCGCACGCCGTGCTTCTTGGCCAGCTCGCGCAGGTGCTTGTTGACTTCGAGCTGCATGGGGTAGGCCTCGTGGTTGGCCCGTTCGACCGTAGCCTTGTGCAGCTGCAACTCCAGATAATAGTCGTCGCCGAAGACGCTTTTGTGCCAGCGGATCGACTCCTCGGCCTTCTCCAGATCGCCCGCCGTAATGGCGCGCGGCACCTCGCCCGCCAGACAGGCGGAACAGCAGATGAGCCCCTCGCGGTACTTCTCGATCTCGGTCCGGTCGGTACGCGGACGCATGTAGAAACCGTCGGTCCACGCCCGGGAGACGATTTTGGTGAGGTTATGATAGCCCTTGAGGTTCTTGGCGAGCAGGATGAGGTGGTAACCGCTCTGGTCGGGCTTGCCCTCCTTGTCCTGCAAGCGCCGCCGGGCCACGTAGACCTCGCACCCGATGATGGGCTTGAAATCGGGCACGGCTTCCAGCCCGGCAATCTTCTGCCGGCCGACGGCGGGGTCGAAGTCGAACTCCTTGCCCATGACGCCGAGCTCCTCGACGTGGGCCTTGGCCTTGGCGTACGTCTCGGCATCCTCGGGCGAATCGTTCTTGCGGCGCTCCATCAGAACCAGCGCATCGCTCTGCTCGGCGGCATAAATCCGGATGTCGGGCACCTGCCCGAGCAACCCTTCGAGCGCCGCGAGGGTCTTTTTCAGGTTCTTGATCCGGTCGTGCTTCTTATGGTTCTGCTTCTGGACGTAGTTGAAAAACTCCTTGATGCCGAACATGTTGCCGTGGTCGGTGACGGCGATGCCGGGCTGTCCGTCGGCCATGGCCTTGTCCACGAGCTTGGGGATGCTGGCCTGACCGTCGAGGATCGAATACTGGGTATGGACGTGCAGATGGACGAATTCGGACATGGAAACTGAAATTAAAATGGCCGCGAAAAACCCGCCTCCGGCCCCGAGCGGCCGGAGAAGAGCTTTCGCTACGGCAAATATAACGCTATTTATGCGGAAATCCTTGGCAAGGCTCTTGCAATTTATCAACAAAATGCTTAATTTTAGACAACCGACAGAACCCCATTGCCATGCAAGACGAAACCATGGTTGTACTGGCGGAGTACAACACCTCTACCGAAGCCGAAATCGCCAAGTCGATGCTCGACAGCGCAGGCATCTGGTCGACGATCCGCAACGAATACATGTCGTCGATCTACCCCGTGGGCACGATGCCCGCACAAGTGGTCGTCCGTTCGGAAGACTACGACAAGGCGCACGCCATGCTGCACCACCGCTGAAAAACGAACGCCCTGCAAATGCAGGGCGTTTCGGCTGTTTGCTGCGGAAGGTTATTCCGCCGAATCGTTGACGTAGTTGATCCGCACCTCGTAGGGTGTACGTTGCGCCACGCCGTCGACCTTGCGGGGCGTCCACTTGCCGCGGCTGCTGCGGATCACACGCAGCACCTCTTTCGTCAGCTTCGCATCCGGCGACTCCACTACCTCGTCGATGGTTATTCCACCGTCCGGCTCCACAAAAAACCGGACGTGCACCTTGCCGCCTACTTTCGCGAAACGTTCGTCATAACGCACCCGCGTTCTCATCCACGAATAAAAGCTCTTGTCGGGATTCTCTCCTTGGAAAAGCAGCGGATCGGGATTGAGCGCCCGTTCGATCCGGTCGACCGGAATCCGCAATCTAAGCTGCAGGTTGTACGGCACTTTCCGGGCGCCCCGCCGGGCCGGCTGCCATTCGCCGTCCATCTTTTCGAACGCCGCCGTTACCAACTCGCGCGTCGGAGCGCTCGCCGGCTCCACCTCGGTATGATCCCGCCCATCGCATGTATTGTCCAGAAAACGCCAGCGGGAAACATGCCCCAGCGTATCGATCCGGAAAGCCACGACCACATGTTCCGAAAGGTCATCGTAAGGGCACTGCTGCTCCACAGCCACCTTTTGGATTTCGGAAATCAGCCGAGATCGGAAAAACTTGATCGCCGCATGGTTGTAAGTCGCAGGTTCTAACTCCTGCGCTGCAGCCGTTCCGCAAAGGCCGATGCAAAGAAAGAGAGTTGCAAGAAATTTCATGTCGTTATATTATGTTAAGAATTCCAGATTTTCCATGCCGCTTCGGCCTGCGCGCGGAACATGCGCTCGCCGTTCATGACCCGGGCCCCGCGCTGCTGCCCGTAGGAGAGGAACTGCGTGAGCGGCGGATTGTAGACCAAGTCGAGCAACCGATGTGCCGGAGTGACATAGGCGTAGGGGATGCGCGGCGCGCAGTCGACGGCAGGGTAGGTGCCGACGGGGGTAGCGTTGACGATCAGGAGGCTTTGCTCGACGACCTCGCACGGCAGGTTGTCATAAGTATAATTGCCTTTGGCCGGGTCGCGCGAAACCAGCGCATAGGGGATGTTCCGCTCGGCCAAAGCATACTGCACCGCCTGCGAAGCGCCGCCCGTGCCGAGCACAAGCGCCTGTTCGGGCAGCTCGCCGCCCAACAACTCGTCGAGCGAACCGCGCAACCCCACAATATCGGTATTATGCCCCGTCAATCGGCCGTCGGCCCCGCGGCGCACGCAGTTGACCGCGCCGATCGCCCGGGCGTCGAACGAAAGGTCGTCGAGATAGCGCATCACCTCGCGCTTGTAGGGGATGGTGACGTTGAATCCGGCCAACTCGGGCAGCCGCTCCAACAGCCGGGGCAACTCCTCGATAGCCGGGAGCTCGTAGAGCGCGTAGGCGCAGTCGGCGATGCCTTCGCGCCGGAATTTCTCCGTGAAATAGGCGGCCGATGCCGAATGGCCCAACGGCCTGCCGATCAAACCGAAACGCCGCATGAGCTACTTCCGCTTGCGGGCGATGGTCCGGGCCGCCTGCTCGATACCGTAGATGGCCAGAAAACCCGCAGCGCACAACAGCACGGCCTTCCACTCGAAATGTTCCGGCCACACATTGGCTTCCACCAAGGGCTGCATCTTGCCGTGGCTGTCGGTATAGGTTTCGAGCACCTCTTTCCACGGCCACACCTTGTTGAGCGAACCGATCATGAAGCCCATCAGCGTGGCCACCGTCAGGTCGTGCCAGCGACGGAGCAGCCATGAGAGCAGATGCGAAAAGGAGACGATGCCCGCCGCGGCTCCGGCCAAAAAGAGAAGAAGCACGGGAATGTCGAACTCGCCGACCGCCTGCAAAATAAACTGGTACTTGCCCAGCAGCAGCAGGATGAAAGCCCCCGAAATGCCGGGCAGAATCATGGCGCAGATGGCGACGGCTCCGGAAAGCACGATGAACCACCAAGTTTCGGGCGTCTCGGCGGGCGAGGCGGCCGTAATCCACCACGCCACGGCAATGCCAGCGATCAACGCCGCCGCACTGCGACAATCCCACCGCCCGACCTGCCGGGCCACGAGCAGCGCCGAAGCGACGATAAGCCCGAAGAAGAACGACCACACGGCTACGGGGTAGCTGGCAAGCAGATAGGTCATCAGCCGGGCCAGCGAGAAGACCGCCGTAGCGATGCCCAGCAGCACGGGCAGCAGAAAGCGCCCGTTGACATGGCGCCACAACTCCCTGAACTTCAATCGCCCGAGCAACCGCAAAGCGGTCGTATCGACACTGCGGATCGAACCTATGAGCTCCTCGTAGATGCCCGAGACAAAGGCGATCGTACCGCCCGACACGCCCGGCACGACATCGGCCGTACCCATGGCGCACCCCTTGAGCCACAACAACAAAAAATTCATTCCTCTTGTTTTAACTGCGTCCCGCCGGACCCGGCACCGGAAAGCAACCGGCAAACGAAATCCGGGAAACTTATTTCAGACACTCCGCAAGCCCTGCGAACGGCACCTGCCGCTGCTCGCCCGAACGCATGTCCTTGAGCGTGACGGCCTGCGCCTCTATCTCCTGCGACCCGACGATGGCCACATAGGGCACCGCCCGGCGGTTGGCATACTCCATCTGCTTCTTCATCTTGCCCGCTTCGGGGTAGATTTCGGCGGCAATGCCCGCGTCGCGCAGCGTACGCAGCAAACCGAGCGACGCAGCTTCTTCCTCGGCACCGAGGTTGACGAAAAGTACGCGCGTGGAGCTGCTGACCTCTTCCGGAAAGAGGTTCAGCCCGGTCATGACATCGTAGATGCGGTCGGCGCCGAACGAAATGCCGACGCCCGACACGTTGGGCATGCCGAAGATGCCGGTGAGGTCGTCGTAACGGCCGCCGCCGCAGATCGAACCGATGGCGAAATCGAGCGCCTTGACCTCGAAGATGGCCCCCGTATAATAGTTCAGACCGCGGGCCAGCGAAAGGTCGAGGTCGACCTGCAAGCCGAGCCCGAGACGCTCGACATAACCCAAAACGGTCTCCATCTCCTCGATGCCTTTCAGTCCGGTTTCGGAAGCGCCGATTACGGCACGCAAAGCATCGAGCTTCTGACGGTTGCCGCCGCTCAGTTCAAGTATCGGCTGAAGCCGCGCCACCGCCTCGGGCTCCAATCCGCGTTCGAGCAGTTCGGCCTTGACGTTGTCGAGCCCGATCTTCTCCAACTTGTCGATGGCCACCGTGATGTCGGTCATCTTGTCGGCGTGGCCGATGGTCTCGGCGATGCCGTAGAGAATCTTGCGGTTGTTCATCTTGAGCGCCACGCGGATGCCCAACGCACGGAAAACCCGGTCGACGATCTCCACCAGCTCGACCTCGCAGAGGAGCGAACGGGTGCCGATGACGTCGACGTCGCACTGGTAGAACTCACGGTAGCGCCCCTTCTGCGGACGGTCGGCGCGCCACACGGGCTGCACCTGATAGCGCTTGAAGGGGAACGCCAGCTCGCCCTGATGCTGCACCACATAGCGGGCGAACGGCACGGTGAGGTCGTAGCGCAACCCTTTTTCGCAGATTTTCGAGGCCTGCCGCACCTCGTCGTCGGAGAGAGCGGCGGCATAGTCGCCCGAATTGAGAATCTTGAAGAGGAGCTTGTCGCCCTCGTCGCCGTACTTGCCCAACAGGGTGGAAAGGTTCTCCATCGAGGGGGTTTCGAGCGGCGCGAAGCCGTAGAGCCGGAAAACGCGCTTGACGGTGTCGAAGATATAGTTGCGGCGCATCATCTCCACGGGAGAGAAGTCGCGCGTACCCTTGGGAATCGAAGGTTTCTGCATTTTTACAAGGTGAAAAGTAGAAAGTGAACTTTGCGATTAAGCGAGGGCAGAGACTGCTTGCAGGCTATGCCGAGCGCAAGCAAAGTCAAAAACCCCGCAGGGGTTATTAAAGGTCAAAATGCGGCTGAAGCACCCTGTCAATTTTCGATCAACTTGCGGTATTTGACGCGGTGGGGCTCCGTATCGCCGCCCTGCGCACGCTTCCACGCTTCGTACTCGCTGTACGAACCCTCGTAGAAGACCACCTGCGAATCGCCCTCGAACGAGAGGATGTGGGTGGCGATGCGGTCGAGGAACCAGCGGTCGTGCGAGATGACGACGGCGCACCCGGCGAAGTTTTCGAGACCCTCCTCCAACGCACGCAACGTATTGACGTCGATGTCGTTGGTAGGCTCGTCCAAGAGCAGGACGTTGCCCTCTTCCTTGAGCGCGAGGGCCAGATGCAGGCGGTTGCGCTCGCCGCCCGAAAGCATGCCGCACTTCTTCTCCTGATCGGCTCCCGTGAAATTGAACCGGGCGATGTAGGCGCGGGCGTTGACCTGCCTGTTGCCCAGCATGATGAGGTCGGCGCCGCCCGACACCACCTCGTAGACCGATTTCTCGGGGTCGATGGACTGGTGCTGCTGGTCGACGTAGGCCAGCTTGACGGTAGGACCCACGCGGAACGAACCCTCGGTCGGCTCCTCGAGCCCCATGATCATGCGGAAAAGGGTGGTCTTGCCCGTACCGTTGGGGCCGATGACACCCACGATGCCCGCAGGCGGCAGCGAAAAGTCGAGCCCCTCGTAGAGCACCCGGTCGCCGAAAGCCTTTTTGACGCCCTGCGCCTCGATGACCACGTCGCCCAGACGCGGACCGTTGGGGATGAAGATTTCGAGCTTCTCCTCTTTCTGCTTCGTATCCTCGTTCATCATTTTGTCGTAGGCCGACAGACGCGCCTTGGACTTGGCATGGCGGCCCGAAGGCGACATGCGCACCCACTCCAGCTCGCGTTCGAGGGTCTTGCGGCGCTTCGACTCCTGCTTCTCTTCCATGGCCATGCGGGCGGTCTTCTGCTCGAGCCAGCCCGAGTAATTGCCTTTCCACGGAATACCCTCGCCGCGGTCGAGTTCGAGGATCCACCCGGCCACGTTGTCGAGGAAATAACGGTCGTGGGTCACGGCGATGACCGTACCCTTGTACTGCTGCAAATGCTGCTCGAGCCAATCGATCGACTCGGCGTCGAGGTGGTTGGTCGGCTCGTCCAGCAACAAGACGTCGGGCTGCTGCAACAACAGGCGGCACAAGGCCACGCGGCGCCGCTCGCCGCCCGAGAGGACTGAAACCTTCTGGTCGGCCTCGGGACACCGCAGGGCGTCCATCGCACGCTCCAATATGCTGTCGAGCTCCCAGCCGTTGGCATGGTCGATCTTCTCGTAGAGCTCGCCCTGCCGCTCGATCATGCGGGCCATCTCGTCGTCGGACATGGGCTCGCACAACTTCATGTTGATCTCCTCGTACTC
Organism: Alistipes sp.; assembly: GCA_029060215.1. GTDB lineage: Bacteria > Bacteroidota > Bacteroidia > Bacteroidales > Rikenellaceae > Alistipes. The sequence continues at coordinate 13,423 of JAIDUK010000041.1, forward strand.
CTTCAGCAGAGCCACCGTCTCGGCGCAACCCTCCTCGACGACCTCGCGGACCGTCTTTTCGGGATCGAGCTTGGGCTCCTGCTCCAGATAGCCGACCGAGTAGCCGGGCGAGAAGACGACTTCGCCCTGAAAATTCTTGTCGATGCCCGCGATGATCTTCATCAGGGTCGACTTGCCCGAGCCGTTCAGACCGATGATGCCGATCTTGGCGCCGTAGAAAAACGAGAGGTAGATGTTGTTGAGCACCTTTTTCTGGTTGGTGAAGGTCTTCGAGACACCCACCATCGAGAAGATGATTTTTTCGTCTGCCATATTTCGATTGTCGATTTTTGCAAATTACAAGGACGACGTGCGAGCCGGATGCGCCGGTTCGAAGGCCCCGGTTTGCGGCCGGATCGAGACGCCGCCTATCTTGGGCAAAGATACAACAGAATAACGAAAAAATCGAATGAATCCGCCGAAAAACGGCCGGCAGCGCTTGCTTTTGTACCCGGCTTATCCTATCTTTGTGAGATATGAAACATCTTGTACTATGGGCGCTCCTCGTGCTGGCATGCACGACGACGGCCCGGGCCGCAAAACCCGCGACATCCGAACACTCCCCGGCACCGGCCGCCGCAGAAGACCGCATGCCCTCGTTCCGCAATGCGACGACGAAAGAATCGATACGGCTTTTCAGAGAGTGGTTCGCCGATGCCTACCGCCGCGAATACAAAGCCTACAAAAAACGGAACAAAGCAGTCATGAACCGAGCGGAACCGCTGCTGCAAGACGTCGTAATCCAATTCGTAATCGACACGCTGGGCCGTCCGCGGATACTGAAGATCCAGCCGGAGCAGCTGAGCGAGATGCAAGACGAAATCCTGCGGGAAACATTCGCATCGGCCCCGGCATGGAATCCGGGCATACGCGATGGCCGGAAAGTGAGGGTCAAATATACCATGCCCGTCTACTGGGAAAAGTGGTGACCCGAATGTAAAAAAGGATTCCTTACACCGAGGAATCCTTTTTTTGAGCATCGGCCGCAACCGCCGCTCTAATAATTATCCTTCTTGGGCTCGAAGTAGGCCTGCGAATGGCGGCACGCAGGACAGATTTTCGGAGCCTCGGAAGCCTCGCAGACATAACCGCAATTGCGGCATTGCCACCATATCTTGCCGTCGCGCCGGAAGAAGTCGCCGTCGGAAAAACGGCTCAGCAACTTGAGATAACGCTCCTCGTGGTGCGCTTCGACGGTCGAAATCTGACGGAATGTCGATGCTATTTCGGGGAAACCCTCTTCCTCGGCCACGCTGCAAAAATCGCGATAAAGCACGTCCCATTCCTCTCGCTCGCCGTGCGCGGCAGCCAGCAAATTCTCCTGCGTCGTTCCGATGGGCCCGGTGGGGTAGGCCGCCGTAATCTCGACATCGCCGCCCTCGAGGAACTTGAAGAACCGCTCGGCATGCTCCTTCTCCTGATCGGCCGTCTCCAGAAAAACCGCCGCCACCTGCTCGTAGCCCTCTTTCTTGGCTTTGCTGGCGAAGAACGTGTAGCGGGTCCGCGCCTGACTTTCGCCCGCAAAGGCCTTGAGCAGATTCTGCTCGGTGCGGGTGCCCTTGATGCTTTTTTCCATGATGATTCGTTTTCGTGCACCTTCGCGCGCCGCGGCATGCACGGGGGAAACCCGCTCCGCTCCCGGCTCGTCGGAAAGGTACGTGTTGGTTACGCCCCCCGATGCAAAATCCGATGCAAACGGCAGGCTGCGGCCCGAACGGATCAGTTATAGGACCGTTCCGAGCAGCGCTTCGGTATCCGCACGGAAACGCTGGTACTGAAAGGGCAGGGACAGAGTGTCGGCGACCTCGGGCGGGAGAATCCGGAATCCGGGCAGGGCGACCCAAACGGGGACGATGCGCAAATCGTAGGTCATACGGCCGCCGGGATGACGCACGGCATCGATCTCGGCCATCAGGCCGCCGTCGCAGTAACGCCGCCGCTGGTTGGAGACGAAATTGCCGAGCGAATAAAGCACGACATGCGCGGAATCGGCCTCGTAGGGCTGGACAACGTGGGGATGATGCCCCACGACAAGGTCGGCGCCGTGGCGCCTGAGAAATCCGGCCAGCTGCCGCTGAGCCGCATTTTCCTGCCGCTGGTATTCGTTGCCCCAATGGATGCAGACCGCCACGCAGTCGACGCTGTCCCGGTCGATCGCGCCTAAATCCGCCGCCATGCGCACCGTATCGATATGGTTGACCGTCGTGCCGTCGGGCACGGGCAGTCCGTTGGTGCCGTAGGTATAGTTGAGAAAGGCGAACCGTACGCCCCGGCAGACGACGTGCAGGGGATGGTTGGCCGCCCGGTCGAGACTGTCGGCGAATACTCCTGTGTGCCGGATGCCGCAGCGCTCCAACTCCCCGACGGTCGTGCGGATGCCCGTGCCTCCGCCATCGCAGCAATGGTTGTTGGCCAGCGTGGCGATATCGACACCGGACTCGGCCAGCGCATCGGCCAGCGCCGCAGGCGAACGGAACATCGGATAGCCCGTATGGCAGCAAGAGCAGGTGAGCGTGGTCTCCAGATTGACCACCGTCAGATCGGCCGCCTGAAAGCAGGGCCGCACGGCCGCGAAGCATTCCGAATAGTCGAAACCCTCCGCCCGCCGGGCCGCTTCGACCTGCGGCAGATGCTGCATGACGTCGCCCGTAAAGAGCAGCTTCACCCGCACCGGGGTCTCCGGCTCCGGCTCGGAAACGGGAGCCGATGCAGGAGCAAGGCCGCAGCCGGCCAGCAAAAGCAGCAGAAAATATCCGGCCGGACGCTTCATTCGCTTCGTCTTTCCTTTTTGGGGAACCATCCCCGGGCCACCCGCTTGCGCTGCTCGAACAGCTCGCCGATCGACCAGAACGACGAAGCGCCCCATACGGCCAGCAGCGTGGACCACAGAATATGGCATATGGCCACGGAAGCCGCGACCGCGGCGATTCCCATGAGCAGAAACACCCACCAGCACCGCACACCGAAATGGTACTCGCCCTTGATGACCAGCGGGTGGAACAAACCTATTATCAGAAAGGTAGCTGCGCCGATCGCCAGACCGGTCAGATTGTATTGCGCCAAGAAATCCATATGTTTTGCAAAGATAGGGAAAAGCGATCGCATATCTTCATATTCCGGCATTTTTTCGGCGGCGACGCCCGCACCCGCAGCCGGAAAACCGGACATCGGACCATCGGCGCAGCCGCAAAAACGGGCGGCCCGACAAGGAACCGCCCGGATGAGACATAGCCGCCGCGTGCTTAGAAGCTGTACTGAACCATCAGATTGACGCGGTTGGCATGGTTGCGGTCGGTGACCATGTTCTTGCGCGTGCCGTAGAGATACTCGGCGGCGAAGCGGAAGCGCGACGAATAGTTGTAGAATATGTTGCCGAAGATATACTGGCCTTGACGATACTCGTCGTTGGCATAGAAACCGTTCTTGTGCTCCACGCGAACCATCGAATAGCCGCCCGAGAGCGCTACGCGGCGCGAGAGGTTGATCCGTGCGGCAGCCTGCCATGCCCACATGGGCGTGGTCTGGATCTGCTCGGCATTCTCCGGATTGGGCGTGAAATCGAGGCCCGAGCCGGTCAGGTCCTGAATGTAGGGAGTAATGCCCTTGCCGTAGATGCCGTTCATGTAGAGAACCAGCGGACGGGCCACCTTGATGCGGCCGCTGAACTGGGCGCCCCAGCCGAGCAAGGTCGTGTTGTTGCCCGTGCGTGCGTTGTGCAGATACATGTCGCGGATGACGCCCGACACGCGGATGTGGCTCTCGCGGTTATTGCCCCAAGCCAGCTGCAAATAGGCCGGAAAATCGGGTACGCGCTGGCGCAGCGGCGCATAGTTGTCGCCGTAGATGCCGCTCACGTGGGGCATTTCGGCTGCCACGCCGAAGGTCATGCGCTCGCGGGCGAAGGTCACCTCGTAGCGGATCATGGTGGCGAAGTTGAAGTTATAGGCGTTGGGACCCCGGAAGTCGACGGTCATGGGCGCAGCCTGAAGGTCGCAGAAAGTGGTCACGTCGCGGCCCAGCGTGAAGCCGCCCAGCGAAACGTAGGCCGAACGCAGACGGGGCGTATAGCTGCCCTCGCGGCCGCCGCGGAAATCGGCATCCATGAAGACGATGACACGTCCGAGCACACCCGAGTTGGTGATCGACTTCAAGTAGACGCGCGAAGTCGAAGCGTCCATCATCAGCTTCTGACGCGAGTTGTAACCGCCCGGCACGGGAATGTCGTAGGGCACGAAGTCGATGTTGTCGGAGATGCCGTTGAAATCGTAGCCCGCACGCAGGGTCACCGTTCCGCCCAAAGCCAGCGAGAAGCGGTTGTCCTTGGTGGCGAAGACGAACTGCGGCTTGTCTACCTGCTGGAAGCCGTAGCGGTGCGTCTCAAGGTAGTCCTTGGTGGCGTTGGCCATGGCCGCACGGTTGCGGGCGATGGCATCCTGAGCAGCACAGCCGCAGCCGATGTTCTCGGTCTCGTGCACCGAGATGAGGTAAACCGTCGGCGAATACTCCTCCTCGGGAGCCTGATTCGAGTAGCGCTGCGCCGAGGCGGAAGTTGCGAGCAGAAGAGCCGCAGTCAAAAGTCGAAATGTTTTCATAAGCCGAATAAAATTTGGTTTTTTAATGAATTCTCACGTTTTGCATTTGGAATACAACGGGTTAATTTCACCCGGCAAATTAGCAAGTTGTATGCCAAATCGGGACCCCCGCAGCGGGAACGGAAAAAGGTAGCCGAAATTTCCGTATCTTTGTCGGCACGAAACTTCGCCCGGCGTGCAGACCGCCGCAGCCGTCTCCGGCACCGGGTTTGCAGGGCGGCGGAGTTGTATATTAAAATAAGGTATGATACTCTATCCCATATTGATCCTGCTGGGGCTCTGTGCCGTGGGCGCCGACATGCACCATTACCGCCGGCTGCTGCGCGAAGGCGCCTCGAAAAGGCGGCGGCGGCTTTTCGTCGCTTGGGCTGCGCTCACCGATGCGCTTCCGCTGCTGGCTGCCGTCGTCGGCATGATGCTCTACGACAACTCTACGACCTATATCCTTTGGTCGATGTGGATGTTCTGGGCGTGGATGACGGCGGTATTTCCGCGCATATGCTTCTTCTTTTTCAATGCGCTGCATCTGCCCCGGGTGGGGATCGTTCTCGGCGGCGCCATCGCTTTTCTGCTGATCTGGGGCGCCACGGCCGGGCGCACCATGCTGCGGATCGAGCGGGTGGAGATCTGCTCGGAGCGGCTTCCGGCGGCGTTCGACGGGCTGCGCATCGTCCACTTGTCGGACTTGCACATCGGCGTGCTGCTCAGGCCCGCATCCGAGTTGCAACGGCTCGTCGACAGCGTGAACCGGCTGAATCCCGATCTGATCCTCTTTACGGGCGACTTGGTGAACATCCGTTCGACCGAGTTGAACGACACGACGATGAAAGCGCTACAACGATTCCAAGCCCCCGTCTATTCGGTTACGGGCAACCACGACGTCGGTTCCTACATCAAGGATACGCTGGCGCTCTCCCCGGCTCGAAGTCTGGCGCAGGTGATCGAGCGGCAGGAGCAGATGGGGTGGCAGGTCTTGCAGGACACGACCCTCTATCTGCATCGTGCGGGCGACAGCATTTCGCTCACGGGCATCTCGTTCGATCCGTCGCTGCGCTGGCTGCGCCACTCGTCGGAGCTCTCATCGCCCGCCGTCGAAACAGCCTACGAAAACGTGCCCGAGGAGCTCTTCAACATCACGGCCGTGCATCTTCCCCAGCTTTGGGAGCAGATAGCCGAGGCCGGTTACGGCGACCTGACCCTCGCCGGACACACCCACAGCATGCAGATGAAAATCAAGCTCTTCGGCCGCCAGTGGTCGCCCGCCGCATGGCTCTATCCGCGCTGGAGTGGCCGCTACGACAACGAGGGCAAGACCCTCTATATCAACGACGGTGTGGGCAGCGTGGGCTATCCGCTGCGGCTGGGCGCCCGCCCCGAAATCACGCTTATCATCCTGCGCCGATGCTCGTGACCCTCTCCGTCGCCGTGACGGCCGACGGCTGCATGGACGACAATACCCCGAACCGGCTGACGGTCTCGACACCGGAAGACATGGCCGAAGTCTATCGGCTCCGGACCGAGCACGATGCAATTCTCGTGGGCGCCGAAACCCTGCGCCGCGACAATCCGGCCTTGCTGCTGCGCGATCCGGATGCCCGCCGCCGCCGCACGGAGCGCGGTCTGCGGCCCGACCTGACCAAAGTGACGCTGACCGCCTCGGGACGGCTCGACCCTGCGATGCGCTTCTTTACCGAAGGCGATGCCGACATCTATGTGTTCTCTCCGCGCGACCTGCCGGAGCTGAACGGGGTCGCCAGCATCATCTCCGCAGAAGCCCCGCTATCGGCCTGCAAGATCGTCACCGAACTCGAAAAACGCGGCATCCGCCGTCTGTTCGTCGAGGGCGGCGCCCGCGTGCTGGAGATGTTTCTCGCCGAAGGGATGGCCGACACCCTGCGGCTGGCCGTCAATCCGTCGCTGCGGGTCGGCGACGCGGGCAGAGCCCGTTTCGCGTTTGCGGCACCCGCCGGAACGCCCTGCAAGCAAGAGCGCTTCGGCAGCATGGAAGCGACTACATGGCAGTTGCGGCCCGACACCGCGGCAACCGACCTGCACTACCTGCGCATGGCCATCGAAGAGAGCCGCAAATGCACCCCCTGCGCAACTTCCTATTGTGTCGGCGCGGTCGTCGTCGCGGCCGACGGTGCTGTTTTCCGGGGCTATACCCACGAGACTTCGCCCACGCATCATGCCGAACAGGAAGCCATCGCCAAAGCATTGGCGGCAGGGGCCGAGCTCCGCGGTGCGGCGATCTACTCTTCGATGGAACCCTGCTCCAAACGGGCCAGCGAACCCGAAAGCTGCACCCGGCTGATTCTTCGGCACGGTTTTGCACACGTTGCTTTCGCCCTCTACGAACCCGATCGCTTCGTCTGCTGCCAAGGTGCGCTGACCCTGCGCGAAGCGGGGCTGAACGTGCGCTGCTATCCCGAACTGGCCGAAGAAGTGCGCACCGTAAACGGGCACCTGTGGCGCTGAAAGGCGCGAATTACACCCTGAAAGGACCTAAAAATGGTCTAAAGTACCTGAAGCCCGAAAAGATAGCCGATATATCGCTATATTTGCTTCCCCATAATTATTTGTTGACCAACATGAAAATAGCAGTCAAGACCTTTCTTTCGGCAGCGACGCTTTTCATTCTGACCTCGGCCGCGGCCCAGCAGCCGGGCAAGGCGCTTTCGCTCGAAGAAGCGATTGCAGCCGCGCTCGCGGACAATCCGGCCGTCAAGGCGGCCGAATACGAAGAACGGGCCGCCGTACAGGAACGCCGCGCGACCATCGGTCTGCGCATGCCGCAGATCAGCGTGACGGGAGCCTATGCCTACTTGGGCAAGGACATCGGGTTCGATCTGAACGACATGAAAACGCCCGTGCAGGGATTCGCCGGGCAGATATTGGGCAGCGGGCTGGTACCGCCGCAAATGGTGCCGCAGATCCAGCAGCTCCTCGACCCGATGCTCAACGCCGACTGGTTTCTCAAGATACAGGACCGCAGTCTGGGCACCGTCGGCGGACAAGTGACCCTGCCGATCTGGCTGGGCGGCAAGATCAACGCCGCGGGACGCGCCGCCAAGATTCAGGAGCGCACCGCCGTCGAGCAGGGCAACCAGACGCGCAACGCCCTGATTTCCGAACTCGTCGAACGCTACTTCGGTCTTGCGCTGGCGTTGCAGGTGGTCGACGTCCGCCAGCAGGTGGTCGACGGCGTACGCAAACACTTGGAAGACGCCGTTGCGCTGGAAGAAAACGGCATGATCGCCAAGAGCGAACGGCTCTATGTAGAGTTCAAGATGGCCGAAGCCGAACGCGAACTGGCCAATGCACGCTTGCAGGCGCAGACCATTTCGAGCGCCCTGCAAAACACGCTCAACCGCAACGACGAGACCTTGCCGCTGACTTCGATGTTCATCGTCGACCGCATCGAGGACCTTGCCTATTATCAGGACCTTGCCGCCGAACACAACCCGCTGCTCAACCAAGTGGCCCTGAAACGCGACCTCGCGCAGGAGGGCGTCCGGCTCCAGCGCAGCGCGTTCCTGCCGCAGGTGGTGGCCATGGGCGGCGGTTCGTTCTACAACTACCAAGTCACAGGCATCGTACCCCGCTGGGCCGTGGGCGTAGGGGTCAACCTCAAGATTTTCGACGGTCTGAACCGCGAATACAAATACTCGGCGGCCAAGCAAACCGTCCGCAGGGTAGGGGAGCTGCAGAACAAGGCCGAAAAGGACATTTCGGTGCTGGTCGAACAACTCTACAACCAGCTCCACAACTACCGCAACCAGATGACCTCGATCGACGCGTCGCTGACTTTCGCCGAGGAGTATCTGCGCATGAAGAACGCCGCTTTCCTCGAGGGCATGGCCTCGTCGTCGGACCTGATCGACGCCGAACTGAACCTTGCGGGCGTGCGGACCGAACGGCTGCAAGCGGCCTTCAACTACGACAAACTGCTGGCCCAACTGCTCGAAGCGGCAGGCATCAGCGAAGAATACGCTTCCTATGCACGCCGCGACAATGCTCGGGCCATCCATTTCGACAAGAAGTAAAAACAGACTGATATGAAACGCAAGAACATTATCGCACTCATTGCCGCCGCTGTAGTCATCGTCCTCGCGGTGGTGCTCATCAGCCGGTACCTGACCAAACACACGCCGATGCTGATTCAGGGCACGGTCGAATGCACGACCTACAAAGCCTCGTCGAAGGTGCCGGGACGCATCGACTGCATGAAAGTGGCGCAGGGCGACCATGTGGAGAAAGGGCAGCTGCTCTACGTCCTCTCGACGCCCGAGCTCGATGCCAAGCTCCAGCAGGCCGAAGCCGTGAAGAGCGCCGCTTCGGCGCTCGACGCCGCAGCCATTGCCGGCGCCCGCGTCCAGCAGATTCAAGCGGCGCAGAACATGTGGGAAAAGGCACAGGCCGGGCTGGAACTGGCCCGCAAGACCTACGAACGCGTGAAGAACCTCTACGACCAAGGGGTGGTTCCGGCCCAGAAGCTCGACGAGGCATCGGCCAACTACGAAGCGATGAAAGCCACGGCCCAAGCCGCCAAGGCCCAATATACCATGGCCCGCGACGGAGCCCGCAAGGAAGACAAGGAAGCCGCCGCCGCCAAAGTGCGGCAGGCCGAAGGCGCCGTGAGCGAGGTCGAATCCTACATCAACGACGCCATGGTCTATTCGCCCGTCACGGGCGAAGTCTCGACCATCATCGCCGAGCAGGGCGAGCTGGTCGGCAGCGGCTATCCGGTGGTGGCCATCCTCGACACTAGCGACATGTGGGTGACTTTCAACGTGAAAGAGACCCTGCTGCCCCATATCGACGTAGGCACGCGCATGCAGGCCTACATCCCGGCCCTCGACTACCGAACCGAATTAGAGGTGACCTACATCGCCGTGCAGGCCGACTTCGCCACTTGGGCCGCCACCCGCACGCAGGGCGGATTCGACATCCGCACCTTTGCGGTCAAGGCCCGTCCCGTGGGCGGCGTCATGACGCTGCGTCCGGGCATGAGCGTGTTGGTCGACTGGGATCAATTCAAGCAGTAGGGCATGGGCTTCCTGTGCAATACCCGGGCGGCGCTGGGCCGCGAACTCCGGCGGCTCACGCATCAGCCGATGTACGCCGTGCTGATGTTCGCGCTGCCGCTCCTGTCGTTCGTCTTCTTCGCCGTCCTTTTCCACAAGGGCGTGGCCCGCGACATCCCCATAGCGGTGCTCGATCAGGACCATACGACCCTTTCGCGCAAGGTGACCCAGATGATCGAGGAGACCCCCACGGCGCTGGTCGCCTACGGCATCCAGTCGATGGACGAGGGCGAACGGCTCATGCGCGAGGGGCGCATTTCGGCCATCGTGCTGATCCCGGCTTTCTTCGAGAAGAACATCCTGAGCAACAGCCAGACCCATATCGAATCCTATATCTCGGGCTCCAACATCACGGTCAACGGTCTGCTGTCGAAAGACATACAGACTGCCGTGACCATGTTTTCGGCGGGCATCCAGATCCAGCTGCTCACCAAACAGGGGCTCACCGAGCGGCAGGCCATGGCGCAGCTCCAGCCCGTGCGGTTCGACAAACACGTGTTGTTCAACCCCTACATCAACTACGGCTACTACCTGTCGCCCAGCTTCATGCCGATGATGATGCTCATCTTCATCGTCATGGTGACGGTCTTCTCCATCGGCACGGAGCTCAAGAACGCCACGGCCCACGAGTGGCTCGCTTCGGCCAACGATTCGATGGGGGCGGCCCTCTTGGGCAAGATGATTCCCGTCACCGTCGCCATGTTCCTGCTGTCGCTGGCCATGTTCGTCATCATCTTCAAGGTGGTGGGCGTGCCGCTCAACGGCAGTTTCCCGCTGATCCTCGCAGGAACGCTGCTTTTCATCCTGAGCTATCAGTCCATCTCGGTGCTCATCGTCTCGATCATGGCCAACCTGCGGCTCTCGCTCTCGCTGGGCGGCGGCTACTCGGTGCTGGCCTTCACCTTTTCGGGGCTGACTTTCCCGATCATGGCCATGTACCCCGCCATGCGCGCAGTGAGCAAGCTGTTTCCGTTCACCTACTATACGGACCTCTTCGTGGATCAGATGCTGCGCGGCGCACCGGCCGTCTGTTCGCTGCCCGATCTGGGGGGCATGGCGCTCTTCATCGTCTTACCGTTCCTGTGTCTGAGACGTCTGCGGCGTCTCTGCACGGAAGAAAAATTCTGGGGGAGATCGTAGCATGAACCGTTTAGCACGTCAACTCAAATCCTATTGGCAGCAGCTGCGCACCGTGATGGCCAACGAATACCGTACGATCTTCTCGGACGGGGGCGTCATGCTGATTCTGATTTTCGCGCTGCTCATCTACGCCACGGCCTATTCGCTGGCCTACGCTCCGCAGGTCCTGCGCAACGTTCCCATCGGGGTCATCGACCTGAGCCATACTTCCACCAGCCGCGCGCTGACCGAGACTTTCAACGCCGGGCCCAATACCTATGTGGCCTACGAGCCGACCGACATGGAAGAGGCCAAAAGGCTTTTCTTCGAGCGGAAGATCTACGGCATCGTCTACATCCCGTCCGATTACGAGGAGAAGCTCCTCGGAGGGCAGCAGGCCGTGGTGGCGATCTACTGCGACGCCAGCTATTTTCTGATGTACCGGCAAGTGTTCCAAGAGGTGGTAACCACCATAGGCACCACAGGCGCTATGGTCGAGTTCCAGCGGCTGATAGCCAAGGGTGCCAACATCCCGCAGGCGCAGGCCACCACGCAGCCCGTCATCTATCAGGCCCACAACATCTTCAATCCTTATCTGGGCTACGGCACCTTCGTCATGCCCGCCATCATCATGGTCATCATCCAGCAGACGATGCTCATCGGCATCGGCATGATCGGCGGCACATGGCGCGAGCACGGGCTCTACCACAAGCTCTGCCCGCCGGGGCGGCGGCGCATGTCCACGCTGCCCATCGTATTGGGCCGCGGACTGGTCTACGCATCGCTCTACGCCGTGACGTGCGTCTACATCCTCGGGCTGCATTACCGGCTGTTCCACTATCCGATGAACGGTGCAACGGGCACGATTCTCCTGTTCATGGCCGTCTACATGGCTGCGTGCATCGGGCTCAGCATCGCCGTATCGACCCTGTTCCGCTACCGCGAAAATTCGCTGCTGCTCCTGTTGTGGACGTCGATTCCGCTGCTGATGCTCAGCGGCGTATCCTATCCGCGCGAGGGCATCCCCGACTGGCTCTACCACTTCGGGCAGATCTTCCCCAGCAGCCACGGCGTCAACGCGTTCATCCGCATCCAGACCATGGGGGCTTCGCTCTCGGAGGTGTTCCGCGAAATCAAGGCGCTGGTCATTCTGGCCGTCATCTACGGCGGACTGGCCTGCATCGGCATCCATCTGGTCATCCGCCGCGAGGGCGGATGCGGATGCGGCGATTCTCCGCAAGCATAAGCCGGGTTCTTCCGGGCCGCGCTCCGCTTTTTACGGCTGCGCCCGGTTTCTCCCGAAAACCTCTTTTCCCCGACACAACAAGAAATCCCCGCCGAAGCAGTCCGGCGGGGATTTTCGTATGCTGGCGTCGCGTCGTCCGCTATCTCGGACCGCCGCGGAAGCCGCCCGGAGGGGGTCCGCCGGCTCCGGGGCCCATCATCTTGCTGCGGGTAGCAGGCTGGGCCATGCCGTCGTAGTCCTTGATGTTCTGCGAACCTTTCTTCCCGAAGTGCCGCAGGTTGTAGGTGAACTGCACCATATAATAGCGTCCCACCACGCTGTTGGTGGCGTTCTGCGTCCAGCCCGAACCCACCGTGCGGACGAACGAACGGTTTTGGTTGAGCAGGTCGTTGACGCCGATCATGATCTCGCCGCGCTGGTTCTTGAAGACCTTCTTGCCGATCCACGCGTTGCAGAGCAGATAGTCGTCGTTGTAGTCATTGGTGAAACCGATATACTGCGTATAGGCGGCGCTGGCCGTGAGGGTGAAGCCCAGCGGGAAGACGACCTTCAGATTTCCCGAAGCCGTATGGTTGAAATAGCGGTTCTTCCCGGCAGCCAGATCGATCGAGTTCTTGGCCTCGTTGTAGGTGCCGTTCCACGAAAGCGTGAAGTCGACATTCTCCGAAATATTGCTGCCCAACACGGCACGGAAGTCGTAGCCCATGTTGCCCGTTTCGTTGCGCCGGCCGTCGATGCGGCTGGGCGTGAGCGAGTAGATGACGCCCGCCATGACGTTGAAATTGCTCTTGAGGAAGCCTACCGGGAAACCGTAGCTCAGGTGGGTCATGATGTTCCAGTAGCCGCTCATGTTCACCGGCCGCGAATACTGGAGATAGGGGCTCTCCACGCCGTCGATCTCGACCGTGCCGTTGTAGCGCACATCGTTGGTAATGTAGTCCGACGCGGCCTGCATCGAGAACATCCACATGAACGTGCGGCCTTTCTCCACGTTGGAATTGGTGTAGTGGATGTTGACCCGATGGTTGTACGACGGGTTCAGCTCGGGGTTGCCGCTCGAAATATACTGCGCGTCGGAAATGTCGTAAACGCTCTGCAACTGCGTGATCGAGGGGTTGTTCGTGTAGGACGAAACGAACATGCGCAGCGAATTCTCGCGGTTGATGTTCAGCTGGCCCATCATAAAATAGAGCACGTTGTTGTAGCTGTGCTTTATCTTTTCGGCATTGGTCTGCATCACCTGTCCGTCGAGCGACGAGCGTTGGTAGTAGACGTTGGCCACGAACGTGTTGCGCTCCTTGGCGAAGCGGAAACCGGGACCCACGCGCTGGGTCAGGTAGTTGCTTTCGTAGGTGTTGGAGAGCGAGGGCATGGGGTCGATTCCGTCGACGGAGAAGTCGGCGCCCGTTTCGTAGCTCTTCTTGTCGCGCTCCTGATGGTCGAATTCGGCCCGGTATTGGATCGACAGCTGCGCATATTTGGCCACCGGTTCGGTGTAGGTGAACTCACCGCGCAGCGAATAGCTGCTCGAGGGCGCCACACTGCGCAAATAGCGCAACAGCGTATAGGGTTTCTCCTCGCCGCTCTCCGGGTCGACGTAGGTTCCGGCCGCATTCCATCCCCACGGAGCAGCGCCCTCGGGCCGCACGCCCGAAATCAGCGCGATATTGGAATAGGAATCGGACGAATTGGTGAAATCCGAATAGCGGAACATGCCGTCGAGCGTAAGCGTACGCCCGGCCTTGCCCAGCTTGGCGCGGTAGATGGCGTTGGTGCGGATGTTGTATCCGTGCCGGATCGCATCGCTGAAATTGTCGGTAGGGGAGTAGCCGCTCTCGCCGTACTGCCAGCCCAGCGTCCGGCTCCACGGGTCGTTGGACTGCCAGCTGAAGCTGGGGCGCACCATCAGGCTCTGGTTGTCGGATATCTTCCACTCGAAGCGGGCGTTGAAACGGTGGTTGAAAGCCCTCGTATCGGAATTGCCATAGGTAGAAAGCGTATCGACGCTGGGCGTTTCGTACCATTTTTCGACGGTCGAGCTATTCTCCGTATGGGTATTGTTGAAGAAGTAGCTGCCCTGAAACGATATCTGGTCGCGTTTGCCCCACGTATCGGAATAGTTGATACCAATGGCATTGACCGTAGCCACACCGCTCTGCGGCCGCACCATGTATTGGCCCACGCCGCCGCGGCGTCCGCCGCCCGTGCTTCCCGACACGCCGAGGATGTCCTCGAACGAGAAATTCTGCTGGTTGACGTTGTTGAACAGCCCGATGATCGACACCCGGCTGTCGCCGCTGAAAATGTTGGCGTTGCCGCCTGCCAGATATTTGAAGCGGTCGCCGGTGCGGGTGTCGGCATCGTAGCCCAGCCCGGCGTAGAACTTGCCGAACTGCCCCTGCCGCATGTTCTTGTGCGTGACGATGTTGATGGCTTTGTAGCCCTCGCCGTCGTCCATGCCCGAGAATTCGGCGGCATCGCTCAGTTTGTTGTACACCTCGATGCGGTCGACCGCCTGCGCAGGCAGCGACTTGATGGCCGTCGTGACATCTTCGCCGAAGAATTCTTTGCCGTCGACGAAAATCTTCTTGACTTCCTCGCCCTGTGCTTCGACCGCCCCGTCCGTCACCGTGATGCCCGGCATCTTCTTGAGCAGGCCTTCGACATCGGCATCGGCCACCACCTTGAAGGCTCCGGCGTTGTAGCTCACCGTGTCGCCTTTCTGCGACGTGCGCAGAGCCTTGGCCTCTTTCACCACGGCTTCGATCTGCACGCCGGGGCGGAGACGGATTTCGCCCAGATTCTGGGTGGCGGTCTCTACCTTGAACGTCGTTTCGTAGTTGTTGTAGCCCAAAAACGATACCGACAGCGTATATTCGCCGTAGGCGAGCGACGGCATCGAAACCGCCCCCTTGTAGGCCGACATGAAAAACTGCTGTTTGTCCGGTGCGGCCACGGGCGCCACCGTCAGCACGGCTCCGGGCACCGCATCGCCCGTGTCGCCGTCGAGCACCGTCGCCGTGACGGTGCCTTTCCGCTGGGCGGAAGCCGCCGCGGCAGCCAGCATAAGCAGGGTAGTAAGAAATATCTTTTTCATTGTGAGTAGGTAACGCGCATTTCGTATTTCGCGGCGCGAAGTTAACTTATTTTTGCCGGACTTCCAGCTGCCGCAGGGCGAATCGACCAAAAAAGCGGGTCAAACGCCCCGGCCGCCGAACGCAGACCGAATGCCGCGGCTCCCGGGTCTGTCGGCTGACAGTGCGGAAGCCGCGGCCGTGCGGTCATTGCGGTCGATCCGGATTATCGGGCTCGCTCTCCTTTGTTGCAAGGTTTGTTCGCGCGCTCCTTGCAGCAGCCTTTCTGTTGCTTGCAGTCCTGCCCGTCCTTGTTCGTGCCACGGTGCGCTCCGGGCTTGGGACCCTGCATCTGCGACCATTTTTCATACTGCTCATCCGAAAGGACCGACTTCAGGTCGGCAGCGTTGGCCTTCCGGTCCTTGAGCATCTGGGCACGGGCGGCCTCCATCTGCTGGGCCTGCTTGAGATTGATGGCGTAGACCTTCTTGGCCTGCGTTTCGTCCAGCCCCAGCTCCTTGGTCATGCGCGCGGTCTGACGCTGTGCCATCTGCTCGACGGTGGGACGTTCCTTGGGCATCCGGCCGTTCTGATTCTGTTTCTGTGCGAAGGCACCCGGTGCGGCCAGCAGACAAAGCGCTGCGGCAACTGCAAAAATACGTTTCATAGTTCTGAATGGTTTTAGTGAGCGGTATTGCTGTTGCAAAGGTAGGGCCAAAACAAAACACCCGGGGCGGCACCCCGGGTCAAACGGCCGTTCCGACCGGTCAACCGCCTATTCGGCAGGCCGAACCGACCGCAGCCATGCCTTGAATTCGGGTACGCGGGCCTTGGAAATGACGATCCGCTCGGGCGTGGGGACTTGCAGCGCGAGCGAAAGACGGCTCCCGAACCACACCACGATCTCTTTGACGGCCCGGCGCGAGACGATGAACTGGCGGTTGGCCCGGAAAAAATCGGTCTCGGGCAGCAGCGCCTGCAAGGCTTCGAGCGTCCGGTCGAGCGGGTAGATTTCGCCGTCGAAACCGCAGGCCGTCACTTTCTCGTTGGAGGTGTAGCAGTAGGCTATCTTGTCGCGATGCAGCGGGATGATCCGGTCGCGGACCTGCACCAGAAAGGTCTCCTGCCGCTCGGCCACCATCGCCTTGACCCGCGAACCGTAGGCGCGGCTCTCGCTGCCCGTCAGCCGCAGGAACTTGTCGATGGCCCGCCGCACGTCGGCGCTGTTGAGCGGTTTGAGCAGGTAGTCGATGCTGTTGACCTTGAAGGCTTCGAGCGCATAGCGGTCGTAGGCGGTCGTGAAAACCACCGGAGCGGCGATCTCCGCCTCGGCGAAAATCCGGAACGAATCGCCGTCGGCCAGATGGATATCCATGAACAGCAGGTCGGGCTGCGGACGGCTGCGCAGATACTCCACGCTCTCGGCCACGCTTTCGAGCACCCCGATCACCTCGACCTCGGGCGCCGTATCCCGCAGGATGGCCTGCAAGTTGGCCGCAGCAGCGGTTTCGTCTTCGATGATCAGCGCCCGGAGCATACGGCAGGATTCTGAAGCGGCACCCGCACGGTGAAGACCGCTTCGGTGTCGACGATTTCGATTTCGCGCCCCGTGATCAGCCGCACCCGGTTGCGCAGGTTCTCCAGCCCGATTCCCGTCGAGGGTTCGGGCTCCAGTTTGGGTGCCTTGCGGTTCGACACCTCCAGCCAGCCGTCCGCCACCCGAACGCCGATGCGGAGCGGATTGGCCCGGGTGATGGCATTGTGCTTGACGGCATTGCCCACCAGCGGCTGCAACGAGAGGGCAGGCAGCAGCCACGAACGGCAGGCTTCGGGGACGTCGACCTCGACGAAGAGTTTGTCGGCATAACGGATCTTGAACAGGTAGCCGTAGGCTTCCAGAAAATCGAGTTCCTCGCCGAGCGATATCAGCGTGCTCTGCCCGTTCTGAATGATATAGCGGAACGTGTAGGAAAGCTGATCTATATAGGTAAGCGCCTTTTCATCGTGTTTCTCGCGCACGAGCATCGCCAGCGAGTTGAGCGAGTTGAAAAAGAAGTGGGGGTTGATCTGCCCGACCAGCATGTTGTAGCGCGTGGTGAGGTTTTCGTTCTTGAGCCGTTCGTTCTCCATCGCCACGGCCTGCTGCTGCGAAATCAGCACGTAGATCCAGCTGTAGAGCAGCGACACCACCACGGCGAACGAGCATTTGAGCAGCAGCACATAGTCGAGCATCCGGGGCGCCATGAAGTTGAACAGCAGGCGCCCGCTCCGCCACTCGGTGACGGGCGCCAGAAAGTAGAGCCCTGCGGCAATGACCACGCCCCAGCAGCAGCGTACGATGAAACGCCGCCGCGAATAGTCGTATTTCACCGGAGTGAGCACCGAAAGCAAGATGAACGAAAGCAGCAGAAAATAGATCAGCTGCAAGGTCAGCGTCAGGCTCTCCGAGGGGCGTTTGAACAGAGCGCCGTAGTCGAATTCCACACCGTTGCGCCGCAGCACCTTCTTCAGCACGGGATGGGCGGCCGGCTCGGCCGGGGGCGTCACGCTCGCCAGCAGGGTGTCGCCGTCGGAGAGATCCAGCCGCCGGATCCGCGACATCGAGACATAGATGCTGTCGCCGGTCTCGACGATCAGATAGCCGTGGCCGTCGGGCGAAACCCGCAGCAGTCCCGCTTCGGCTTCGTCGGCAGCGAGCATCTCCTCGGGCGGCGGGGGCGGCGCATCGTTTCGCGAATCGACCAGCAGCAGCAGCATGTAGGAAAAGTTCACCACCAGACTGACCGCCACGGCGACCAGCAGGTTCAGCAGAACGTTCGGATATTTGGCGTGCCGCAGCATCGGACTACTCCTCTTTGAACCACGAAGCGTAGAGCATATAGTCGTGCGCCGTGCGGCGGATGATTTCGTCGCGCTGTTCGGGCGTCACATCCTTGACCTTCTTGGCCGGCACTCCGGCGTAGACCGAATTCGGCTCCAGCTGTGCGTTGGAGAGCACCAGAGCCCCGGCGGCGATGATGCAGCCCGACGGAATCACGGCGTTGTCCAGCAACACCGACCCCATGCCTATCAGGCAGTTGTCGCCGATGCGGGCGCCGTGCACCACCGCGTTGTGGCCTATCGACACATCGTTGCCGATGATGGTCTGCGAGGGGTGCTTCGCCCCGTCGTAGATGGTGTGGAGCACCACACCGTCCTGAATGTTGGTGCGGTCGCCGATGACGATTTTGTTCACATCGCCGCGCAGCACGGCATTGTACCAGATCGAGCAGTCGCGGCCCACGGTCACGTCGCCCAGCAGTACGGCCGTCTCGGCCAGAAAGGTGTTTTCGCCCACCACGGGTTCGTGCCCGCGGATTTTCCGGATGATCGCCATGTCTTATTCTTCTTTTTTTGCTTCCTGCCACAATTCCTCCATGCGCTCCAGCGTGAGTTCGTGCAGCGTATGGCCCTGAGCTTCCGCCTGCTCTTCCATGCGGCCGAACCGGCGAATGAACTTCTTGTTGGTGCGTTCCAGCGCCGATTCGGGGTCGACGCCGTAGAGACGGCAGGCGTTGACCAGCGCAAAGAGCAGGTCGCCGAATTCCGCTTCGAGGTCGGCGGCGCAACCCGATTTCATTTCGGCTTCGACCTCGCCGATCTCCTCGCGCACCTTGTCCCACACTTCCTCGCGCCGCTGCCAGTCGAATCCCGTGGCGGCCGCCTTCTCGCCCACACGATAGGCCTTGACCATCGCCGGGAGCGACCGCGGAACCCCGCCCAGCGTACCGCTCTTGCGGTTCTTCTTGCGCAGCTTGAGCGCTTCCCAGTTCTCCTTGACCTCGTCGGGCGTGTTGGCATGGATGTCGCCGTAGACATGCGGATGGCGGTATATCAGTTTGTCGCAAAGCGCATTGGCCACATCGGCATAGTCGAACGCTCCCGCTTCTTCGCCCAGCTTGGAGTAAAAGACCACGTGCAGCAGCAGGTCGCCGAGCTCTTCCTTGATGCCATCCATGTTATGGTCGGTGATGGCATCGGCCAGCTCGTAGGTCTCCTCGATGGTGTTGCTCCGCAGCGAATCGAAGGTCTGCTCGCGGTCCCACGGACATTCGCGGCGCAGGGTGTTCATCACTTCCAGCAGCCGCGCCGTGGCCGCCAGCCGTTTGTCCTGTTCCATAAAATGTGCAGATATTTCTTGCAAAGGTAAGCAAATCAGCCGGAAAATAGTAACTTTGTAAAAAAACAAATTCTCCCCCTGCCGATGAAACCCTCCCTGCTGACCGCCTTCCTTGTGCTGCTGACCGTTTCGG
The DNA here is from genome assembly GCA_029060215.1 of Alistipes sp. Lineage (GTDB taxonomy): Bacteria > Bacteroidota > Bacteroidia > Bacteroidales > Rikenellaceae > Alistipes. Next base: position 32,872 of record JAIDUK010000041.1, read on the forward strand.
CCGCCGCACAGCCTGCCCCCGGCCGCATGACGCCCCGCAAAGGGGTTTTCGAGTTCGGTCCCGCGACCGCCCTTGCGGCCGACGAAGCGCTGCTGCCGCTGGCCCGCTACGCCGCCGAGTATCTGGGCTGCCCGACGGAGCACTCCATGACCGGCACCGGCGCCGTCGTGCTGACCCTCGACCCCGGCGAGCCCTCGGAAGAATATCTGCTCGAAATCGAACCCGACCACATCCGCATCGGCGCGACGAGCCCGGGCGGCGTTTTCAACGGCTTGCAGGCCCTGTTCCGGCTGCTGCCGCCCGAGGTATACGCCCGCCGGGGGATCCCCGAGGGGACGGCCCTCGCCTGCGGCACTCTGTGCGACAAACCGATGTACGGCTACCGGGGCATGATGCTCGACGTGGCCCGCACATGGATGGAAATACCCTTGCTAAAACGTTTTATCGACCTGCTTTCCTACCATAACATCAACAAGCTCCATCTCCATCTGGCCGACGACGAAGGGTGGCGCATCGAAATCAAGTCGCACCCCGAACTGGCCCAAGTCGGCGGATTCCGCGGCGGCGATTCGCCCGTGGTGCCCGTCTACGGCAAATGGTCGGAAAAATACGGCGGCTACTACACGCAGGAGCAGATGCTCGAACTGATCGGCTACGCCGCCCTGCGCAACATCGAAATCATCCCCGAAATCGACCTGCCGGGCCACAGCCGCTGCATCGGGTCGCTCCATCCCGAGATCCGCTGCAACTACCCGCCCGACACGGTAGCCACCGCCGGAACGGACTACCGCTCGGCATGGTGCGTGGCCCGCGAGGAGAACTACGCGCTGCTGGACGATATTCTGGGCGAAATCTGCGAGCTCTTCCCGTCGGAATACATCCACATCGGCGGCGACGAGGTCGAGGTGGCGCAGTGGGAGAGGTGCCCCGACTGCCGGGCGATGATGAAACGCCGCGCCCACACCGATCCGCACCGGCTGCAAGACTATTTCATGGAGCGGCTGACGGCCATGCTCACCGCCCGCGGCAAGCGCCCGGCCGTGTGGAACGAAGCAGCGGCGAGCGGCACCTTCACCCGCCGAAGCCGCGTACACGGGTGGCAGAACGTCGACGCCTGCCTGAGGACTACGGCCAAAGGCTACCGCACGGTCATCATGCCCAGCGAATGCTTCTACTTCGACATGCGGCAGACGCCCCGCGAAGAGGGCCACAGCTGGGCCTCGATCTTCGACGCCCGCAAAACCTACGGCTTCGACCTCCGGGCGCGCGGCTTCACCGACAAACAGCTGCGCCACGTGGAGGGTTTCGAAGCGGCTTTCTGGAGCGAAATCTACACCTCGCACGAGCCCGAAAAACCCGACTACATCGATTACATGTGTTTCCCGCGGGTGTGCGCGCTCGCACGGCTTGCATGGAGCGGCAACGCCGAAGGGTGGGAGAGCTACTACCGCGAGCTGGTCTCGGAGCACTACGATCGGCTGGCGGCCATGGGGGTCGGCTTCCGGCTTTTCCCGCCGCAGCTGCACTACAAAAACGGCCTGTTCACCGCCGCCACCGACGACGGCTCGGAAATCTTCTACACCATGGACGACGGCCGCCCCAAACGCTACACCGGACCGCTGCGGGCCGTACGGCCGCACCGCTACCGCTTTTTCACCCGCTACAAGACGGGCCGCAGCCCGGCCGTGGCCGACAATTCCTACTACCGGGTCATCGGACCTGCGCTGACGATCACCTCCTCGATGGCCGAAAATCCCCAATTGCCGTTCAGCCGGGCCGCCGCCTACAAGAACGTGTCGCGGACGCGGCGCGCCTGCCGCCGGGGCGACTGGCTGCTCTACACGTTCGACAAACCCATGGAGTGCCGCGAGATCTTTCTCCAGACCGGCCACCAGCAGCTGCCCAAAACCCAGATCACCGCCGGCTATGCCGAGGTCTCGTACAACGGCAAGGATTTCGAGCACGCCGGAAAGCTGGAGAACGGCAGCATCCTGCTGCGCCCCGGCCGCAAAATCAAGGCTGTCAGGCTCGTGGCAACCTGCCACGGCAACGGCACGCCTTTCGTGACGATCCAGCCCCCGCTGATCAAACCGGTCCTGTAATCCGGCGCCGCTCCGAACGAAAACCCCGCAAACTCACTGGAGTTTGCGGGGTTCATCTTGCGGGAAAATCCCGGCCGCGATGCCTAACTGCGGACGACAGCGCCGCAACGGCTCTCGAACTGGGCCGTGAGGTTGGCCATGACGCGCTCGATAGTCTTCTCGTCGAGCGTTCGGCTCTTGTCTTCGAGAATGAAACTCAAAGCGTAGGATTTCTTGCCCTCGGGGAGCTTGTCGCCCTCATAAACGTCGAACAGCGCCACGCTCTTCAGCAACTTTCGCTCCGCAGCGAAAGCCGCTTCGCGCAGGGCTGCGAAGGTCACCTGCCGGTCGACGAGCAGCGCCAAGTCGCGCTTCACCTCGGGGAACTTGGAGAGCTCCTCGGCCGCGATCTTGTGTTTCTTGGTCGAGCGCACGAGCGCATCGAAGTTCAGTTCCATGAAATAAACGTCCTGCTTGACATCGAGCTTCCGGCGGATAGAAGCTGCGACCGTACCGATTTGCAGCAGCTCCTTGTTGCCCAGCGACATCGAAAGTCCCTCGCCATAAAGATCGCTTTGCAGGCTCTCGGTCTTGAGCCCATAGATATCCACGCCGAAACGGCGCAGCAACTTTTCGGCCACGGCCCGCAGCGTGAAGAACGATGCCTTTTCGGGCTTGGCGTTCCACGATTGCGGCCTTGCGAGCCCCGTCACGGCCACAGCCAGCCGGTACTCTTCCGAATAGGCCGCCAGCGGATTCTCGTCCGTGCGCTTGTCGGCATCGTGGAAATAGCAGTTGCCGAATTCGTAGAGCTGCAAATCGCCGTTCTTGCGGTTGGCATTGAGCGCCACGGCTTCCAGCATGTTGAAAAGCAGGGTCTGCCGCATGACATTGAGGTCGGCGCTCAGCGGATTGAGAATCCGCACGCAGCGCTCGGCCGGACAAGAGGTCAGCCCCTCGTAGTAAGCCCCCTTGGTCAGGGAGTTCGACATGATTTCCGTGAAACCGTTGGCCGTCAGGAAATCGGCCGCCGTATTCATGAGCTTGCTGCGGTCGGGCCGCGGAGCGTAGGAGAGGGTCGAACGCACGCGCGCCGGAATCTCCACATTGTTATAGCCGTAGATACGCAGAATATCTTCGATCAAGTCGGCCTCGCGCTGCACGTCGACACGGTAGGGCGGCACGGCCACGGTCAGCACGCCGTCCTTTTCGGCCAATATCTTCACTTCGAGCGCCGCGAGGATCGTACGCACGGTCTCTTCGGGAATCTCCTTGCCGATAAGGGCATCGACCCGCGCGAACGAAAGGTCGAACGTGAAATCGGCGATGGGGGCAGGGTAGATGTCCGTAATGTCGCTCGAAATCTTGCCGCCCGCCAACTCTTTCATCAGCAGGGCCGCGCGTTTGGCGGCATAGACCTGCATGTTGGGGTCGACCCCGCGCTCGAAACGGAACGAGGCATCGGTATTCAGTCCGAAACGCTTGGCCGTCTTGCGCACCCACACCGGGTTGAAATAGGCGCTCTCGATGAAGACGTCGACCGTTCGGTCGCCGATGCCCGAATCCTGCCCGCCGAAAACTCCGGCGATGCACATGGGCCGCTCGGCCGAACAAATCATCAGGTCCTTTTCGGTGAGCTTGCGCTCCACGCCATCGAGCGTCACGAAAGGCGTGCCCTCGGCGCATGTGCGGACCACCACTTCGCCGCCCTCGATTTTGCGGGCATCGAACGCATGCAGCGGCTGGCCCAGCTCGAAAAGGACAAAATTGGTGATGTCCACCAAGTTGTTCTTGGGGTTGATGCCCGCGGCACGCAGGCAGTTCTGCATCCATTCGGGCGAGGGGCCGATCTTGCAGCCCGTCACGGTCACTCCCGCATAGCGGGGCGCCGCTTCGGCGTTCTCAACACGGATTTTAATGTTCAAATCGCGGTTGTCGGGGGCGAATGCCGACACATCGGGCATCCGGACCTCGGTCTTGCGGCCGCGGCTCGTGAGGTAGGCGGCCAGATCGCGTGCAACGCCGATATGCGACGCCGCATCGACCCGGTTGGGCGTCAGACCGATTTCGATCAGGTAGTCATCCTCGATCTTGAGGTACTCGCTGGCCGGCATGCCCACGGGCGCATCGGCCGGCAACTCCATGATTCCGTCGTGCGCACTCCCGATGCCCAGTTCGTCCTCGGCGCACAGCATGCCCAGCGATTCGACGCCGCGGATTTTGCTGCGCTTGATTTTGAACTCCTCGTCGCCGCCGTTCGGGTAGAGCACGGCCCCGACGGTCGCACACAACACTTTGAGCCCGGCCCGGCAGTTGGCGGCCCCGCAGACGATCTGCAACGGCTCAGCAGCGCCGACGCCGACGGTCGTGATATGCAGGTGGTCCGAATCGGGGTGATCGGTGCAGGTCAGCACCTCGCCGACCACCACGCCGCGCAGCCCGCCCCGGACCGTCTCGATTTTTGCGAAGCCTTCGACCTCAAGTCCGATGTCCGTCAAGACCGTGGCGACCTCTTCGGCCGTCAGGTCGGTGTCGATATAGCGTTTGAGCCAATTATAGGAGATATTCATAGATTGAATGTTTTTGTTTTCTCAAAGTCTTGCAAAGATAGCGATTTAATTCCTAATTGTGTCCGTCCCGACGCGGAATTATCGCGATCCGAGCCACAGGAAGACCATGCCCGCCAAAATGAAAGCCAGATCGACGGCCTTGGCCCGCAGATTCCGCTCGCGGAAAAGCACCGCCCCGCAGAGGAACGACACGACCACCGAACCGCGGCGGATCATCGACACCACGGAAATCATGGCATCGGATTCGCGCAAGGCCATCAGATAGGCGAAGTCGGCCAACGACAGGAACACGGAGATCAACGGAATGGCCCAGCTCCAATGGAACGGGGTAGTGGTCCGGCGCCGCGGCCACCAGACGATGCCCACGACCACGGCCATCATGAGCAATTGATAGAGGTTGTACCACCCCTGCACGAAAACGGCATCGAGCCGCGTCATGATGAACTTGTCGTACAACCCGCTCACAGCCCCGGTAACGGCCGAAAGGGCCACGAAAACGATCCATATGTTATGGGTGAAATCGACCCCCTCGCGACGGCTCGAACGGCTGAGCAGAAAGAGCGAGAGGAGCGCCAGCCCCACACCGGTCCATTGGTAGAAGTTGAGCCGCTCGCCGAAAACCAGCATGGCGCCCACCAGCACCATGACGGGCCGCGTGGCGTTGATGGGACCGACGATCGTAATGGGCAGATGCTTGATGCCGAAGTAGCCGAATATCCACGATGTCAGCACGATGGCCGACTTGAGCAGCACGAGCCCGTGGGCATGCAGATCGCCCGGCGTCGAAGCCAGCACCGTACCGTCGAACCAGCCGCAGCCGCATTCGGCGGCAAGAATCGTAGGCAGAAATATCAACGTCGAAAAGAGCGTATTGAGCAACAGCACGGGCAGCACGGCATTTTCCGTGAGCGCCTTTTTCTTGGCCGCGTCGTAGAACCCCAGCAGGGCGACCGAAACGAATGCGAGAGACAACCACATATCCACACTGATTTGCCGCGCAAAGATAGCGCAAACCGGAAGTCATACCAAATTTGGCCCGACATTGCGTTCGACTTGCGAACTTTGGCTGCGCCGAAGATACTGCGCCTCGGTAAAAAAATCGAATGAATTCGTTTTTTTACACTCGGCTTATTCGTATCTTTGACTCCGTCTTAGATACTTCCGCCTTGGAAATGCCCAAATAAATTTGGCATTCCGCTCGGCTTATTCGTATCTTTGCACTCGTTCATACCTTTGTCCGCATATGAAAAACATCCGCAATTTCTGCATCATAGCCCATATCGACCACGGCAAGAGCACGCTTGCCGACCGTCTGCTGGAAAAAACCAACACGCTCAACCAACGCGAAATGCAGGCGCAGGTGCTCGACGACATGGACCTCGAACGCGAAAAGGGCATCACCATCAAGAGCCACGCCATCCAAATGGAATACACGGCCCGCGACGGCGAGCGCTACGTGCTGAACCTGATCGACACCCCGGGGCACGTCGACTTCTCCTACGAAGTCTCGCGCGCCATCGCTTCGTGCGAGGGGGCCCTTCTGGTCGTCGACGCCACGCAAGGGATTCAGGCACAGACCATATCGAACCTCTATCTGGCTGTCGGGCACGACCTCGAAATCATCCCCGTGCTGAACAAGATCGACATGGATTCGGCCATGATCGACGAGGTGAAAGACCAAGTCATCGACCTCATAGGCTGCAAGGACGAAGATATTCTGCTGGCTTCGGGCAAAACGGGGCTCGGCGTCGAAGAGGTGCTGGAAGCCATCGTGCAGCGCATACCGGCTCCGAAGGGCGACGAAAACGGCCCTCTGCAAGCGCTCATCTTCGATTCGGTGTTCAATCCGTTCCGCGGCATCATCGCCTATTACCGTGTCTTCAATGGCACGCTCCGCAAGGGTGACCACGTGAAGTTCTTCAACACAGGCAGCGAGTACGACGCCGACGAAATCGGGGTGCTGAAACTCAAAATGCAGCCCCGGCAGGAGATCAAGGCGGGCGACGTGGGGTATATCTGTTCGGGCATCAAAACCTCGTCCGACGTCAAGGTGGGCGACACGATCACGGCCGTCGACCGCCCGGCGCAGGAGGCCATCGCGGGTTTCGAGGACGTCAAGCCCATGGTCTTCGCGGGCGTCTACCCGGTCGAAGCCGACCAGTACGAGGATCTGCGTGCCTCGCTCGAAAAGTTGCAACTCAACGATGCGTCGCTGACGTTCGAGCCGGAGAGCTCGCTGGCCTTGGGCTTCGGATTCCGGTGCGGTTTTCTTGGACTGCTGCACATGGAGATCATACAGGAGCGTCTCTACCGCGAATTCGACATGGACGTCATCACCACCGTGCCCAACGTGTCATACCGCATCACCACCACGCAGGGCGACACGCTGGAAGTGCACAACCCGTCGGGACTGCCCGAAATCACCAAGATCGCCAAAATCGAAGAACCCTATATTCAGGCGCAGATCATCACCAAGGCGGAATTTCTGGGCAACGTCATCAAACTTTGCATCGACAAGCGCGGCGTGATGAAGAACCAGACTTTCATCACGCAGGACCGGGTGGAAGTCAACTTCGACATGCCGCTTTCCGAAATCGTCTTCGACTTCTACGACAAGCTCAAAAGCATATCGAAAGGCTATGCTTCGTTCGACTACCACCGTACGGGCTACCAGCTCTCCAAGCTCGTCAAGCTCGACATCCTGCTCAACGGCGAGCCGGTCGACGCTCTTTCGTCGCTCATCTATGCCGACCATGCCTACGATTTCGGCCGCAAGATGTGCGAGAAGCTCAAGGAGCTGATTCCGCGCCAGCAGTTCGACATCGCCATTCAGGCGGCCATCGGAGCCAAAATCATCGCCCGCGAAACGGTCAAGGCCGTGCGCAAGGACGTGACGGCCAAATGCTACGGCGGCGACATCTCGCGCAAACGCAAGCTGCTCGAAAAGCAGAAAAAGGGTAAAAAGCGCATGCGCCAGATCGGCAACGTCGAGGTGCCCCAGTCCGCATTCCTCGCCGTGCTGAAAATGGATTGATCCCGCACGCCATAAGAGTTCCTTTTCGGGCAGGTTTTCCCGTCTCGGCATAGCTCAAGCAAAGTTTGGCTCTGCCCTCGGCTCAAGAAAACGTTGTAATATCTCCCCCAAACGGCCATCCCGCCTTCAAATCCCAAACGGAGGATGAAGGGTAGGGTAGCATCCGCAAGTGCGTTTTCTGTAATTTTTTCCGCCCGAAATTTGATTTGTCCATTTTTCCGCGTATCTTTGCCCTCGATTTGCGGAAATAGCTCAGTTGGTAGAGCATCAGCTTCCCAAGCTGAGGGTCGCGAGTTCGAGTCTCGTTTTCCGCTCCAAGTGCCTTTGAAAAAGAGGGCAATACGAAGCAAAAAACCTTATGTATCAATGAGATATGTAAGGTTTTTTGTTTTGGGTGGTGCGGATCGCAGCAGCAGCAGAAAACGATAAGGCCGGACGATGTCCGGCCTTATGGCTGAGCGCATATCCGGCACTATTTGAGATAGTTTTGCACGACGGCGACGATCGGCTCTGCCAACTTGTAAATGTCGTTCAACGATCCGATGAGGTGCTTGGTGCCGACTTTGTTTTCGTCGAATGTTTCGACATACTTTTTTCCGCCGTTGAAATGCAAGCGGCAAATCGGCTTGCGGTTGTTGTCGTCGAAGAGAATGCCGAAATAGGAGATGGTATCGCGATCCACCACGCGATTCAAATCGACGATGTTGCAAAGGATCGCCCGCACGATGTAGAAACCCTGCAACTCCTCTTGGGTCGTCACGATACGGCTGTCCTCGGCGGGAGCGTCGTTTTCGGCCGGCAGCTCCGCATCCGCTTTGGCTTCGATTTTATTGTCGACGACGACGTCCGGAGAGATGGCGGATTTAAGCCGTTCGTTCATGTAGTCGGTGGTGTACTGGATGAATGCCTGCTTCACGATGGCCCGGAACTGTTCGAGAATCGGATCGGTAATTCGGCCCGGATATACCGGCCGGGCGAAATATTTCACGAAATCGTCGGTCGGGTCGTTGACCTCTTTTACGATGGCGTTGCGAATTTCATTGGTGTATTTGAGTTCGCTGGCGGTGTTGAGAATGGAGTCGACGTCGAAATAGCTTTTGTGGAACTCCCGCAGTTTTTCGACCTGCGTCTCCCGGTAACGCTCCATGTTGAACTCGAAAAACGGCTTTTCGTCCATCTTGTTCGTCTCGACCAAGTCCGTATAAAAACGATACGTTATGCCGTTGGTCAGGATGCCGAAGCGCGCATTGGATACGTGGAAATAGCGAAAAAGCTGTCCGTTGTGCGTATTCAGGTCTTCTTTCCAGTGTTTGCATTCGATCAGGATGATCGGCGCGCCATCCTTGTGTATGGCATAGTCGATCTTCTCGCCTTTCTTGATCCCGACATCGCAGGTGAATTCCGGGACGACTTCGGTCGGATCGAACACATCGTATCCCAAGGTTTGGAGAAACGGGAGAACAAGCGCGGTTTTGGTCGCTTCTTCGGTGTTGATGTTATCTTTCAGTTTGATAACCTTCTCGCTCAACAGCTTGATTTGATCTTTGAAATCCATTGGGGGTTAGGGGTTAGTTGGGATAACAAATATACTATAAATAATTTATTTATGCAAAACAAATATCATACTGCATAAGGCAGACGGGCGGCCGGGGACTTTTCTTGCATAATACCTGAAAATGGGGATTGCACGACCGAAAGAATTGTATGATCTTTGCAAACAGAAACAATGATTGCAGCCATACATTGTTTGTATTGTTAATTGTTTGTGTGTGAAAAAGTCTCCTGCACCGCAAGGAGACTTTTTTGTTGGCCTGCTATTTGTGAATCGAGAATGTGCTAAAACGTTTTAGCATCGGCCGAAGCTGCGTGTTCGAAGGGGGCGGCTGGGCCTCAGCTCGGCTAAAAACCGGGATTTATGGGCCGAAGCTCCGATAAACTCCGACTTCGTTTGCTTTTCCGCTCGGCTTGCACTATCTTTGCACAACCATTCAACGTCCGGCGCTCGCCGGACTTCGCAAATCAATCTCACAGAAACAGAAAAATATGCAGGATTTGAATGCGCTCCAAGGAAAAAGCCTTGCCGAACTGCGCGAAATAGCGAAAGCTGTGGGCGTAGACAACGTCATGGTCAAGAAGCGCGAACTGATCGAAAAAATCGCCGGAACGACTACGTCCGGCGAAACCGCAGCCGAAAACCAGCCTTCGGCAGCCCCCGCCCCGCAGGTGCAGGAGAAGCCCCGCAGAGGGCGCCGTCCGCGTGTAGCTCAGCCCGAGAACACGGCGGAAGCACCGTCGGGCGACCTGTTCGGCCAAGTTGCGGCCGATGCTCCGGCGGCTTCGCAACCGGCTGAAAATGCGGATGCACAACCGACCGCCGCGCCGGCCGAACAGCCCGCACCCAAACGCCGCGGCCGCAAACCCAAATCGGAGACGCAGCAGCCCGCCCCCCAGCCGCATGCGCCGCAAGAACAGGAGCATGCCGCCGGACAAAACGAACCGGAGAACGTCACCAAAGACGATTTTGCGGGCGAAATCGAGGGCGAGGGCGTGCTCGAAGTCATGGCCGACGGCTACGGCTTCCTGCGCTCGGCCGACTACAACTACCTCAATTCGCCCGACGATATCTACGTTTCGCCGTCGCAGATCAAATTGTTCGGGCTCAAGCCCGGCGACACGGTCAACGGCGCCATCCGCCCGCCCAAAGAGGGCGAGAAGTATTTCCCGCTGGTGCGCGTAAACGAAATCAACGGTCTGAAGCCCGACTATGTCCGCGACCGCGTGCAGTTCGAGTTCATGACGCCGCTCTTCCCGAGCGAGAAGTTCTGCCTGACGGGCAACGGCCACAACAACATGTCGACCCGCATCGTCGACCTCTTTTCGCCCATCGGCAAGGGCCAGCGCGCGCTGATCGTCGCACAGCCCAAGACGGGCAAGACCATGCTGCTGCAATCGATCGCCAACGCCATCGCCGACAACCATCCGGAGGTCTATATGATCGTCCTGCTGATCGACGAGCGCCCCGAGGAAGTGACCGAAATGGCCCGCAATGTCAAGGCCGAGGTCGTGGCTTCGACGTTCGACGAGCAGGCGTCGCGCCACGTCAAGGTGGCCGAAATGGTGCTCGACAAGGCCAAGCGCATGGTCGAATGCGGTCACGACGTGGTGATTTTCCTCGATTCGATCACCCGTCTGGCCCGCGCCTACAACTCGGTGCAACCCGCTTCGGGCAAGGTGCTTTCGGGCGGTGTCGACGCCAATGCGCTCCACAAGCCCAAGCGCTTCTTCGGCGCGGCGCGCAATACCGAGGAGAAAGGTTCGCTGACGATCATCGCCACGGCGCTCATCGACACCGGGTCGAAGATGGACGAAGTGATTTTCGAGGAGTTCAAGGGCACGGGCAACATGGAGCTTCAGCTCGACCGCAAACTGGCCAACAAGCGCGTCTACCCGGCCGTCGATGTCATCGCATCGGGCACGCGCCGCGAGGATCTGCTGCTCCCGCGCGAGGTGATGAACCGCACGTGGGTGCTGCGCAAGTATCTGTCGGACATGACCCCCGTCGAAGCGATGGAGTTCTTGCAGAAGCAGATGGGCCAGACCGAAGACAACGAGGAGTTCCTCGCCACCATGAACCATTAAACCGAACCGATCATGAAGAGACTTTTATTGCTGGCCTGCTCGCTGCTGGCCGCGCAGAGCGTAGCGGCATGGGGCCAGAAGGGCCACGACGTCACGGCCTATATCGCCGAATGCCATCTGACGCCCAAGGCGGCCAAGAAAATCGACAAGGCGCTGGGCGGACACTCGCCCGTCTACTATGCCAACTGGCTCGACAACGCCAGCCACACGCCCGAATATGCCTACACCAAAACGTGGCACTACCTGAATATCGACGAGGGCCATACCCTCGAAACCATGCCCAAGAACCCCGACGGCGATGTGCTGGAAGCGGTCACTTCGCTCGTGGATCAGCTCAAGGGCGGCAACCTCGCGCCCGAGCAGGAGACCCTCGCGCTCAAGATGCTGATCCACTTGGTCGGCGACATGCACTGCCCCATGCACACGGGGCGCCTGAGCGACCGCGGCGGCAACCAGCGGCCCGTGACGATGTTCGGCAAACCGACCAACCTGCATTCGATTTTCGATACCTCGGTGCCCGAAGCGGCCCACCGCTGGAGCTACACCGAGTGGCAGCAGCAGCTCGACCGCCTGAGCAAGGACGAGGTTGCGCGCATCCAGTCCGGCACGCCGCGCGACTGGCTGCTGGAGACCTCCGAAATCTGCAAGGAAATCTACGATTTCACCCCCGAGGGCACCAAGGTGTCCTACGATTATGTCGCCAAGTATGCGCCTGTCATCGAGCAGCAGTTCCTGCGAGGCGGGCTGCGGCTGGCGCGCCTGTTGAACGAAATCTACCGGTAGAAGTCCTGCCGTTTCATTGCAGCAGCCCCGCTGACGGAACCGTCAGCGGGGCTGCTCGTGTCGTGCGGCCGGTTTCCGCGACAACCTTATTATTGCTCGGATTCGTCCGCCGCCAAATCTTCCGGTTGCAAATCGTACACCCATGTCAGCTCCAAGTCTGGATACCTGTCGTATTCTTCCAGATAAAACCGCCACGACGATTCTTGGAAAAACGGGTCTTCGGCAGCGCTTTCGGGAGTATATTTCCATCTCTTCAATACCTCGTCCTCGGTCGAAGATACTATCAGATATTGTTCTGTGCCGCTTCCGTTAGGCTGCCAATGATCGAAGAACGAATCGAATGTTGGTATACCCTTGGATTGCCGAGGATGAAATGCAATAATGCAGACGGAATCCCCGACCTCCACGGTCCTCGCTCCATATAAATCCCGCATCGAGATTACGATTGTTTCATCCGATAGATTTTTTATGTACCATTCCGTCGTATGTTCCGGCTCGAACGGATCCATCTGGAATATTTTTAATAAATCGCACGACGAAACCGACAGCAGCACAATGGCTGTAATGATAAACTTTTTCATAAAACCGCGTTTTTACAAAAATAGCTGAATTCGGCGAATTATCGCCGAATTCAGCTAAAAGTTTCAGAAAAACGGAGTTGCGGCTATTTCTTACGACCGCCCCCGAAGACTACGCCTATCGACACATCGAAATGACGGTTTGCCTTTTCTTGCCATTTGTAATCGAGCGTCACGCGCAGATGGTGGAAGAATTCGACTCCGACCCGTGGCATCACACAAAACGACCCGTCTTTCCGCCCTGTGACGAATCCTCCCCAATTGGGCTGCGAACCGTCGAACGAAACGGGGGCCGACGCTCCCAGCGAAGCGTAACCCAAGCCCAGTCCGCCGAAAAAGGAAATCTTCTTCGTCTGCCGGAAATTGTAGTCGGTTACGGCCATGATATTCCAGCTTCGGAATTTCAGCTGTCCGGCATAATCCGATTCCCGGTGAAAAATCGTTCCGCCGACTTGTATGCCGACATCCAACGGCAGCCGACGCAGGTTGTAGCGGACTTCGGTATGGAGGGAAGCGCCGAGTTGGTTACGGTCGAAATCGAGTTTGTCGGCGCCGAAAACAAGACCGACGCCGATTTCGCCCTCGAAACGCCGAACTTCGGCGACGGAAGCAATGTTCTGGGCATTTACAGTAAATGCCCAGAACATGGTAAGTAAACAGACGATTGGTTTCATATACTAATTGGTTTCAATGACACAAGCACGCCATTGATCGTTATATTTGACGGCACCATAGACACGGCCTCGAATAATCGAAACATCTTTCGAGGGTGAAAAACTAACTTTTTTATAATGAAAACCGCCGCCCGCAAGATTAGAACCAAAGCCGAGAGTAAAGTTTCCCGAGAACCATTGTTTGTCCCATCTGACAACCTCGCGGCCGGTTCGGTAATCAACTTCTTCGCCTTGGGGGAATATTACAACTATCTTTTTATCTTCGTCGCGGGTGGTAAACAGTCCTCGGGGATTTTTCGACAACCCTTTATTTTCCGACTTGTTAAACCATGATTGAATAGCCGAAGTCAATTTTTTCATTCCTATACTCATCGCTTTGTTTACATCCCCGGTCGTTATGTCGTACTCAGCCAGCGGAATATGGAACAGAACTATTTCAGAATTGGCAAACGGGAACTTTTTAGTCATTCCGGTCGGATATTTGGCATATTGAGGTTGTCCGTTCGGCATTTTCGGAGGGTCCTGGAATGTCGGTTTCGGGAAATTGTATTCGCATTCGATAGCCGACCAGCCATATCGGAATTCCTGCGCTTTTTTTCTCCACCAGATACCAAGTTTGCGAGCCTGCATACGCACGGTCATTCCGACTGCCCGATATATAATGTAGTCCTGTTCATACATGCGCAATTTCATCCGGTGTTTCTTGTCGTAATTATTCGTTATGGTTACATTTTTCCCGAATAATCCCGAAACACCCTTTGCCAGCCAACTGCCGTTTCCGCCGCCTTTCCGATAGGTGGTTCGGCATATCATATTGGCAGGAATTCTCACACCGTTTGTCAGCGTGATGCTCCCATCATAATTATAGGTAACATTATCATTGGGTTCGTTGCCAATATCATCAATGACCGTTGTTCTGCGAGCATAATCAATTTTGACAAATTCAGCCGATACACCTTTGGAATCCACAATCTTTACCGATTGCCCGTGAGTAAGGGTATTCGTCCGAACTTGCGCTTCGATAAGTTCAGGTGCAAGTTCTGGTTTTCTGTCATCTGCTTCATAAGCAACCATACCCTCATTCACAAAGCGGCAAATTTTTGTTCCTACCTGTACTTCCCTGTCTTCATTAAGAACAGCGGTCATATAGGGGTCGACTATCAGGCTGTCTTCAGGTTCATATTCCAATGAATCCCGAATGATTTCAGCTAACTCGGCATCCGTAAATTCTCTTAAGCCCTGTTCACACAAATGTTGACGTAAAGATATGAAATTTTCCGCAGAAGCCACCGCTCGCGTGCGGGCAAGCGACTTGATATCGAAATTTCCGGTCTCTTTCAGCTCCGAAATAGTCGACGCCAATTCTTCCGTAGAACTGAATTGCAGTACATTTGTCGGGCATGTTTCCTCTGTACGCAAAGAATTTTCTTCGTTTTGAACCGGGTCTTCTGTACATGAAATCATGAGTATAGCCATTGCAGCATACATGAAGCGCAATTTGTTCATTTGTAACATAATTTTAGGGAGGGAAAATTCTGCCTACTCTTGAGTTTTTCGGCATCAAAAAGGTGAAATTTTTATTTAGTAAAAATAAGGACAGGCCTTTCTGTTAAACAAAGGATACCTTGTGTCGGCTGGATAGGAATAGTCATTTCAGCCGGACTTCGCCGGTAGTGACCCATCTGTTGCCGGTGACCCGTCTTTTGATCTTGCCGTTTACGTGCACCTCCAGCGTTATCAGCGTATTGGAGTCATCGCAACGAGCATCCAAAATAACAAGGGTTTCATCTGTTTCGATAGTATTCTCGAAGTGATTCTTTACTACGATATAGTCGGCTCCGGTGTGTGCACCGTATACCCGAATCGGAGTTTCCGGTGTATTGCTGTCTATTACGAACCGGACCTTGTTCGTGTCGCGGTCTTTGGAGCACGCCGGAGCCAAAAGTACCAAAAGGCACGCTGCAACAATCCATCTCAGACATTTCATCTTTGCTGTTAACTACTTGATTTCTATCGTCAGTCGGTCCTGCTTGCGGGTATCGGCCGGGCATTCGTCGTAATAGGCATAGTCGAGTTCCAGCGCGATAGTCTTTCCGGCCGCATCGTGAAAATCAATCGTGAAAGGACGAAATACTTCGCTATTTTCAAAATCGAAAGTCGTGGCAGAAAGCGAGAAATCCGTACCCTCTATAGCCGTGGAATTCTCTTTATCCACAACAATGCGGGCCGTTTGCCGGGGATGCTGTCCGGCAGCCATCGGGCTGCGCATGACATACAGCTGCAAAGCCGATGCGTCGGATGCGGCCGTAATGTGGGTCGTCGCTGAAGCATAGCCGTCGTCCGTAGGAATGCTCTCTACGAAACACATCATGTCTTGATAACGGGTTTGGTGTTCGTCCTTGTCGCATGCCGCAAAGGCGAACGCCGCCATAATGGCGAATAATAGTTTTTTCATTTTGTGGTAGTATTCATTCAACAGATTCGGAAAAATTTGTTCCGAATCTGTCCGCTTGTTTTATTGTTTCCAAAAGGTAACGTTGAAAGAACCGTTGTCATTTTGTAACAGGACAATCAGATAGCTCTTTCCGTCCGTACGGGTAGTTAAAAATTCCAACCGACGGTCGTGAAAAATAATCCTGTTTTCAATCTCATTCCAATCGGTATTTTTTCTCCGTATTGATATTTTAATGTTCTAACACCGATATTGCTCAATCCCCAATCATAGCCGATTGCAAAATAGATGTGCCTCCAAGAGATGCCTCCACCCAGTCGGGCTCCCCAATCGGAGCGTACCAATCGTTTTTTTTCGTATTTCCCTAACCAAGAAACAGAACCGTACTTATCTCTTAGTTCCCCTTTCATACAGTAACCATAATAGAATCCGATAAAGGGAATAAATTCAATTTGCTTGCAATGAATATGATAGTTGCATAAAATGGGTAACTCCAAATACCATAAGTTCAGTTTTGTCGTAACTCCGTCATAGGTTTTAGCACCGCCTTTTGTTTGCAGATAAACACCGGTTTCCACACCCCAATTATGATGCGGGCGATATTCGTAAGACATTCCAGCATGAAGTCGGATAATCGCTTCGTCAAAATGAGGTTTACCCCATGACGATGCCGCACCTATACCTGCCCGAATGCCTATATTGTGCTTCTGGCAGAGGTCCTGTCCATGTGTATAATAGCCAAAACATACTGTGTATAGTAAAAACAAGGGAAAAAACCTAATCAGCATCATACTTGTCCTATTTATTTCCGTTTAAGTTTATAAAAATAATTATTGCCTGTATTGATTGCATCATATAAAACCCATTTATCGTTTGAATGAGCAATAGGAGAAACATTATGGAAGTAGTCCATATAATAATATTTCACAATTGTTTTGTACTTGATTCCCAGAAAATATTTTTTCGTAGTAACTTTAGTTTTAAGTTCTGCAACTCCATCCAAAATGATGGATGATTCAATCTGACTGTTTCTATTGGCGAAAAAGATAATAGGATTGTACGTATTTAAATGGGATTTGAGACCATCAAAGCCAGCTTGGTCAGGATAATAACGTTCGCAAACACTTTTTACAAGTCCATAGTTGTTCATTATTGTCGGTATAGTTGACGATGTATGGGACCAAAGTATCTCTGTTCCGGAAGTAAAGGAACATGTTCCGCCTAATTCATAGTGCAATTGTTTGAGAAAACGAGTAAGCGGTGTACTTGTTCTTTCAGTTTGAACATTGGGTATTGAACTCCAAAAAGTGCTATTAGGCAAATTCAGGTGGTCCAATGCCAAGGCAAAGCATATTGTAAAATCACTTAACCATGCAGGACCTGTTCCTCCTCCTTCCGTTAATACGCCGCCGAAATAACTATTCGGCATATCGTAGCAATAAGGTATAAACTTAGTCCATTGGCGATTTTTGCGACCTAACAACGGATAAATGGTAGGATAATTTTTTTGATAGGTTCGTCTTGAAATCGACCCTCCGCCTCGCGTAGCAACGCTTGCATTTTGGTTATCAATGGCTGCAGAATCGGTGGCGAGGATTTTGTCCGCGAAGAATTCTATATCAACAACTGTCGTCGTGTCCGATTCTTCGGTAATGCCTTCTGCCAATTCATCCCATATGGAAGGTTCGTCTTCTGGCAATGTTTCGAGTGCACATTCGTAATTCTCGACCAGCCGATTGAATTCGGCTTTTTCTTGGGCGGACAATCGGTCGTAATGGAATTCTCCTTCAGTATTAAACGTTAGTATAGGATACGCTCGATGATCTGTAGTTAAAACAATATAACCTTTGTCGTTTGGGAAATTGGCAATCCATAGGATTTGTCCATTATCTGTTTGGACTTGCTCCATAAGGAGATTGGACATATCAGTACGCGTTAGTCCTTTGTTTTGCGCCAAACTTTTATAGAACATCCGAGACATTTTTTCGGCCGTACTCCTTTGTATGGAAGTTTGTACTACTTCTGTAGGATTGTCCATGTCCGGAATCACAAAGATTTCGTCCTGCTTTTGACAAGCGGTCGATAAACCAAGCAAAAATACACTGAAAGATAAAATAAAGCTTTTCATATTTTTTAAGATTTATTATTGCAACGGAGCATAACCGCATAAATCACCATGGTTGACAACCAAACCTCTGTCGCCCATTCCCCGGCAGAATGCTTTGAATCTCATCGTAAGTAGTTCGGGCATATAGGGATTCTTCCTGTTATGATATATTTCCGGCAGATCAAAATTTACATAAAAATTTTTAACCTCTTTGCTGGATTTATATGAAGCGTCGTCGCCGTATTTATAATAACTTGATTTCCAATAATCTTCAGGATGAACGACAGACCCATTAGCCGTCGGTATCGCATATCTGAATACAAGATTATTTAACGATAATAAAGTTTTATAGTTTCTCCAGTTGCCTGTAAACCAAGATTTTTTATACCCAGACAAATGAAATTGGAGTTTATAGTTCACATCATATACATTTACTCCATTTTGTTGTCCGGAAACCGTATAATATGTAAATACTTGAGCTTGTACAGCTATTTTTCTATCCGAAGTATTGAAAGTCCTGTTGATGTAAATGTCTGTATTGGAATTGCGGGTTATATTTTGGCGTTGCGCATACACAAGTAGTTCGCAGTTGGATGATCCGCTTCTGGTCTTATCCAAAGAATGTACTTCCAAATGAGTTGGCATTACCTTATATCGAGTGTTCCCGATAAAATAAACACCATCAATATTCGCGACCATAGCATAACCCAAAGCGTCAACTGCAGGATATATGGTTCCTGTTTTATCATCAATACTCAGATATTGTCGATTGTGTTCTATGATTTGGTGGTATTGATTTTCCGATTCGCTTAATTCCAATTGGTCATATATATCGTCTACATGATGAGCCAATGAATAAAATCCATATTGTGTTTCAAATGTATAGAGATATTCCTTTTCGTTAGCATTAGAAACAAGTCTCTCAATGGTTTGATAAAAAACATTATTATTTGCAAAATGCAGGGTTCCGTCGATGCAGACGATTTCGGAGGATTCCGCATTTTGGGGTGTTTCCGTCGTCGCAATCTCTTTTTCGCAGGCGCAGGCCATAATGGCGGCCGCTGCCAGCAAAACAGATTTTGTGAATTTCATGAAACTTGTTGATTATAAATAGGATTATGCCTACTCTTGAGTTTTTCGGCAACCACTGTGCTTATAAGGTAAAGTTCCCCGAATAGGTGCGCCCGAAGTCGTCTTCGAGCAAAATAGCATAGTTGCCGGCATCGCCCGAAAGCGCTGTGCGGCAGCTGCCCGGGGTGGAGGAACACACATCGAAGAACAATTCTCCGGTCGACGTATTAACTACCGTAACGGTCACGCCGCCCATCTCCTCGAAAAACTGGAACGACAACGATTCGCCGGCCGCTTCGTACATGCACTCAATGGCAGTTCGCTCCGGCATGCGGGGACGGGGCGGTAACAATCGATCTGTTCTTAGAGAAATATGTTGATTTTCTTTTTGGGATGGTTTTTCTTCATGGGCTGTCGCGGTCAAAGCGACAGAAACAAAACCCAAGGTCAAAAGCAGAAAAACGGTTCGGAAAAAAGCAGTTTTCATAATGTTAGGATACAGATTAGAATTTCTGTTGCAAAATTACCTCTGCGAAGTGTATGCAACAAAAAATCGCCTTGTAAAAACATTACAAGACGATTCGATAAACAGCTGATTATCTGATGAATATGCGTTTGCGGCAGCGTGAAATCATTACACGCGCATAAGTACGTGTGTATCAAAAACATACAAACACATGCAAACAACGCATGCAGACAAGTTTCTGAAATGCAGCCGTTTGCTACATCAGGCGCACGAACAAATCTTTGGACGGAGCATCGGACCGGGCGATTTTGGCTTTCAGACGCGATTTCTTGACTGCCGTATAGTTGATGCTGCCGCCCGTGAAAACGCTGATGACCTGAAGCGAAAAACCGGCATAGACATAGCGCAGCAAATCCAGTTCGGCTTCCTTGAGTTCGGGCAGTTCGGCGCGGATTTTTTGCATGATATTGTCGTGGCAGGTGTCGACCACGCGCTCGATTTCCCGCCTGCCGTCGGTCCCCGAAGCGTAGGTTTCGAGCAGCGCCCTTACCTTATTATATATGGCCCGCTGTTCGTTGGCGCCTTTGCGCTCGTAGTAAGTCGCCGCAAGTTCGTTGATCTCGGCAAAACGCTCCTTGACGAGCTGCTGCAATTCCTCGGTTTCCGAGCGGTGCTGCGCTTCTAGTTTCATCAGCAGCATTTTGTTGGTATTGCGGATTTCATCGAGCGCCGACAGGTGTTCCGCTACGGTCAGCTGCCGCCGCCGATAATTGATGTAGGCCACGAATCCGGCGAACGAAACCACCACGACGGCCAGTGCGAGCATCAAATAGAAATTCAGCCGCATGCCGTGCAGACGTCGCTGTGCAATCCGTTTTTCCTTGTCTGCAAAATCCCGATGGACATTGGCATACGGCTGTTTTACCGCAATACGCATCAAAGAATCTTGCAAAAATGCTTCATTCCGATATTCTTCTGCCGCCTTCCGATAATCGCCCGTTCGATAATGGACCTGTGCGGCTACTCCGTTCAAAAAAACTCGTGAGGGAGAATCGGAAACTATGGCGGCTTGAGCCCGATGCAAGTAATAGCGGGCGCTGTCAAGTCTGCCTGCGGACAGATGGGCCAAAGTCATGATGACACGTTCCCGGTCCGACCAATCGCGATGCAGCCGGTGCCGTATTTGCCACAACAGGGCGCAAGCATCGTCAGGCATGCCTTGAGCGATCCGGGTATGGGCCAAATCGCCAAGCGTAAATTGTGTCATGGCGGTGTCGCGCTCAACTTCGACAAGTCGCAGCGACTGCGCATAATAGGTATAGGCGCTGTCGTACTGCTTCATATCGAAATAGGCCGAACCTATGTCCGACAAGGCATAGCCGCAATGGTGGTTTTTGCCCGCCTGCCGGAAATTTTCGCAGGCCAGCCGGGCATATTCCAGCGTGGTGGCATAGTTGTACTGCGTTTCGTAGATTTCGCAGATACGCTGGTAGAGCAGCCCCAGCAGATAGGGATCGCCGAGGTGCCGCCCCTTCTCCTCGATGCGCAGGAAGTGGACCAGCGCCCGCGAATCCTCGCCGCGGTTGTGGAGAATCTGGCCGTAGTAGAACTCCGACAGGAAGCGGCGGCGCAGTTCCTTGGGCCGACGGCGGTAGTAGCTGCGGGCGATGCGGATCAGCGAATCGTTTTCCGCAAGGATATAGTTTTTGTCCTGCGCCATGGTGTAGAGCAGCGCATATTCGGCCCGCGTCCGGCGGCGCGAAATATCGTCCGGAGCGATCGCTTCGAGGATCCGCAGTGCGCTGTCGGGGGCTTCGCACAGGCATTGTTCGGCCCGCAGCAAGTCGGCTTCGACCCGGGCATTCGAGCGGCACGACACCGCCGCCGCACAGAGGATCAGTATGAATGACAGTCGTTTCGTCGGGTTCAGCATAAAAGTCCGTCGCAGATTTCGCATGACGAATTTAGACATTTTCGACGAAATTTTCAATAGTCCGAGGTTCCGTATCTCCGCAGATGCCTTGCCGCCGCAGGGACATCGCCGCACCGGAAAACAAAAAACCTTACATATCATCGATACATAAGGTTTTTTGCTTCGTATTGCCCTCTTTTTCAAAGGCACTTTGAGCGGAAAACAAGATTGCCGTAGCATCCGGATGCAAATTAAAGCTAACAAACTGGCTGTTTGTTATATATACGCATTTGCGCCGTATTCTGCAAACGGTCGGTTGAGCACTTTAAAGCATCGAAACGCAGGAGTTCGGTTAACAAATCGTTAACGGCGATTCGGCAGCCGAAGAATCGGACAGTTAGCCCGACTTGTTATCGCAATGTATTCTTATTCACTGTTTTGCGTAATTCTTCGTATTGATTCTGAACTCATAACCAGTTAACTTTGTAACCTGTAAAACTGTTATGAGAAGAAGTACATTCAAAATCCTGTTCTATGTGAACAAACAGCGCATGAAAAAGGGGCGTATTCCCGTTTACGCTCGTCTGACGGTGAACGGTCGAAGCACGTTCGTCAACTGCCGTGTAACCCTGCCGCCCGCCTTGTGGGATTCCAAAGCCAACAAAGCCGCAGGCAAAAGCCACGAGGCGCAGACGGTCAACCGTAAGTTGGAGCATATCCGCACTCAAATCGAGCGGCATTACCAGCGCATCTCCGACCGCGACGCCTACGTTACGGCCGAGCGCGTAAAGCTGGCTTACCTCGGCATGGGCGAAGAGTATGAAACGCTGTTGGAAGTATTCGACAAGTTCAACCGCGACTTCAAACAGCACGTCGGCGTAGACCGTGCCCAATCCACCTACCGCAAATACGACAACGTGCGCAAGCGGCTGGCGGAGTTTCTTCACGAGAAACTGCATCGCGAGGATATTCCGTTGAAAGAGTTGACAGAGACTTTCATTACCGATTACGGCCTCTACCTGCGCAGCGAGAAGGGGCTGACGCCCTCGTGCGTCTGCATCTACACCAAGCCGTTGAAGATGATCGTCACGAAAGCGCACAACGCAGGCATGATCGCCCGCAACCCGTTCGCCGACTATCATCCGAAGAAGACGACCAAAGAACGCGGCTACTTGATCGAATCCGAGTTGCAGGCGTTTATGAATCATAAGTTCGCATTCGAGGGCTACGGCAAGGTGCGGGACATGTTCGTTTTCTCCTGTTTCACGGGCATGGCCCATGCCGACGTCAAGGGACTGACGCAGGAGATGATTCAACGCTCGTTCGACGGCGATCTATGGATCGTCAAGCGGAGGCAGAAAACCGACACGCCGTTCAAAATCAAGCTGTGCGGCATTACCAAACGCATCATCGACCGTTACAAACGTGAAGTTTCGGGAACGAACCTCGTGCTGCCCGTTCCCGACATCGCCTATTGCAACAGGGTATTGAAGAAAATCGCGGCGGAAGTCGGCATCGACAAGACGATAACCTATCATATGGCCCGCCACACGTTCGCCACGACCAACGCGCTGGCGCAAGGCATCCGCATCGAAGTGGTCAGTCGGATGCTGGGGCATACGAACATCAAGACGACCCAGATATACGCTAAAGTAACGGACGACATGCTGGCCAAAGGCTTCGACGAAATGGCCGACATTTATTCCGCAAAATACAACCTTGCACAATGAAAAGAGAAATCGAGACGACGGAGTTCGGTCCTGTTGCCCCTTGTGCGCCTTATGGGATTTGGGAGGATCCCTCCGGGCGCACAGGGACGGAGGTTCTCTTTCATCGGCCGCTCCTGCTGACGGACACGACGGCAGCAATGTCTCCTACCACACGTCCGCCCCGCGCCTTTTTGAAAAAGGCATAGCTTATTAGGGAATTTTCTGTCCGCCTGTCTTCGACACGCTGAAAATTCCCCAATAAGGCAAAGGTGCTTCGCCCCTCTGCACTCCCCCAAACCAATAACCACCTAAAACCACAAGACTATGGGCTATGTCGTATTCCATATGCAGAAGACCCGCGGAACGGACAGCGGAACTTCCGCACACATCGAACGCAAGGTCAAACCCTCGAATGCCGACGAGGAACGGACCCACCTGAACCGTCGGCTCATCGAATATCCAGACGGCATCCATACTCGCACGCAGGCGATCCAACATCGGTTGGAAACCGCAGGACTTACTCGCAAGGTCGGCAAGAACCAAGTACGGGCGATACGCATTATGCTCTCGGGAAGTCCCGACGATATGCAGCGCATCGTGCGCGAAGGACGTTTGGACGAATGGTGCACTGATAACATGAAATACCTTGCTGCGACGTTCGGCAGGGAGAATATCGTATCGGCCGACCTGCATTTGGATGAAACGTCGCCGCATATCCATGCGACACTTGTACCCATCGTAACGACTAAACGGAAGCGTAAGAAGCAGGAGGAGCGGGCGGTCAAACGCTACCGCACGAAATCGGTGTCCCGTTCTCGGTTATGTGCCGACGACGTAATGTCGCGTATTAAGCTGAAAGAGTATCAAGATACCTATGCCGCAGCAATGGCCAAATACGGACTGCAAAGAGGTATCGACGGCTCCGAAGCCCGACATGTCGACACACAGCAATTTTACCGAGAAATGAAGGCAATGACCGATACGCTGAAAGCCGACGTAACGGAATTGCAGAAACAAAAAGAGACAACGCGGGAGGAACTGAACCGTGCGAAAAAGGAAATACAGACCGAACGGCTGAAAGGGGCTACCACCGCAGCCGCCACCAACATTGCCGAAAGTGTCGGTGCGATATTCGGCAGCAACAGAGTCAAGACGCTGGAAAGGGAGAATATCGTCCTGCATCGGGAGGTAGTCACGCATGAAGAGACCATCGAAGCCCTACAAGCCAAAATACTGACCATGCAAGCAGAACACAGCCGAGAATTGACGGCAATACAAGCACAACATACCACCGAGACCGCGAACCTAACAAAGCAGCACAAAAAAGAAATGTCGCTATTGAAAGCAGTCATCTCGAAAGCCGTAAATTGGTTCCCCTATTTCCGTGAGATGATCCGCATGGAAAACGTTTGCCGAACGGTCGGGTTCGATGACGAACAGACTGCGATACTTATCAAAGGCCAACCGCTCGAATACAGCGGCGAACTATACTCCGAAGAACACAACTGCAAATTCCCGGTCGAACGAGTAACAGTGCAAATAACGCCCGCCCCGACCGACAAACGAGAACTGCAACTAAACATCGACAAAGTACCGTTTAAGGAGTGGTGCAGGGAGAAGTTCGAAAAATTACGAGAAGCCTTTTGCCAATCCGTACAGAGGCAACAAAAATGCAACGGGCCGAAATTTTGAACCTATTATATGATAGTGGATGATCGTGGCTTTTTATACTTTTTACTATAAATCTAATCTTTACAAGGGAAGCTATACTCATAATAAATTCAATAAAAAATCTTGAAAGTATTCTTTGCACAGGAATTATTGTATTTATATGTTAGCTAAAAAATGTTTAATTTTATCATTGATGATTGAAGACCTAATGTCATCGTATTTTACACCTAGTTCTATAGCCATTTTTTCGAGATCAATGAAATATAACATTTCTTTAGAGTATAAAATTCCTTTTTCAATTAGCGCATCTAATACTTTTTTTCCAATACTACTATTCCCTATTCTATTATCAATCTTATCCTTATATCTAGCCAAATCCCCTTTACTATGTGAGCGGAACATTAGAAGTAAACGACGCATTTTCTGATATTTGTCTTGGATATCAGTCGGAATACTGTCCTCAAGTGCATGTGCACTATATTGCACAAAAGGGTAAGAGAGTTGGTTTTTACAAATTAATTGAAACTGTTTTCCATCCATACGTCCCTTATTTGTTAAAATTGGGAGCGTCCCTTTGTTACCACATTTTACACAAAAATTATTACATTCGAGAACGACGCTTTCATCATGCACTCCAGCATTTAATAATATTTCCGATGCTGTACACTCAATTGTATTGCATTTGATATATGCAGGAGGTGTACAATCGACTTTATCAGCTGAAATACCAACCGTCACAGGCAAGTCAATTGTCATATTATTGATTTCAGTCCCTACATAAAGGGTATCTGCACAATTCGTATATACAGAATAAGAATAATCATCGGTCGTAATTCCAGCTTTGAAAAACTCCAATTCACAAATAATATCCTTCGTACTTTTATCAACCTTCTGAACCGTTAATTCCATAGATGAGTAGTGCCCCTTTTTATCCAATGCTTTTAACGATTCAAATAAATAAGGGATAAACTCTTTGTCAATAGTCCTATTCTTATCTGCCAGTTCGTCGTAAATATAAAAGAGCATGTATGCATTTCTAAATGAACTTTCTAAATATTGGAATACATAATCCTTATATTTCGTTATTTTAATCAGCCTTGCAATTATATAACTCTCGAAAACTACATTCTGAATCTTCCCATTAGATAAAAATGGATGCTCATTCAACCATGACGATATTTGCTTATTATACTCGGTATCAAAGTACGTATCATGGGTAACAGGAATATTCAGATTAATATTCAATTGTTTACACAATAATCTAATACACTGTTCTTCTATTGAATATGCATTTTTAAATGCCATGTCTTTAAACGAATCATCTCGATTATTTAAAAGTTGTGGCAAGAGGATCTCATTGATTTTATCCTCTTTATCTCGTTTAAGAATTTCTTCAATAATATCAATAACTAATTTTACATTTTGCCGATTGTTTGATTTTAAATCTTCCAATAATGCATGATAGTTATTGTTTCTATTCAGCAAGGTTGATATGGCAAGCAATACTGGAGCGTAACCAATGAATTGTAAATATTGTTTATGATTAATCTCTGACTGATTTTTGAAAAAACCTCCAATTGCGTCAACAATATAATCTCGAACAGCTTTATACTGTTCAACAAAGCGCTCTTTTGCTTCTGATTCAACATGTTTGTCAATAAATACTTTGGCTGAATCTATAGTAAAAGGCTCTATTTGCAAAAAGGCAACTTTAACCCCTTGTTCTTCAAAATATAGTGTTGCCAATTCTACTACATTCGTTCTCCCTAGCAAGACAAAAGGTGTTCCTTGAGCCGTTGCAGCAATCTTTACAATATTATCCAAGAAAGCATAGAAACCGTCAACAGTAGTCTTAATATACCCTTCGTCCAATGCGTCTATAATCATTGAAGCTTTCCCTGTTTGCAGCTTTTGTGAATAATCCGTAAAATCAGATAGCTCCATACTATTGAAAAGCAAACCTGTTAATGAATTGCTAGCTACTGGGTCGTGTTTGCTTAAGTCGAAAATAGGGATACCTAATTCATTTGACAGATTCTCTGTCAAACAGGTTTTTCCTGTAGCTCCAGCAGCAGAAATAAGCACAATAGTGGCATTCTCAAACGAAGTCCCCTCTATATCCTGCTGTGAAAATATAGGTTCTACATATTTAGGATTAAGAGTATCAATTATCTTTAATGAACTATTTTGAGCTATTGAATAGGTAAATTTATCTAGAATAAATGTATTGAGTTTGTTCTTCAATTTAAATAAACTAATAGTATTGTCTGCCATAACTATTGATTTGGAATTAGTGATCAAAAATAATAAAAATAACTATTACTTTTTATCAGTAAGAAATATTGATTATTATGCAGTTTATGATATTATACTCCAGAACCGATTGAAGAACGCGGTCAGCCGTTCGATGACAGCTTCGCGCTTCTTCGTGCGGTCGCCAGTGGGCGTAAAACGGGAAACGGGCGGTAGGACTTTGGTTATAGCCGTCCCCGTCGTTTGTACGAATCCGTCGCGGAAAGCATTGTCCATGAATTTGTATGCCTCGTCGTGATTCAAGTTTTCGTCGGCAATGATCCGGTCCAGCTCGGCACGACGCTGCTCCTCGACATAAGCGAGCCAATCCTCGTCCACATCGGAATCGGGTGTCAGGGATTCGATGAAACGCTCGATTAGCTCTTTCTTGTTGCGCAGATCAACGCTCGAATCAATCGCCTTGCGAATCAACACGATAATCTCTTTGTCCTGCAAGTGTTCTTGGTGGTATTTACGGATCAACGACAGGATATAGTCGATATTGATCTCCACCTGCTTGATAAGCTCCATTTCGAAGACAAGATCTTCGTTGATATGTTCCGCTTCGTGCTTCTGCGGTCGGAACTCGTTGTAAAGGTCGATATAGGCGCTGTGGTAATCCTGCACGTCTCGCTCGCTCAGAATTTCGCGTCCGGCGAAAGCGTCGAATGTCGATAGGATATTCCGCAACTTCAAAATCGCCCCGTAAAGCCATACGAAATTCTTTTTGTTCTGCTCTCCTACAATCTGTTCCCCGACAGGATATTTCGACTGCAACTCGGCAACTAATTCGGCATAACCGCGAATCTCTTTGTCGCTCTGCGTGTATCCGTTGTAATACTCGTCGAAGGTTTTGAGCAGCACGATGCCTGCCGCCTCCTTGTCTCCGAACAGGGCGAGACTTTCGTTCGTAGCCGTTTCGAGGTTGCGGAAACATACGATGTTGCCGAAGGTCTTTATCGAGTTCAGGATGCGGTTCGTGCGCGAATAGGCCTGCAACAGCCCGTGCATCCGCAGGTTCTTGTCGACCCACAGCGTGTTGAGCGTTGTTGCGTCGAAGCCCGTCAGGAACATATTGACGACGATGAGCAAATCCAGCTCCCTGTTCTTCATGCGGAGCGAGACGTCTTTGTAATAGTTCTGGAACTTGTCGCTCGACGTATCGTAGGAGGTCGAGAACATCGCATTGTAATCCTCGATGGCACTTTCGAGAAAATCGCGCGAACTTCGGTCCAGACCGCTCGTATCTTCGGGGTTTTCGTCGATAATGAAGTCGTCCGCATCTTCGTTCACACCGAAACTATATATAGTCGCCACTTTCAGACGCTGCGCGCTCGGCAATTCCGCCATCTGCCGTTTGAACTCGGCGTAATACATCTTCGCCGTTTCGATGGAGGAGACGGCGAAAATCGAATTGAAACCTGTCAGACGAGTCTGCTGCTTCACCTCTTCTATCTTATTGCGGCGACCGGCCGATGCCACTTCGCCGATATTGGTTACGGCATGGAACTCATACGATTTCGCGGTGCGTTTCGTCTTCCGGTTGAAATGTTGAAGAATATAGGCGACGATATTAGCGATTCGTCGTTTATCTGCCAAAGCCTCCTCGCGAGCGATGTCCCACACCATCGAGTTTTCGATCTCCTCTTTTTCCTTGATGGTACGGATATACTCGATGCGGAACGGCAATACGTTCTTATCGGTTATGGCATTGACGATCGTATAGGTGTGCAGCTGTTCGCCGAAAGCCTGCTCGGTAGTCCGCAGATCGGGTTTGCCGCCGCTTACGGCATTTTTGGCGAATATCGGCGTGCCGGTAAAACCGAAGAGGAAATAGCGTTTGAACTTTCGGGTAATAGACGTGTGCATATCGCCGAACTGCGAACGGTGGCACTCGTCGAAGATGATGACGATTTTTTGCTGGAACACGGGGTGTTCCGCATGACGCCCGATGAAAACCGAAAGTTTCTGAATCGTCGTGATGATGATTTTCGCGGTCGAATCCTCCAACTGTCGTTTAAGAATCGCCGTACTCGTATTGCTGTTGGCTGCGCCCCGCTCGAATTTGTCGTATTCGCGCATGGTCTGGTAGTCGAGGTCTTTGCGGTCGACCACGAACAGCACTTTGTCGATGTAGCTCAGCTTGCTCGCCAGCTGTGCTGTCTTGAACGAGGTCAGCGTCTTGCCGCTGCCCGTCGTATGCCAGACGTATCCGCCGCCCTCGACCGTGCCATAGCGCTTGTAGCTGTTGGCGATGTCGATTCTGTTCAGAATGCGTTCTGTCGCCACAACCTGATAAGGTCGCATGACGAGCAGCATACGGTCGGAGGTGAATACGCAATATCGGGTCAGCAAATTGAGCAGCGTATGTTTGGCAAAGAACGTACGGCCGAATCCCATTAGATCGGTAATAGGCTTGTTATTGGCATCTGCCCACCACGAGGTGAATTCAAAACTGTTGCTCGTCTGCCTGCTCTTGGATTTGTTGCCGCTCGAAGCCTCTTTGATATGGCTTTGGCGTGTGGTGTTGCTGTAATACTTGGTATAGGTGCCGTTTGAAATAACGAACAACTGCACATATTCGAACAACCCGCAGCCCGCCCAGAAACTCTCACGCTGGTAGCGGTCTATTTGGTTAAACGCCTCTTTTATGTCGACGCCGCGGCGCTTCAACTCGATATGCACCAAAGGAAGACCGTTTACCAATACGGTAACGTCATAGCGGTTCGGGCGCGTTCCGTTCTCGACTTCGTATTGATTGATGACTTGGAGCGAATTATTATGGATATTGCCCTTATCGAGCAGGTAGATATTCTTGACCGTCCCGTCATCACGCGTCAGCAGCTGTACGTGATCCTCCTGAATGATTGCGGTCTTTTCGACGATTCCGCTGTTCTTGTTGGCGATACAACCCGTAAAGAAACGCGACCACTCCGTATCGGTAAACGTATAATCATTGAGTTTTTCCAACTGGTGGCGCAGATTGGCAACCAATTCCGTCTCGGTGCAGATCGGCAGATAATCGTAAGCCTGCCCGGTCAGCAGGTCGATAAAAGCCCGTTCGAGTTCGGCCTCCGACTGGTATTCTTTCTCCGTGCGGTATTCGGCCTGGTAGTCGCTTACGACCGTACTTTCAGGGTTTTCAGCTACAAGGTTGTATCTTACCATCTTCTTTTCGTTTAAAGGTCAATAGTTTGTCTCTGTAATACTCGTATTGCTGTCTTCGGGCGGCAATCTCTGCCGGCAGTCCCTCCGAAATATCATTTACCAATGTCTCGAACTTATCCAATATGGCAACAATGCGCTGCTGCTCCTCTATTGGAGGAATTGGAATAGCAACCTCTCCAAATCGCTTTTTCGATACATTGAAGCGGGTAACGCCGCTTGCCGTCTTCGCTATCTGTTTTCGTATATTCTCACTGCGAAATAAAAATTTCATAAAATCGGGCAATAGCAATGTTTTGTCGTACATCCGAAAACCGAAGCAAAAACTATTAAGATATAAATCTTCGCTTGTCCGTATGGTCATAACAGAGGACATTCCACACTCATCAGGGGTTTCCGATGAACCGGTAAATACGACATCTCCGTATTCTATTTTGTTCTGCTTCTCTCCTGCTGCAATTCTTACCATATCATTTATATTCGTATCTATGGCAATGTTGGAGTAGACATTCATGTAAGTTACAAACTTGGCATTGCCGTTTGTAAAATCGTTTTTGCTTTTACCCGAAAGTCCGCCGTAAAACACGCCTAAATCACTTAATTTACACCATTTTACATTGCCAGAATACCCCCCCCCGCAAGGGTTGAATTTCAGCAACTTATTGCGATAGTATTCATATTGTTTCCGCCGAG
>JAIDUK010000042.1 GCA_029060215.1 Alistipes sp.
ACTCGAACTTGCACGAACTAAACGTTCACTACCCCCTCAAAGTAGCGTGTCTACCAATTTCACCACCTGGGCGACACTGCCGAAACTTGCGATTCGGGAGCACAAATATAGCGCTTAATTTTCAAACCGCCAAATTTTTCGGCGCGTGCGATGAATTTTTGTCTGCGATCCGCTCCGAAACCCTGCCGGCGCCGTTCTCCGGAGGCTCCGAAATCCGTTCCCGACTTCGGGCTCGGACATGCGGTCGGGCATTGCTTCGGCCCCGCGGGCAGGGGCGGCCGGTTCAGCGGAGCGTCATTTCGTCGAGCAGATAGCCTGCGCCGCCTATGCGGTCGATGACCATCAGTACGTAGCGGATGTCGACCGCTATGTTGCGGCAGATCGTCGGGTCGAATTCGATGTCGCTCATCGTCGAGCGCCACGTGCGGTCGAAGTTGATGCCCACCAGTTCGCCGCGGGCGTTGAGGATCGGCGAGCCCGAGTTGCCGCCCGTGGTGTGGTTGGTCGCCAAGAAGCAGACCGGCACCGTGCGGCGGCCGTCGATCTCCACGCCCCAGCGGCCGTAGTCTTTGGTCGCATGCAGGTCGCGCAGCGATTGCGGGATGTCGTAGTCGTAGATCTCCGGGTTGTCTTTGGCTATGATGCCGTCGAGGGTCGTCAGCGGTTTGTGGTATTCGCCGTCGGCATATTCGTAGCCCGCCACTTTGCCGTAGGCCACGCGCAGCGTCAGGTTGGCATCGGGGAACATCGCCCCTTCGCGTTTTTCCGCCGCGGCCCAGCGGCGCAGTCCTTCGACATAGCGGGCATAGAGTTCGTTCATGCGCGCGCTGTTGAAGTTGCGCAGCGATTTGGTGCCCAACTCGTCCACGATGCGGGTGTGGAGCGCCGCGATTCCTTTTTTCAGGGCCGTCAGTTCTTCCGCTTTCGGATCTGCGACCGCCAGTTCGAATATGCGGTCGGCATAGGCCGCGGGGCTTCCGGCTTGTTCGATTCCGGCTGCGACTTCCGCTATCGTCGGCAGCAGCGTGTTGCGGGCGGCATATTCTTCGAACGCCTGCCGATAGAGCGCCCGCTCGGCGGCTTCGCGTTCGGCGAATATCGGGTCGGCTTTTTCTTCGGCGGTGTAGCCGTAGGCCAGCGTCAGCAGCGTTTCGGCCAGCAGTTCGCGCGTGTAGTAGTAGGGCAGCGCCCGGGCAAATTCTTTTTTCAGCTCTTGCAGCACTTCGCCGTCGCCCGTGGCTTCGGCGAACCGGCGTTCGGTCTCCAGTTTCTTCGCGTAGGTGCCCAGCCGGTCGATTCCCAGCACTTCGCCCTGCCATTTCTTCCATGCGTTGGCGATCGTCGCGTGTTTGGCCGCATAGCAGATGCGCAGGGCCGGGTCGCTCGCCTGCGCTTCGGCTATGATGCCCAGACGCCGCGTGCGGATGGCGATCTTCATCGGGTCGGAGGTCTCGGCTATGTACTTCACCACGTCCGAGAGGATGTATTGCTGCGTGTTGCCCGGGAATCCGTAGATCATCGTGAAATCGCCTTCTTCCACCCCTTTCGTCGAGACGGCGAAATGGCGGCGCGGGCGGTAGGGGATGTTGTCGGGCGAGTAGGCCGCCGGTTGGTTGTCGGGCCCGGCATAGACGCGGAACACCGAGAAATCGCCCGTGTGGCGGGGCCAGATCCAGTTGTCGGTGTCGCCGCCGAACTTGCCGATCGACGAGGGCGGGGCGGCTACCAGCCGTACGTCGTCGAATTGCTGGTAGACGAACAGGAATTGTTGGTTGCCGTAGTACATCTGTTCGACACGGGCTTTGTAGCCCCGGCCTTCGGCTTCGGCCTGCCGGACGATCTCCTCGGCCGTTTCGCCTGCCGCCATGCGGTCGGTCACCTCTTCCATGCGGACAAGGAACTTCACGTTGAGCCCCTTGTTGGGCAGTTCTTCTTCGCGCGCGCGAGCCCAGAAACCGTGGGTCAGGTAGTCGTGTTCCACGGATGAGTGGCTCTGGATGGCGTCGTAGCCGCAGTGGTGGTTGGTCAGCAGCAGGCCTTCGGCCGAGATCAGTTCGCCCGTGCAGCCGCCGCCGAAGAGCACTACGGCGTCTTTCATCGAGGCTTTGTTGATCGAGTAGATGTCGTCGGCCGTCAGGCGGAATCCTTTGGCGCGCATGTCGCCGATGCGGTGTGCGATCAGGCTCGGGAGCCACATCCCCTCGTCGGCCTTGGCCGGTGCGAGCAGCAGGAGCGTGAAAAGGGTCAGCAGGGTGCGTTTCATGGTGTCAGTGTTGGTCGATGAATTTTTCGAGTTCGGTGTATACGCGTTGGATGGGCAGTCCCATGACGTTGTAGAACGAGCCGTCGATGCGTTCGATGGCGGCATAGCCGATCCATTCTTGGATGCCGTACGAGCCCGCCTTGTCGTAGGGGCGGTGGTTGTCCAGATAGTAG
Source organism: Alistipes sp. (assembly GCA_029060215.1). Lineage (GTDB taxonomy): Bacteria > Bacteroidota > Bacteroidia > Bacteroidales > Rikenellaceae > Alistipes. The sequence goes on from JAIDUK010000042.1 coordinate 2,437, forward strand.
GCGATTTCTTCGTCCGTAAGCGGGCGAAACCACACGTCCGAGCTCGACGAGAAAGTGCGGCGGCGTGCGGCGGTGCGGAACGTCACGCCCGAGACCACCGTGTGGCGGTGGCCCGACAGGCGGCGCAGCATGGCGAATGCTTCGTCGCGGTCGTGAGGTTTGCCCAGCACCCGGCCGTCGAGCACCACCACCGTGTCGGCCGTCATCAGGATTTCGTTCGGGGCCAGCCGCCACGGGTAGGCGTCGCTCTTGAGTTGCGACAGGTAGGCCGGGACCTCTTCGGCCGCCAGTTTGTCGGGGAACGCTTCTTCGCAGTCGTATTTCGGCGCCGGTTCGTAGGGCAGTCCGCAGCCCCTGAGCAGTTCGCGGCGGCGCGGCGATTGCGATGCCAGCAGCAGGCGGTAGGGGCGGAGTTTTTCGTGTAGCAACATTATATAAAGTGAAAAGTTAAATGTGAAAGGTGAAAAGTTACAGGGGAAAGGTGAAAAGTGAAAGGTGGAAAGTCGGATTGCGGGTCGGGTGGTTTGGTTTGTGAAGTCCGTCTGCGGCGGCTGGACCGGTCGCATCTCCGATGCGAGCCGCTGCATAGTTATCTGATGTCGAAGTTCAGCAGTTCGCGGCCTTCGAGCGTGGCGCGCAGGCAGTCGCCGGGCGCTACGGGGCCCACGCCCGCCGGAGTGCCGGTGTAGATCAGGTCGCCCATGCGCAGGGTCGTGTAGCGCGATACCGCCGCTATGATGCGGTCCACCGTGTGCAGCATCTCGCCCGTGCAGCCTCGTTGGCGCGTTTCTCCGTTGACGCTCAGTTCGAACCGCAGGTTTTGCACATCGCCGCCCAGTTCCGCCAGCGGCAGGAATTCGGGCGAGAGGGCCGCCGAGCGGTCGAAGGCTTTGGCTCTTTCCCACGGCAGTCCTTGCGCGATCGCTTCGCGTTGGAGGTCGCGGGCCGTGAAGTCGATGCCAAGGCCCACCTCGTTGTAGTAGCGGTGGGCGAATTTCTCCGCTATCGAGCGGCCCACCCGGTCGATGCGCACCACCAGTTCGCATTCGTAGTGCACTTCGCGCGAGAAGGCCGGGATGTAGAACGGGTCGTTGTTGCGCAGCAGCGCCGTGTCGGGTTTCAGAAACCAGAGCGGTTCGGCCGCCGCGGTTTCCGTCGGTTCCGTGGCGTTTTCCGCCGCAGGCAGTCCTGTGTCGCGGTGCAGTTCCTCGGCGTGTGCCGCATAATTTCTTCCTATGCAGATGATTTTCATAGTCCGTCGAATGTCGGCGCGGTGTTTTTGCCCCGCAGTGCGTCGGGTGCAAGTTCCGCGGTTTGTACGTAGCGTGCGGTCATCCTCGGTGTTTTTCGGCGTGCAGCAGTTCCACCATCTTGCGCGCGAAGCGTTCGCTGGCTCCGGGACCGCCGATGACGGTGCGCAGTTCTTCGAAGTCGGCCAGCATCCGCGCGCGTTTTTCGCCCCCCGCCACGATGGCCCGCAGTTCGCGTTCGGCCCGGTCGACCGAGAGGTCCGATTGGATGATCTCGGTCACCGCTTCGCGCCCGAGGTTGAGGTTCACCAGCGACACCCACGGAATCTTCAGTACGTAGGGTTGCAGTTTCACTTGGAACCACAGCGTGCGGTAGACCACCACTTCGGGGGTCCCCAGCAGCGCCGTTTCGAGGGTCGCCGTGCCGGAGGTCACCACCGCCGCCTCGGCCGCATGGAGCGTTTCGTAGGTCTGGTCGCAGACGTAGCGCAGGTCGCTGCCGGCCATGTAGCGTTCGTAGAGCGAGCGTTCGAGCCACGGCACTCCCGTTACTACGAACTGGTGTCCGGGAAAACGTTCCGAGAGCCGCGCCATGAGCGGCAGGTTGTCGCGGATTTCGCCCCGGCGGCTGCCCGCCACCAGCGCCACGATCGGCCGGTCGTCCAGCCCGTGCCGGCGGCGGAATTCTTCGGGCGTGGGCAGCGACGCACGCCGCGCTTCGAGCGCATCGGCCAGCGGGTTGCCTTCGAAGATGGCTTCGATGCCCTTGCCGCGGAAGTATTCGCGTTCGAAGGGGAAGATGATGAACAGGCGGTCGACATACCTGCGGATCGCCTCGACCCGCCATTCGCGCCACGCCCATACTTTGGGGGCTATGTAGTAGTAGGTGCGGATGCCGTGTTCCTTGGCCCAGCGGGCCATCTTCATGTTGAACCCGGGGTAGTCGATCAGGATCAGTACGTCGGGGGCGAATGCTTCGACGTCGGCCTGACATTCGCGCATCTGGCGTTTGATCGTCCGCAGGTTCCGCAGCACCTGTACGATTCCGAAGAACGAGGTTTCGCGGTAGTGTTTGCGCAGGTTTTCACGGCCGCCCGCTTCGGCCATGCGGTCGCCGCCCCAGAAGCGGAATTCGGCCGCAGGGTCGGCTTTCCGAAGCCCCCCGATCAGATTGGCGCCGTGCAGGTCGCCCGAGGGTTCGCCAGCAAGAAGATAATATTTCATGAAGAAGTGAAAAGTTAAATGTGAAAGGTGAAAAGTATTTTTACAACTTGGCTTTGGTCGTCTTGACGGCGCAAGTCAACAATTTTTCGAGTTCGACGCAATCCGGATAAATCGAATCGAACACGGCTTTATCGACAATATCCGATTCGTAAAGTATTTCCAACCAATATTTGGTTTCGGAACACTCTTTCAACGCAATGTTGAGTTTCAAAAGAAAATCCCTGTCGCTTTGGGCATTCGTTGCTTCGGACACATTGGCACCGATGGAAGTTCCGCTCCGAAGAACCTGCTTGCCCAACGTATGTTGATTCGATTCTTTCAAATAATTATAAAACCGAATGATTCGGACAGCGAATGTTTTGCTTCTTTCTTGTATGAACATACCTTCACTTTTCACCTCTCACCTTTCACTTCTCACTTTTAACTCTTCACCTTTCACTTTTCACTTCTCACTTTCTGCCAAAAGGTCCGGGCGCAGTCGTTTGGTGCGTTCGTAGGCTTGTTCGTCCTGCCACTTGGCTATTTCGGCGAAGTTGCCCGAGAGCAGTACGTCGGGCACGCGCCAGCCGCGGAATTCGGCCGGGCGCGTGTAGACCGGCGGCGCCAGCAGGTTGTCTTGGAACGAGTCGGTCAGGGCCGAGGCTTCGTCGCCGATGGCCCCCGGTATGATCCGCACCACCGAGTCGGCAAGGATGCAGGCCGCCAGTTCGCCGCCCGTCAGTACATAGTCGCCGATCGATATTTCGCGCGTCACCAAGTGTTCGCGTATGCGGTGGTCGATGCCTTTGTAGTGGCCGCAGAGGATGATGATGTTTTCCAGCGTCGACAGGCGGTTGGCTTCGTGCTGGTCGTAGCGCACGCCGTCGGGCGAGGTGTAGATGATTTCGTCGTAGCGGCGTTCGTGTTGGAGTTTCTCCACCAGTTCGAATACCGGTTCGCATTTCATCACCATGCCCGCTTCGCCGCCGAACGGGTAGTCGTCGGTGGTTTTGCGGCGGTCGTGGGCGTAGTCGTGGAGATTGTGGACCACGATTTCGACCAGTCCTTTGGCCTGCGCGCGTTTGAGGATCGATTCGTTGAGCGGCGATGTCAGCAGTTCGGGTACTACGGTAAGTATGTCGATGCGCATTTGGGCAAGGTGAAAAGTTAAAGTGAAGAGTTAAAAGTGAGAAGTGAAAGGTGAAATGTGAAAGGTGAATGGCGGTCGTGTCACGGCCGCGGTCTGAAGATGATGTCTTTGCCGTTGTCGTGTGCGGGGTCGAGCGCTGTTTCGCGGCCGCGGTCGAGGGTGAATCCGGCGTACCCCAGTTCGCCGAACAGGCCGATGATTGCCGGGCGGTTTTCGCCGCCGGTTTCGATCAGTACCGTCGGGCGGAATTTCTCCAGCAGGGGGCGCATCTCGCGCATGACGGTCAGTTCGTAGCCTTCGATGTCGCACTTGACGAAGTCCAGCCGCCGCAGACCGGCGAACAACTCGCTGCCCCGGCGCATTTCGGCGGCGAATTCCACGTCGGCGAGGGTACCCGCATCGTTCACGTAGTTCTGCCCCGTGCCCATGTAGCCGTTTCGGCGGGCCGAGTCGTTGCCCATGCGGACCGGTTTGTTTTCCGTGCCGAGCGCAAACGGGTAGATCTCCGCGTTGCCGCAGCGGCGCAGGTTGCGTTCCAGTACCTTGCGCACCGGGGCTACCGGTTCCACCGCATGGACCCGTCCCTCGGGACCTGCCAGCCGCGACAGCGTGCGGGCGTAGTAGCCCAGATTGGCCCCGAGGTCCATGCAGACGTCGCCCGCGCGCACCAGTTGCGGCAGGTGGTAGACGTATTCCGTGGCCGGGGCCCGGCGGCCGATTCCCAGCCGTTGGCAGAGGAAAAACAGCCGGCTCACCGCCCGCAGATACCCTTCGAGCGGCAGCAGCCGGTAGAGGATTCGGTGCAGCAGGCGGGTCATTGCCGGGGGTCTACTTCGTTGTTCAGCACTTCGGTCACGAACGGGTTGTACAGCGTTTCGTGGCCGATGGTCGTCTCTTCGCCGTGGCCGGGCAGCACCCGGGTCGCATCGCCCAGCGGCAGCAGCTTGTCCAGTATCGAGCGCATGATCCACGAGTAGTCGCCGCCCGGCAGGTCGGTGCGGCCTATGCTCTCGCGGAAGAGGGTGTCGCCCGTGAAGACGACCCCCGTCTGCGGTTCGTAGAGCGCCACATGGCCCGGCGTGTGGCCCGGCGTGGGGATTACTCGCAGGGTCGTCTGCCCGAATCGGATTTCGGTCTGCTGTTCCAGATCGATGTCGATGGTCGGCATTTCGCCCACCCGCACCCCGAAGATCGTGCCGCTCGTCTGCGCGTTTTCCAGCAGGAAGGCGTCTTGCGACGACAGGGCGAACGGGATTCCGTAGCGTTGTTTCAGGTGGCAGACGCCCAGCGTGTGGTCGAAATGGCCGTGGGTGTTGACCGCCAGCACCGGGTGCAGCCCGTGCTGGGCGATGAAGTTGTCCAGCGCTGCGTTTTCGCGGTCGTTGCTGTTGCCCGCGTCTACGATGATCGCTTCGCGCGTCTGGTCCCACACTACATAGGTGTTTTCTTGAATCGGGTTGAACGTCAGGGTCGCTATCTTCATGGCTGTTTTGTGCTTTTTATGCCGACTTGTGTCGACAAAGATAATGTTTTTTTGCGGACCGGGCTTGTTTTTCGCGCGCGAACCTCTGCGAACGTGCCGGCACAGCATTGCCGGCAACAAAAACGGCCGCTCTGTCGGGAGCGGCCGTCGGTGCGTGGCGGTTATCCGGCTATTTGTCGGGGAACTGGTCGGGATGCTGCGCGCGATACTCGTCGTAGAATTCGCAGGCCCGGTATTTTTCGACCGTCTCCTTGTCCGTGGCGATATGGCCGACGATGGTGCAATAGTCTTTGTAGATACCTTGCGAGGTCATCCCGCCGCCATAGGCGAACGGCTGCATGCCTTTCATGATGAATATGCCGTCTTGGTAGTAGAGCAGTTCGAGCGTAGTCCTCGCAGCATACTGGTCGTAATGGGTCGTTTCGGCGCTCCGTTCGATTTCTTCGCTGTAGAGTTCGAGCGTGTTGGCCCGCTGTTCGCTGACGCTCCACTCGACTTTTTGGTAAAGCATCGGAATCAAGGGATTGAACATCAATCTTAAGAAAACACGGCATTCCCCGCCGGGCAAGAGCATCATAGGGCTGATTTCCCGACTTCCATCCTTGATGCCGTCATAAGTTTCGCCGTTCGTGTAGGTGATGTCGAGGGTATCGAAAAGCCAAACACCCTGCTGCACCGTTTCAAGAAATGCGGTCATGTCAATATGGCCGTCGTAGCCGTTCATCAGTTCTTCCGCTTTTCCTTGTGTCGGAGTAAGCGGATTCTCCCTGTCGTATTCGCTTTCGCAGGCTGCCAGCAGCGTCGCCGTCGACAGAATCATAATAAGAAGCAGACGTTTCATGTTGTGCTTAATTTTAGTTTGCTTTTTTTATGGATGTAATCATTTGCAGCCCTTGAAAATTGAATATATCAGGACTACACCGATCTATAGGCGCAAAATAACCATCATGACGACCGTCCCATCCCCAATTATAATGTACAAGGTCGGTGGTTATTACATTGGAAGATACTTTTACATAATCCCGATACGGCTTGCTGAATCCGTCGTCGATGATTCTAAGTTCGTAGTATTCGGTACCTTTTCGCGTATAGACATATCCGTCGGCTACCCATGCATGTCCTCCTTCAGCGGGATCGGTGCCTCTTATATAGACCGGTTGTTTCCCATCCAAATCCTTTCGGATAGATGTAATCGCGTAATTTGAAAGACTTGAAGCACAACTGTATCCGAAAGCTTTGAAACCACCTAATGCCGCGGTTCGAGCAGCCCCGCTACTATCGGGGTTACTATAGTTCATGCCGACTTTCTGCCCGATTTCGCGCAAAAGCGCCGAAACCTGATAGACATAGGGGTATGCAATCAGTTGAGGCCAATCCAATGCGATGGTTTCGCCGTAGTGCTGCGTGTATCCATTGTTGGGATAGGTGGTTGTTATGGAATTCGGATATTGATAATATGCCATGATCTGGGCCATGGCAACGGCTACGCATCCGGCTATTCCGTTGTCTGCATACGCGCCGAAAACACCTCCTTGTCCCCATTTAACTGAAACAAGCGGGTCGCAATGTCTGTCCTCGTCGACTTCGACGGTCTTGAAACTCGGAATAGTGATCAACGTGTCGATTATCGGCGGTTTGACTATTCCACCCAATCCGGCAGTCATTGCATCCATGTAGAAGTCGAAATTCTCTACGCCCGTTGTCTCGCCGTAGGTATAGTTGCCGTTTTCGACTACGGCCAGCACCGGGTCGACGGCTCGATTAGCCGCAATAATGGCAAAACCGTTGTCGTCTTCGAAGTTGAAGACGTACATCAGCGTGTCGGCTTGCGATTCGTCGTTGCGGGTGACGGGCAGCGTGACGCATTGGCCCCGGGCGCTGCGGATCGTGCGCGGGTGCAGAGCGCGGGTCGCCGGTTTGTCGACGATGGCAATGCTTTGCTGCGCGAGGGTCAGCGCTTCTTCGTAGCTGCGCGTGGGGGTAAGTACGATGCGCTGCTGTTGAGGCTCCGGTTCGGCGGCTGGGAGCTCCGTTACCTCTGTTTTGCTGCACGAGACGCTCCCGAGCAACAGCGCCACTGCCAGCAAAACGAATCGGTTCTGCTTTGTGTAGGGTCGTTTCATAGGCTTTTGGTTTTAAGGTTGGACAATATGCGGAACGGGAAACTCCTGAGCTTCTGCGGCAATATAATAAATAATAGTATGTTTTGCAAATATTTTACCGGAAATTCGTATCCCGATTTTTGCTATCTTTGCACTTCGGAAAAGCAATGTTTATGGCAAGAAAGAAAGCGAACTACCCTTTGATCGAGGGGCTTGAGATAACGACGCTGGCAGCCGAGGGCAAGGCCATGGGCCGGTGGAACGAGCAGGTGGTCTTCGTGCCGATGACCGTGCCGGGCGATGTGGTCGACGTGCAGATACGCGTCAAGCGGCGCCGGTTCATGGAGGGCTACGTCGTGCGCTATGCCAAGAAGTCGCCCTTGCGCGCCGAGCCGTTCTGCGAGCATTTCGGCGTCTGCGGCGGTTGCAAGTGGCAGAATCTGCCCTACGAGGAGCAGCTGCGGTTCAAGCGCGAGCAGGTGCGCGACCAGTTGACGCGCATCGGCAAGGTCGAGCTGCCCGAAATTGCCCCGTGTCTGGGTTCGGAGCATACGCAGTTCTACCGCAACAAGCTCGAATTCACCTTCGCCGACCGACGTTGGCTCACCTACGAGGAGGTGGCCGCCGGGGGCGACATCGCTGCGGAGCCTGCCGCGGGGTTCCACATCCCCGGCATGTTCGACAAGGTGTTGGACATCCGCCGGTGCTGGCTTCAGCCCGAGCCGTCGAACGCGCTGCGGGCCGAGGTAAAACGTTTTAGCATCGAACACGACTATACGTTCCACAATCCGCGGACGCACGAGGGGTTGTTGCGCAACATGGTCGTCCGCACGGCGTCGACCGGCGAGGTGATGGTCATCGTCGTCTTCGGGGCCGACGACCGGCCCAAGATCGAAGCGCTGCTCGACCATCTGGCCGCGACGTTCCCCGAAATCACTTCGCTGTGCTATGTGGTCAATACCAAGCTCAACGATTCGACAGCCGACCTCGAAGCCGTGTGCTACCGCGGCAAGGACCATATCGTCGAAGAGATGGAGGGTTTGCGGTTCAAGGTGGGTGCTAAATCGTTTTACCAGACCAATTCGGCGCAGGCCTACGAGCTCTACAAGGTGGCGCGCGAGTTCGCCGGCCTGAAGCCCGGCGACGTGCTCTACGACCTCTACACCGGCACCGGCACCATCGCCAATTTCTGTGCGCGCCATTGCCGCCGGGTGGTGGGCATCGAGTACGTGCCCGAGGCCATCGGGGATGCGAAGCTCAATTCCGAGCTCAACGGCATCGGCAACACGGCGTTCTATGCGGGCGACATGAAAGAGGTGCTCGACGATGCTTTCGTCGCGGCCAACGGACGGCCCGACGTGGTGATCCTCGATCCGCCGCGCGCCGGGGTCGACGAGCCCGTCGTCGAGGTCATCCTGCGGGCCGCGCCCCAGCGGATCGTCTATGTGAGCTGCAACCCCGCCACGCAGGCCCGCGATTTGGCGTTACTGGACGCCGCCTACCGCGTCGAGGCCGTGCAGCCTGTCGACATGTTCCCCCATACGCACCATGTCGAAAATGTGGTGAAACTCGTCAGAAGACAATAAAGGTTCGGCGTGCGGCGTTAGATTTGCAGTCGATGTGCCAACGAAAAAACGGAAACTTATGAAACGGATCATTGTTTTGGCGGCCGCAGCAGCCGCATGCGTGTGGTCGGCTTCGGCGCAGACGCAGGAAGCCTATCCCAGCTACATCCAAGTGACCGGGCGCGCCCAGAAAGAGGTCGTGCCCGACGAATTCTATCTCTCGATCGTCATCAACGAGCGCGATTCCAAGGGGCGGATTTCGGTCGAAAGCCAGCAGCGCGACATGCTTGCGGCGCTCAGGCAGCAGGGGATCGACGTCGAAAAGCAGCTCAAGGTGGCCAACCTGTCGAGCGAATTCTTCAAGAAGAACACTTCGGTGGCTACGGCCAAGTACCAGCTGCGGCTGGGGTCGGCGGCCGAGGTGGCCAAGGCGTGGCAGACGCTCGACAAGCTGGGCATCTCGAACGTCTCGATCCTGAAGGTGTCGCATTCGCAGATCGAGGCCCTCAAGGAGGAGGTGCGCGTCGAGGCGATCCGCAACGCGCAGCAGAGCGCCCGGACGCTGGCCGAGGCGCTCGGGCAGTCGATCGGCAAGTGCTTCTACGTCTGGGATTCGAACAGCGACATCATGCCCGCCTACTACAACAACGAGATGACCGTGCGCAGCCTGAAGATGGCGGATGCCGCCGGGGCCGAGGAGACGGCCGGCGAGGAGCCGCTCGACTTCAAGACCATCAAGCTGCAATACAGCGTGCAGACCAAGTTCGTGCTCGAATAGCCGGACGCTCCGCGCTCCGACGACCGAAGAGGATGGCCCGGCCGTCCTCTTTGCTGTCTGCCCGACGGCGGGCCGGCGGTTTGGAGAATCGGATTTTTTTGTTTTACTTTGTTCACTTGCCTTTTTAGCTATGAAGACGGAACATCGTTTCATCTACGAACACTACGATTCGCTCGAATCGCTGCCGGAGGCCGACCGCCTGTTGGCGGCCGAAGCCGAGCGCGCCACGGCGAAAGCCTATGCCCCCTATTCGAAGTTCTGCGTCGGGGCCGCGGCCCGGCTGCGCAGCGGCCGCATCCTGAGCGGAAGCAACATCGAGAGCGAGGTCTTCCCGGCGGGTCTGTGCGCCGAGCGGTCGCTGCTTTTCTATGCGCAGGCCAATTTCGCCGACGACCCCGTCGAGACGCTGGCCATCGCGTCGAACCCCTCGGAGCGCGAGTGCTATCCCTGCGGGCAGTGCCGGCAGGTGATGGTCGACGTCGAGCGCCGGCAGGGCAGCCCCATGCGGGTCATCATGAGCGGCGGCGGCACGGCGAGCATCGTCGAGACGGCGGCGCAGCTGCTGCCTTTCACCTTTATCCTGTAGCCCATGTTCTCGCCCGACGACATCCTCTATGAAGACAACCACCTGTTGATCGTCGACAAGCATTGCGGCGATCTGGTGCAGCCCGACCCTTCGGGCGAAAGCGCGCTCGAAGACCAGATAAAGGCCTACATCAAGCGCCGCGACGCCAAGCCCGGCGAGGTGTTCCTCGGGGTGGTGCACCGCATCGACCGTCCGGTGAGCGGCGCGGTGCTCTTCGCCAAGACCTCGAAGGCGCTGGTGCGGCTCAACGAGATGATCCGCGAGGGGCGCATCCGCAAAGTCTACTGGGCGTTGACGGAGAACCGTCCCGAGGCCGAGAGCGGCGAGCTTCGCCACTATATCCTGCGCGACGGAAAGACCAACCGCTCCAAAGCCTTCGATGCGCCGCGGCCCGAAGCCAAGGAAGCAAGGCTGAAATACCGCATAGCCGGAGCGGGGACCCGCTACACGCTGCTGGAGGTGGAGCTGCTGACCGGCCGCCACCACCAGATCCGGGCGCAGCTCTCGAAAACGGGGTGTCCGATCCGCGGCGACCTGAAATACGGCGCCAAACGTTCGCTGCCCGGGGGCGGCATCTCGCTCCACTCGCGGCGGGTGTCGTTCGACCATCCGGTGCGGCACGAGCAGGTGGATGTGACGGCTCCGGTGCCTGCGGGCGACAATCTGTGGGCTTGCTTCGAGAATCTGTAGCCATGCGTCTGCTTGTGCAACGGGTGCGCCGGGCTGCGGTGGAGATCGGGGGCGAACGCTGCTCCGAAATCGGGGCGGGATTGCTGGTGCTGGTCGGCGTGGGCGGCGACGACACGCAGGAGGACATCGAATATTTGTCCGGCAAGCTCGTGCGGCTGCGGATTTTCGACGACGAGGCGGGCGTCATGAACCTCGATGTGGCGCAGGCCGGGGGCGAGGTGCTGGTCGTGAGCCAGTTCACGCTGATGGCTTCGACGCGCAAGGGCAACCGTCCGTCCTACATCCGGGCGGCGCCGGAAGCGGTGTCGAAACCCCTGTACGAAGCCTTCGTGCGGCGGGTGGAAGAACTGCTTGGGCGCGAAGTGCCCACGGGGCGTTTCGGGGCCGACATGCAGGTGTCGCTCGTGAACGACGGTCCGGTGACGATCTGGATGGACTCGAAAAACAAGGAATGAACCCAGCGCGGGGGCTGCATGCGGCCCGCCGACAAAATAAGAAGTACCGAATCAACGTTTTCTGTTCATGAAAAAGTTTTTTGCATATCTGTTTTATGGTTTGGCCCTGACGGGGCTGGCCTGCGACGAGGAGAAGGACGATTCGTCCGAGCAGTGGTTCCGTCAGCCCGAAACGACGGTCGACGGCACCACCGTCAAGGTGACGTGTCTGACCCTTTTCGGCCACGGGGTGCTTGCAGCGAGCCCCTGCGGATTCGTGTGCCAGCCGGTTTCGAGCACCTCGACGGCCCCGACCATCACCGTCACCGACCCCGAAATTGAGGACAGCATACTCCGCTGCACGCTCAGGTCGCTGGCCCCCGAGACCCTCTACTTCGTCTATCCGTTCGTCGAGATCGGCACCCGGCGCATGACCGGACAGGGGGCCGTGTTCCAGACCGGCGAGGCCTCCGAGGAGCCCGACCCGGACAACCCGGGCCCGGACGAGCCTAAGCCCGATCCCGATCCGGACCCCGACCCGGATAATCCCGACCCCGACAAACCTACCCC
>JAIDUK010000043.1:0-13619 GCA_029060215.1 Alistipes sp.
AAAGACCTGCCCGATGCCCTTGAGCCAGTTTTTTTTTATTTTTACGTAGAGGAGATTTTTGTACTATACGAAGAGCGTCGGCAGCGTCGGGTCGCTCAGATGCGCGGGCGGCATTCCGTGCATGGCGCGCGCCGCCAGCAGAAAGAGCCACGTGCAGAAGACGAACGGGAAGGTCAGCGAGTTGACTTTCCACGGGGCCATGACGTTGTTGAACCCGGTGCGCACCCATGTGGTCAGGGCCGCGCAGAGGATCAGCGCCAGCCACATCCAGACGGTGTTGCCCAAGAACGTAGGGAAGGCGCAGCCCACCAATATGCCGTTGAAGCCCCACAGCCCCTGTGCGCCGTCGTCGGCCGGGAGCCGCAGCAGGCGCCCCGTCAGCGTGGAGACCGCCGCTCCCATGAGCGCGCCCCACGCCACGATGCCCGTGCGGCTGGCGCACGAGCCCCAGAAGATGCCGATCAGGAACAGCAGTCCGGTCCATGCGCTGGGTTGGAACATCACCTGCCCCGCGCCGCGGAGCATTTGTCTGAGAAAGCCGACCCCGGCATGGGCCGTCGGCGAAGAGAATGTCGTTGCCATAGATATTATAAGTCGTTTGTCGTTTTTATCGCCACGGGAATTCTTCCGGCAGCGGGCGTTGTTTCACTTCCTCGCGCACTGTCGAGCAGAACTTGCGGACCAGTCGTTTGACCGGTCCCGTCTCGGCGCCCAGCGCTTTGTAGAGCAGGCCGCAGCCGTTGGGCAGGCGGGTGATTCCGGCCGCCGTGCAGGATGTACGGTCTATGAAAGTGTCCGTGCGGGCGTAGATGCGCTCCGCTTCTTCGGGCGGGGTGAGTACGATGGCGTTGGCGAAGACGTCGTAATCTTCCATTTCGCCCAACAGGGCGGGCGTGTGGGCGGCTGGCCGGACGACGAATTTTTCGCGGAACAGCCGTTCGCCGTCGGGGCGTTCGGCCTGCGTGGTCACCGACAGCACGTCGTAGGCGAAGCGTTCGCCGCTGCCGAAATACTTGCGGCCGCTCATGTAGATTTCGGCATAGAAAAGCGTGGCCGTGGGGTCGATGCGGATCGTCGTGTCGGCGATGAACCGCGTGTGGCGGCAGGGGATGGTGGGTTCGGGCAGGTACTCCAGATAGGCTCCGGCTTCCAGCTCGAAGCGTTGCCGGAGCCCCGAATAGTTGTAGCGCATTTCGGCCAGTTTGGTGGCCGCACCCGTCGACAGGTGGGCGTAAGCCCCTTTGCGCACGGTGAAATGTTGTTCGTAGCGGTCGCCGTCGACATTGGGGCCGCCCGACGAGAGGATGTAGACGCACGGCATTTCGGGCATCCCCTCGTCGAAGTAGAGTTCCTGCTGTACGATGAGCGGCGCCCGGCGGTCCAGATCGCGCATGATCGAGCGGCCTTCGCCGTCGAGTTCGAATCCGAGGCGGAGGTAGCCCGTCTTTCCGGGCGTGCCCACCGGCATGGCCTTGGGTTCGGCCAGATAGGGGGCCATTTCCTTGGCGGCGGAGAAGTCCATGGGGTCAGACCATTGCGGTTTCAGGTTCGGGCTCCTCGCGGCGCACGGCGTCGAAAAGGGCCATGCGGCGGATGAGCTCCACGAGTTCTTCGATGCCCTCGCCCGTCATGCAGTTGGTGAAGACGAAGGGTTTGCCCGGGCGCATCCGCTCCGAATCGACGCGCATGACCTCCAGATCGGCATGGACGTAGGGTGCCAGATCGGTTTTGTTGATCACCAGAATGTCCGACTGCGAGATGCCCGGACCGTCCTTGCGGGGGATCTTGTCGCCTGCGGCTACATCGATGACATAGATGAAGAAGTCGACCAGCGCAGGGCTGAACGTCAGGGTGAGGTTGTCGCCGCCCGATTCGATCAGCACCACGTCGCCGTCGGGGAAGCGGGCTTCCATCTCCTCGACGGCCGCGATGTTCATCGAGGGGTCTTCGCGCACGGCGGTGTGGGGGCAGGCGCCCGTCTCCACGCCGATGATGCGTTCTTCGACCAAGATGCCCTTGAGCATCTTGCGCACGTGTTTGGCGTCTTCGGTCGTCACGATGTCGTTGGTGATGACCAGCACTTTGTAGCCCATGCCCAGCAGGCGGGGCGTGATGGCTTCGATCAGAGCCGTCTTGCCGGAACCGACAGGGCCGCCGATCCCGATTCTGCATGTGTTGTTCATAGTGTGGTGTGTGTTGTGGCGATTTCAGTTCATGAAAAGTCGTTTGGTGCCTTTTTCGTGGAGCGAGGCGAGGATGTCGGCCTGCGGGGCGAAGGCGTTCATCTCGCAGAAGTCCATCTGCGCCGCTTCGGCGAAGAGCGCTTCCGCGGTGTCCGACAGCCGGAACAGGATGCGCTGCGTGTCGTAGTGCGAGACGCGGACGCAGCGCAGGGCGGCATTCAGCACCGTGCCGATGGCGCCGTACTGGTGCGAGCAGAAGAGTTCGCGTTCGTCGGCTCCGTTGGCTGCGAAGACGATTCCTTGTGCCGCGGGGTAGCTGCCGGGCGTGCGTCCGGCTTCGATCTCGCCCAGCCAGCGGGCTGCGAGGGCGTCGTCGGCGATGTGTGCGAAAAGCTCGGCCAGTTTCTTGCCCATGCGGCAGCTCATCAGGCGGGCTTCGGTGTTGAGTTTGCAGAGGATCGCCTGCCGGTCGGCTTCGAGGATGCCTTCGAAATCCTTGCGGCGGTAGCTGCGCATGGCATGCAGGGCCGCCACTCCGTCGGTCAGGGCCGCTTGCCGGGCCACGCAGCGGGCGTAGGCTTCGAGCGTGGGCGCATCGTGCACCAGCCCCGTGTCGGCGGCCGTCTCCAGTCCGTTGGAAAAGGAGAACGTGCCCACCGGAAAGGCCGAATCGGTGAGCGCCATGAGCCGCATGAGGGTCGTCGAGCGGTCAGGCATGGGCATGATGATGGTGGTGGCGATGGTGGTGCGGGGTCTCGTTTTCGTGGCCGGCCCCGCCGAACAGACGCCGGATTTCGTGGGGCGCCAGATAGGGTATGATCTCCGAACCCGGCTGGAACGAGCAGCGGACGTGTTCGATGCGGTGGGTGTGCATGACGCTCTCCATCACTTTCTTGTCGACCGTGAGCGGTACGTAGACTTTGGTGCCCTTGACCACGGCGGGCCAGTGCTGGTTGCCGATGGCGTGGCCCAGTTCGAGGGCGATGTGGATGATCTCCTCGGGCTGTTCGTCGGCCAGTTCGCCGAGGTCGGCCACCAGCACGTCGTTGAGCCGGATGCGCAGCGCCACCATGCGTCCCGCATCGGGGTCGTATTCGAGGATGTCGCCGTCGAGCAGCTGGGTGTGGCGTGCGAGGGCCACGGCATATTCGTTGCCGCGGTCGCTTGTTGCGACCAGCCGGCTTTTCTGAGCCGTCCATTGGTCCAGTTCGACGGTTTCGATGTCGGCCTTGGCGGCACGTTCGGCCCACTCGGGCGCGTGCAGATTGCCGACGATGGCGGAGTAGATTTTCATGCTTAGGCGTGTTTGGATGCGTGGAAAAGTCCGGTCCCGGAGCGTTGTCGTTCCGGAACCGGACGGGAGGTCAGCTGAACCAGTAGAGTTGGCTCAGCGGGAATTCGCGGGCGGGTTTTACGTAGGCGCGGACGCCGTTGACCAGCACGTCGAACGTTTCGGGGTTGACGTCGATCAGCGGCATGCCGCCGTTGCGGACCATGTCGAATTTCGTCAGCTGGCGCGTGCGACGCACGGGCAGCACCATGCGTTCGAGGTTCAGCCGTTGTTTGATGCCGCTTTCGCAGGCGGCGTTGGATACGAACGAGATGCAGGTCTTGGGCAGCGCGCGGCCATAGGCGCCGAACATGGGGCGGTAGTAGCACGGCTGCGGCGTGGGCAGCGAGGCGTTGGGATCGCCCATGTTGGCCCAGTTGATGACGCCGCCCTTGATGACCATCTTGGGCTTGGCCCCGAAGAAATGGGGTTCCCACAGCACGAGGTCGGCGATCTTGCCTTTTTCGACCGAACCCAGATAGTCCGACACGCCGAAGGTGATGGCAGGGTTGATCGTGACTTTGGCCAGATAGCGCAGCACTCGGAAGTTGTCGTTGCCCTCGGCGTCTTCGGCCAGTTTGCCGCAGGCGTTCTTCATGAACGAGGCGGTCTGGAACGTTCGCATGAACGATTCGCCGATGCGGCCCATGGCCTGCGAGTCGGACGAGACCATCGAGAGCACGCCCAAGTCGTGGAGCACGTTTTCGGCGGCCTGCGTCTCGGGGCGCACGCGGCTCTCGGCGAACGCCACGTCCGAGGGGATCTTCGGATTGAGATTGTGGCACACCATGATCATGTCGAACAGCTCGGCTTGCGAGTTGATGCCGAACGGCAGCGTGGGGTTGGTCGACGAGGGCAGGACATAGGGCATCGACGCCACTTTCAGCAGGTCGGGAGCGTGTCCGCCGCCCGCGCCCTCGGTGTGGTAGGTGTGGATCGTGCGGCCGTCCATGGCGGCGATGGTGTCTTCGACATAGCCGCCCTCGTTGAGCGTGTCGGTGTGAATGGCTACCTGTACGTCGTAGCGGTCGGCGACGTCGAGCGCCGCACGGATGGCCGCCGGGGTCGAGCCCCAGTCTTCGTGGACCTTGAGGCCGCAGACGCCCGCTTCGATCTGTTCTTCGAGCGGCTGGGCCACCGAGCAGTTGCCCTTGCCGAGCATGCCCACGTTCACGGGCAGCGATTCGAGCGACTCGAGCATGCGTTCGGTGTTCCACTTGCCCGAGGTGATGGTCGTGCCGTTGGTGCCGTCGGTGGGGCCGATGCCGCCGCCGAAGAGGGTGGTGATGCCGTTGCTCAGCGAGGCGTAGGCCTGCTGGGGCGATATGAGGTGTACGTGGCCGTCGATGCCGGCCGCCGTCAGAATCAGGTGTTCGCCCGAAATGGCGTCGGTGGCCGCTCCCGTGATCAGGTCGGGATGCACGCCGTGCATGGTGTTGGGGTTGCCCGACTTGCCTATTCCGGCGATCTTGCCGTCCTTGATGCCCACGTCGGCCTTGACCACGCCCAGAATCGGGTCGATGATCGTGACGTTCGTGATGACGATGTCGAGCGCCCCTTCCTTGGAGGTCATCGTGTTGGCCAGCCCCATGCCGTCGCGCAGGGTCTTGCCGCCGCCGTAGACCACTTCGTCTCCGTATTCGCGGAGGTCCTTTTCGATCTCCACATAGAGGTCGGTGTCGCCCAGCCGGATTTTGTCGCCGACGGTCGGACCGAAGAGGTTGTTGTATTCCTGACGTGAAATTGTTGCCATGGTGCTATTTTTTTGCGTGGTTGTCGTTGTGCGGAGCTGCGGACTGTTGTTTTGCGTAGGCGGCTTCGGCGTCTTTCTCGGCGATCTCCTTGAATCCGGCTTCGCGTACCTTGCGTACGGCCTTGAGGCGGGCCGGGAAGTAGGTGGGGGCATCTTCGTCGCCCGTGTAGCCCATGACCAGTCCGTTGAAGCCGATGACGCGGCGTTTGCCTGCGTAGGCCACGACCTCCACCTCCTTCTGGTCGCCCGGTTCGAAGCGGATGGCCGTGGTGGCGGGGATGTTGAGGTGGCAGCCGAAAGCGGCGTCGCGGTCGAATTCCAGATAGCGGTTGACTTCGAAGAAATGGAAGTGCGAGCCCACTTGTATGGGGCGGTCGCCCGTGTTGCGGACCACAAGCCGGACCGTCTTGCGCCCCGTGTTGTATTCGATCGGGGTGTCGGCCAGCAGTACGCCGCCCACGGCTGCCTGCTGCGTGGGTGCGAAGCCCGGTTTGCCGGGATAGAGACCTGCGGCCTGCCGTTCGGCGGCCGGGGTTTGTTTGGCGGTATTGTCCATGATAAGTCTCTGTTTTTTATGGTTATTTGATGGGGTGGTGGATGCTCACCAGCCGCGAACCGTCGGTGAAGACGGCTTCGACTTGCAGCAGGTCGATCATGTCGGCCACGCCTTCCATGACGTCGCTCTTGCGCAGGACGCTCGCCGCGGCGGTCATCACTTCCTCGACGGTCTTGCCCGCCCGCGCTTCTTCGAGCGCCGTGGAGGTGATGTAGGCCACAGCTTCCGGATAGTTGAGTTTCAGCCCCTTTTTCATGCGCCGTTCGGCGATCATGCCCAGCGACAGGAGCATCAGTTTGTCGATCTCTTTCGGTGATAAGTGCATAGTTTTACGTTTTTTTAGGATTGCGGCTTCCGCCGGGTCCCTCTCTTGGCGGGGAGATCGACGGCTCGTCGGTCGCACCGTTCAAAGAATATGCCAACCCGAAAACGGGGCGCCTGCACGGGCGGCGGATGGCTGCGGCCCGGAATTTGCGTATCTTTGCGGCAAAATTCACCGATTTATGTTTCGAGCGATGCTTCTTGCGGGCATGGGCGGCTTCGTCGGCACCTGCCTGCGTTTTCTGACCGGCAAGATTTTCCATTTCGCGGCAGCCGGGAGTTTTCCGTGGGGGACTTTCACGGTCAATCTGGTGGGCAGCTTCATCATCGGCATCTTCTTCGGGATGGCCGAGAAGACCCACTTGATTTCGCCTTCGATGAACGTCTTCCTCATCACCGGCTTCTGCGGCGGCTTCACCACCTTTTCGTCGCTGGCCGACGACATGTACCTGCTGCTGCAACACAAGCAGTGGCTCGGGTTCGGGCTCTACGTGGGGCTCAGCTTCGTGCTGGGTCTGTTGCTCGTATGGCTGGGCCGGTCGCTTGTTAAAACGATTTAGCAACAGCCTGCAATGCAAAAAGGCGACCCTTGAGCGGTCGCCTTTGTTGCGTTTGGGGCGGGTCCTATTTCCGGGCCACGCAGAAGAGATCGAAACACTCGTCGCCGACGGGGCCGAGGCGGTAGTCGTCCATGCCGATGGAGACGGTGAGCTCCGTGTTGTTCTTCAGCAGCCGTCGGCGGTTGATGCGGTTGAGGATGTCGTAGGGGATTTGCAGCAGCCGGCGCGGCAGCCGGTGCTGGAGATCGAAAATATCGAGCCGGGCCAAGCGTTCGACGTTGCGGCGGTTCTGCTCGTAGTAGGCCATGACCTTGTCGTTGCCGAAGACGCCCAGCATCTCCGCTTCGGCGAAGCATCCGCCGAGCAGTGCCCGCAACTCGTTGGCCTTGTACTCGCGCACGTGCCATGGGTTGCGCGTCAGCGACATGGGCGCGTTGGGCGTGGTGACGATCAGCCGCCCGCCGGGCCGCAGCACGCGGTGGATTTCGCGCACGAACTCCGCGTCGTTGCCGATATGTTCGATGACTTGGAACGTAATGACGCAGTCGAACTCGCTGTCGCCGAAAGGCAGCGGCGGCACGGCGGCCTGTCGGAACTCGACGCCGGGGAAGCGGGCGAAGTCGACGGGCGGCGTGTGCTTGTCGAGGGTGACGAACCGGGCGGCGTGCGGAGCCACGACCTCGATGCCATAGCCCGAGCCGGTGCCGATTTCGAGCACGTCGCCCCCGATGCGTTCGGCGGCGGCGCGGTAGGCCAGCAGCGAGCGCTGGAACACGAAGTTGTCGGAAGCCTCGCGCGAGACGCGTTCGGCGGTGCGTAGCGTAGCCATTATCTGCGGATTCGGATTCCCTGTTCGTTCATCTCGATGCGGCCCTGCTTGAGCAGCATGCCGACCGAACGTTTGAAAGTTTTCTTGCTCATGGCCGTGAGCCGCCGGACCTCTTCGGGGTCGCTGTCGTCGTTGAGGGGCAGGCGGCCGCCGCTGTCGCGGAGCAGATCGAGCAGCGTGTGCGCCGAATCCTTGACCTGCGCGAAGCCTTGTTGCTGGAGGCTGATGTCGATGCGGTTGTCCTCGGTGATGCGGCTTACGTAACCTTGCAGCCGGTCGCCGACGGCCACGGGCCGGAAGATCTGGTTGCGGTAGATCATGCCCCAATGGCGGTCGTTGACGATGACGCGGTAGCCGATGGGGCTTTCGGAAGCCACGAGCAGCCCTACCTCTTCGCGAGGGCGGACAGTGATCGTGTCGTTGTCGATGAAGGTCTTGAGCTTGTTGGTGGCCACGCAGCGGCCCGTAATGCTGTCTTCGTAGAGGTAGACCACGTAGCTGTGTCCGGCAAGGATGCCGCCCTGCTGGTTGCGGTTGGGCAGAAAGAGGTCCTTGCCCGTGAGCCCCCAATCGAGAAAGGCGCCGTGGACGGTCTTGTCGACGACCCTGAGAAAGCCCGCCTCGCCGACTTTGAGCAGCGGAGTTTCGGTCGTGGCCACGAGCCGGTCCTCCGAATCGTGGTAGACGAAGACCTCCTTGCGGTCGCCGGGCTTGTCGGAGAGCGAGACGTAGCGGTTGGGAAGCAGCACTTCGTCGTGCTCTTCGTTTTCGAGATAAAGACCGTAGTCGGAGATGCGGCTGACGGTGAGGGTGTGGGTGCGTCCTGCTCTGAGCATGGCGGGGATCGGGATTTGTTCCCGGCAAAAGTACGCTTTATTTCGTTGCGGCGCAACTTTCCGGCCAAATTGCTGCGGCGGCGAGTTGGCGGTTTGCGAAAAATGGCTAACTTTGTTTGCCGAAATTTTTGCCGAAAATGAAAATTCGCATAGCGCTTTGTCAAGCAGACATGGAGTGGGAGCACACGGCCCGCAATCTGGAACGGTTGGAACCGGCGGTCGCGGCAGCCGAGGCCGACGTGGTGGTGTTGCCGGAGATGTTCGCCACGGGGTTCAAACTGCGCCCCTCGGTGGTGGCCGAACCGCAGGACGGACTGGTGGTGACGACCATGCGCCGCTGGGCCGCGACCTACGGAAAAGCCGTGGTGGGCAGCGCCGTGATCGCGGAAGAGGGCACCTACCGCAACCGCATGTTCTTCGTGAAGCCCTCGGGCGAGACGCAGTGGTACGACAAACGCCACCTCTTCCGCCCGGGCGGCGAGGGGCGCGACTACACGCCCGGAGACCGCCGGGTGGTGGTGGAGTACATGGGATTCCGCTTTCTGCTGCAAATCTGCTACGACCTGCGATTCCCGGTGTGGAGCCGCAACCGGGGCGACTACGATGCCATCATCTACTGTGCCTCGTGGGACAACAAACGCCGCGATGCGTGGTGCGCCCTGCTGCGGGCGCGGGCCATCGAGAACCAATGCTACGTGATCGGCGTCAACCGCGTGGGGACCGACCCCGATGCGGTCTATATCGGCGATTCGATGGCGCTGGACTACTTGGGCCGCACCATAGCGGGGGCCGACAGCGGCGAATGGACCGTGGCCGTGACGCTCGACTTGGAACAGCAGCGCGCGTTCCGCGAATCGTTCCCGGCATGGCAGGATGCCGACGATTTCCGGCTGGAACAATGATTTTCCGGCGCTGCGTCTGCTCTCCGGACTGAAAAACCGGAATCCCTGCGGCAACGCGGCGTATCCGGACTGAAAGTACTATCTTTGCGCGGCGGGCGGGTCCTGAGCCAATAAACCGGAACCGCCGCACGTTTTACCGACGATGAAAGAAGATTCGATCAAAATACTGGGAGCCCGGGTCCACAACCTGAAGAACGTCGACTTGGAGATTCCGCGGCGCAAGCTGGTGGTGGTGACGGGGCTGAGCGGCTCGGGCAAGTCGTCGCTGGCCTTCGACACGATCTATGCCGAGGGGCAGCGCCGCTACATGGAGACGCTGTCGACCTATGCGCGGCAGTTCGTGGGGACGATGGAGCGGCCCGACGTAGACAAGATCACGGGCCTGAGCCCGGTGGTGGCCATCGAACAGAAGACCACCAACAAGAATCCCCGCTCGACGGTGGGAACGGTGACCGAGATCAACGACTTTCTGCGTCTGCTCTACGCGCGGGCCTCGCGGGCCTATTCGCCGGTGACGGGCGAAGAGATGGTCCACTATTCGGACGACCGGATCGCCGAGATGATCGGCAAGGACTTCGCGGGCCGCAAGATCGCCCTGCTGGCGCCCATCGTGAAGGGACGCAAGGGCCACTACCGCGAACTTTTCGAGACGCTGGCCAAAAAAGGCTACATATACGCCCATATCGACGGCGAGATCCGCGAAATATCGCCGGGCATGCGGCTGGACCGCTACAAGATCCACACCATCGACTTGGTGGTGGACCGGATGACGGTGAGCGAAGAGGCCCGCGACCGGATCATGACTTCGCTGCGCGAATCCCTGCGGCAGGGCAAGGGGACGATGGCCCTGTACGACTACGGCACGGGGCAGCAGCGTTTCTACTCGCGCCACCTGATGTGCCCCTCGACGGGAGTGGCGTTCGAGGATCCGGCGCCCCATACCTTCTCGTTCAACTCGCCCAAGGGGGCCTGCCCCCACTGCAACGGACTGGGCGAGGAAGCGGTATTCGACCTTGCGAAAATCATTCCGGACAAGCGCCTTTCGATCCGCGAGGGCGCGGTGGAGCCGCTGGGCAAGTACCGCAACAATATGTTGTTCGCGACGCTCGAAATGCTGGGCCGCCGCCACGACTTCACGCTCGACGACCCGGTGGAGACGCTCTCCGAAACGGCGCTCCATGCCGTGCTCTACGGCGATTCGGAACCGCTGACCGTCGACCTGTCGGAATTCAGCTCGCCCTCGGGCGGGCGGCAGTTCCTCTCGTGGGAGGGGGTGGCCGAATTCATAGGCCGCGACGAAGACGACGAGACGGCCCGCGGCCGCAAGTGGCGCGAACAATTCATGCTCTACCGCACGTGCTCGGCGTGCGGCGGCTCGCGCCTGCGGCCCGAAGCGCTGCAATTCCGCATCGGCGGCAAGAACATAGCCGAAGTGTCGGCCATGTCGATCGACGAATTCGCGGCGTGGGTGGAGCGGATCGAAGAACGGATGTCGGAACGCGAATGGCGCATTGCGCAGGAAGTGGTGAAGGAGATCCGCGAACGGCTGCGCTTCCTGCGCGAAGTGGGGCTGGGCTATCTGTCGCTGGCGCGGTCGTCGCGGTCGCTGTCGGGCGGCGAGAGCCAGCGCATCCGGCTGGCGACGCAGATAGGCTCCAAATTGGTCAACGTGCTCTATATTCTCGACGAACCCTCGATCGGCCTGCACCAGCGCGATAACCGGCGCCTGATCCGCAGTCTGGAAGAACTGCGCGACGCGGGCAACTCGGTGGTGGTGGTCGAACACGACGAAGAGATGATGCGCGCGGCCGACTACATAGTGGACGTAGGTCCCGGGGCCGGACGCCGGGGCGGACACATCGTAGCGGCGGGCACGCTGGAAGACATACTGAAAGCCGATTCGGCGACGGCCGACTACCTGACGGGGCGGCGGAAGATAGAGATACCGGCGGCGCTGCGTGCAGGCTCCGGACAGAGCATCGTCGTGCGCGGAGCCCGGGGCAACAACCTGAAGAATATCGATGCCGAATTCCCGCTGGGCAAACTGATCTGCGTGACGGGTGTGAGCGGCTCGGGCAAGTCGACCCTTGTGAACGAAACGCTGCGTCCGATCCTTGCTAAAACGTTTTACCGGGCGCTGGAGCGCCCGCTGGACTACGACGCGATCGAGGGAATCGAATATGTGGACAAACTGGTGGTGGTGGACCAGTCGCCCATCGGCCGCACGCCGCGCTCCAACCCTGCGACCTACTCCAACGTGTTCACCGACATCCGCAAACTGTTCGAACTGACGCCCGATGCGCAGATCCGCGGATTCAAGGCGGGGCGCTTCTCGTTCAACGTCAAAGGGGGCCGTTGCGAAGAATGCCGCGGTGCGGGGGTGCAGACCATCGAAATGAACTTCCTGCCCGACGTCTATGTGACGTGCAAGGCGTGCGGCGGCCACCGCTACAACCGCGAGACGCTGGAAGTGAAGTACAAAGGCAAGTCGATCGACGACGTGCTGAACATGACGGTCAACATGGCCGTCGAATTCTTCGAGAACATTCCGAACATCCACCAGAAACTGCGCGCGATACAAGAGGTGGGGCTGGGCTACCTGACGCTCGGACAGCCCTGCACGACCCTTTCGGGCGGCGAAAGCCAGCGCATCAAACTGGCGGCGGAACTCTCCAAGCGCGACACGGGCCGCACGCTCTACATATTGGACGAACCGACCACGGGTCTGCATTTCGAGGACATCCGCCTGCTGCTGGAAGTGCTCAACAAGCTGGTCGACCGGGGCAATACGGTGATCGTCATCGAGCACAACTTAGACGTAGTCAAGGTCGCCGATCATATCATCGACATCGGCCCCGAGGGCGGTGTCGGCGGCGGCGAGATCGTCGCCACGGGTACGCCCCACGAGGTGGCGCAATGCGCTGAAAGCTACACGGGGCAGTTCCTGAAAGAGATGGGGCTGTAAATTGTTTTGTCTTGAAAATGATTATATTTGCATCGTATTTAATTCTTTCGCCTATGAAATAGCCGCGCCTGTGCGCACATTGTAGACATATTCGGAAAAAGCGTTAGCTTTTATTCTTGTTCTTGAAACTTAGGAAACTTCACAGAGCAACCAAGAGTAAAGCGATGACGCTCACGCCCTCACGGCGTGGGCTTTACTCATTTATTTGGTTGCATGGTATCCTAAGACCTCAAGAACAGATAAAGAGTTTTGTCCGCGCTTTTTTTATGTGCGTGCCTCGACCTCGAAAGGGACAAACGAGCGTTTTCTGAACTATAATCGAATGTGCGATGAAGAAATTTTGTGTGCTGTTTTTTCTTGCGGCTATGATCTTCGCAGGGTGCAGCGAAAAAGATGATGCGATAGCTGAAAATCCGAATCCGCCCGAAGAAACTCCGGGACAACCTATACCGGATGAGACTCCTGTTTTGACAATCGGGATCGAGAAGTACACGTTTCCCGCCGAGGGCGGTTCCGTGCGGATACCGTTCAAAGTGAATGTCGATTGGAAAATTTCGATCGAGTATGCAGCAGGCGATTCCGGATGGCTGACCTCGACGCTCGAAAGCGGCGAGGCCGGAAATATCGTGTTGCCCCTAACAGCCGAATCCAATCCCGCTGCCGAGCAGCGGAGTGCTGCCGTTCATATTCTTTATGGCGGGAAATTGTGTGAAGTATTTGTCGTCCAGTCCGCCGGAACATCTGAGCCTGTTTTAACTCCGGTTTTGAATGTTGAAAATACAGACTATACGGTTGTTGACAAGGGCGGTTTCATAGAAGTACCGTTCGAGGTGAATGTCGACAGGGAAGCTTCGATCAAGTACGAAGCAGGCGATTCCGGATGGCTGACCTTGACGCCCGAAAGCGGCGAGGCCGGAAGCGTCGTATTGACCCTAACAGCCGAAGCAAATTTTGCTACCGAGCAGCGAAAAGCGTTCGTTCGTATTCTGTATGGTGAAAGATACAGCACATTGACTATCATTCAGTCGGAGCTGAATGAGAATACGGATATTGCAGAAGCTTTCGATCCGCTTTTCGCCCAAACGCTACAGCAGCGCGGTTATATTGCTGATGCAAACTATATTACTTATAGGGAGGTTAGGAATATTGCGCAAATAAATGTTTATACTGGACATCTCACCTCTTTGCAGGGTATCGAGTTTTTCTCGGCATTGACGAAGTTGGATTGCTCCAATAATTATTTGACAGCACTGGATGTCTCCAAGAATACGGCATTGACGCAATTGAACTGCTTCTTTAATGGGTTGAACTCGTTGGATGTTTCCGGATGTACGGCTTTGACAGAGTTGAGTTGCTACGGTAATCAGTTGACCACGTTGGATGT
>JAIDUK010000043.1:13719-41678 GCA_029060215.1 Alistipes sp.
AACTCGTTGGATGTTTCCGGATGTACGGCTTTGACAGAGTTGAGTTGCTACGGTAATCAGTTGACCACGTTGGATGTTTCCGGATGTACGGCTTTGACAGAGTTGAGTTGCTACGATAATCAGTTGACCACGTTGGATGTCTCCGGATGTACGGTTTTGACGTCGTTGAAATGTCGCGACAATCAGTTGACCACGTTGAATGTTTCGGGATGTACAGCCTTGAAAACTTTGGACTGCTGTAATTATTCTCCGTCGAATAATAATAAGTTGACGTCGTTGGATGTTTCGGGATGTACAGCATTGACGCAATTGAACTGCGACAGCAATCAGTTGGTATCGTTGTGTGTTTCCACGAATACGGCATTGACGAAGTTGGATTGCTTCAATAATCAGTTGGCCGCGTTGGATGTATCCAAAAATACGTCGTTGACGCGGTTGAGTTGCGGAGGCAATAGATTGACCTCATTGAATATCTCCACGAATACGGCATTGACGCAATTGAACTGCTTCTCGAATCAGTTGACGTCATTGGATGTCTCCAAGAATACGCTATTGACGCAATTACTTTGCAGCAACAATTCGTTGACTTCATTGAATGTCTCCAAAAATACGGCTTTGACGAGGTTGGATTGCTACAATAATCAGTTAACCTCATTGAATGTATCAGAGAATACGTCGTTGGCGCGATTGAGTTGCGGAGGCAATAGATTGACCTCATTGAATATCTCCAAGAATACGGCATTGGCATGTTTGTTTTGCTCTGATAATCCTGGAAATGGCGCTATTTTCTATGTAACGGCTTGGTTCGATAATAATTCCATACCGACGGGCGTGCGACCGGGTGATCCTGCTCTCGGTTATCAATTTCCTTCTGGTAGCTGGACCTATAATGGTCGTACTATTGCAATTAGTTATCGTAATTGGTAATCATTGTGTTGAGTGAAATAATTATTGCAATAATGCGAACAATAATCGCATAATTTAATTAATAATCTATTAAAAGTTTTTTTTTATTATGCTCAAGAAAATTTTTGAATCCTGCGAAGACAGCTTCGTTCAACGTGTCAGCAATAGAGGCTTTGCATGCAAAATTAGAAGAAGAACGGAAAAAACGTTTGGAAACGGAGACTGAATTGGATGACTTAAATAAGAAACTTATGAAATTGCAAAATGAACAAGTGTTGGCATCCGTAAATAGCCAACAAGAACAGAAACCGAATGTTTCAGAATTAATTAGCGATAGGAAAAATAAGTTCTATCACCGAATTCTGGCAGAGATTCGGGATCGAAATTTGGATAAGGATTTCGATGCTTTAATTCGTAAAATACAATCGAACGAATATATTTTCGACGATGAGCCGATTGTGGAATACGCAGTCGAGCAAGGTTTGATTCATAAATCCGATGATCGTTATCTCTTTACCGATACGGGAAATGCGATTGTTAAGATTTTTATCAATACATCTTTGCCTAAGGTTATTAAATCCAAATAATTACAGGCTTTTGATGCGCCGAAGTGAAAAGACCTCGCAGAAACTGCGAGGTCTTTTATCATCTGCTCTTCGGCACCGAAATTGCAGAGGGGCTGTAATCAAACCAATTACAACCATGAAAAAAGCAGCCATTCTCCTCTGCGGGCTACTGCTCGGTGCAGCGGCCGTGACGGTCATCGGTCAGAAAAAAACGCTTTCACCCAAGGAAGAACGCCGCGAAGTACGCGAAAAACGCCGTGCGGAGCGCATTGCGAGCTACGAAAAGATGATGGACTCGCTGATCCTCTTGCGCAACTTCCAATTCAACCCTCAGACCATGCAGCGCCAACCGGCGGGTCCGGTGCGCCAAATCGTGAACCCCTCGTTCAACATAGGCATATGGGACGGAACGGCCGACATCTGCCTGCCCTACATCAAAGGCTATGTAGCGCCCTACTATCCGACGGTCATCAACTACACGGTGACCGACCTGCAAGGCTACACGACGGAACAGACCCACGAAGGGTGGATGGTGACCTTCAACACGTCGCTCTACTCGGCGGGGACCTACACCTTCACGTTCGAGATATTCTCCCGCACGGGCGGCGCGAACCTGACGATCAGCAACCCGTGGTACAACCCCGTGGAATACTCGGGGACCATCTCGCAACTCTATTGACCATGAAGTTTCTTTGCCTGTCCGGCGCCGTGCTGCTTGCAGCCGGTGCCGTTTTTGCACAGACGCCGGAGTTCACGATAGGCAGCGCGGCGGTGGACAGCGTACCGCAGACGACGGTGGTGCCGGTGCAGCAACCCCCGGTACAGCTGGTGGAACACACGACGGTCTACGAAAAACCGACGGGCCGCATGACCCGGCCGGAACGCCGGGCCTACAAGGCGGAACGCTATGCTGCGCGGATCGATTCGCTGGTGCAGTCGCGCAACTATCTGTTCTACCCCAACTCGATGCAACAACAACCCGAGGGGCTGATCCGCTCGATCTATGCGGACTACTTCTATTTCGGGCTGCTGGTGGACCGGGTCGAAGTGCACCTGCCGACGGAGACGGGTGCGACGCAATATGTATGGACGCTGAACTTCGATGCGGGGCCGATCCGCGACTATCGGACGGTCCACACACAATACGGCTGGGGCGTATCGTTCGCGTTCGATGACGGAGACGACGCCTACGGGGCGGAACTGGCGGTGTCGACGGTGACGGGCGAGACGATACTTATACTCACCACGCCCGACGTGACGATGCGCTATGTGGGCTGGCTGTGGGACAAACGCATGGGCGCCCCGAAGCCGGGACGGAGGAACTAAACCTTGTAAATCAGCGCGACGGCGGAGACGGAGACCCCCTCCTCGCGCCCCTCGAAACCGAGATGCTCTGTGGTGGTAGCTTTGACCGAAACCCGGTCATCGTCTACACCCATAGCACCGGCGAGCGCGCTGCGCATGGCCCCGATGAAAGGCCGCAGCTTGGGCCGCTGCATGCAGATGGTGCAATCGACGTTGCCGATGGAGTAGCCTTTTTCGCGCAGAAGCGCCGCAACGCGCTGCAAGAGAATCTTGGAATCGATGCCTGCGAAATCGGCCGAAGTGTCGGGAAAGTGCTGGCCGATGTCGCCCAAGGCGGCGGCACCCAACAAGGCGTCGCAGATGGCGTGGATCGCCACGTCGCCGTCGGAGTGGGCGACGAACCCCTTGACGAAGGGAATTTCGACCCCGCCCAAGACCAACCTCAAATCGTCGGCCAACGCATGCACGTCGTAGCCGTGTCCTATTCTGAAATCCATATCCGGAGTTTTTCGATGCTCAAAAATAAGAAAAAATCCCGGCCCGGCAATCCGCTTCGTAGCGAAAACGCCCTGCTTCGAGAGAAGCAGGGCGTTCAGCATAGGGCAGCGGGCCGGAGCTACCGGTCGGCGTACATGTCGTTGTAGTAATGCTCGTAGGCCCCCGACGTGATGTTGTCGAGCCACGGCTGGTTGTCGAGGTACCAGCGCACGGTCTTCTCGATGCCCTCCTCGAA
Organism: Alistipes sp.; assembly: GCA_029060215.1. Taxonomy (GTDB): domain Bacteria; phylum Bacteroidota; class Bacteroidia; order Bacteroidales; family Rikenellaceae; genus Alistipes. The sequence goes on from JAIDUK010000043.1 coordinate 17,230, forward strand.
CTGGAGCGAGGGCTCCCAACCCAACTCGCGCTGGAGCTTGCGCGAATCGATGGCGTAGCGCAAATCGTGCCCGGCACGGTCGGTGACGTAGGTGATCAAATCGAGCGACGCTCCCTCGGGATTGCCCAACAACCGGTCGACGGTGCGGATGAGGACCTTGACGATGTCGATGTTCTTCCACTCGTTGAACCCGCCGATGTTGTAGGTCTCGGCGACCTTGCCGCGGTGGAAAATGGTGTCGATGGCGCGGGCGTGGTCGACGACGTAGAGCCAGTCGCGGACGTTCTCGCCGCGGCCGTAGACGGGGAGCGGCCGACGATGCCGGATGTTGTTGATGAAGAGGGGAATCAACTTCTCGGGGAACTGGTAGGGCCCGTAGTTGTTGGAACAGTTGGTGACGATGGTCGGCATGCCGTAGGTGTCGTGGAACGCCCGCACGAAGTGGTCGGACGAAGCCTTGGACGCGGAGTAGGGCGAATGGGGGTTGTACTTGGTGGTCTCGACGAAGAACTCGTCGCCGTAGGGGCCGCGGCCGTCGGCATCGCCCTCGGGGCGGGTGAGCTCCAGCGCCCCGTAGACCTCGTCGGTGGAGATGTGGTAGAACCGCTTGCCCTCATACTTTTCGGGCAGCGATTCCCAATGGACCTTGGCGGCCTGCAAGAGGGAGAGGGTGCCCATGACGTTGGTGCGGGCGAACGTGAACGGATCCTTGATGGAACGGTCGACGTGGCTCTCGGCGGCGAGGTGGATGATGCCGTCGACGGAGAACTCCTGCATGAGGGCGAGCATGCGGTCGAAATCGACGATGTCGGCCTTGACGAAGGTGTAGTTGGGCCGCTTCTCGATGTCGGCCAGATTGGCCAGATTCCCGGCGTAGGTGAGCTTGTCGACGTTGATGATGCGGTATTCGGGATACTTTTCGACGAAAAGCCGGACGACGTGCGACCCGATGAACCCGGCGCCTCCGGTGACGATGATATTGCGTTTGAAATCCATGGTCAGGAATTTTTTGCGGTTAAGTTGCTGATGCACACCCGGAGCGAATCGGTCCAATAGGGGATGCGGATGCCGAAAGTCTGCTTGAAGCGCGTTTTGTCGAGGACGGAGTAGGCGGGCCGGACGACCTTGGATGGGAACTCCGACGAATGGCACGGCCGGATGTCGCATGCGGCATGCCCGGCGAAGCGGGCGATGGCGCGGGCGAAGTCGAACCATGAACAAACGCCCTCGTTGGAATAGTGGTAGATGCCGGTACGCCCCTCGAACTTGCGGTTTTCGAGGATGTCGAAGATGGCGGCGGCGAGGTCGTAGGCGTAGGTGGGGGTGCCGGTCTGGTCGAAGACGACCTTCAGTTCGGGCTTGTCGGCGGTGAGGGCGAGCATGGTTTTGACGAAGTTCTTGCCGAACTCGCTGTAGAGCCAAGCTGTGCGGATGATCAGGTGGCGGCACCCGGACCGGACGACGGCCTGCTCGCCGAGCAACTTGGTACGGCCGTAGACCCCGGTGGGGCATGCCGGCAACTCCTCGGTGCAAGGGGTGTTGTTGAGGCTGCCGCCGAAGACGTAGTCGGTGGAGATGTGGACGAGAAGCCCGCCGACCCTGCTCATGGCTTCGGCGAGGTTCTGCACGGCCGTGGCGTTGAGCCGCTCGGCCAACTCGGCATCGTCCTCGGCCTTGTCGACGTTGGTATAGGCGGCGCAGTTGATGACAACTTCGATGCGCTTGCTTTGCACGGTTTGCAATACGGCGTCGGCATCGGTGATGTCGAGCTCGGCGACGTCGGTGAAGAAGTAATTGTCGGAGGAATGCTGTGCGACGAGACGGAGCTCGCTGCCCAACTGCCCGTTGGCACCGGTGACGAGGATATTCATAGGTAAAGATTTTCAGTGAAATTGAACGGCGATTCGATGTCGGCGAGTTTCGGGTGGCGTGCATCCTTGTCGGAGAGGACGACGTCGGCGGCGGGAATGCGCCAATCAATGCCCAAGGCCGGGTCGTCCCACGCGACGGCACCCTCGGACTGGGGCGCGTAGAAATTGTCGCACTTGTACTGGAAGACGGCGCGCGGCGAGAGCACGGAAAAACCGTGGGCGAAACCGCGGGGGATGAAGAACTGCCGGTGGTTGTCGGCGGTGAGCTCGACGGCGACGCAGCGGCCGAAGGTAGGCGACCCGCGGCGGATGTCGACGGCCACGTCGAGCACGGCCCCCTCGATGACGCGGACCAACTTGGACTGGGCGTGGGGCGGTTTCTGGAAATGCAGGCCGCGCAAGACGCCGTAGGACGAACAACTCTCGTTGTCCTGCACGAAATTGACAGGCCGGACCTTCTCGCAGAACTCGCGCTGCGAAAAACTCTCGAAGAAATAACCGCGGGCGTCGCGGAAGATGCGGGGCTCGATGATGACGACGCCCTCGATGTCGGTGCGGATGACTTCCATGGCTTAATCGAGATTGGAGCAGCGGCTGCGGTCGAGCTCGTCGACCACTTTCAACAGATATTTGCCGTAATCGTTCTTGAGCATGGGCTGCGCGAGCTCGAACATGCGCTCGCGTGAAATCCAACCCTGCCGGTAGGCGATGCCCTCGAGACACCCGATCTTGAGCCCCTGCCGCTTTTCGAGGACCTCGACGTAGATGGAAGCCTCGGCCAACGAATCGTGGGTGCCGGTGTCGAGCCACGCGAAGCCGCGCGGAAGGGTCTGCACCTTGAGTCGGCCGTCGCTGAGGAACTGCTGGTTGACGGTGGTAATCTCCAACTCGCCGCGGGCGGAGGGCTTGATGGAAGCCGCTATGTCGACGACCTTGTTGGGGTAGAAGTAGAGCCCGACGACGGCGTAATTGGACTTGGGGCATGCGGGCTTCTCCTCGATGGAGAGGCAATTGCCGGCGGCATCGAACTCGGCGACGCCGTAACGCTCGGGATCGTCGACCCAATAACCGAATACCGTAGCCTTGTTCTCGTTTTCCACGGTGGCGACCGATTCGCGGAGAATCTTGGAGAACCCGGCGCCGTGGAAGATGTTGTCGCCCAAGACCAGACACACCGAATCGTTGCCGATGAACTCGCGGCCGATGATGAAAGCCTGCGCCAGTCCGTCGGGCGAGGGCTGTTCGGCGTAGGAGAAGTTCACTCCGTAGTCGCTGCCGTCGCCCAGAAGTCGCCGGAACCCGGGCAGATCGTGCGGCGTGGAGATGATCAGAATGTCGCGGATGCCGGCCAGCATCAGCGTGGAGATGGGGTAGTAGACCATCGGTTTGTCGTAGATGGGCAGCATCTGTTTGCTTACGCCCTTGGTGATGGGGTACAGCCGTGTACCCGATCCTCCGGCCAAAACGATTCCTTTCATAAACGATTCTGTATCGTATTTCTGATTTTATTTGTACATGCGATGTTCCTTCGGCGACGTTCCGTATCGAAGAACCAGCCCCATTTGTTGAAATACTGAATGACCGAACGTATGTGGTATTTCAGCAGCCTTTTGTTTTTATAGCTTCCTTTTTCATATTTATGGCAAACCGAGACTTCCGGACAATACACGGTTTGCGCTATTTGCCCGATACGGCGGCAAAGGTCGAGGTCTTCGGCATACATGAAGAACCGTTCGTCGAAAAAACCGGTCCGCTCCAATACGGAGCAACGCATGAACATGAAACAGCCGGAGAGCGAGGGGACTTCCATGGTCCGGTCATAATCGGCCCATTGCATCTCGTAGCGGTAATCAAGCCGCCTGCGGAGCGAACCGAAAGGAATAAACCGCCTGACGAGCAAGTTCATGGGCGATGGCAGCAGCTTGCATAATCGCTGTATGCTTCCGTCGGGATAACAAACCCGCGGCATGACCAATCCGCAATCCTGATGCTGTTCCATGAATTCAGCCAACGTTTCAATCACATTTTCAACCCAATGTACATCAGGATTCAGCACAGCGTGATACTTTGCACCGGCTTCCGTTGCCAGCCGCAGAGCAATGTTGTGCCCCCCCCCGTAACCTTTATTCTGGCTATGAATATAGTGAATTTTGGGATTTCCTGCAACTTTTTCGCGCAAAGCGTCGTGCGAGGAGTTGTCGATGATATAAAGTTTTGCAATCGGAGACCGCAATGCACAATCGATGATTCGGTCGAGGTCCTCCTGCTTCGTATGGTAAGTGACAATAGATGCCGTGATAAGCATGTCGTTATTTTTTAAGAAAAATACGCTTTAATACGGACCGGAGCAATCCGATCCGGCAACCGATACGCGAAGATAACGAAAATTTGCTTTCGGAAGCGGTCCGGGACGTATTTTGCTCATGACGCCGGAACCGGATCCCGGAGAATGGCAGAAATGCGGTTTTTCCTTTGGCTTCGGCGAGAAGTCCTATCCAGCAGTCGTGCAAGGTGGTCATACCGGTCGGTATCGGAAGTATGTACGTGAGGATTTCTTTGCGGAAAGCCATGCAGCACCCTACGAAACTATTTTTGAACCAATTTTTCCAGAATCCGGGTGCGGACCCTCTCATTGCAAAGAAAGAGGGGTGCAGGATATGTAGGTTGCTGTCGGTTACGCAGCAATCGTGAACGATCAGATCGGCGGACTGAAGAGCCTGAACACAAGCGCTGACTTTACCGGGCAGCCAAACGTCGTCTTGGTCGGAGAGGAAAATGTAATCGCCTTGTGCATGTTTCAGTGCATGCTCGAAATTGCCGTTGACCCCGTGTTTGCCAATGTTGCGCAAGAGTTTGATACGGGCATCGTTATAAGACCCTATAATGGACAAGGTTGCGTCGGTCGATCCGTCGTCGGAGATTATCAATTCATCGTTGGGCCCCAACTGTACGAGGATGGAATCTATCTGTTCCCGAATATATTTTTCACCGTTATAGGTGGCCATGCAGACGGAAATCATCTTAGATAATCGGTAAGGAATATGATGAACGGTCGAAATGTCTTTTCGGACAGAGCCAACGAACAAGCGCGCCGGAACACGATCCGGCGGATATATTTTTGGTCTTTGCTGTCTGCACAGATGAAATTGCCGAGCGAACGGCAAAATAACCGGTACCGGTTCATTTTCTGTTCGGCGCTATGTACCTCGTTGCTGAATTCCTGAAGACATACCGCATCGATGACGAAAGCCTTTGCCGAAACTTTCCGGAACCGTTCGAGAAACTGGAAATCGGAAAAATCGAGCTTGACCTCGGGCCGATAACCTCCTGCGGCAATGAATGTTTCTACATGGATCAGCATTCCGCTGTTGATTATGGCATATGAATGGAGATCGATCTCGGCCAGAGGCGCTTCCGACCGGATTCGGCACCGATAACGGCGCATCGGCACCGGAGACATGAAGCGATTCGGACAGATGCTTACCTGCGGACAAAACAACTTGATGGCAGGCTGAGTTTTGATAGCATCCTGATATTTTTCAAGTATGCCGGCCGGAAAGGTTGTGTCTTGGTCGGTCAGCAAAATCCACTCGTAACCGTGCTGCCGGGCGAAATCGGCCGCATAATTGTAGGCCGTTCCCAATCCCGGATTTTCGGGGAAAGAAATGTAATGCCAAGAAGCGGGCAAATCACTCTTGCTATTCAGCGGTTCCGGCGAATTCTCGATGACGAGGACATTATCATTGCCCTGCAAGAGCGTTCGATATGTGCGCGTTTGATCGAAGCGCTCGTTATAGAGTACCGTCACCAACAAAATATTCTGTTGTGTGTTCATGAATGGGAACCTTGTGCAAACGAAGGTCTGAAATCGGTCGCTGCACCCGGCTGAGACAAATGGCGGCAGCAGGCATAACTGATGATGACGAAACTCATTCCTATGGGATTGGTGAGAAACGGGTTGAACAGCGATTGCACATAAACCATCAGCGTGCCGATCCAATATAAACGGGATATGTCCCGGTGGATGATTGCCCGTTTGCTGTAGAAATGGATGCCGTATAGAAGAAACATCCAAAACGAAAGCCCCAAGATTCCCTGCTTATGGAAAATTTCGAGGAAAGCGTTTTCCATGTGTATGGTCCTGATGGGCACGCCGTCGCCGAATCCGTGCCCGATCAAGGTGCTCAGAGGGGTCACACGGTCTATTACCTGCTCGAATGTAACGATTCTTATGAGGTCTCCGTCCGAACGGGCTTCGCCCATCTCGAACAATCCGGATGCGACGACGACGAAAATAGCTGCCATTCCGCAAATGCCCCAAAAGAGAAGAGTGGGCAGATTTTTCTTGGATATGGAAATGACATAACAAGCGATGCCCAACATGGCGATGATATAAAATCCGCGGGTCAAGGTGAAATATATGGCCAGCAGAATGATGCACACGGGGACTATCTTTTTTTCTTTCAACCAAAACAATAATCCGATCGGCAGGAAAAGAAACCCTTTATAGAATAATTCACCGCCTTCATCTCTGAACATGACGTCCGACTGCTCGGACATGGACCCGTAGAAAGCGACGAAATCGACCAATCCCAACAACTTGATGGCCATCAGGTAAACGAGATAGACGACACTCATGAAGAGTGCGCCGTATTGGATGATGGATGAAATTTTCCGGATGTCGGTGCAGCTGTTTATGGTGATGACGAAAAAAGGAAAAACCAGAAAATAGGACAACGGCTTGAGATCTTCAACGAGATTTAGAGTATTGCCGTTAATCAGGCACCAGTTTGTTGCAAAGAAAAAAGTGAGAAGATAAAAACCGAATACTTTCCAGTCCAATCGGTTCATCTTGAAGTGCCCGTATGCGATAAACAACGGATAGAATCCGAACATGCACAAGTAATTGAGCATTCGGAGCGTCAGTCCGCCGCCTATTTTTACTACTTGCCCGCTGCCGCAAAGAACCAGTTCCGCAACGGCAAAGAGCAAAAGGATGCGATAGAGTTTTTCGACTTGAAGAATGGGCTTCATTGAACCGCAGTTTACCCGATTTGCTGAATCCCAACCCGAGTCGGGATTTGGCACTCGGCTAAAAATTCATAGGTCTGTTCGATATTGTTTTCTATTGTATAGAACGTTTTTACAGTTTTTTGTGCATCTTTTATGATGAGTTCTTTTTCGGTTTCGGAATAATCATCCACCTGTTGCAGTGCATTTACCAATTCTTGGGTTGAGGAGAACCGCAACCCGATTTCTTTTCCGGTCAGGGCCAGTCCGTTGTCGAATTGCTCTTTTGTACCTCCGGTATTCCGGCCAATGACCAAACAGCCGTTGAACATCGCTTCGGCGGTGATTCGTCCGAAACCTTCGCACTTCGAAGGGACAATCATCGCTTTTGCTTTCTGCATGTACCTATACGGATTCTCTGTCTGACCAAGAAAAAGAACTCGGGATTCTGCCGAAGTGTCGGCGATCAGTTTTTTCAATTGCAACAAATATTCGTCATTGTACCGTCCGATGACGACCAACTTGTCGTCGTTAGCCGGATTGCAATATTCGACGTATGCTGAGATCATATCCGTGACCCCCTTGTTTTCATTGACAGCACCGACGTAGAGAAAATAATTCTCTTTGTTCGGATCGTAGAAGACATCTGCGGTCGAACAGATGCCATTGTAAATGACCCGGTATTTTTTGTCTAAATTGAAATGCCGGGCCAGATGCTCCGTAATAGGAATGGTATGGCTTTCAGCCAAGTGCTTTTGCTGGCGTCGGGCAGATGGAAAATATTTTAGCCGAAAATCCCTGTCTCCATATTCTCTGATATGCCATACATGGGGAATGCCATGCCGATGAGAGAACCGAAAGCCGATTTCGATCAGGGAATTGTTGGAATGAATCAGGTCGGGTCTATATTCTTTGACGGTTTTTGCCAGTCGGGAATAAGCCAATACGCTGTAAATGCCGTTTCGGATTAAACGAGGAAAAAATTTCCATATATCGTCGGCACATTTCAACGAAGGCCAAACATTGAGTATGATATAAGGATTGATCCGGTACGGAATCCGTAGTTTCTCCAATTGCTTGCTGCAAAAACCGGTTGATGGAATGACAACGAGCAAATCGGCCCCTTTGGCCTTTAGCCCCGCTAATAAATGGAGAAGCGAAATCGTGGAGCCGCCGGCGTTCGGATCCGAATTGATGGTAAGCAGTTTCATCGACGATTGTTCGATCAGGCTTTATTTCAAGCCTATTGCAGAATAGACAAGTCCGGTATCGGAGAGGTCGGCGGGGTCGTAGAGGTTGCGGCCGTCGAAGACCAGATTGCCGCGCATGGCCCGGGCGACGACGCGCCACGACGGGATGCGGAACTGTTTCCATTCGGTCACGATCATCAGCGCATCGGCGTCGACGGCGGCTTCGTACATGTCGGATGCGTATTTTACCCGGTCGCCGACGCGGCGGCGGCATTCGTCCATGGCGACCGGATCATATACGACGACTTCGGCTCCGGCATTTGTCAGCCGGTCGATGAGCACCAGCGACGTCGCTTCGCGCATGTCGTCGGTTTCGGGTTTGAACGCAAGCCCCCACAGCGCAATGCGCCTGCCTTTCAAGTCGGGGCCGAGTTCGGCTGTCAGCTTGTTGAACAGCAGCGACTTCTGTGCTTCGTTCACTTCCTCTACGGCATTGATGACCCGCATTTCGTAGCCATGTTCGCGGCCGGTCCGAATCAGCGCCTTGACATCCTTGGGGAAGCAGGATCCGCCGTAACCGCACCCGGGATAGAGGAATTTGGTGCCGATGCGGGCATCGGACCCGATGCCGCGGCGAACCATATTGACGTTGGCGCCTACCAGCTCGCACAGATTGGCAATGTCGTTCATGAACGAAATGCGGGTGGCGAGCATGGCGTTGGCGGCATATTTGGTCATCTCGGCCGACGGAATGTCCATGAATATGATCCGGTAGTTGTTGAGCACGAACGGGCGGTAGAGTTTTTCCATCAGTTCCCGAGCCCGTTCGCTTTCGACGCCGATGACGACGCGGTCCGGACTTAGGAAATCCTTGATGGCGGCGCCCTCTTTCAGAAATTCCGGATTGGAAGCCACGTCGAATTCTACGTTGCTGTTCCGTTTGTCCAACTCTTCCTGAATAGCGGCCTTGACTTTCTCGGCCGTACCGACAGGTACGGTCGATTTGGTGACCAAAAGCGTATATTTGTTGATCGAACGGCCGAATGTGCGTGCGACTTCGAGGACGTATTGCAGGTCGGCCGATCCGTCTTCATCGGGCGGAGTTCCTACGGCTGAAAATACGATGTCGACGTTGTCGATACATTGGGTCAGGTCGGTGGTGAAATGAAGCCGTCCGGCTTCGACGTTGGTTTTCACCATTTGGTCCAGCCCCGGCTCATAGATCGGAACTTCGCCGGCGAGCAGTGCGGCGATCTTGTTTTTGTCGACATCGACGCATGTGACATCGACACCCATTTCGGCGAAACATGTGCCCGATACCAAACCGACGTATCCGGTTCCAACGATTGCTATGTTCATATTGGCTGAAGAAATATTGAATTATGCTTGATAAACGGCAGAACTGCTTTTTCTGAACTTGAGCAAAAGGCTTTTTGCTATTTTCAGAATAGCATACTGCTGCAACAGATAGGCTGCAATGAAAGTCAGCAAGAAGACCGAGCATACGATCCATGCCAAAGAACCGAAAATATTTTGGAATGAAACGTACCGGAATAAAACGGCAGCCAAAATACCGACGATCGTCGTATTGACGAATTGGGGCATGATAACACGGAAGACCTCTTGTACTCGGCTTTTGAAGGTACAGCGATACATGATTGTGTAGGAATTCACGAAGTTGATCAACAGCGTGATATCCCAAGCCCATGCCATGGCGGTGAGGGTTCCGAATCCGAGTGCGGCGATCAGAAAGCCGGCGACCGTGACAACGGTATTCATGATTCCGACGTAAAACATGTGGTCGGTTTTCCCTGCGGCCTGAAAAAGAGCTCCCGAAGTGGACAATATCATTTGGAGCGGCAGCGACAACGCCAGAATCCTGAATACCGGGACCGATGGCTCCCACCGATCGCCGAAAAGAATGTTGACGATGTCGTGCGCACCGAAAAACAAGCAGATGCCGATGGGAAAACTCAGGCAGGCGATGTATCCGATCAATGTACTGTTTTTCCGAGCCAGTTGCTGTTTGTCGGACTGCATGGCGGAGAGAATGGGATGCAGCACCGGCGAGATGACGTAGGTGATGTTCTGCAACGGAAGCTGCATCAGCCGGTACGACTTGTCGTAATAACCCAGATCGGCCATGGTGAAATACCGGCCGATGATGAGTTTGTCCATGTTGCGGGAAAAATAATTGCTGACGCTGAACAGAAACTGAAATATGGAATAGGACCAGACTGTTTTTATGGCGTTGGAATCGGGTCGGAGGACGATCGATTGCGGGTAGTTGCAGTAATTCACGATAAATACGCCGACCGACGAAAGGACCGGAGTTACCAACAGGGCATAAATGCCCCATCCGTGCAAGGCTCCGGCAACGGCGATGGAGCCGCTGACTATTTGGATGGACAAAGTCCGCAGCGCGATTGTCCGGAATCGCTTTTCGCGAAGCATCAACCCGTTCGGGACGATATTGAGCGCATTGAAAAAAAGGCATATGCACAAGTATCGGCAGACATCGGTCAGAGAGGGATCTCCGTAGTATTCGGCGATGTTGCCGGAGGACAGGAACAGGATGAAACTCAGGATTCCGCCGATGCACAATCCCATGGTGAACAACGTGTCGAGCTGTTTCCGGGTCAGTGTTTTGAATTGGACGATGGCCGCTCCGATGCCCATGTCCGAGAAGATATCGAGAAAGAGCATGATGACCGTGGCGATGGCCATGGTCCCGAAAGCTTCGGGGGATATGTTCCGTGCGAGGATCGCCGTAATTCCGAGAGAAATGATGATTCCGGAATATTTGGCCAGCGCGATCCAGAAAACGCCCCGGGCAACCTCTTTCTTGATGGAGACCATTATCGGATAAGCTCGTAAATGCCGTATTTTTCAAAGACCGCTTCGATTTGCGGATCGTTCATACATTGCTGGCCTGTATTCACTTTGCAAAGTGCCATGTCCTGTACGGCTTCGTTCGACAGATAGTCTTCGCCGTTGAGGTTGCGGGTGGGAACTTTGCGGACGGCCGTCCCTTTTTTGCGGGCCATGGCGTTGAACCATACATCGTCGGCGGTCGGGCAGATCGAAGTGAAAACAGGTCGATTCAAAACCTCGGCATCCAATGAATGCGGAGGATAGATAACCCCGCCCACTCCGGTGAAAAAATTTCGCCCCGGCGTTGCCGGGTCGGAAAAATTCCATTTCCAGTCGTTGTAGGATTTTAACCTGCCTTTGCTGTCGGGCAGCATCGTATGGATGCGGCAGGCGTGAATGCTTTGCGGTTTTGCCAGATATGCGTTGATCAGTCGTTCGATCATGTCGAAATCATACAGCACATCATCATCCACTGTAATGATGGCGTCGTTGGGATAGGCTTCGAGTGCCGGGATGAGTTTCGTGTAACTTCGGATGTCTTCGGTCTCCTTTATTTCCAGCCCTCGGGTTTGTTGGCGGACCAAGGTGTCGGGGAGCGGCCGTGCGAGACACGAGGGGTCGAGCCACAGAATGATCCGGTTGGCTTTCTTGGTTTGCTGCATCAGACTTTCGATGGTGAAGCAGACGTCTTCCAAACGACGGCCGTAGGTGGTCAGCGAAACGATGATGTCGTGGTCGCAGTATTTCTCGGAGCTGATGCCGGGTTCGGTGCTGTGCAGAATTTTTTCTTCCAGTTGGACCCGGCGTATGAAGAATTTTATGTTGTTGACGCTATTATAAATCTCTCCGAACTGTTGGTTTTTTCTTTTCAGAAAAGACAGGATATTTTTCATGACAGAGTATGTTTAGCGTTGTGAAACGATCGATTTTTCGTAGAACGCCAAATCGTCGGCTATGGAGCGCCGGGCAGGTGTATACAGCGCAGGATCGCCCCACGCGGCGGCGATGGCGCGGGCTTCGTCCAACCATTTTTGCTCGTGAGTACAAGCGTAGAGAAACCCCAAAATCATCGCCCGGGTTTCGGTGCTGGTGATGGACGGCAACAATTCCGTGCAGGTTTGTTTGCAGTGTTCGTATTCTTTCGTGTGGCCCAGTACGTAGTGGCTCAGCATCAGCAGGGCCGTGTATTTCCCGCGGATCTTGGAAGCCGGGGCTAACGAAATGTCGCCGTATCGGGTCTGAAAATAGCGTACGGCTGTCAGATCCTTTGTCTCGGGGCTATTTCGCGACAGACTGTTTGCCAGAGCCCGGCGGACCTTGGGCAGGTAGCTGTCCAGTTTGTCGTAGATATGTTTGCTGCCTTGGGCGAACTCTATGACTTGCAGATACTCCGGTCGAATGTCGAGCGTTTCCACTGCCAGCATGTCGGTGATCTTGACGATTACCCGCCCGCCGTCGCGGCCTTGCTGGCTGAGCAAGATGCCTTCCACGCCCGAGAATTGACCGCCGATGATTCGGACCCTGTCGCCGTGTTCGAGGTCGATTTCGGACGGCGAGAAGCAGGGGACCGCATTTTCGTAGGCCTGTGCAATGCGCATGAAATGCGCCATTTCTTCGTCCGGCACATAGCGATAGTCTGTGGCGGCTTCCCGTTTCGCACCGATCGGAATCAGGTTGCAGGTCGGATGGGCCGCGTGGAACCTGCGGAGTTCCTGCAAGGTGCCTTTTATGAATATATAGTTGTATAGCAGCGGCTTGCGCCGGTATCCGCCGCGGTTGCTGCGTGCGGCCATGTCGGTGAAGGTCGGTGCAAAACACTCCATGTGCGTTTGGGATTGGACGTTGAATTCATCTACATGGGCTGCCAGCCGGTCGCAGGTCTGCGTGCTCGATCGCCGGATCGTCAGCACATACCAATGCGGCGCTTCATTCGTTCGTTCGTTCGTCCCGGGTTGGGTCATGGACACACCTTCTCCTCTTCGGATTGTCGTTAAAGGGCTTGCTATTAATCGATTGCGAGTGCGAAAGCCGGCAACTTCCGAAAACATCCGTGTTCTTCCTCGATGCCGTACTGTTTGCAGAACAGCACTATGCGCTGCGAGAAGAACGATTCTTATTGGAGACAAAGTTAGTGCTTTTTGCGGAATTAGCAATATTCTTGTCGCTGATTTTTTGCGACATGCCGGGAGCGAGAACGGAAGGGGCAGAAGTTGTGCCGAAGCGATGGGGCGCAAGCTGGCGGAGAGGTGCTATTGGCTGAATGATAGTGTATTATGAATTGCAAGTGGAATTTATTGTGCCGGAGATTCCTGAAATCGCCGAAAGATTGCTACTTTTGCGATAGGCTTTTCGTCGGACCGAAGGCGGACCCGAACATGCCGGAGCGCCGGGCGGGAGAAACGCACCTTTCCCCGAACCGGTTGCAGAACCGGGCTTTGAGAGGGCATGCAGGGGCGGCGGAAAAACAGTGTGGAAACGAATCAATTTTGTTGCATTATGTCTGAAATATCCGGTTTGGAACCCCGCCTCGTGTGGGAACAGTTCGACGCTATCACGCAGGTGCCGCGGCCCTCGAAGAAAGAGGGGCGGATCATCGAATTTCTGGTGGCTTTCGCCAAGGAGCATAATCTTGAGTATAAGAAGGACGGTGTGGGCAACGTGGTCATCCGCAAACCGGCCGCGCCCGGATTCGAGCAGCGTCCGGCGGTCATTCTCCAGTCGCACATGGACATGGTCTGCGAGAAGAATTCGGACGTGGAATTCGACTTCGACAACGACCCCATCCGCGCCTACGTCGTCGACGGGTGGGTGCGGGCCGAGGGGACCACGCTGGGCGCCGACTGCGGCATAGGCATGGCGGCGGCGCTGGCCGTGCTGATCGACCCGCAGGCCCAGCACGGACCGCTGGAGGCCCTTTTCACGGTGGACGAGGAGACCGGACTGACCGGAGCCTTCGAACTGGGCGAGGGGATGCTGCAAGGCAAATACCTGCTCAACCTCGATTCGGAAGACGAGGGCGAGTTGTTCATCGGCTGCGCCGGGGGCATCGACACCATCGCCACCTTTACATGCTCGATGGAAGAAGCCCCCAAGAACTATTCGTTTTTCCGGGTCGATGTCTCCGACCTTTTGGGCGGCCATTCGGGCGACGACATAGACAAGGGGCGCGTCAACTCCAACAAGACCTTGGCGCGGCTCCTGTGGGGCGGGATGCAGTCGTGCGAACTGCGGCTGAGCTATTTCTCGGGCGGCAACCTGCGCAATGCCATTCCGCGCGAGGCCTATGCCATCTTCGGCGTGCCGACCCGGCTGAAGAAGGATTTCCAGAAACGCTACGAACTCTTCGCCGCCGATCTCGAAGCCGAATTCCGGCTGCGCGAACCCAACTTCCGCATCACGCTCAACGAAATGCCGCAGGTCGACCGGGTGCTCGATGCGCATTCGCAGTTCGCGCTGATCTATTCGCTGGTCGGTGTGCCCAACGGCGTCGTGGCCATGTCGGCCGCCGTGCCGGGGCTGGTGGAGACTTCGACCAACCTTGCGTCGGTGAAGTTCGACGGCGAGAACAAAATCGTGGTTACCTCGTCGCAGCGTTCGTCGGTCGAGAGCGCCAAGACCTACGTGATGCAGATGGTCGAATCGGTCTTCGCGCTGGCGGGTGCCGACGTGGCCCATTCGGACGGCTATCCGGGCTGGGCGCCCGATCCGGATTCGCGGCTGCTGGCCGTGACGGCCGATGCCTACCGGCGTCTGTTCGCCGCCGAACCCAAGGTGCGGGCTATCCACGCCGGGCTGGAATGCGGGCTGTTCCTCGAGAAATATCCCGATCTGGAGATGGTCTCGTTCGGTCCTACGCTGCGGGGCGTCCATTCGCCCGACGAGCGGCTCGAGATAGCCACCGTGCCCAAGTTCTGGGCGCTGCTCAACGAAGTGCTGCGGACGCTGTAGGCGCTGCCGCTTGAAATTCCGGGAACTGCGCGATGCGGCTCCCGGATTTTTTTGTACCTTCGTATATTCCGTTAAGTCCTGTTGATATGACAAAAAGCCGCCTGTGTCTCCTTTTCTCGCTCTGCGTGTGTTCGGCGGCCGCACAGACTTTCGACGACGAGTATTATCCTTTTGCCGAGTACGAGGAGCCGCGGCCGATGCTGGTGCCCGATTCGGCGTTGTTCTACCGGGCTATTCAGACGGCTCCCGATCTTTACGGTTCCGTGTCGGCGTTCATCTTGCCGCCGGTGGCCCGGCAGCGGCGCGGACAGCCGTTCGATGCCGAGACGGCCGTGGCCGACGGGGCGCAGGTGCCGTACCGTTGTTTTCAGGCGCTGCGCGGACTGGGGGCCGAAGAAGAGGCCGAGCCGGGGCTGGCCATGACGGCGGACCGCATCGGCGGGGCGGGCGGAGCGAGGAGCTTCGGTTTTGCGGACGGGATGCCGCTGCGGCCTTACCGGGCATCGGCCATCTTTTCGGGACGCAACTATCTGGTCGGGGCCAAGGCATCGGCCGTCGGCGAACTGCCGTACGGCTGGCGCACGGCCGCGGCGCTCGACTTCCGGACGGGGCGCGATCTCTATGCGCAGGGGGTCTTCACCCAAGCCTTTGCGGCGGCGTTCCGGCTCGAAAAGGAGTTCGGCCCGGGCCATCGGGCGGCACTGCTGGCGGTGGTGCCTGCGTCGGTGCGCGGCACGCGCCTTTCCTCGGTCGAAGAGGCTTTCGAACTCACGGGCGATCCGCTCTACAATCCGGCGTGGGGTTTTCAGAACGGCAAGGTGCGCAACTCGCGGGTGCGGCGCGAGACCGTGCCGTGGAGCGCGGTTTCCTACCGAGGCGATCTATCGCCGAACACGTCGCTCCGGACGGTGCTCAGCGCCGAGACCGGGACCCTGAAATACAGTGCTTTGGGCTGGTACGACGCCCGCACGCCCATGCCCGACAACTACCGCTATCTGCCCTCGTTCGCCCTCGACCCCGATACCGAACAGGCGTGGCGCAGCCGCGATCCCCGCTATACGCAGATCGACTGGGACGGCATGATCGCCGTCAACCGTCTTGCCGGCGGACATGCGGTCTATGCGCTGGAAGACCGGGTCGAACGGCTCTGCAATCTCCGGTTCGATGCGGCCGTGGTGTCGCAGATAGGTCCGGGGCTGTCGCTCGACGGCGGAATTGAGCTGGCGCGCGAATCGACCCGCAGCTTCAAACGGATGCGCGATCTGCTGGGCGGGCAGTATGTGGCCGACATCGACCGATACCTCGTAGACGACGATACCTACAGCCGTCTCTCCGAAAACGACCTGCGCCATCCCGGGCGTACGATCGGGCAGGGCGACCGTTTCGGCTACGACTATCGGCTGGTGCGGCTCCGGGCGGCGGCGCATCTGCGGGCGGCCTACCGGGCCGACCGCTTCCGGGCCGAGGCGGCGGCCGAGCTGGGAACGGTGTCGACCTTCCGGCAGGGGCTGATGGAAAAGGAACTTTTTCCCGGCGCACGCTCGTTCGGGCGCTCGCAAAGGGTGCGCATGGCGACCTATGCTTTCAAGGTGTCGGCCGGATGGTCGTTTTCGCCGCGCAGCTCTCTGGGCCTTTCGGCCGCGGCCTGTGCTTCGGCGGCCGACCCTGAACAACTGTTCTTCCAACCGCAATACAACAACCTGTGTGTGCCGGAGATCGCTCCCGAACAGCTTTTCGCCGCCGAACTGAACTATCGCTCGACCGGGCGGAAGGTCGAATGGCAGGCGTCGGCGTTTCTGACGGCCACCCTCGACGGGATGGATACCCGGCGCTATTTCGACGACATATCGGGGCTCTACTGCGACCTTTCCGCGACGGGGATCGGGATGCTGGCCTGCGGAGTGGAAGCAGCCGTTTCGCTCCGGTTGGCGTATCGGTGGAAGCTGTCGCTGGCGGCATCGGCCGGGAACTGCCGATACATCCGCAATCCGCGGATTACGGTCGTCTCCGATACCGACAACCACGCTGTGGATACGCGGGCCGAGAGCTATATGGGCGGCTGTTTCGCGGGCGGCGCACCCCGGCTGACGGCCTGTGTCGAAATCGCCTATTTCGGCCCGAAAGGGTGGAGTGCCCGGCTGTCGGCCGGATATGCAGGCATCCGCTATGCGGAGCCGATGCTGGTGCGCCGGACCGCCCGCATAGCCCGGCAGGGCGGCAGCGTGCCCGAAGCGTTCGATGCTTTCATGCGGCAGGAGCGGCTGCCCGACGCCTTGACGGCCGACGCGTCGGTGTACAAATCGTTTCGAATAGGCCGCTCGCAACTGACTGCGTCGCTGATGGTGCGCAACCTGCCGGGAAGCCGCAACATGGTTTACAACGGCTATGAATCCATGCGCGTGCGGCGCATCACGGCGGGCGATGCCGTGAGTTGGTGGCCCCATGCCACGCGTTATACCTACGCCTACCCGCGCACGTTCTATGTGACGGTCAGTTACAGCTTTTAGGTGTTGCGGGCCCGTCGGAGCTGGTGCACAAAACCGGGTCCACAAGTTCCGCGCCGTCGAAATCCTTATCCGTAAAAACGTATTGGTAGGTTCTGGTGCGGTCTTTGGGTGCGGTCTTCAGAATTTCGTAGCTCTCCTCACGGAACAACTTATCCTCTCCGGTGAAAGAGTGCCGGGTGTTGATGAATTGTTTTATGCCGTTTGTGACACGGACGTAATCCGCACCCGTCGGACTTGTCCACATAAAAGGATAAGGGTAGCTTCCATTCCCTTCGGTATCGAACCGCAGCGTATGGGTTTCGCCGCATGGAATGACAAAGGTGTAATCGGGGTCTTCGAGCAGTTCTCCATTCCTATAGCGGTAGGATGTCAGCCGTATGTCCGTCGAACACTCATTCCTATAGTGGTAAAACGAATGATAAACATCGTCCGAATCGCAGCTGCTTTGTGTCATAGCAATGATCGCTGCTATGAACAAGGCTGATAATTTTTTCATGGCTTTCATTTTTTTCTGCTTTTGTTTATTTAAGGTCTGTAAGGATAAACATAGCCTATTATGCCCGAATTTTTCCTTTCGGTCCAGTCTCTGTCTCCTTTTTTCTTTGTTCCGAGCCAGTTCCAATACCAAGAGGATACTTTCCGCCAAGGGTCGAGATTCTCCTGTGTGAGGTAACTGATAGTATAGACCATTTTCTTGTCTTTGAACTTGCTGTCCTCTATCAAATAGAGCGGTACCGTGCCCGGTTGCTGTGCCGAAAATACCCATGCTTTTATTCCATATTGTGCAAACTCGGAATAAGTCTGTTGATCGTAGGCATATTTTCCATGATGAAAACCATTTTCATAAATCGGCTTCAGCAGCGAATAATTCGGGTGATTTGTTTTCGGTCGAGATGCATAGGCCATAAAATGCTGTTTGGATGCAGCCGGTTCCAATGTTCTGCTTCCATTCTGGGAAACCGTCGAAGGAGGCATTACTGTCGTTACGTTTTTCAACCAGAAATCATAAGGCGAATCGTTGTTTTTGTAAGACAGAAATGCTGTTATCGGTACATCCTCGGGAACCGTCACTGATTTAACGGCCAATTCGCTATCTTGAATTTTAGCTTTCAATGTTGCTGTACAGGGTGTTTTGAATACAACCGTAATATTGTTCGATGCTGTGGACTCTATCCAATAATCGCGTCCGGTAATGCCGCTGAATTCCCATTTGTCGACAATGCCTGAATAATTGGTCAGACGATATGTTACGGCAACTCCTGTAGCAGGCATTACGGATTCGGTAATCGTCCCCCGCGAAGTTACATTAATTTTCTTAACAACACTATATTCTGTACTGTCGATCAACTTCAATCGGGCTGTGAGGGTTCGTTCTCCCAACGTATTGAACCGGAGTTTTATCGATCGGGTCGGCATGTTTTCTTGGATAATTGTATGTCCTTCCCCTGCAATGGACCAAGCGAGAATCTGAATCTGGTTGGGGAGTTTATTCGCAGGCGGCAAGGAATATGTGACGTCGGTGTTCGTATAGATTTGGGAAGTTCCAATGATAAGATCCTTGAAATTTGCAGCCCATGCCAAATAGGGATTATCGAATATCATGTCGACGATAATATCATCGACAAGCCCCAATGCTTTGACATCACGTCTCCATCCTCGCCATAGGCGGTTTCCTACAACTGTTTTCTCAATTTGCTTGAGGGACAGCCCTTGATTAAGCAACCCTTCGACAACTCCTGTATAATTATCGAAGTAGGATGGTCTGATTCTGTCTACTTGATTGGGATATAGCCAATTCATGAATGCATATTGTATTCCGCGAGCCCAGCTGTCTTTGAGCTTGTCGTCTGCCAATACGAAATCTTCAATTCGATTCGAGCCCGGTAGCTCAACGACGGCCCGATGGTGCGAAGCGTGGCCGAGTTCATGGACTGCAGTCGATGTCATTTGCCATCGTTTCCGTATATTTCCATCGTTCTTTCTGAATATACGGATATCTGGAATTATTCCGCCTGTAATTCCTATATAATCGCCATTTTTGCTTTTATCCTTATTATAATATGCACATAACTTGATTCGCCCGCGTTGCGGCTTAGTTATTCCAAACGGATTGTCATGGAAAATTGCCCGGCAAGCTCGATGAATAGCTGCAAACATGGCATCTTCGGTGTCGCCGGATATGACCAATTCCCAACCGCCGGTAATTTTCGGTCCTTTCGTCTTTGCCTGTAAAAGAAAACCGTCCCGAATATCCCAGTATTTTTTATCTTCCCAGATGATTTTATACCGAACGGGCTTTTTGAAACTTCCCAAAGATTTTGCTTCGCCGTTATTGTCGGTAAAACATTCCTCAAAATGCAGCAGATGATGACAACGTACTCTTACTCCCTCAAGCGGAAAGTCCGGTCATTAAAATCATCTACATATTTTATATTTGCATAAGGCTGCCATTTATAGCTCGAGCGGGTTTCGGGCAATTTCATTGATTTGATTAAAACTCGATTCCATGTTTCTTTGGTTATATTATTCGATACACCTTCGTTTATATCATTGTCATCGAAAGTTTCTATCACAACTTCGTCGAGAATTTCATGCAGGATATCTTCCGGGAAAACATAGTCTGTAGGCACTTTGGTATACATCCACGGATAACCGTAAGTATCGACGGTATCTTTCTCGAAAAAATCGACATCTTCGTCGGTAAGCTCTCGATCCAGAGGATAGCAGAAAAGTATGAGATTCGTCGAATCCAATAGCCGGTTGTATTCGGTCGAATCTTTGGGCAGGAAACGCACATAATAGTGTGTCGGCTGTAAGGTAACCAACGGTTTCCCTTCTTCTTGGCAAACTTTGTCCATTGCATTTTGGACGTTTAATAAAGAATAAGGGTTGTCTTCTGCAACAGCTGCGGCCCTTGTTTTCACTTCGCGTTGCGGAATGTTGGCAGGAGGATCTTCAAACTTGCTGCAGCTAATCAGCAATATCCCAATGGCTAAAATAAGCAGATTGCTTTTTTGTTCTTCATAATTTTAATTTGAGTATTAGATTAATTATTTCTTGACTGTTCGGATTGGGAATAGAGTAGGTTTTGGTTGATATTAATATTTTTTTTTGTGAATATAATATTATTTTATGTAATATTAGTTATATGTTTGGTATTTTTATTTTATTAAATGATGATTTTTTATTGACAGAATAAATTTACTCTTGATGGTGTTCAAATTAATTTGGCATTGCTCTTGGCTTGTGCTATCTTTGTCGCTTTCAAACAACTTTTATGGCAGGTTCCAATTTCGTAGACTACGTCAAGATATTCGCCCGCTCGGGCCACGGAGGTGCCGGATCGGCCCACTTCCGCCGCGAGAAATTCGTGGCTTTCGGAGGTCCCGACGGCGGCGACGGCGGCAAGGGCGGCAGCATCATTTTGCAGGGCGACAGGCAGTATTGGACGCTGATCCACCTGAAGTATCAGCGCCACCAGTTCGCTGAAGACGGCCAGTGCGGCTCGGGCGCCCGTTCCTCGGGGAAGGATGCGCCCAACATCGTCATTCCCGTGCCGCTCGGCACGGTGGCCAAACGGCTTGTCGAGCAGGAAGACGGTACGACCTCTGTCGAAACCGTGGGCGAAGTGACCGAACACGGCGAACAGTTGGTTTTGCTCAAGGGCGGCCGCGGCGGATTGGGCAACTGGCATTTCAAGAGCGCGACCAACCAGACCCCGCGTTATGCCCAGCCCGGCGAGGAGGGCGACGAGGGTGCGTTCATTTTGGAGTTGAAAGTGCTGGCCGACGTGGGGTTGGTGGGATTCCCCAATGCCGGGAAATCCACTTTGCTGTCGGTCGTGTCGGCGGCCAAGCCCAAGATCGCCAATTATGCCTTTACTACGCTCGAGCCCAATCTCGGGATTGTCGAGGTGCGCGACCACAAGTCGTTCGTCATGGCCGACATTCCCGGTATCATCGAGGGGGCGCACGAGGGCCGCGGGCTCGGAACCCGTTTCCTGCGCCACATCGAACGCAATTCGGTGCTGTTGTTCATGATTCCGGCCGACTGCGACGACGTACGGCGCGACTATGAAATTCTGTTGGGAGAGCTGACGCAGTATAACCCCGAGTTGCTCGACAAGCGGCGGTTGCTGGCCATCACCAAATGCGACATGCTCGACGACGAACTGATCGGCCAGATGCGGCCCCAGCTGCCCGAGGGAATCCCGTCGGTGTTCATTTCGTCGGTCTCGGGGCTCAACATCCAGAAGCTCAAGGATATGCTGTGGCAGGCGTTGCAGGAGTAACGAGGAAAGTCTCGAATCCGGTGACGCGGAGCGAATAGACGCCGTTGAAGCAGTCGACGATTCCGCATAGCGAACCGCTTCCCGAGGGAAGCGGTTCGTCCGCATAGAGACATCCGCCCAAGGTGCGCACGGCGAGGGTGCGGCCCGCGGCGTCTTCGATCGTCCGTTCGGTGGTGAGGTAGCGGCCCGTTTCGGGGTCGAACTCGCACCAAGAAGCCCGCTCTGTGAAGTGCACGCCGTCGATGCGCACATATGTGTCGACATGCGCGGCGGTCAACCCGCCGATGCTTGCCGGTGCGGCGGTCCGGTGCATGGCCTCGCGACCGCTCAGGCGCAGGTGCGCGTCGAGTTCGCTGCGCGGGATGCAGGTGCTTTCGCCGGCGACCTTTCCCAACATGATTTTCCCGCCGTAATCGTAGAGGGTCAGCCCGTTGCAATAGACGATCAGTTCTTCGCCCAACGGATAGGGGTTTTCCGCGGCGGCGTATTCGGCCGCAATGGCAATGCCGCCGCTCGCGTCTTCGATGACGAGCTGGTTGTAGAATTCGCCGTAGCGGTTGTTGCCGGTGACGATGCCGCGGACGACGGTCTGGTCGGCAATGGGGTAGTACTGACCGTCGCAAAGGCTCTTCAGCCGGGCGATGGAACACTCGGGCCGGGGTTCTTCTTCGTTCTCGAAACCGATGGTCGTGGCCCGGTCGCAACCGACCGCAAACAGGATAGCCAGCAACGATATTTTACAACGGAGAGCAGTCGGTTTCATCGCGCAGTTTGAGGAGATAGCGGCTGCCGTCGTATTGGAGAATTCCCGTCAGCGAACAGCGGCCTGCCGGAACTTCGTTGTCTGCGAAGTCGGCATAGGAGCGGACGTAGGTGTATATGCTGGCGCCGGATTCGTCCGCAAACCGTTTGTTGCCGGTCCAGTGCCCCTCCGACAACTCGTCGGGGGAGTAGCGCACACCCTCGATGCGGACAAGCGTGCCGCACATCGGAGGTGCCAGTTCGCCGATGGTTCGGACCGCAGGCGCGAGCGGCTGCAACGGGGTGTCGTGGCGGACAATAGTGCGGTCGAGTGCCGGACGCGAAGCGATGTAGTCGGTGGGGTAGCCGCTTGCGGCGCTCGGTTTGCGCCCTGCCTGCAACACGCCGCGGCTCTCGCCCAACGCCCAGCCTTGCAAACGGACCGTGAGCAGGCTTCCTTCGGGGTAGTCGTTGTGCAACTGGTCGAGCCCAGCCATGATTTCGAGCCCGGCGCCGTCGGATTCGATGCAGAGCGTGCGGTAGAAATTGCCACTGCGGTCGCAGGTCGTCACCCGGCCGCTTACCGTCACCTCGCCTTCGATGGCGACGGTGCTGCCCTCGAACCGGGCGCGCAACTCTCCGATGGTGGTTGTCGACGGCTCCGGCTCGGCAGTCCGCTCCCGCTCGCCGAACGACGAATCGTAGCATCCGGCCAGCAGCACGGCTGCGCCTAACAACATCCGCCGCATCATCCCTCGATGCGCGAATCTTTCAACCCGAGGAAGTAGAGGATGCCGTCGAGGCCGATGGTCGAAATCGACTGCCGGGCCGTGGCCTTGACCTTGGGCTTGGCATGGAACGCGATGCCCAGACCGGCCAGACTGAGCATCGGCAGGTCGTTGGCGCCGTCGCCCACGGCGACCGACTGCGCGAGGTTGATCGACTCGAACTGGCAGAGCAGCCGCAGCAGTTCGGCCTTGCGGCGGCCGTCGACGATCTCGCCTGCATAACGGCCGGTGAGGCGGCCGTCCTCGATCTCCAACTCGTTGGCATAGACGTAGTCGAAGCCGTATTTCTGGCGCAGATAGTTGCCGAAGTAGGTGAAGCCGCCCGAGAGGATGGCCGTCTTGTAACCCACGCGCTTGAGGATGGTCATCATGCGTTCCAGCCCCTCGGTGATGGGCAGGTTGCGGGCTATTTCGTCCATCACGCTTACGTCCAAGCCTTTCAGCAGAGCCACGCGGCGCGTGAAACTTTCGCGGAAATCGATCTCGCCGCGCATGGCGCTTTCGGTGATGGCGCGCACCTCGTCGCCCACGCCTGCGCGGTCGGCCAGTTCGTCGATCACCTCGGTTTCGATGAGCGTCGAATCCATGTCGAAACAGATCAGACGGCGGCTGCGGCGGTAGATGTCGTCGCGCTGGAACGAGACGTCGAGCCCCAACTCCGAGAGGTTCATGAACCTCTCCTGCATGGCACTGCGGCTTTCGTCCGTCAGCGAACCGCGCACCGAGAGCTCGATGCAGGCCTTGGCCGCGCGGTCGTCCTCGTGCAGCGGCATGCGGCCCGTCAGACGGCGGATGGCGTCGATGTTGAGCCCGTGTTCCGCCACCACGGCCGTCACCTCGGCTATGTGGCGCGCCGAGACCGTGCGGCCCAGCAGCGTGATGATGTAGCGGTTCTTGCCCTGACGGCCGACCCATGCTTCGTAATCCTCTTCGGAGATGGGGGTGAAGCGGATCATGACGCCCAGTTCCGAGGCCTTGAACAGCAGCTCTTTCATGATGTTGCCCGACTTGTCGGGGGTGGTCATAATCAGGATGCCCAAGGTCAGCGACTGGTGGATGTTGGCCTGTCCGATGTCCAGTATGCAGGCATCGTAGCGGGCCAAGATGGACGTCAGCGACGAGGTCATGCCCGGTTTGTCGGCTCCCGAAATGTTGATCTGTATGATTTCGATGTGGTTCTGCATGGCTATTTTTCTTTCTGTTATACAAAGATAGCGCAACTTGCGTGC
>JAIDUK010000044.1 GCA_029060215.1 Alistipes sp.
CCGGCCATGCAGGCGACATGGATACCGAACGAATGCTCGGTGCCGCCCCGTTCGAGCTTGCGCAGGAAGACGATCTGGTTGCCCATCTCCTTGACCGCCACGTGGTAGTTCTTCACCCGCGGACACATCTGCTCCATCTCGTTGAGCTCGTGGTAGTGGGTGGCGAAGAGGGTCTTGGCATGGGCCGTGGGATGGTTGTGCAGGTACTCGACCATCGCCCATGCGATGGATATGCCGTCGTAGGTGCTGGTGCCGCGGCCTATCTCGTCCAGCAGCACGATGCTGCGGTCGGAAATGTTGTTGAGAATGCTGGCCGATTCGAGCATCTCGACCATGAAGGTCGATTCGCCCTGCGAAATGTTGTCCGACGCGCCCACGCGGGTGAAAATTTTGTCCACTACCCCGATATGGGCCGACTTGGCCGGGACGAACGAACCGATCTGAGCCATCAAGATGATAAGCGCCGTCTGCCGCAGCAGGGCCGACTTACCCGACATGTTGGGACCCGTGATCATGACGATCTGCTGCTGCTTGTCGTCGAGCATGATGTCGTTGGGGATGTACTCCTCGCCCACGGGCATGGTGGTCTCGATGACCGGGTGGCGCCCCTGCCGGATTTCGATGCGCTTGCCCTCGTCGAGCACGGGCCTCACGTAGCGCCGCTCGCAGGCGATGCGGGCGAACGATTGCAGGCAGTCGATGCGGGCCACGGCCATGGCGCTGGTCTGCAAGGTCTTGAGCGCGGTGCGGATGTAGCCTATCAACTCGTTGTAGATGCGAAGCTCGAGCACGAGCATCTTCTCCTCGGCGCCGAGAATCTTCTCCTCGTACTCCTTGAGCTCTTCGGTGATGTAGCGCTCGGCGTTGGCGAGGGTCTGTTTGCGGATCCACGTGCCGGGGACCTTCTCCTTGTGGGTGTTGCGCACCTCGATGTAGTAGCCGAAGACATTGTTGTAGCTCAGCTTGAGCGACGGAATCCCGGTCGCCTCGCTCTCGCGCTGCTGGATCTGCGCCAGATAGTCCTTGCCGTGGAGCGCGATGCGGCGCAGGTCGTCGAGCTCGGGATCGACCCCGTCGGCTATGACGCCGCCCTTCTGTATCTGGTTGTTCTGCGGGTCGGGATAGATCTCGCGGGCTATGCGGTCGCGCACCTCGGCGAGGGTGTCGAGCTGCTTGGCCAGCATCTGCATCCGTGCGCTGCCGGAAGTGTCCAACGCGTGTTTCAACTCCTCGATGGCCGAGAGCGAATGCTTGAGCTGGACCAGCTCGCGGGGCGTCACCTTGGCTGCGGCGATGCGCGAGGCGATGCGCTCCAAGTCGCCGATGAGGGTTACCTGCCCGCGGACCGTCTCGCTGAAATCGGCTTCGCGCGTGAAGTATTCCACGATGTCGAGCCGCTCGTTGATGGCCGCGGGATTCTTGATCGGCATGGCGATCCACCGCTTGAGCAGCCGCCCGCCCATCGGGGTGAGCGTGCGGTCGATCGTATCGGCGAAACTACCCTTTTCGCGGGCTCCGTTCGAGGAGAAAAGTTCGAGATTGCGGATGGTGAACTTGTCGATCCACACGAAATCGTCCTGATCGAGCCGCGCGATGGACTTGATGTGGGCGATGTCGCGATGCTCGGTGAATTCGAGGTAGTGGAGAATGGCCCCGGCCGCCGAGATGCCCCCGGTGAACTGGTCGATGCCGAATCCCTTGAGCGACTTGGTGCCGAACTGCTTGCAGAGCTTCTCGCGGTTGACCTCCTCGGAGAAGACCCACTCGTCGAGCCTATAGGTATAGAGCCGCGAACCGAAAGCGCCCGCGAAACGGTCTTCCCACCCGCGCTGGAAGATGACCTCTTTGGGCGCAAGGTTGGAAATGAGCTTGTCGACATAGGTGTCCGACCCCTCGGCGACGTAGAATTCGCCCGTCGAAATGTCGAGAAAAGCGACGCCCGTCAGCTTGGGACCGAAGAAAACCGATGCGAGGTAGGTGTTCTCCTTGTTGGAGAGGATGTTGTCGCCCATGACCACGCCGGGCGTGACCAGCTCGATAACCCCGCGCTTGACCAGCCCCTTGACCGTCTTGGGGTCTTCGAGCTGCTCGCAGATGGCTACCCGCTCGCCGGCGCGCACCAACTTGGGCAGGTAGGTGTCGATGGCATGGTAGGGAAAACCGGCCAGCTCGACGTACGACGCCGAGCCGTTGGCCCGCCGCGTGAGGGTGATGCCCAGAATGCCGCTGGCCTTGATGGCGTCTTCGCCGAAAGTCTCGTAGAAATCGCCGACGCGGAACAGCAGTATGGCATCGGGATGCACCGCCTTGATGGCATAATACTGCTTCATGAGCGGTGTTTCCACGTACTTTTTGTCTGTTTTCTTTTCGGAAGCCACAATAGGATATTGTATGAAAATTCAATCAAGCAAAGATAACGGAAATTGACAATTCCGCAAAACCGGACGAAATATTTTTCGGCATTTTCGTTGCCCGGACAGCTTGAGGTAACCTATATTATCCCGCAGTGGGCGAATACTTTGCGGTAAAACTCCGCTTTCCACTCGACGGGGCGCGGATAGGCCCGCGAGGAGGAAGGCATGCGCCATAGCCGGAGCTCCCGACCGGCGAACCGGAACTCCACGCACCCGCCGACGGGCGGCTCGTCGCATCCGGTAATGGAGCGCAGCGTATCGGTGGCTTTCTGTCCGGTGGTAACGATGTCGCGACATGCAGGGATTCGGGCGAGCAAAGCTGCCAGATCGACCTCTTGCACTACTTGAAGAAAATTATCCGACGCGTTGTCTTTCAGTCGGATGACTTCGACGGCCGTATCGTACAATGCGAGTCCTTTTTCGCGACAGAAAGTTTCGATCCGGTCGCGGTCGAAACGCTTGGAATCGGGAGCGAGAAAGTGCGTTTTGTCGCCCGTGGCCAGATAGCCAACGATGCGCCACATGTCGTTCTGCAAATTGGGATAGAAAAATTCCATCGACCAGCGATGGCGCTGGGGCGGGAAGCTGCCCAGCATCAGCAGACGGGCGTTTTCGGGCAGGAAAG
The DNA here is from genome assembly GCA_029060215.1 of Alistipes sp. Classification (GTDB taxonomy): domain Bacteria; phylum Bacteroidota; class Bacteroidia; order Bacteroidales; family Rikenellaceae; genus Alistipes. Next base: position 3,040 of record JAIDUK010000044.1, read on the forward strand.
GTTCGAGAGGATGGCGTTCGCCGGGATTATCGTTCGGTTTCATTCGGACAAAGATACGAATAAGCCGAGCGCAATGCCAAATTTATTTGAGCATTGCCGAGGCGGAAGTATCTAAGACGGAGTCAAAGATACGAAAATAAGGTCAAAATTGAAAGGTTCAAAAGCGGGCCGTAGCCAGCGGTGGCGAGACACGAAGTGCGAGCCTCCGCATCCGGGGGCTGCGGCTTGCCCGGCCCCAAGGATCGGACAATCGACACAAAACAAAGCCTACTGCGTCCGCAGCGGATAACCCCGAAAAATAATCCGGATTTTTGCCTGCAATATCCCGCCGAGTGCTTGTTCGTCGGGAAAATATTTTCTATTTTTGCGGTGCTGACGGCTTTTGCCCGCAGCGACATATTTGAAAGTGTTTTCGCACTGTCCTTA
>JAIDUK010000045.1 GCA_029060215.1 Alistipes sp.
TCCTGATTGTGCCGCAGGGTGGCCTCGTCGAGCAGGTTGCGCTCCTGCGACTTGCCCGAGGGGTCGCCGATCATGCCCGTAGCTCCGCCGACGAGCGCCAGCGGACGGTGGCCGCACAGCTGGAAGTGCTTGAGTATCATCACGCCGACCAAGTGGCCGATATGCAGCGAATCGGCCGTGGGATCGATCCCCAGATAGGCCGTCGTCATCTCCTTTTCGAGCTGTTCCTTGGCCCCGGGCATGATCGTGTGGATCATCCCGCGCCATTCGAGTTCTTCGATAAAGTTCTTTGCCATATTCCTGTTGTAACGTTTTTTATTCCATTTCCAGATCCAATGCCCTGCGGAGCTCGGTCACGAGCGGATTCTTCTCCGTCAGGAACTTCACCTTGTCCTCCGGCTTGATGGGCCGCGCGGCGCGGATCGCCTCGTTGACCGTCACGTCCAAGTCGATCATGCCCCCGATGCCCGCCAACTCGGCGATACGGATAAGCATCGCGGTCTTGTTGCGCAGAATCTCCTCGCGCAATTCGGCCGTAGGCACGCTCACCGCAATGACGTTGCCGCGGAACCGCATCTGCTCGAAAGCCGGAACGAAACGCGGACGCCGGGACTTGATAAGTGCCAGAATCCGCTCCCGGGACCGCTCCAGCTTATCGGCGCTCTCGGGGTCCACATCAGGCTTGCCCGCCTTTTCGGCCGGGCGTTCCTTTTCCGTGTCGGCAGCCCCGCTGTCCGGCGAAGCCAGTAACTCCGACAGCGAAGCACCCGAAATCAAAGGCTTGCGCGAAGAACGGGGGGCCGACTGCACCGAAGCCGACACGGCCGGAGTCTGCGGTTCCGGGGCCGGGTCGCTCTGCGGCGCAGGCTCTTTCTGCGGTGCAGATACGGGCTCCGAAGTTTCCGGCGCAGGTATCGCAGATACCGGTTCTTGCGCTCGGGCTGGCTGCGGAGCCGGTGCGGAGACCGAAGCGGCAGGAGCCGACGATGCAGGGGCTGTCGCAGCAGAAGGTGCAGGAGCAGCAGCAACGGGAGTAGAAGCGGCAGGCGCCGCAGCCGGAGCCGCCGCACGAGGCTGCAATTCGGGAAGCGGATACTCCTCGGGGGAGGTCAGGGTGTCATTTTTTTTTTGGCCGAGCCCTGCGATCTTCATCAGGCCCAGCTCCACAAGCAATCGTTGGTTGGAAGATTGCCGTATCTTGCCGTCGAGCTCCGTCAGGCAGGCGATGGCCCCGAACAGAAACCCGACCTCGCAGGCGCCCGCCTGCGTCCGGTATCGCTCGAGCAGCGTGCCGGTCATCTCGATGAGCCGCAAAGTCTCGGGCTTCTTGGCCATCAGCAGATCGCGCATGTGGCGGTTGAGCCCGGCCATGAAGGTCTGCCCCGAAAAACCCTGCGAAAGCACTCCGTCGAAAGCGACGAGCGCTTGGACATAATCGCCCGAAAGCAGCATCTCGGTGACCCCGAAATAGGTATCGTAGTCCAGCACGTTGAGCGTCTGGGCCACATGCCGGTAGTCGAGCGTCGTGCCGCAGAACGACACGGCCTTGTCGAACATCGACAGCGCATCGCGCATGCCGCCGTCGGCTTTCTGCGCGATGAGGTTGAGCGACTCCTCGTCGGCAGCGATCCCTTCCGACGAAGCGATATGCTTGAGGTAGCCGACCGAATCCTCGACACGGATGCGGTTGAAATCGTAGATCTGGCACCGCGAGAGGATGGTGGGGATGATCTTGTGCTTCTCGGTGGTGGCGAGAATGAAGATCGCATGGGCGGGCGGCTCCTCCAAAGTCTTGAGAAAGGCGTTGAAAGCCGCGGCCGAGAGCATGTGGACCTCGTCGATGATGAAAACCGAGTAACGCCCCACCTGCGGAATGATGCGCACCTGCTCGATGAGGGTGCGGATGTCCTCGACGGAGTTGTTCGACGCGGCGTCGAGCTCGTGGATGTTGAGCGAACGCCCCTCGTTGAACGAACGGCACGATTCGCACTCGTTGCACGCCTCGGCACCCGTGGGCGACAGGCAGTTGATCGCCTTGGCGAAGATGCGGGCGCAAGTGGTCTTGCCCACGCCGCGCGGCCCGCAGAACAGATAGGCATGGGCCAGCTGTCCGCGCTCGATGGCATTCTTCAGCGTAGAGGTGATATGGTTCTGCCCGACGACCGAAGCGAAGGTCGCGGGGCGGTATTTGCGTGCACTGACGATGAATTCGCTCATAATAGCGCAAAGGTACGAAAAATAAAAATTAAGAATTGAAAATTAAGAATTAAAAATCGCGATTGCATGTCTTGTTGCAGCGGCAATGCAGCGATTCCGGCTCTTTCGGACTTCTACTGCCGAATTGTCCGGCCCTGCGCACGCATTGTCAGTCCTACCTGACGCCCTGACCGAACGGAGCGGACAAAAACTGACACATTGGCCGAAAGCGCCGAAGTGGCAGGCCATTTGCGGGAGCAACGTTCGAAGAACGGAAGCGAACGAAATTTTCAAGCCATATGAACATCAACACCTTGACCATCAAAGCGCAGGAAGCGCTGCAAGCGGCGCTCTCGCTGGCGCGCGAACGGGGGCAGCAGGCCGTCGAACCGCTCCATCTGCTTGCGGTCCTCGTGCGCGAGGACGATTCGCTGGCGGCATTCCTGCTGGGACGCGTGGGCGTCAACGTACGCGGCCTGCGCGAAGAAACCGAACGGACCGTCGGCACGCTGCCCCGCGTAGAGGGCGGCGGCGAACAGTTCTTCTCGCAGGAGACCACGCGCATCATCCAGAAAGCCGTCGACTTCACCAAGAATTTCGGCGACAAATATGCCTCGGTCGAACACCTGCTGCTGGGGCTCGTGGCCGAACGCGGCACCGCATCGGAGCTGCTGAAACGCCATGGAGCCACAGAAAAGGAACTTATCGAAGCGATCCGCACCTTCCGCAAGGGTGCGACCGTCGATTCGCCGACCTCCGAACAGCAGTTCGACGCGCTGGGCAAATACGCCGTCAACCTCAACGAACAGGCCCGGGCAGGCAAACTCGATCCGGTCATCGGCCGCGACGAGGAGATCCGCCGCGTGCTGCAAATCCTCTCGCGCCGCACCAAGAACAACCCGATTCTCGTAGGCGAAGCAGGCGTGGGCAAGACGGCCATTGCCGAGGGCATCGCCCGGCGCATCATCGACGGCGACGTACCGGAGAACCTGAAAAACAAGGTCATCTACTCGCTCGACATGGGTGCGCTGATCGCCGGGGCGAAGTATCAGGGCGAATTCGAGGAACGGCTCAAGGCCGTAGTGCAGGAAGTGGTGGCGAGCGAGGGCGAAATCCTGCTCTTCATCGACGAAATCCACACGCTGGTGGGCGCAGGCAAGTCGTCGGGCGCCATGGACGCGGCCAACATCCTCAAACCGGCCCTTGCACGCGGCGAGCTGCGGACCATCGGCGCCACGACCTTGGATGAATTCCAAAAATATTTCGAGCAGGACAAGGCGCTCGAACGCCGTTTCCAAAAAGTGATGGTCGACGAACCCACGCGCGAAGACGCCATATCGATTCTGCGCGGGCTGAAGGAACGCTACGAAAACCACCACCAAGTGCGCATCAAGGACGAAGCCATCGTGGCGGCCGTCGACCTCTCGACGCGCTACATCACCTCGCGCCACCTGCCCGACAAGGCCATCGATTTGGTGGACGAAGCGGCCTCGCGCCTGCGGCTCGAAATGAACTCCGTACCCGAGGAGATCGACACCCTCGACCGCCGCGTGCGCCAGCTGGAGATCGAACGCGAAGCGATCCGCCGCGAGAAGGACGAGGAGCGCGTCGGGCAGCTGACCAAGGAGATCGAGGAACTCAAATCGCGCCATGCGGAGATGCGGGCCAAATGGCAGGGCCAGCGCGACCTGCTGCGCAAGATACAGGACAACAAAGACCGAATCGAACGGCTCAACGTCGAAGCCCGGCAGGCCGAACGCGAGGGCGACTACGGCCGGGTGGCCGAAATCCGCTACGGCAAGATCCAGCAGGCCGAAAAGGAGATCGAAGCCTTCGAAGAAGAATACAGGCTCACCGCCGCCAACGGCTCGATGATCAAGGAAGAGGTCGACGCCGAAGATGTGGCCGAAGTGGTTTCGCGCTGGACGGGGATTCCGGTGACGCGGATGCTGGCTTCCGAACGCGAAAAACTCCTGCACATGGAAGACGAACTGCACAAGCGGGTGGTCGGGCAGGAACAGGCCATCGCGGCGATTTCCGACGCCGTGCGCCGCTCGCGGGCCGGACTGAACGACCCCCGCAAACCGATCGGCTCGTTCATCTTCCTCGGCACGACGGGTGTGGGCAAGACCGAGCTGGCCAAGGCGCTGGCCGAATTCCTCTTCAACGACGACCAGATGCTCACGCGCATCGACATGAGCGAATATCAGGAACGCCACAGCGTGTCGCGGCTGGTGGGCGCCCCTCCGGGATATGTGGGCTACGACGAGGGCGGCCAGCTGACCGAAGCCGTGCGGCGCAAACCCTACTCGGTGGTCCTCTTGGACGAAATCGAAAAAGCCCACCCCGACGTCTTCAACATCCTGCTGCAAGTGCTCGACGACGGCCGCCTGACCGACAACAAGGGCCGTACGGTCGACTTCCGCAACACCATCGTCATCATGACCTCGAACATGGGGGCGCAACTCATTCAGGAACGCTTCGCCGCCGCGGCCGACAGGGAGAAACTCGATCCGGAACTGGTCGAAAAGACCCGCGACGAGGTGGTCGACCTGCTCAAGCAGCACCTCAAGCCCGAATTCCTCAACCGTATCGACGAAATCGTGATGTTCGAGCCGCTGACGCGCCGCGACATCCAGCGCATCGTCGAGATCCAGCTGGGCATCGTCCGCCGGATGCTGGCCGAAAACGGCATCGTGCTGGAATACACCGAAGCGGCGCGCGACTGGATCGCCACGGCGGGATTCGACCCGCTCTACGGCGCACGGCCCGTCAAACGGACCATCCAGCGCTATGTGGTCAACGACCTCTCGAAGCGGATTTTGGCGGGCGAAGTCGACCGCACGAAACCTATCCGCATCGACGCTGAGAACGACAAGCTGACGTTCGAAAACTGAAAAGACGAAAGGGCTGCAATCGCAGCCCTTTCGTCTTTTCATAACCCCTTTTTGGCGATCGCCCACGCCAGCCGGTTGTAGAGATCGAGCAACGGCGCACGCCATCCGACCGGCAAGGCATTCAAGACGCGGACTTTCCGGAGCGTGCGGCGGTAAGTGCGGGTAAAGGCGAACGTACGGATCGCACGGGCAGCTTCCGCAGTACCGCCCTTGGCACTAAGAATAAGAGCCTTGCCCAACGCAGCCCGGGCGAAGAACTCGCGCTCCTCGACGGGAGCCGCGGGGTCGTAGAGACTTTCGAACGAAAAATCGGTCCGCTCGGGCGTATAGATCGCCGACGAACGGTTCGAGGCCACTTTCGAATAGCGGCAGAGCCGCGCAGGCGAGAAGCAGACCGGCCAACGGCGCGCGATCTTGATCCACATGTAGAGGTCTTCGCCGATTTTCATACCGGGCGGAAAGCCGCCGACATCGTCGAAGACACGGCGCGGTACAACGCTGGCCGAAGGAATGGAAATGTAGCGGTGGGCCGAGTCGCGGAAGAAGTTGTCGACGACGCCCCGGCGGTCGGGACAAGGTACCGGGAAACGCCCTCTGCCGTCGAGGACCCAAAAAGCGGTGGAATAGATGCCGCAGCCGGGAAACTCCGCAATCAGCGCAGCGATTTCGGCCAGATAGCCCGGTTCCCAGCAGTCGTCGGCATCGAGAAAGGCGATGTATTCGCCCCGTGCTTCGGCCACAGCCCGATTGCGGGCGGCGCACACCCCGGCATTCGGCTGGCGGACGAGACGGATCAGCCCCCGCCCCTCCTCGGCGGCTACGGCATCGACGATCGAAGCGCTGCGGTCGGTCGAGCCGTCGTCCACGACGATGATCTCTTTCGGCCGAAGCGTCTGCGCCAGCACGGAGCGAAGCGTACCGGCAATCTCCCGTTCCTTGTTATAGAGCGGAATGATTACCGAAACGGAGGAATCGGACATAACCATTCTTTTTTGCGAAGATACCGATCTTTTGCTACTTTTGCAAATATAATCATGCTGCCGATGACCCTCTTCGAAAAGACAGACCGCTTCCTGCGGAACCTCTACGAAACCGCTTTCTACTTTTCGGCGATGGCCGTCAAGGAGAATTTCCGCAACTATGTCGGACGAGCCGGAACGGTGGGCGCACCGGCGCCGACGATAGCCATTCTGGGCAACGGCCCGGCGCTGGCCGACGAACTGCCCCGGCTGCTGGAAGAGAAGCGGGAAAGGGAGCGCGATTTCATGGCGGTGAACTTCTTCGCGCAGGACAAACGTTTCACGCAGCTGCGCCCGGCCTACTATGTCCTCTCCGACCCGATGTTCTTCCGCCAGACGGCCCAGCGCGAACGAGTGGCGGCGCTCTACCGCACGCTCAACGAGCGGGTCTCGTGGCCGATGAATCTCTATGTACAATATTATAATCCTGAGCGCTTCGACTACCGGGCCGCCCTGCCCAACCCCAACATCCGCATCATCCCGTTCCACACGCAGATGTACCGCGGATTCCGCTCGCTGGAGTTCCGGCTCTACCGCCGCGGACTGGGCAGCGCCAATTTCGGCACCGTGGTGCAGGTGGGCGAATACATAGCTTTGCTTTTGGGATACAAGCGGATCGAACTCTACGGCGTGGACCACACGCTGCTGGAGGGGCTGTGCGTGGACGACGCCAACCGGCTGTGCCGCGCCGACCGCCACTACTACGACGGCGGAGAAGCCGCCGCGCCGCAGCCCATGTTCCGGAAAGTACCGCCTCGACCCTACACGATGTCGGTCTATCTGGCCGAAGTGGCCGAACTTTTCCGCGGCCACGAAGTGCTGCGCGACTATGCCCGCACGCTCGGCGCCCGGATCGTCAACTGCACGCGAGGCTCGATGATCGACGCCTACGAAAGGTCAGAAGCGAAAGGCGAAAGGTGAAAAGTTAAGCGAACGACTTTTCACCTTTATTCGATATATTTCCCGACAAACTCTTTTACCCTGCGGGTGTACTCCTCGCGGTTGTCGCGGTAGGAAAGAGCGTGCGCAGCACCGGGAACGACCCACAATTCCTTGTCGCCCTGCTGCTTGGCATCGTAGAGCGGGTAGACCATCTCCGTCGGCACGAAATCGTCGGCATCGCCGTGGATGAAGAACATGGGCAGGGTGCTTTTGCGCACCTGCTCCAACGCCGAAGCCTCGCGGAAATTCCACCCGTAACGCAGCTCGCACAACCCGCTGGCGACAGGCAGCAGCGGGAAAGCCGGCAGACGGAACTGCTCCCTGAGCTCCTTGGCGAACTGATCGCGGACGCTGGTATAGCCGCAGTCCTCGACGAAACACTTGACATAAGGCTGCTGCTCTTCGCCCGAAACCATCATCGTGGTGGCGGCCCCCATCGAAATGCCGTGCACGACCATCTGCGTATGCCCGCCGAAAATCCCGTTGGCGATCTCCATCCACCGCAGCACGTCGAGCCGGTCTTTCCACCCCATGCGGATGGCATCGCCCTCGCTCTGCCCATGAAAATAGAGGTCGGGCAGCAGGATGTTGTAACCCAAGTCGTGGTTGTACATGTAGCCGATCATCAGCATGCGGACGGCATTGTCGGTGTATCCGTGCACGATGACGGCCGTGCGGTCGGTGGGCTCGGGCGCCGCAGCATAGAGGGCATGCAGCCGCTCGCCGTCGGCGCCCACGATGGTCGTATCGCGCAGAGCACCCGCGGTTTCGAGGCTGTCCAACCACGGCTCCAGAAAAGGATATTCGGCGATCATCACCGCACGGGCCTCGGCATTGCGGGCACGCATGGTCTTGCGGGGCGTCAGCGAATAGGCCAGCAGATAGAGACTGCCGCCCGCGATGACACCCGCCGCGACGGCCGCAGCCACGGCCGTCCAACGCAATGTTTTCTTCATAGGCTTCGGAATCGGATTTTTCCTGCTCCCGGCAAGAACCGCGCCGCTATCGGGCGCCGAATTTCTGCCGGATGTGCTCGAGCATGTCGTCGGTCATGCGCGAAAGGTCCCACTCGGGTTTCCAACCCCACTCTTCGCGGGCGCAGGTGTCGTCGAGCGAATTGGGCCAACTCTCGGCGATGGCTTTCTTGACGGGGTCCACGTCGTAGTCCATCTCGAACGAAGGCATCCGTTTCTTGATTTCGGCGCAGATGATTTCGGGCGTGAAACTCATCGATGCGAGGTTGAAGCTGTTGCGGTGGACGAGTTTCGTCGGGTCGGTCTCCATCAGTTCGACGCACGCGCGCAAGGCATCGGGCATGTAGATCATGTCCATATAGACGTCGGCCGGAATCGGGCAGGTGAAGCGCCCCGACTTGACGGCCTCGTAGTAGATTTCGACCGCATAGTCGGTCGTGCCGCCGCCGGGCAGCGTGACGTTGGAGATGATGCCGGGGAAACGCACCGAACGGGTGTCGACCCCGTATTTGTGGTGGTAGTAGTTGCCCAGCATCTCGCCCGTGTACTTGCAGATGCCGTAGATGGTCGTCGGCTGCATGATGGTGTCCTGCGGCGTGCCGTCCTTGGGCGACGAGGGGCCGAAGGCACCGATCGACGACGGAGTGAAGAGGGCGCAATGGTGCTGGCGCGCCACTTCGAGCGAATTGTTCAGCGCCCCCATGTTGACGCTCCATGCCATCTGCGGATTGCGCTCGCCAACGGCCGACAACAGCGCCACGAGGTTGAAGATGGTGTCGATATGGTAACGCGCCACGATCGAAGCCATGGCCGTAGCATCGAGGGCGTTGAGCACCTCGAAAGGTCCGGCTTCGCCCAACTCGCGGCAGTCGCGCATGTCGGTGGCGACCACGTTCGAGTCGCCGTAAATCTTGCGCAGATAGCATGTCAGTTCGGAGCCGATCTGACCGCCCGCGCCTACTATCAGGATCTTTTTCATCGATTTAAGCGGTTATTTGCAAGTAAAGGTAGAAAAATATTGTGAAAATCGCATAATTTTTTTGTCTTTTCATTTTTCTTGTGTACTTTTGCATCGCTCTTAAAGAGGGAATGCTGTCTTAGCTCAGTGGTAGAGCACTTCCTTGGTAAGGAAGAGGTCGTGAGTTCAAGTCTCATAGACAGCTCGCAATCGGGAGGCCGCCAGTCGTGGCGGTCTCTTTTTTTTCGCAGTGTTCCGCAAAGCCATGACCGATACCGAACCCATCCGTTTCGCAGAGACCGCCGCCCGGCGACCGCTGGTCGTCGCAGGACCGTGCAGCGCCGAAACCGAGGAGCAGACCCTCGCCACAGCCCGCCAGCTGGCCGCCGAGGGGGTGCGCGTCTTCCGCGCCGGGCTCTGGAAGCCCCGCACCAAACCGGGCGGATTCGAGGGGGTCGGAAGCGCAGGCATCGCATGGCTCGAACGCGTCAAACGCGAAACAGGCATGCAGGTGGCCACCGAAGTCGCCACGCCGCACCATGCCGAAGCCGTTCTGGGCAGCGGCATCGACCTGTTGTGGATCGGCGCCCGCACCACGGCCAACCCGTTCGCCGTGCAGGAGATCGCCGATGTGCTGCAAGGCCATGACATTCCCGTACTGGTCAAAAATCCGGTGAGCCCCGACCTCGAACTTTGGATCGGCGCCGTCGAACGGCTGCGCAACGCAGGCATCCGCCGCCTCGGCGTCATCCACCGCGGGTTCGGCTCCCTCGACCGCAGCCACTACCGCAACCACCCGATGTGGGCCATCCCCATCGAACTGCACCGACGCTTCCCGGAGCTGCAAATCTTCTGCGACCCGAGCCACATAGGCGGCCGCCGCGAACTGGTCGGCCCGCTGGCGCAGCAGGCCATGGACTTGGGGTTCGACGGGCTCTTCGTCGAATCGCACTGCACGCCCGACGAAGCGTGGAGCGACAAGGCCCAGCAGATCACGCCGCACGAGCTGGCGCTGATCATCGGCCGGCTGGTCATCCGCGAAACGGCGACAGCGACCGGCAGCCTCAACGCCCTGCGCACCGAAATCGACAAACTGGACGACCGCCTGCTGGAGCTCCTCGCCGAACGGATGCGCGTGGCGTGCGAAATCGGCCGCTACAAAAGAGAGCACGGAATGCCGGTGCTTCAGGCCCGGCGCTACGAAGAACTGCTTTCGCGGCGGACCGAGCAGGCCGCCGGGCTGGGCATGGACCCCGCATTCATGCACACCGTTCTGCAGGCCATCCACGAAGAATCGGTCCGGCAGCAGATGCAGATCATCGACGAAAAATAAGACGGCCACGCCGACCAGCGGCTGCGCATCGGGGTTCGCCCTTTGCGAATAGAGAACCCGGTCAGCGGATTTTCCGCGCAGCTTTCCGATCTTCGAGAATTGCCTCCATATGTTCGCAAGCCCATGCGATCAGCGCATTCAGGTGCGGCAGCAACGACTGCGCCCGAGGCGTAAGACGGTACTCCACCCGCGGCGGGATCTCGGGATAGACCGTACGGTCGACCAGTCCGTCCTCCTCCAACGTACGAAGCGTAACGGTCAGCATCTTCTGCGAAATATCGGGCAACGCCCGGAGCAGCTCGCCGAAACGCGCCGCCGGCATCCGGTCGAGCGTAAAAATCACCAGCAGCGACCATTTGTCGCCGATCCGAGCCAGCACATTGCGAATCGGGCAATCGGGGTGCAAGGCATGGCAGAGAGTCGTTCGATCCATCGTTTCCGTTCTTTACTCTACAAAAGTAAGTAAAAAACTTTCAGAAAGAAAATATCATTTTTTTCTCCATCTCCAATCCATTGAACTACAGCAATCGTTACTTAGAGGTAACTATCTAACATTCAAGCATCTACTTGACAAGCCGATTCCCGTCCGCTATCTTTGCAGCCGAAAATCAACCGACAACCATTCAAAAGACACAACAATGAAACAGATTCGAAACATTGCAGCGGCGGCCAATTTCAACGCGATCGACATGGGCAAACTCAACGAGCTGGGCGACTACCTGCTGGAGTTGGGCCCCGAAATCAAGATTCCGGGCAAGGTATTCGGCGGTGCGGCCGCCGGAGCGACGGGCGCCGAGTTCTCGTTCCAGACGTTCCAGCCCGGCACCGAGACCGGATTTCTGCACACCCACAAGGCCCACGAAGAACTCTACTTCTTCCTCTCCGGAAGCGGATCGTTTCAGGTCGACGGCAAAGTATTCCCCGTCGGCGAGGGCAGCGTAGTCCGGGTAGCTCCCGCAGGTCGCAGATCGGTGCGCAACGACGGCACGCAGCCGCTGACGATGTTCTGCGTGCAGTACCGAAGCAACACCTTCACGTCCGAGGATGCAGCCGACGGGGAGCTGCTGAACGATCCCGTCGAGTGGTAATCGCTCAGGCGGCAAAAAACGGAGAATGGATGATATTTTCCATTCTCCGTTTTTGATTTCCGAACATCGGACGGCGCGACCCTCTGCATCCCGGCTCTCAGACAGGCGGCTCCAGCCCCGTCTAAAATAAATTTGGCAGTACGCCCGGCTTTTCCTATATTTGCCCCCGGCAAAGGTTTCCGACAAAGGCCCCCTGCGGGTCGGGAATGAAAAGGGAATGCAGTGAGAATCTGCGACAATACCCGTTGCTGTGAGTTCCGGCGCTCCGATTTCGGACAGCGCGAAAGAGATTTGCAATCCGCCACTGGCCCCGCGGCCGGGAAGGCGCAAAGCGAGGAACAAGTCAGAAGACCTGCCGATGCCACTATTGACGGATTTGCTGCCTGCGGGAGTACGGGCGAGAATCGGAACCCACGTCGGCGCGGACGATGCCGCACCGCCGGGCAGGCCCCCACAAAAGCCCGGAAGAGAGCCGACCGAAGTTTTGGTTTTTCGTTGCACCGTGTTCCCCGGGGACACGGTCGATTTTTTTGATGTTTACCTTAAAATAAAACGCAATGAAAAACCTTTTCAAACTCCTGTCCGTAGCCCTGATAGGGTTGGCGCTGGCAAGCTGCAACGATGACGACAACACATTCGCGCCGGATCCGGAGCCCGAACCCGCACCCGAGCTCCAGCTTCGCGTGCTGACGTTCGAGGACACCGACTACAAAGGCACCGACAACGGCGGAAAAGGCTTCGCCGACTGGTCGTCGCTCATCGACAATCCGCAGTACAACGGACCGATGCTCTACCCCTCAACGGAGGAATGGCTCTACAATTGGAACGACGACGACAACACGTTCCTTGCCTCGAAGCTGACCAACAGCTACGGCGACTACAAGTTCTGGGGCGGCGGCCATGTCATATCGAACTATACGGACACCGACCTCGCCAACGGCGACTCCGACCACCAGCTGGCCGTCTACGGCATCGCCGGACACAACGGCTCGAAGAATTTCTGCATCCACAACGGGAGTGCCGCCGAAAGCAACACCGGCAGCAATCTGCCGTCGATCTACTTCAAGGACGGCATCGAGCGTGTCGTGGACCACATGTGGGTCGCCAACACCACCTACGCGCTGAATATCATGAAAAACGGCGACGCCTTCGGCAACATGCCTTTCGGCAGCCAAGACTACCTGAGAATCATCGCCATCGGAATCGATGCCGACGGCAAGGAGACCGGCCGCAGCTCGTTCGATCTGGCCACCGGCACGAAGTTCATAGTCGAGTGGAGCCGCTGGGACCTCGCATCGCTGGGCAAGGTGGCCAAGATCGCTTTCAACATGGAAGGCTCGCAAACAAGCGAATGGGGGCTCAACACCCCGGCCTACTTCGCCTACGACGATGTCGCCGTACAATTCTAAAACCCCGCCTACGGTGAAAAAGCTCGCTTTTCTGTTGGGCATTCTCGCGATTGCGCCGTCCTGCAACAAGGACGGCGTGATCGTTGCCGAAGAGCCGTCGGAAAAAGCCGCCTGCGCCCGCGTGTACGAATACCTGCCTGCTCCCGGCCAGTTCATCAACGAAACCGGCGCACCCGCCACGATGGATGAAGCCTGCGCATGGGCCGAAAAACAACTCGCCAGCCCCTACGGCTGCGTTTCGCTGGGCAGTTTCGGCGGCCGCATCGTCGTAGGGTTCGACCACCGCGTAGTCTGCACGGGCGGCTACGACTTCGCCGTCGACGGCAATCCGCTGGAGACGTCGTCCGAACCGGGCATCGTCTGGGTCATGCAGGACGAAAACGGCGACGGGCTGCCCAACGACACGTGGTACGAACTCCAAGGTTCGGAATACGGCAAGTCCGAAACATGGCAGAACTACACCGTGACCTACTACCGCCCCGAAGCCGAGGGCGCGGACATCCGCTGGGAAGACGACCGCGGCCAAAGCGGCACCGTCGCCCGGGTGACCTACCACACTCAGCCGTCCTATTATCCCGCATGGGTCGATGCCGCCAGCTATACCCTGAGCGGAACACGGCTCGAAGCCCGCAACCGTCTCGACGGAACGCAATGGATCAACCCTCCCTACGAATGGGGCTACGCCGATAATTTCAGCAGCATCGACCGCATCTTCGGCAACGGCGTCAACGCCAACCGCTTCCGCATCGCCGACGCGGTGCGTGCGGACGGAGAACCCGCCGCACTGGCATACATCGACTTCGTCAAGGTACAGACGGGCGTCCTTGCCCAAAGCGGCGATCTGGGCGAAGTGTCGACCGAAGTATTCGGCATCCGCGACCTCAACTTACCCACCCGATAACCATGCGCACCGCTCTCCACCGAATAGGAACCGTTCTGCTTCTTGCCCTCTTCGCTGGCTGCATGAAGTGGGACTACGGCGAAGCCGAAGAGTTCACGGCCTCGGGCTCGGGGCTCTTCATCACCAACGAAGGCAACTTCCAGTACGGCAACGCAACGCTCTCGTACTACGACCCCGAAACACGACGGGTCGAAAACGAAGTCTTCCGCCGCGCCAACGGCTTCAAGCTGGGCGACGTAGCGCAGTCGATGACCATCCGAGACGGCGCAGGATGGATCGTGGTCAACAATTCGCACGTCATCTTCGCCATCGACCCCGGCACGTTCCGCGAAATAGGCCGCATAACGGACCTCACCTCGCCGCGCTACATCCATTTTCTGAGCGACGAAAAGGCCTACGTCACCCAGCTGTGGGACAACCGCATCTTCATCGTCGACCCCAAGCGCTACGCAATCACCGGCTACATCGAATGCCCCGGCATGACCATGGAGAGCGGCTCGACGGAGCAGATGGTGCAATGGGGAAAATACGTCTATGTCAACTGCTGGTCCTACCAGAACCGCATTCTGAAAATCGACACCGAGACCGACACGGTGGTCGGCGAACTCACGGTGGGCATCCAGCCCACCTCGCTGGCCATGGACCGCAACCACAAACTGTGGACCGTCACCGACGGCGGCTACGAAGGCAGTCCCTACGGCCACGAAGCACCCTCGCTCTACCGCATCGACGCCGCAACCTTCACCGTCGAGAAGCAGTTCAGATTCGAATTCGGCGACGCACCCTCGGAGGTGCAACTCAACGGCGCCGGCGACACGCTCTACTGGATCAACGACGACATCTGGCGCATGGACGTCGAAGCCGATCGCGTGCCGGTGCGGCCTTTTATCGAATATAGCGGCACGAAATACTATGGTCTCACGGTCGACCCCGTGCGGGGCGACGTATATGTGGCCGATGCCATCGACTACCAGCAGCCGGGCATGATCTATCGCTACTCGCCGGAGGGCGAGCTGCTCGACAGCTTCTATGCAGGCATCATCCCCGGCGCATTCTGCTGGAAATAAGGCGCATTCTGCTGGAAATAAACGGACACCGATGAAAAGAATCCCGACCACCGCACTTCTCTGCCTGTCGATCCCCGCCGCTCTCTGCGCGCAGGAGCCAGCGGTGCGCAACGACTGGACCAAGCGCGTGCACCCCATTCCCGAAGTGACGGTCGTCGGACAGCGCCCCATGAAAGAGATCGGGGTGCAGCAGACCAAGTTCGATTCGACGGTGCTCAAGGAGCACATCGCCCTTTCGATGGCCGACGTACTGACGTTCAATTCGTCGATCTTCGTCAAGAGCTACGGCCGCGCCACACTTTCGACCGTAGCGTTCCGCGGCACCTCGCCCTCGCACACGCAAGTGACGTGGAACGGCATGCGCATCAACAACCCGATGCTGGGCATGACCGACTTTTCGATGATCCCGTCGTACTTCATCGACGATGCGTCGCTGCTGCACGGCACCTCGTCCGTAGGCGAAACGGGCGGCGGTCTGGGCGGCGCAGTGAAACTCTCGACGCGTCCGGCCGAAGCCCGCGGATTCGGGCTGCAATACATCCAAGGCATCGGGTCGTTCCGCACGTTCGACGAATTCCTGCGCCTGACCTACGGCGACGCGCACTGGCAGCTCTCGACCCGCGCCGTCTACTCCTCGTCGCCCAACGACTACAAATACCGCAACCGCGACAAAAAGGAGAATATCTACGACGAGGAGATGAACATCGTCGGCCAATATTACCCCACCGAACGCAACCGCAGCGGCGCCTACCGCGACCTGCACCTGCTCCAAGAAGCCTACTACAACACCGGCCGCGGCGACCGCTTCGGGCTCAACGCATGGTACATCGGCTCCGATCGCGAACTGCCCATGCTCACCACCGACTATGCCAGCGACCTCTCGTTCGAGAACCGCCAGCGCGAACAGACCTTCCGCGGGGTGCTCTCGTGGGACCACCTGCGCGAAGAGTGGAAGATAGCCGCCAAAGCGGGCTACATCCACACATGGATGGCCTACGACTACAAACGCGACGTGGGCAACGGCACGATGGCCTCGATGACCCGCTCGCGGAGCAAGATCAACACCTTCTACGGGCAGATCGACGGCGAATACTGCATCGGCAGCCGCTGGCTCTTCACGGCCTCGTTCTCCGCGCACCAGCATCTGGTCGAAAGCGCCGACAAGAACATCATCAAACAGGACGGCAACCAAGCGATCGTGGGCTACGACAAGGGGCGCATCGAACTCTCCGGCTCTGTCTCGGCCAAGTGGCGGCCCGTCGAGCGGTTCGGTCTCGCGCTCGTGCTGCGCGAGGAGATGTACGGCACCGAACGGACGCCCCTCATCCCGGCGCTGTTCCTCGACGGCGTGCTCTCCGAACGGGGCAACCTCGTAGCCAAGGCATCGGTATCGCGCAATTTCCGCTTCCCGACCCTCAACGACCTCTACTTCCTGCCGGGCGGCAATCCCGATCTGCGCAAGGAGAACGGCTGGACATACGACGTGGGCCTGTCGTTCGCCGCAGGCAAGTCCGGGAACTACTCGTTGAGCGGCTCGGCCACGTGGTTCGATTCGCATGTCGACGACTGGATCATCTGGCTGCCCACGACCAAAGGCTTCTTCTCGCCCCGCAATCTCAAGAAAGTGCATGCCTACGGCATGGAGCTGCAAACCGGTCTCGACGTTACCCTGTCGAAAGAATGGCGGCTCAGCCTCAACGGAACCTACTCGTGGACGCCCTCCATCAACGAAGGCGAGCCGATGACCCCGGCCGACCAATCGGCAGGCAAGCAACTGCCCTATGTGCCGGAACACTCGGCAACCGCAGCGGGACGGCTGTCATGGCGCACGTGGTCGCTGCTCTACAAATGGTGCTGGTACAGCCAGCGCTACACCATGTCGAGCAACGACTACACTCTCACAGGCTACCTGCCGCCCTATTATATGAACAACCTCTCGCTCGAAAAGAGCTTTTCGCTGCGCTGGGCCGACCTCTCGCTCAAAGGCGCCATAAACAACCTCTTCGACGAAGAATATCTGTCGGTGCTCTCGCGCCCGATGCCGGGCATCAACTTCGAGATTTTCATCGGCATAACACCCAAATGGGGCAAGAAAAGGCCCTGAACCGGCATCCCCCGAACCGAAGCGGGCGCAGCATTTGCAGGCAGCGGGCCATAAAATTCCCCATGCCATGAAACGTCTGCTTTTTCTGCTGCTGACCTGTTTGCTCGCACCTGCACTCAGCCTTGCGCATTCGGGCAAGGCCCGCTACCATATCATCGTCGACACCGACGGAGCGGCCGACGACCTGCGCGCCCTTTGTCTGCTGCTGGGCAACCGCGAAGCCGAAGTGCTGGCCGTCACCGCTTCCGACGGGGCGCAGCATCCCCGACGCACGGCGGCCTGCGTGTCCGGACTGCTCCGCACGCTACACCACGAGGGGATTCCGGTCGGCTGCGGACGTACGGCAGGCGCGGCCGCTCCGCCATGGCGCGCCCACTCCGAACAGGTAGACTGGGGCGACACCCCGGCCGCAGAGCGATACCCCGACGCTCCGGCCCTGCTGGCCGAAACGATCGACCACGAAGAAGAACCCATTATCGTAGTTGCCTTGGGAGCTCTGACCAACTTCGACAATCTGTTCGCCGCCCGTCCCGCTCTCAAAAACCGCATCGACCGCATCATCTGGTACAACGACGCCTCGCAACCCCTCGAAGGGGCCAACTACCGCACCGACCCGGCCGCCGCACGCAACCTGCTGGCAAGCGGCATTCCCGTACAGATGGTTTCGGCCTGCGACGAATCCCCTGTCATCATCGATGCCGCTTGGCTCGACACCATCGCCACGGTGCCGTCGCCCTGCGCCCGACGGATCGTCGCGACGCACCGCACGCTGCCGCTTTCCCGGCTGGTCGAGCAACGGCATCTTCAGGCTTGGGACGATCTGGCAGCACTCGCTCTTTTCATGCCGGAACTTTTCGACCGCCGACAACTCACCCCCACCGTCACGGTCTGCACGCTCCGCAATCCGGCGACTTTCTGCGGCGCCACGCTTGCCCTGCTGCAAGGCAAACCCGACGCCGAAAGCCGCGTATTCTACGGATTCCCGACCGGCCGCGACTGCTATGCGCAAGATGTCGAACCCATCGTCGGACAAGCCGTCGTTCTCCACGGTCCGAGCGAATGGCGCGCCGCCGTGCTGACCAACGAACTGCACGGCCATCTGGGCATCTATGCCACCATCGGCGTAAAGATGGGCATCCGAGCCCGCGAGTATTTCAACATCGGAGTAGATGACATCGAGGTGACGACCTATGCAGGCCATTGCCCGCCCATAAGTTGCATGAACGACGGCTTGCAAGTCGGCACGGGCGCCACAGTGGGTCATGGGCTGATCCGGGTGGCCGAATGCAGCACGCCGCGGCCCGAAGCGCTCTTCCGCTTCAAGAACAAGGCGGTCCGGATGCGTCTGAAACCCGAATACGCCGACCGCATCCGCCGCGACGTACAGCGCGGCATCGAATTGTACGGCAATCTCACGGAAGATTACTGGCAATACATCCGACAACTGGCCCTGCAATACTGGCTCGAATTCGACCGCCACGAAATTTTCGAGGTGCAGGCCGAGGAGGTTGGGCTCTGACAACCCACGGAAAAGTCCCAACAAGCAGTTCCGTTAAATTAGGGGCCGGTTCATTTGCAGATTTCAGAAAGTTTGCCTACTTTTGGACCCGTAATCGGAGAGGTGCAGGAGTGGTTGAACTGGCCCGCCTGGAAAGCGAGTAAACGTCAAAAGCGTTTCAGGGGTTCGAATCCCCTTCTCTCCGCTGGAGAATGGCAGACGACCGGAATATTCCGGTCGTCTCTCTTTTTGGGGGCGCAGATGCCGGCAATAAAAGATTGCACCGCTATCGGAAAACTTCCTCGAACCCGGTGCCGACAAAAAAGGCAGAACTCTCGTTCTGCCAGCATAATTTTCGCCCTGCGGTTGCGGAAAGAGAGGGATTCGAACCCCCGGAACCTTGCAGTTCAACGGTTTTCAAGACCGCCGCAATCGACCACTCTGCCATCTTTCCGGAGACAAAAGTAACACCGATTTTCGATTCTGCCAAATCTTGCATCCGCTTATTTGCCGACGACACAAGCCGAAATGCGGCAAGAACCACAGCCCCGAACCCCGACAGATCAACCGGACCTGCCGTTCCTGTTAATTTTTCGCTTGGGGTGTTCGGATTTGCGAAATTTCGCTAACTTTGCCCAAGTTAGTCAGGTGCCATTCTTCACGAACCCCACCCCTATGAACAAAACGCAATTCGTCGAAGCCGTTGCTCTCGACACGAACATGACCAAAGCCGAAGCCCGCAAAGCGGTCGACGCCATGATCCGTGCAACCGTACAGGCGCTTCGCGAAGGCGACCGGCTGATGCTGACCGGCTTGGGGTCGTTCAGCGTCCAACACAAAAGCGAACGCACGGGGCGCAATCCCCGCACGGGAGCCGCCGTGAAGATTCCGCCCCGCAAAGTCATCAAATTCCGGCCCACGGTCGAACTCGACTGACCCCGGACCGAAGAAACCCATTTGCAAGATGCCCGAAATTTCGCAGCGCGCCGAGCTAATGCCGGCCTCCCCCATACGCAAACTCGTTCCGCTGGCCGAAGCGGCCCGCGCCCGAGGCGTCAAGATCTATCACCTGAACATCGGTCAACCCGATCTGCCGTCGCCGCAAGTAGGGCTCGACGCCCTGAAAAAGATCGACCGCACGGTTCTCGAATACAGCCCCAGCGACGGCTATCGTTCGCTGCGCGAAAAACTGGCCGGCTACTACGAACAATACCAGATCAAACTCTCGCCCGACGACATCATCGTCACTGCCGGCGGTTCGGAAGCGGTCTTCTTCGCTTTCATGTCGTGCCTGAATCCGGGCGACGAAATCATCGTCCCCGAACCGGCCTACGCCAACTACATGGCTTTCGCCATCTCGGCAGGCGCCACGATCCGGCCTGTCGTATCGTCGATCGAACAAGGATTCGCCCTGCCCGATGTCGCGGAGTTCGAGAAACTGATCAATCCCCGCACCCGCGGCATTCTGATCTGCAACCCCAACAACCCCACGGGCTACCTCTACTCGCGCCGCGAGATGAACCGCATCCGCGATCTGGTGAAGAAATACGACCTTTTCCTCTTCTCCGACGAAGTCTACCGCGAATTCATCTACACCGGTTCGCCCTATATCTCGGCCTGCCACTTGGAGGGCATCGAACAACATGTCGTGCTGATCGATTCGGTCTCGAAGCGTTATTCCGAATGCGGCATCCGCATCGGGGCGCTCATCACCAAAAACAAGACCCTGCGCGACGCAGTCATGAAATTCTGTCAGGCACGGCTCTCTCCTCCGCTTTTGGGCCAACTTGTCGCCGAGGCTTCGATCGACGCGCCGAGGTCCTACAGCACCGAAGTCTACGAAGAATATATCGAACGCCGCAAATGCCTGATCGACGGGCTCAACCGCATTCCGGGCGTCTATTCGCCCATTCCGATGGGAGCTTTCTACACGGTCGCCCGCCTTCCGGTGGACGACAGCGACAAGTTCTGCGCGTGGTGTCTGAAGGAATTCAGCTACGAAAACGAAACGGTCATGCTGGCTCCGGCATCGGGCTTCTACTCCGATCCTTCGTGCGGCCGCAACGAAGTTCGCATCGCCTACGTCCTCAAAAAAGAAGACCTCGAACGAGCGCTTTTTATCCTGCGCAAGGCACTCGAAGCCTATAACGCCCGCTAATCAATCCCTTACAGCATCGGGTCCGACGACGGGTCCGAAGGTTTCTTGAACGGCACGAACTTCCGATAATACGGAGTGAATCGTCCCTGTTCGAGCAACCATTCGTTGCGCTCGATCAAACGCCGGATATAGTTCTGGCAATTCAAGTGCCGCATATAGCCCAAGTAGGAATTGATCGTCGCAACCATCAACCGCTGCGGACGATAGGCAGCATTGTGCATCTGCCGGTTGATCCGCCGCTTGGTTTTGTTGACCAAATAGCGGCGATAGGGCTTGATGTTCGCGCCCAAAAAATTCACCCCCTTGGTCACTTCCTGCAAATAAATTTTATCCGGATGCAGCATCAGCCCCAATTCGTCCTTCAGAAAATTGCGGATGACGGGCACCAGCTGCATCAACCGCGCCCGATCGGTGCCGACAATGAAAAAGTCGTCGACATAGCGGCCGTAATGTTTCACCCGCAGCGTCCGCTTCACGAAATCATCGAGTTTCGACAGGTAGACATTGCTGAACAGCTGCGAGGTCAGGTTGCCAATCGGCAGCCCGCACCCGTCGGGCGTGTGGAACAGGCTCTTCGACGGCGGAAGACCCACCCATTGGCGTTGGGTTCCGCGCACTTCGCAGTTTTCGGTCGGGTCGTTGAAGACTATTTCGCGGATCAAATAGCGCACCAGATCGTAGTCGATCGTCTGGGCCCACGTCTTGTCATCGTAGGCTTTCCTGTTGGCGAAACGGTCGAGCTTCTGCGTAATGATGTCGTAGAGTTTCTGCCGGTTGATATTCATGAAATAACCTTGAATATCGAGTTTGAGCAGATAGCACTTCCATTGATAGTTGTTCGAACACGACCGGATATGATGCTCCAACCGTCCGATGCCGAAATGGGTGCCCATTCCCTTGCGGCAGGAATAGCTGTCGGTAATAAAGGTCCGTTCAAACAACGGTCCCACATAGTTGCACAGCAGGTGATGCACCACGCGGTCGCGGAAATCGGCCGCAAAGATCTCCCGCTTGACCGGGACATTGGTCATAAAACAGATGCTGCGTCCCACCCGATAGCGCCGTTCGTCGATTTCGTGATAGAGGTCCATGAGGTTTTCTTCGAGATTCATCTCGAATCGCAGTTGGCTGAGGGTGTTTCGCTTGTTCTCGCGGGCATCGTAGTAGGCCCGGAAAAGGTCGGTCAATAGTTTTTGGTTCATAAGGTCGGTTTTAAGGGTAAAACAACAGCTTCTTAGATGCTGGACGCAGCGCACGGAGCGTCCGTTCGCCCGATTGGCATTGTTCAGCGGGTTCACATTGCCCGAGCCGAAGTTCAAGTTGCCCGCGTTGTTGCTACCTGCGTAGTTGGACGACGAAGACCAGTAGTAGCCGTTCGAGCCGACATTCGTCAAGGCTCCCGTCGTAACGTGGCGGTAGCCCGCGGCAAACGTGGATGGCAATCGCTGGGATGAATGCACCGAAGGAGAGCAGCCAACTTCGGCGCAGACTGGGATGCACAGCTGGCGGTCGGAATCCTCCGGCCGTCAGCGGATTGCTGAATCTAAGGACCGCACTGGCGGGAGCCGTGGCCCGCGCCATTCCGGGTTCTCAAGCTGTCGGGAAAAAAGTGTCGTTGCAAAGTCTCGTAAAAGGAAAGAACAGCCCCGCGTAGATGCTGGACGCAGCGCACGGAGAGACCGTTGGCCCGGTTGGGGTTGTTCAACGGGTTCACGTTGCTCGAATTGAAGTTCAAGTCGCCCGCGGCGTTGTTGCCTGCACTGTAGGACGACGACGACCAGTAATTGCCGTTCGCGCCGACGTTCGTCAAGGCTCCCGTCGTAACGTGGCGGTAGCCCGTAGCAGGCCTAAAAAGCAATCGCTGGAATGAATGTCCCGGAGAAAGGGCCCCGGGGCAGACTGGGATGCACAGCTGGCGGAACGTTCGCAAGTCGCCGTCAGCGGATTGCTGAATCTACTGACCTCGCTGGCCGAAACCTTGGTTCCGGTCACTCCGGGTCGTCAGCAGAGCTGTTCGGTTGAGTGGATCGTGTTGCAAAGATAAAAACAGCTTCAGGCAGATGCTGGACGCAGCGCACTGGCGGGAGCCGTGGCCCTCGCCATTCCGGGTCGGTGAAGCTGTAGATGGGTAGGCGGTCATCGGGAAAGCTGCCCGAGAGCCCGTCGGAACAGGTAAAAAACAGCCCTGCGTAGATGCTGGACGCAGCGCACGGAGAGGCCGTAGGCGCGGTTCGTGTTGTTCAGCGGGTTCACGTTGCTCGAGGTGAAGTTCAAGTTGCCCGCGTTGTTACTGCCCGCATAGCGGGACGAAGAAGACCAGACGTCGCCCTCCGTGCCGACGTTCGTCAAGGCTCCCGTCTCACGGTGGCGGTAGCCCGTAGCAATAGAAAGCAATCGCTCGAATGAA
The DNA here is from genome assembly GCA_029060215.1 of Alistipes sp. GTDB lineage: Bacteria > Bacteroidota > Bacteroidia > Bacteroidales > Rikenellaceae > Alistipes. The sequence goes on from JAIDUK010000045.1 coordinate 22,952, forward strand.
TGCACCGGCGATATGCCCCGGAGCAGACTGGGGTGTATAGCTAACGGTCGGTCTCCGCCGGAGCGGACGGCATCGGCACCGTCAGCGGATTGCTGAATCTACCCGACCGCACTGGCGAGAGCCGTGGCCCGCGCCATTCCGGGTCGTTTGCAAGGCTGTTTTTTCGTTGTGTTCGGTCGGGGGTTCGAACAGCCGGTAGATGCTGGACGCAGCGCACGGAACGCCCGATTGCCCGGTTCCCATCGTTCAGCGGGTACACGTTGCCCGAGTTGAAGTTCAAATTGCCCGCGTTGATGTTGCCTGCTGCGTAGGACGACGACGACCAATAACGGCCGTACGTACCGACATCGGCCAAGGCTCCCGTCGTATTGGCGCGGTAGCCCGCGGCAAGCGTGTATGGCAATCGCTCGAATGAATGCACCGAAGGAGAGCAGCCAACTTCGGCGCAGACTGGGTTGTATAGCTGGCGGAGCCTTCCCGCATCGGCGGCAATAGGCATTCCGTCAGCGGATTGCTGAATCTATCGGCCGCGCTGACGGAAGCCGTGGCACTCCGCCATTCCGGACCGGTAAGCCGTTCGTTTCCCGATCGTTTGAGTTTGAAAACAGCCCTGCGTAGATGCTGGACGCAGCGCACGGGGAAGCCGTTGGCGCGGTTGTTCCCATTCAGCGGGTTCACGTTGCCCGAGTTGAAGTTCAAGTTGCCCGCGTTGATGTTGCCTGCGGCGTAGGACGACGACGACCACGAGTAGCCGTTCGTGCCGACGGCATTCAAGGCTCCCGTCGAAGTCGTGCGGTAGCCCGTAGCTGAAGCGTGAGCAGCAATCGCTGGAATGAATGACAGAAAGAGCGACCGAATTGTTCGGGGGTTCGGGCTTCTTGTCAAGCTGGGATCTACAACTGACATCGGTTCCGCGGCCGAAGCCGGGATGCGGTGCCAGCGGATTGCTGAATCTACCGACCGCTCTGGCCGAAACCTTGGTTCCGGCCACTCCGGGTCGTACAGAGCTGTTTCTTGTCTGAGAAAGGATCGGTCGCACGGTGCAGCCGGCAGATGCTGGACGCAGCGCACGGAGAAGGCGTTAGCGCGATTGTTGTTGTTCAGCGGGTTCACGCCCGTCGAGTTGAAGTACAAGTTGCCCGCGTTACGATTGCCTGCGTAGTTGGACGACGAAGACCAGTAGTAGCCGTTCGTGCCGACATTCGTCAAGGCGCCCGTCGAATTGAGGCGGAGGCCCGCAGCAGACGAGTTGTGTAAAGCAATCGCTGGGATGAATGCACCGGGGAATATGCCTCGGCGCAGACTGGAGTATACAACTGACGGCACATCGATTGCCGGACCTCTTGGCACCCTGCCAAAACGGTCTCCTATCAGCGCCGTCAGCGGATTGCTGAATCTACCGACCTCACTGGCGGAAGCCGTGGCCCCCGTCATTCCGGGTCGTCGATGACTGGTTCCGTGTTTCCGATCGTATGGGGTTTGAAAACAGCCCTGCGTAGATGCTGGACGCAGCGCACGGAGAAGCCGTTAGCGCGGTTCGTGTTGTTCAGCGGGTTCACGTTGCTCGAGTTGAAGTTCAAGTTGCCCGCGTTGTTGCTGCCTGCGTAGTTGGACGACGAAGACCAGACGTAGCCGTTCGTGCCGACGTTCGTCAAGGCTCCCGTCTCACGGTTGCGGTTGCCCGCGGCAATATGTGGCAATCGCTGGGATGAATGCACCGGGGAATATGCCTCGGCACAGACTGGAGTATAAAGCTGACGGCACCCTAAGCGCCAAACGTTTGGCAGGGGTGCCGAAACGTTCCGACGAGCCCGAAACATGGTCGCGGGCAGAGCCGCCAGCGGATTGCTGAATCTACCGACCGCTCTGGCGAGAGCCGTGGCCCGCGCCATTCCGGGTCGTCGAAAGCTGTTTTTGCTGGATTTTAGGTTGATTTGCTGAGATGATCAGTGTGTCAAAGAGCCTCGAACGACAGTGAAACAGCCGCAGATGCTTGGACGCAGCGCACGGAGAAACCGTTGGCGCGGTTGTTCCAATTGAGCGGGTTCACGTTGCTTGAGCTGAAGTTCAAGTTGCCCGCGTTGATGTCGCCTGCATAGCGGGACGACGACGACCAGACGTAGCCGGCCGTGCCGACATTCGTAGACAAGGCTCCCGTGTCACGAGTGCGGTAGCCCGTAGCAAGCGTGTACGTGTTGAGCAATCGCTGAAATGAATACTTCGGAGGAGTGCCCCCTCGGGGCGGGGGCCCAACTCCGAAGCAGCTGGGATGAACAACTGGCGGCATTGCGGCCGGAACGTCTCTCCGGCGCCGGACACACCGTCAGCGGATTGCTGAATCTACTGACCTCGCTGGCAGGAACCGTAGCCCCCGCCATTCCGGATCAAAGAAGCTGTTTCTTATCGTTTTGATCCTCGTCCGCAGCTTCGGGTTCCGCGGCGCGGGATTTGTTTTTGTCTTTCTGAGCATACTTCTGCCATGCGCTCAGCTGCTTGGTGATCGTGTCCAAGTGCTCGCACAGCATGGCGTATTGCTTCGTCGAAAGCTGTTGCGTGTCGTGCAGCAGACGGATCAGCAGTTTGATCGGCACCAGTTTTTCGCGGGCTTCCTCGATCAGCGGACCTTTCTCCGAGGTCATGTTGGCCCGGTAGATGCAGATGCACAGGCCGATGATCTCTTTTTTGAGCGATTCGCCCATGGTGTAGCGGGCGTCGCGCCGGATATGCACCGACAATTTCACTACCTGCAACAGCAGGTCGTAGGTCGCCTTGAAAACCGGCAGGTTGTCATAAATAGCCATCTATCTCTTTCTTCAAGTCTGCAACAAATAAAAGACATTCTACAGGGGTCGCGGCTTCGAGCCGGAATTCGCGGATCAGCCGCGCCACTCTTTCGGTCCGGGCGGCGGCCATGTCGCGTTCGGTTCGGACGGCGGACATATCCCTCTCGCTTCGAACCGCAGCCGCACCCCTTTCGGGCCGGACGGCGGCCGGATCGCGTTCGGTCCGGAAACCCGGGACATCCCGCGCGGCGCCGAGTTCGAGCGCATCCCTTTCGGGCCGCAGCTTCGGCAGCGGAGCGGCAACTCCGGGCATCGGCACCTTCGGGCCGGGTTCCGCCGGCATCGCGGGCCGCAAAGCGGCAGGACGGGCGAACAACGGCATCGGGCGTTCGGCGAGCGGAAGAACCGCGGCGCCGGTCATCCGGTGCGCGCTTCCGCGGGGCTGGCGTTCCTTGAGCGGCAGCGAGGCTTTCCACATCTCGCTGGCCACCGGGTCGATCCGGTCCGTCAGCGCGATCACCACCCGGCCGTCGGCCAAAGGTTGCGGCGCCGAGGGAAAATACTTCGACAACACCGCCGCCGGAAATCCGACCGAAACCATGTCGCGGGCACAATACTTGAGATGCTTCTTCGAGGGCTTGAAAGGCGACACCCTGCTCACGCAGGCGAACGCCGACCGTTCATAAGCCTTGTAGAACAAGCCTTCGGGATAGAGTACAATCTCATAGAGGTTGCGGTCTTCCCGCGCGGCGATCTCTTCAAAAAAGCGCATAGTCCGTTTTTACCCGCAACTGCAAGCCGTCTTTCTCTCATTTCCCCGATCCGCACCCTGCTCATCCACCGTTGCTGCGGCCGCAACCGGCCAGCAAAGCGAAAACACAAGACAACATGATAACCGTGCAAGATAACACAAGATAGCGACAAGATAAAAAACAAGGTATCGGCACCTCGATTCTACTGCCCGCGCATCCGCTGGCACCATGCGTCGAACCGGAAAGAACGTTCAAAAAAGGTCGAAATCTATCGTAACCTGTAGTTTGCAGTAACAAAAATAGGCTTTTTCCCGGAAGTTTCCAAATAAAACGCCCCTTTTCGCGTAAAAATTTTTTTTCGCCGCCTTAAAGGCGGCATTCAAAACCGGAGCGCCCTAAAGCGCTCCGGTTGATAAAACCTTTCGATGCGTTCGTCTCGCTTACGCTCGCTCACTGACTATTCTTGGACGCAGCGCACGGAGAGGGCCGCGGCCCGACTGGCGCCGCTCAGCGGGTAGACGCCCGTCGAGCCGAAGCCCAAGCAACCCGAGCCGTTATTGCCCGCGGCGTAAGACGACGAGGAGTAGACGTAGCCGCCCGTGCCGACATCCGCCAAGGCTCCCGCCGAACGGTCGCGGTAGCCCGCAGCAGGGTAATATACCTTCGACCCTGTCTTATCAGCGCCAGAATAAATGAAATTCCAACCAATATTGAAGCTACCGGAGACGTTGAACTGCGACGCAGTAGAAGTATTGTAACCGATGGTCGAGAAACGCGTCCAAGTATCCTGCGGACCTACGCGCCATCCCGGAGGACACGGGTCGTAGATCGACTTGCTGCCACGGCTCGGATTGGGCGTCTGAGTCGACGTATTGGGGTTGCCCCACAAGTTATCGCGCTGGCTGGGAATAGTACCTGCATTCAGCCAATCATAGGTAGTCGTGTTGACCTGCGTGATGAACGTAGTAGGATGCTTAATCGCGTAAGCAATCGACGCATCGGCATTCGACCCGGTCGAAGTAGCCCCGACAATCGGCCACGTGTTCGGATAAGTAGTCACGAACGTCGCACCCGAAGTGGCGGACGAACCCACGAACGGGTCTTTGCGGCCCCACTGGTAGAGCAGACCGAATGATTTGGCATCAGCCCCCTGATTATTGGCTGCTCCCAAATTGCGGGTCATGACGGTCTCGTTGCGGGTAGGCACATTGTTATAACCCGAAGCAGAAATCGCTCTGGTGCTATATACATGCTTATCCGTAGTCGGATCGTAAGCCGTCGACCAGATATGCCAGCTCCACAGAATGTTGCCCGAAGCGTCGTAGACTGCAATCACGGCATTGCCCTCGGTGATGGCATCGCCCGAATCGCCGGCGGTCGTGAAGTAGACCCAATCGTTCTTGTACTCGACGCTCTTGATGATCTTGCCGGTACCGTTGGTCTCCCACAGCACCTTGGCGGAAGCGGGCGTAAAAGTCAACGGATTGATCTGCGGAGCGATCTGGCTGCCGCACTTGCTCTGAGGAGTCATTGCGCCGTTGCCCGAGACCGTAGCCTTGAACTTATAGGCGTGACCGGCCTGCGAAACCATATAGCAGTTGGCCGTAGCCTCCGAATCGTCCCACGGATTCTTGCAAAGGTCGGTAGCCACTACCACACGCCCGTCGTCGGGGTTGTTGCCCTTGACAGTAGCCGTAATCGCATACTTATGATTACGAGCGACGTTGAAATCGGTCGTAGAATTGGCACCGGGGAAAATCCGGAACGTGACATCGGCTTCAGGGTCTACGCCGTTGTTGTAAGCACCGATCACCTCGATGAACGTACTGCCCGCAGGAGCGTTGTTCTCGCCCTTGTCGATCGTCGAAGTGATACCCGTAACTACACCGCGCAGGTTCTCGGGCACATACCACGAATATTGCTGATTCAACTGCGCGCTCTTATCGACCGTATAGTTCAGGAACGTGACTTTGCTGGGATCGGCGGGAGCCGTCGAACCGGCATCCGGAGCCTTGAAAGCAGTCTGCGGCGAAACCGAACACAGCTGCACCGACTTCAGCTTGAACGAATGGCCCGAGGGAACGGACTGTTTGCAGGTAAACAGAATCTTGGCGACCATACGCTTCATCTCGATCTTGGGCGCATTGGCCGACGTATCCTTGGTCGAACCCGACCAGACGCCGATCATGGGCAGACCGTTGTCGATATCGATATCGGCCGTGATCTTATACAGCAAAGCCTCGAAATTGGCAAGCGTAAAGTTCTCGTCCTTGCCCGCAAACTCCGTATCGGGAACATTGGCGACGGCATAGACGGTGCTCTTGTCGAAAGCGTTCAAAGGCACATTGACCGACAACGAAGTACCGGACAAAGTAGAGACATCCGGCTTCTCCATCTTAGAGAACTTGTTGTTATCGTCGAACTGGAGAATGTACAAGCTCTTCAAAGCGCATTCCGCAGTCGTAGCCGTAGTGGTCTCGGCACGCGTAACGGCCTCCGAATCCTCGGAAAAAGAGACCGAAACAGCCTCGTCGACGGCGGCACGCGTCTGCGAAGTACCGATAACGGTAACCGGCGACGTCATGCCCGAAACGGACAACTCCAACGTAGTGGGAACGCTTTCGCCACTGCCGACACCGGCCGGACCCATCGGATCCTCGAACTCGGGGTCCTTGCCGCATGCAGCGAACATGGCACCGACCAAGCCGACCAACAATAATTTTCTCAAAACTTTCATGACTTGTTTGTATTTTATAATCTTCTTCTAACTACTTAAGATTTCCTTGTAAACGCAAGCAGGCGCCGGAAAAGCGAAGCTAAAAATCGCCCAAATCCGTATTCCACTCGGAGAGGCTCCACGAACCGAGCGTAACGGCACCGTAGAACCAATCGCCGATATTGAGTTCGCTGTCGTAGACAGCATCCCAGTCCATGATTACCAAAGTCAAAGTCACGTCGCCGCCTTTCAGCGACAAAGCGAAACAATACTGCCGGCCGGGCTCGAACGCCATGGCGGGAACTTTGCCGCTCAACGCCTTGTTCACACCCGAACCGTTGAATTCAACGGTCATGTCGATACCGAACTCCTCCTCGCTCTTGGGCAAAACGATCGTCTCACCGGAGAACTTGTAATTCAAGCCGTCGACAGCGGTAAAGGCACTGCCATTCAACGAAATATCGACGTTGTTGCTCGACGACGTAGGCAGAGCGGAGCACAAAGTAGCCACAGCGGGCGCGCCGGCCATCTTGCTCAGCTTGGCCGAACCGATCTTGATCTTGGAGACGGTCTGCGAAGCCCGTTCGGCAACGAAAGTGATCCGGCAGCACTTGCGCATCAACACGTCGAGCGAGACGGTCTGCGTATAAACAGGCACGGCACCCGACAAATCGGGCGCGACGGCGACCTGCTCGGTGCAGGACGACGCATGGTCGACACCATGGGCGATGGAGACCTTCCACGGCGAAGCGATGGCCGTAGCGGGCGTGAAAGCATAGAAATCATACTTATCGGCCCGCAAACGGATCTCGTCCGGAATACTCGAATTGGCGACGTCGACGGCACCCGTGGCACTATTGACGTTGCAAGCCTTCAACCGACGCACTTTAGTACCGTCGTCCTCGGTAACCTCCTCGACGACGTAAGTAGCCTCGGCGACATACTTATCGGCAGTAATATCGGCCGAAGTAGCCCCTGCGGCCCGCTGGAAAGCCAGCACGCGGACCGTAGCACCGACGGCCAAAGGTTCCTCCACAACGTCGGCTCTCGTCGAAGCGGGCTTGGCCGAAGCACCGACCTCGCCCAGAGCGAAACCGACCGTCACGCGGTCGCCCTCCGGCTCGGGCCCAAGAACGGCATCGCTCTTATGGCACCCGGTCGCTGCGGCCAACAACAAGATGAATAACGCTTTTTTCATAATAAAAATATACCACAAAAAATATTAACCTAACACTATCGGCCGGACCCCTGCGCAAACCGGTCCCGTCCGTGCCGGGTTCTCGCCCGAAAGGCAGGAACCCGGATACACGGAACCTCCGTGTGAAGGAGCGCGCCCGGCCGAACGGGCTGTATTATTGCATTTCGACATTGACCGAACCGCCATCCAACCACTCGCTGATGGTAGCCTCGGGAACGATGGTAATGGCCGAAAAACGCAGGTAGATGTTATAAGCGTAACCAGCCTGAAATCCGCCCGGAGTAGGATTAGCCGCACTCACGGGAAGAATCGGCACATTCAACGTACGTTCGCCACCTTTCTCGGTGTCGACGATCAACGACAAAGTACCGCTGGTAGTAACGGGAGCGACCAAAGCGTAACCACACTCGACAGCGCTCTTTTCGTGGTCGGCCTGTGTAGAAGCTGAAGCGTTGAACGAAAAAGCCAAACCATCGGCACCATAATTGATGGCGGAATCGTCGCTGGCCTTTTTCTGGACCAAAGGCAAGTTGGCAGCCGTACCGATGAACCCGATCCCATTGGGCAACGTAAGCTCGCACGTAGGCAACTGGTCCTTGAGCTTGATGGACTTGATCTTACCCCACACCCCGGGAGCGGCATTATCGACGCCGTAAGCGTAGATACGCAACTGGGTGAGCTTGTGGTTGAAGTGGAAAATCCGGTTGTCGGAATTACCGACAGCCTTGAAATTACCAAAACGCAACGTCTTGTCGGCCTCGAGCTCCTCGGTCAACATGATATCGGTAGCACCGTCGATGGAGAACTCAATGACACCGCCGGTACCCAACGCAGTCTGCGTCTTATAAGCAGGATACCAACCCACCAACTTAGTCTTGTTGTTAGCAGCGCGGGAAAGATAGAACTTGGGGTCGCAAAACTTGATGATCGTAGCCTTGTCATCGTCGGAAGTCAAACTACCCTGCCACGAAGCAAGGAACGCCGAATCGACATTGGCATAATTGGCCGGATAATTGCCCGTAGCCTCGTCCTGATCGAGACGCGCGAAGCTGACATACAACGGACCGGCATAGTCCTTGTCGATGACGGCACGCGAAAGCACCGAACCGGCCTTAGTCGCAGAAGCCACCGTAGGATTTACGATCTCAACGCCGAGGATCATCTCGACCTCTTCGCCGACGGATGGAGCATGAATGTCCAAACTTGCCTTGGAACACCCGGCCAACACGACGGCCGAAAAGCCCATCGTCAGAAGAACGGCATTTCTAACAAACGTTTTCATTGTCATATACTTTATTGAGTTATTTCTCTGGTGACTGTAAGGGGACATTCAACCCCTTACAGCCTGTATGTCCGCTCCGCAAACGAATATCGTTCCGGAACGAAATGCGATATTATTCGATATCGACGTTGGTGTTACCACCCTCAGCCCACGGAGTAACCGTAGCTTTGGCCTGAATTGCCTTGGCCTTGAAAGTCAAGGAAATCTCGAAAGCATAACCAGTGGTGGGATCCGTGAAAACATCGGTAGAACCCTTCTTGTAGAGCGTAAGATCGATCGGATACTCCTCCGTATGCTTCTCGGTTTTAACAACCAACGTGTAATGCTTCTCAGTAGCAGTAACCGGATGAATCATCGAGTAAGCAACGGCCGGAGCCACTTCGCCTGCTTCCGTATCGGGAACGGTCAACGCGATAGCAGAAAATTCCGTATCGGTCGGCTTGTTATTCTCATCATAGCTATAGCAAGCGAGTTTATCGAGGTTATTACCATCATTGTCTGCACGGAAAGTTGCGGTATCCTCGCTCTTCTTGACCTGAGCCCAAGCCCGAATAGCACTCGAAGCAGCCTTGGTCAGATACATATCCGTGATCTTACCCCAGCTGGTAATGGCATTATCATCTTCAGCCTGAACCTTGATGACGAGCTTCGTAAGCAGATGCTTGAAGGTCAGAGTCGGATAAGTGCCAGCCAAAGCCTCGGCCTTGTCGGTAGCCTGCTCGGCAGCAGCCATCAGATCGCTTTTGCCATCAATAGCGAAAAAGTAGTTAGGACCGTTGGTAACGATCTCGGTCCAACCGTCATAAGGATGGAAACCGCTGAGGTAAACCTTGCCGCCGTCAGCCGGGAAGAAGCACGGAGTGGTCGCAAAACCGACTTGGGAATTGGCATTGGAAGCGACATCGGAGAAAACCATCTTGTAATCCGTATTCAGAAGCGTGGAATAATCACCCGCCGTTTCCGATACGAGCACACGAGCCGTAAGTTCATTATCCGTAGCGATGTTACCCTCGTAAGGAGTGCGCGTAATGCTCTTGGCAACCGACGAGGCCATAATCTCTACATTGTCGCGATCGATGTTGGGACGATTGGCCAACTCGCTCTTCGAGCAACTTGCCATAGCTGCTACGGCAAGCAGAGAGAAAAACAATTTTTTCATAATAAAAGTTGATAAAAAAGTTAATAAATGTTTTTTCTGTTTTGTTATGTTGAAATTTAAGGTTGTGCATTATTGTACAATCGCATCTCCGGTACCACCGAATTTCCATTCCTCAACCGTAGCTGAAGCAAACATTTCCGTATGCTCGTTGAAAGTCAGCGTAATCTTGTAAGAATGACCGGCGGCAAAAACAGTCTCTGCGACATCGTTGATTTTAGACGTCGGCTTGATTTCCACATCCGGAAATACTCCGTTCGAAGTCTCGAGCCGGATCTTGAACGATTCCAACCCCGGCTGCAACATGATCCCATCGCCGGCAGCCAACGGTTTCCTATCTACGAATGTAATGTTCTTGCCCTCGATCCCCGGAACTTTGAGTTCGGCGGGAGACGACCAAGCCCCGAATGTCCCGGTTTCGATGTTCATAGAAGAAACGGTGTTCGCATCCTGCAAAACAATACTTATCACTTTCTCCCCTTTCAACACTTCGTTGATATCTTCGATCTCGAATTTCAATTGCGTGAGGGCATGGTTGAAAACCAAAGGTACAGGATCTTCGCCGCGACGGCCGACAACAGGGGTCGCATACAGGATGTCATCGGTTCCGCTCAAGGTAAAGCGAAACGACGGAGCAGTTCCGGCCATAGGAGCATCGATGGAAAACTTGGAACCGTCGGCATAGGGATAATAGGCACAGAACTTGACATAGTGCGCGGGCTCGGCCGGATAATAATAAACTCCGTTCCACGAAATTGCACCCGCAGCAGAAACAGCCGTCGACCGTACATTATCCATCGAAAGCGCATTGCCCCAACCCATGCCGGGCAGATCATTCATATCCGCCGGTTTATTGGGCATCTGAACTCCATAGATACCGATATTCTTGCCATCCGCAGAGAGATCGGCCAACGAATTGACCTCAGCCTTGGTAAGGAGTTTGCTTACCCCGAGCCGAATCACACCGTCCGTCTCGCGCGACTCCAGCTCCTGCTTGGTCGAGCAGGATGCCAGCAGCCCGCAGAAAGCGATAACGAACAAGGAATTTCTAAGCATATCTGAAACTTTTTTATACTCCACAAACATTCTACCCTCTTACAGGACCACGTTTTCGACAGGATCGCCGATCGTACCGCCACCGGTACCCGGCACCCAATCCTTAACCTCAGCCGTCAGCACGCCGCCGATTTCCTTCAACTCGATAGCGACTTCGACAGGGATCGTCACAGGAATGACACCACCGTTATCCCGGAGGAACTGATCGACGGTTTTGGTTACATCAGCCGAAACTATATAGGGATCGCCGTCGATAGGGACAATATTCAACTTGACCGTATGGGTGCCGAAAGTACTGGTCGGCTTTACAAGATCGAGCACGGTAAATTCGGCTTTATAGTCATAACCGCTGTTATCAAAAATCCGTTCGGTCGGGAAATTCACGCTTTCGGAGGTCGAAGCGCACATGGCCGTAGCACAATGATGCGAAGGGGATACACCGATGAACGTACCGCCATTCAGTGCGATCATATCGCTGCCTTCCACCTTGAATCGAAGAATGACCGTCTTGACGTATGCCTTGGGCTGGGCTTTCACCGCCACCCGTTCGCGGAACGGAACGGTCACCACACTGAGCTGCTGCCCGTTGGCCGGATCATGCACGCAGTTGGCCACGAACAGATTCTTCGGCTGGGTGATGCACTCTCCGGCGCGTGTCGAAGCCGACTTCCGGCCGGCCGCAGCAGCTTCGGATTCGGTCATCACATGGAAAGTAGCCTTGTCGTAGTCGGTCTCGTCGCGAAGTACGAGGTTCTCCGTATCGCTGTTGTAAACAAGCACCTTGTAGGAACCTACAGGCAGTCGTTTGTTTTGGAATCCAGTGGCATCGCAGTCGAAACTCTGATAGGCAGGGGCCTGTTCGCCTTCGGCGGCGGTCAACGCCTCGCCCTCGGCAGAGACGGGGTAGAAATGAACCCGCGTCCCTTTGGGTGCGGCACCCTCCGGCCAAGTCAGTTCGAGGTCCACGAAGCCCTCGTTCTTGTAGTGGTCCAGCGCTTCCTTGGTGCAACCTGTTTCTGCCGCCAGTGCGAAAAACAGAGCACCGGACAGCATGTATGTAAACAATCTTTTCATAATAACGCTTTATCTTACCGGCCCGCTGCGGGGACGAACGGATATTCTCGTTTTGTCGTTCTCTCCGGCTGCCGAACGCCCCATATATACGGGTTCCGGCCGCCTTTTATTGTGTCTTTCTACCGGCGGCCGCGGCCGAAACGGTATACGATGTTCAGTCTCACACCAGTAAGTGCGAACTGACTTTTCTTGCCCGGCGTCCCGTCGTCGTAATGGTAAATGCCGTCTTCCTCGAAAGTACGGGTATACTTATCGTAGGTCGCGCTCCGGTAACCGCCGCGCAGGCTCAATTCTGCGCACCAATGTTTGGACAGCGGCAACATGTAACCCACCGAGACACCGGCGCTCCAATAGTCGCCCGTGAAGTTGAGATCGGTATTCACTTTGTCGGCACGGCCTTCCTGCCGATTGAAGTCGCCCATTTCGCCGTAGAGACCGAAATAAACTCCGCGGAACAGGCGGTCGCCCTTGATCCAGATGCGCGGCTCGAGACTGTAGGCCGAAAGACCCCAGAATTTCTTGCCGCCGTCATAGGCCCAGTTCGAGAAGAGCGCCGAGCCGGAGATCGACACCCGGCGGCCGATGTAGAACTCGCCTTCGAGGTTGGGCATGAAAGTGGTCCAATTGAAAGATGCGGCACCCGACGGCACGAACCCGGCCCATGCCACCAAGTTGGTCTTCAGGGCGAAGATCGGGCGGAGCTTGCGGCTCTCCTTCTTCTTCATGCGCGCTTCTTCGGCGGCCTTGCGGGCAGCTTCGATGCGGGCTTCCTCTTCGGCTCTCTTCGCGGCTTCGAGACGCGCCTGCTCGGCTGCGGCCCGTTCGGCCTGAAGACGGGCCTCTTCCTGTGCGATACGCAGAGCTTCAAGTCGCTCCGCTTCGCGGGCCTGCCGCTCTGCTTCCAGACGCGCGGATTCTTCCATCCGGGCGAGCTCGGCCAAACGGCGCTCCTCGGCCAAAGCCTCTTCGCGCTCCTTGGCCAATGCAGCCTCGAATTCTTCCTGCGAAAGTTTCGTATGCAACTTCTCCTCGAGGATACGGCGCAAGTCGTAGTTCACGGTGATCTCTACTCGGCGCAGTCCGGGGAAGAAATGTTTGAGCATGTATCGGTAGGGCGTTCCCTTGTCCAAATCCATCAGGCGTTTTTCACGTCCCTGAAAGACCCCGACATTTTCGATCAGGTAAATCACTTCGTCGCGCTTGGGCATGTCCGAAGCCTCGACCAGCCGAAGCAGCTCGTCCCAGTCCTCGGCCACCCAATTCACACGAATGGGATAGTGCTGCGAAAGGTCGTACTCGTTGTCCAGATAGGTTTTGAAGCCCATCACACGGGTTTTGGCCAACCGTTCGTTGACGCTGAACGAACCCTCGATCGAACAATAGCCGCTCAAACGGATCGAGTCGACATAAATAAGACTGTCGCGGAATACCTGACGGATGAAGTCGTCCAATTTGCGCAGCTCGCTCGCGTTGTTCTCGAAATCGGGGAGGATCTTGGCGCTGCCCTGCGGATAATTGAGGTAGCAGCTCAGGCTCTTCGATCCTTCGGTGATGACCTGACGATAGGTCGAATCGCTGATCGAAAGCTGGGAGTTTTCACCCGGCGGTACAGGAACGCCGCCGGCCCTGAGGACCGACGTCAGAAACAAGACGCACAACAATGCCGGCACGAACCGGAAAAATCTGGGAGTGTTATTCACCATTTTCATAACTTATCTGAGTTACTGCCCGAGCGCAGGAACGTTCCGGCAACGAAGCCTTGTCTTGCGAGGTCTCCCCCGATCGGACAACGGCAACGAAAGCCAGAGCGGCTACTTTTTTATTTTTTAATTTCTTCCAATCGGTTTCGGCCGCTTCGCCCGCACTCCCCGGTCCGATAGTTCCGAGTAGCCGCAATTCGATCGGGGCGACAACCCCAACCTAAGCAAAGCGCCGACCGCCTTGTCAACATTTTATGTGTTGCAGATCAATGCCTTGAACCTTCAATATTCTGCCAGCGGAATTTTTCGCCGACCCGAAGCCGTGCCCGAATAAACGATCAATTCCCCTTTCCGGAATATTCGGAATCAAGGCGTCCACAATGATCCCACGCCGCAAATATATGAAAAAAATTTCCCCCCCCCACAAATTTTTAACATATTTTTTTACTTTCTCCATAAAAAATCGTATTTTCAGCCAGCGTCTCGTCCGAATCGGGTACAATAAGGCAAACAATGCCTTCCCGGGCCGTTCGGAAAGCGAATTTCTTTAGAAAGACGACTTTTCGGGCGAGCGGCATCCTCGGTATTTTCCATCTCGTTCCGACAGGCGATTTTCTTCCCGTCGGAAATCCTTGCGAAAAATCCCGCCATTTTATATAAAGGTGCATGCCGCGTTCCGCCGACCGGAAACGCGGTATTGTTTTCGATTTTCATACACGCAGTTTTTCATGCACACAGCGTGCCACGCAAGCACACGCCCATCGTGCTTGCTCCCGCAACAAACCGTACAACGACCCCGGCATCGCACCGAAACGCCCGTATTTTTCCACTACGGTCCTGCAACCCCTTTCCACAGCAAGCAGCATCCCTTTAGTTGAATTTTCAGGAATTTTCGACCAAAATATTTGGGCCGCGGCAATAGTTTTCCTACTTTTGCCCCCGATTTTTGCATGCGGCGACGTGTGCCAATACAAACCAAATCACTCGTTTATGAAAAAACTTTTCCTCTTGCTGACCGCGGTCGTCCTCTTCGCCGACGCATCCGCCGAGGGTTATCAGGTCAACAATATGTCGGCCAAGCAGACCGGTATGGGCCACGTGGGTACGGCCATGAAGCTCAATTCCGAATCCATCTTCTTCAACCCCGCCGCCACGGCGTTCCAGTCTTCCAAGTTCGACATCTCCGCCGGATTCACAGGCATCATTTCGGACGTGCGCTACCGGTCGCTGCCCGACATGAAAAACAATTATGCTCCCGGGCCCGTCGAGAGGTCCGACAACAAGCTCTCCACTCCGCTCCATGTCTACTTCAATTACAAGCCCATCGAGCGGCTCTCGGTCGGCGTAGGGTTCTTCACCCCTTACGGTTCGTCGATGAACTGGGGCGACAACTGGTCGGGAGCCCACCTCGTGCAGCAGATCAACCTCAAGGCCTACACCGTCCAGCCGACCGTATCGTTCAAGATATGCGACCGTCTCTCCATCGGCGCCGGGCTCATGATTACGTGGGGCAACTTCGACCTCTCGCGATCGCTGCTCTCGGCCCAAACCCGTAGCGGACTTATCGCAGAGATGATCGACCCCAACATCGTCAAATTGCAGGCAGCATTGGCCCAAGCGCCCGAAAACGCCCAGTTGCAGGGACAACTGCAAATGATGCAGGGAGCCAAAGGGTATCTCGAAAGCACCATGAACCGGTCGGTGGTTTCCGCCAAGTTGCAGGGCGATGCCAACGTCGCCATCGGGGTCAATGCCGGTATCCTGTGGGACATCACCGACGAGTGGTCCGTGGGTATGACATGGCGTTCGCGCATGAACATGAAGGTCGACAAGGGCCGTGCCACCATGACCACCGATCCGCAAGCCGCCGCGCTTATCCAGCAGCTGGAGCAAATGACGGGCAGCAGCCTCCTGCCGCCGCTCGACCGCGGCACGTTCAACGCCGAACTGCCTTTGCCGACCGTGGTAACATGGGGCGTTTCGTTCCGCCCTACCCCCAAATGGGAGCTTGCGGTCGACTTGCAGTGGAACGGATGGAGCGCTTACAAGACGCTCAACGTCGAGTTCAACGAAACCGAGCTGGGCATCGCGCCGATCGTCTCCGTAAAGAACTATTCCAACACGCTCGCGTTCCGGTTCGGCGGCCAGTACAAGGCTGCCGAGTGGCTCACCGCCCGCATGGGCATGTATGTCGACGAAAGCCCCGTCGACAGCAATTACCTCAATCCCGAAACCCCGTCGATGACCAAGCTCGCCTATACGGCCGGACTTTCGTTCCGCCCCGCGCGGTTCGTCTCCATCGACTTGGCCTACTGCTACGTCTCCTCGGCCGACCCCGAGCGCAGCGGCTCCTACCCCATCTACCAGTACGGCAACCCGTCACAGCTCACCGAAGTTTTTTCGGGCAACTACAAGCTCCACGCCCACGTCTTTTCGTTCGGCGTAGGGTTCAGCTTCTGACAAGCGCTGGTTCGGGGCGCAGCGGATCCAACAGTTTTTCAGGTTCCGCCCGCCGCCCGTTCCGTTCGTGCTGAAGCAGGGCAAGCAGCGTTCCGTCGTGTCAGGCTGTTTCTGAGGAAAATGCAGGCTCCGTTTGCTTTTCCGCTCGACTTATCGCACTTTGGCTTCGCCGAAAATACTCCGTCTCGGCATAATCAAGCTGGCGCTTGTTTCTGCGCTCGACTTTTTGTATCTTTGCGACGTCTTCCGCCAAGGGAGACGCCGCATTTTTTCAAGGCTCCATAGTTCAAGGGATAGAACGAGGGTTTCCTAAACCCTAAATCCGCGTTCGAGTCGCGGTGGGGCTACTCGCGAAGAGAGGGTTCCGCACCCGCTCTTTTTCGTATTCCGCCAACTTTCCGCATTTCCATGGAATCGCTCAAAGAACTCTTCAAAATAGGCAACGGCCCGTCGAGCAGCCACACGATGGGGCCCAAAAAGGCCGCCGAACTCTTTTTGGAGCGCTGCCGCGGCGCCGAATCGTTCCGCGTGACGCTCTACGGTTCGCTCGCCGCCACCGGCAGAGGGCACCTCACCGATACGGCCATTCTCTCCGTGCTCTCGCCCCACGCCCCCACCGAGATCGTCTGGCGGGCGGACATCGTCCCCGCATTCCATCCCAACGGCATGTTGTTCGAGGGATTGCGCGGCGGAGAGGTCATCGACAGCTGGACCATCTACAGCATCGGCGGCGGGGCGCTGGCCAACGAATCGTCCCGGCCCGAGGAGCCACGGAATATCTACCCGCTGAGCAGCATCTCCGAAATCAAGGAGTGGTGCTACCGCGAGGGCAAGACTTATTGGGAGTACGTCAACGATTGCGAGGGCCCCGAAATCTGGGACTACCTCGATACGGTTTGGACCACCATGTGCGAAACCATCCGGCAGGGGCTCAACAACGACGGCGTCCTGCCCGGCGGGCTCAAGGTTGCCCGCAAGGCCGCCACGTACTTCGTCAAGTCGAAAAGTTATTCCGACTCGCTTTCTTCGCGGGCCAAGATCTACGCCTACGCGCTGGCCACCTCCGAGGAAAATGCTTCGGGCGGCGTGGTCGTCACCGCTCCCACCTGCGGTTCGAGCGGCGTCGTACCTGCCGTGCTCTACCATCTGGCAACCTCGCGCGATTTTCTCCGCATCCGTATCTTGCGGGCTTTGGCCACGGCCGGATTGTTCGGCAACGTCGCCAAAACCAATTCCTCCATCTCCGGCGCCGAGGTCGGATGTCAGGGCGAGGTCGGCGTCGCCTGCGCCATGGCCGCAGCAGCGGCCTGCCAACTCTTCGGCGGCACGCCCTCTCAGATCGAGTATGCGGCCGAAATGGGATTGGAGCACCATCTCGGGCTCACGTGCGACCCCGTCTGCGGGCTGGTGCAGGTGCCCTGCATCGAACGCAACGCCATCGCCGCCGCCCGGGCTCTCGACGCCAACATCTACGCCACCCTCTCCGACGGGTCGCATCTGGTTTCTTTCGACAAGGTCGTAGAAGTCATGAACGAGACCGGACACAACCTGCCGTCGCTCTACCGCGAAACAGCCGAAGGCGGTTTGGCCAAGCGCGTCGAACGCAAATAGCACACGACATCTTTCCACAACAAAAAATCCGTCCCTCGCATGAGGGACGGATTTTCTTCACAAGTCTGCCGGGGGTTATTGCGCCTGCCGGATCTCCTCCAGCTCGGCTTTCGAACCCACCACAAGGTTGTCGTAATCGCGAAGACCCGTACCGCCCGGGATAAGGTGCCCGCAGATGACGTTCTCCTTGAGGTTCTCCAGCGGATCGACCTTGGCTTGGATGGCCGCCTCGTTGAGCACCTTGGTGGTCTCTTGGAACGAAGCCGCCGAAATGAAGCTCGAAGTCTGCAACGCTGCACGGGTGATACCTTGCAGCACCTGCGTCGACGTTGCCGGCACGATGTCGCGCACCTGCACCGGACGCAAGTCGCGGCGCTTGAGACTCGAATTCTCGTCGCGCAGCTTGCGCAGCGAGACGATCTGCCCCGGCTGGAGATTCGTCGAATCGCCCGCCTCGGTCACCACCACCTTGTCGTAGAGTTCGTCGTTCACATCCATGAACTCCCACTTGTCGATGATCTGATCCTCGAAGAAGCGGGTGTCTCCCGGGTCTTCGATCTTCACTTTCGACATCATCTGGCGCACGATCACCTCGAAATGCTTGTCGTTGATCTTCACGCCCTGCATGCGGTAGACCTCCTGCACCTCGTTGACGATGTATTCCTGCACCTTCGTCGGACCGAGGATGTTCAGGATGTCGGTCGGCGTAATAGCACCGTCCGAGAGCGGGCTGCCCGCCTTCACATAGTCGTTCTCCTGCACGATGATCTGACGCGACAGCGGCACCAGATAACGTTTCTGGTCGCCCTCTTTCGAGGTGATGACGATTTCGCGGTTACCGCGCTTGATCTTGCCGAACGTTACCTCGCCGTCGATTTCCGAAACGATGGCCGGGTTCGACGGATTGCGGGCCTCGAAGAGCTCCGTAACACGCGGCAGACCACCGGTGATGTCGCCGCCAGACTTGCCGACGGCACGCGGAATCTTGATCAGGATATCGCCGGCCTTGATCTTGGCGTTGTCCTTGACCACCACGTGGGCGCCCACGGGCAGGTTGTACTGCTTCACCTCTTCGCCCGACTTGTCCACGATCCGGATAACCGGGTTCTTGGTTTTGTCTTTCGATTCGATGACCACCTTCTCCGACAGACCCGTCTGTTCGTCGCGCTCGTCGCGGTAGGTAATACCTTCCAGCACGCTTTCATAAACGGCCTTGCCTTCGTATTCCGAGATGATTACAGCGTTGTAGGGGTCCCACTCGCAGATCATGTCGCCTTTCTTCACTGTTGCACCGTCCGCCATGAAGAGCGTGGCGCCATAGGGAAGATTATGGGTATAGAGTACGATTTCGGTCTTCGGATCGACGATGCGGAACTCCGACTGGCGCGAGATGACGATGTTGATCGCTTCGCCTGCGGCGTTCTTGCCCTTGACGGTGCGCAGCTCGTCGATTTCCAAGCGGCCTTCATATTTCGATACCACGTTGGTTTCGACGGCCGTACCACCGGCCACACCGCCGACGTGGAACGTACGCAGAGTCAGCTGCGTACCCGGCTCGCCGATGGACTGAGCGGCGATGACGCCGACCACTTCGCCCTTCTGAACCATGCGGGCGGTGGCAAGATTGCGGCCGTAGCACTTCGCACACACGCCGCGGCGCGCCTCGCAAGTGAGCACCGAACGGATCTCCACCGACTCCAACGGCGATTTCTCGATCGCTTCGGCGATGGCTTCCGTGATCTCTTCGCCCGCCTTGCAGAGCACTTCGCCCGTCAGCGGGTGGATCACGTCGTTCAACGCCACACGGCCCAAGATGCGGTCGTAGAGGGTCTGCACCACGTCGTCGTTACGCTTGATGGCCGTAGCCGTCAGGCCGCGCAGCGTGCCGCAGTCCTCCTCGTTAATGATGACGTCCTGCGCCACGTCGACCAAACGGCGCGTCAGATAACCGGCGTCGGCCGTCTTCAGTGCCGTATCGGCCAGACCCTTGCGGGCACCGTGGGTCGAGATGAAGTATTCGAGCACCGAAAGACCTTCCTTGAAGTTCGAGAGAATCGGGTTCTCGATGACCTGCTGGCCGCCCTCGACACCCGACTTCTGCGGCTTGGCCATCAGACCGCGCATACCGCTCAGCTGACGGATCTGCTCCTTGGAGCCGCGGGCTCCCGAGTCCAGCATCATGTAGACCGGATTGAAGCCGTCTTCGTCTTTCACCAGCGTGTCGATCACCGCCTTGGTCAGCTTCGAGTTGATGTTGGTCCACACGTCGATGATCTGGTTGTATCGTTCGTTGTTGGTGATAAGACCCATGTTGTAGTCTTCCATGATGGCGTCCGAGCGGTCGTAGCCCTCCTGTACGAGTTTCTCCTTTTCTTCGGGGATAATCACTGCGTCGAGGTTGAACGACAGACCGCCTTGGAATGCCATGCGGTAGCCCAGGTTCTTGATGTCGTCGAGGAACGCGGCCACCTTGTCCGCACCGGCTTTCTTCATCACCACGGCAATGATGTCGCGCAGCGAGCGTTTGGTCAGCACTTCGTTGATGTAGCCCACTTCCTGCGGCACCACTTGGTTGAACAGGATGCGGCCGATGGTCGTCTCCTTGATGACACGTACAGGGTTGCCGTTCTCGTCGAGGTCGTCGACCAAGCACTTCACGATGGCGTGCAGGTCGGCTTTCTTCTCATTGTAAGCAATGATCGCTTCCTCGGGACCATAGAACGTGCGGCCCTCGCCTTTCACGCCCTTGCGGGGCTTGGTAATATAGTAGAGCCCCAACACCATGTCCTGCGACGGCACCGTGATAGGCGCACCGTTCGCAGGGTTCAGGACGTTGTGCGAACCCAGCATCAGCAGCTGCGCTTCCAGAATGGCGGCGTTGCCCAGCGGCAAGTGCACGGCCATCTGGTCGCCGTCGAAGTCGGCGTTGAACGCCGTACATGCCAGCGGGTGGAGCTGCATGGCCTTGCCCTCGATGAGTTTGGGCTGGAAAGCCTGAATACCCAAGCGGTGCAGCGTCGGGGCACGGTTCATCAACACGGGGTGTCCCTTGATGACGTTTTCGAGAATACCCCAGATCACCGGATCCTTGCGGTCGATGATCTTCTTGGCCGACTTCACCGTCTTGACGATTCCGCGCTCGATGAGCTTGCGGATGACGAACGGTTTGTAGAGCTCGGCAGCCATATCCTTGGGAATACCCATTTCGTGCATCTTCAACTCGGGGCCGACGACGATGACCGAACGGGCCGAGTAGTCCACACGCTTACCCAACAAGTTCTGACGGAAGCGGCCCTGCTTGCCCTTGAGCGAATCCGACAGCGATTTGAGCGGGCGGTTCGACTCGTTCTTCACGGCGTTCGACTTGCGCGAGTTGTCGAAGAGCGAATCGACGGCCTCCTGCAACATGCGCTTCTCGTTGCGGAGGATGACCTCGGGCGCCTTGATTTCGATCAGACGCTTCAGACGGTTATTGCGGATGATGACACGACGGTAGAGGTCGTTCAGGTCCGACGTCGCAAAGCGGCCGCCGTCCAGCGGTACCAGCGGGCGCAACTCGGGCGGAATGACGGGGATGACGCTCAGCACCATCCACTCAGGCTTGTTCTTGCCCTCCGAAGCGCGGAACGACTCGATGACGTTCAGGCATTTCAGCGCTTCCGACTTACGCTGCTGCGAGGTCTCGGTCGAGGCCTTGTGGCGCAGCGCATAGGACATCGAATCGAGGTCCACCTGCTTGAGCAGCGTGTAGATCGCCTCGGCGCCCATCATCGCAACGAATTTGTTCGGGTCGTCGTCGGGCAGCGACTGGTTGCCCTTCGGCAGAGCGGCCAATACGTCGAGATATTCCTTTTCGGCCAGCGTAGCCAACTTCTCGATGCCTTGTTCGGCCGCGGCGCCCGGATTGACCACCACATAACGCTCGTAGTAGATGATCGCTTCCAGCTTCTTCGACGGGATACCCAGCAGGTAGCCGATCTTCGACGGAAGCGAGCGGAAATACCAGATATGCACCACCGGCACCACCAGCGAGATGTGGCCCATGCGTTCGCGGCGCACCTTCTTCTCGGTAACCTCCACACCGCAGCGGTCGCAGACGATGCCCTTGTAACGGATACGCTTGTACTTGCCGCAGTGGCACTCGTAGTCCTTCACAGGGCCGAAGATGCGTTCGCAGAACAGACCGTCGCGTTCGGGCTTGTAGGTGCGGTAGTTGATGGTCTCGGGCTTGAGCACCTCGCCGCTCGACTGGGCCAGAATCTCCTCGGGGGATGCCAGACCGATCGCTATGCGGTTGTAACCGTTGCCGCCCTTGTTGTCTTTGGACATTGACATATTTCTTTCTTCTTTTTTATCGTCCCTAAAATCTTACTCCAGTTTGACCGACAGGGCCAGACCGCGCAACTCGTGCAGCAATACGTTCATCGCCTCGGGGATGCCCGGCTTGGGCAGGTTCTCGCCCTTGACGATGGCTTCGTACGCCTTGGCGCGGCCCATCACGTCGTCCGACTTGATCGTCAGAATCTCTTGCAGGATGTTGGCGGCGCCGAAGCCTTCGAGCGCCCAGACCTCCATCTCACCGAAACGCTGACCGCCGAACTGCGCCTTACCGCCCAGCGGCTGCTGCGTGATAAGCGAGTACGGGCCTATCGAACGGGCGTGCATCTTGTCGTCGATCATGTGGCCCAGCTTGAGCATGTAGATCACGCCCACCGTGGCCGGCTGGTCGAACATCTCGCCCGTACCGCCGTCATACAGATAGGTGCGGCCGCTGTGCGGCAGACCTGCCTGCGCCGTGTATTCGTTGATCTGGTCGAGCGACGCACCGTCGAAAATCGGCGTCGCGAACTTCAGACCCAATTCCCGTCCGGCCCAGCCGAGCACGGTCTCGTAGATCTGCCCGAGGTTCATACGCGAAGGCACGCCCAGCGGGTTCAGACAGATGTCGACGATCGTACCGTCTTCGAGGAACGGCATATCCTCGTCGCGCACGACCTTGGCCACGATACCCTTGTTACCATGGCGGCCGGCCATCTTGTCGCCCACCTTCAGCTTGCGTTTCTTGGCGATATAGACCTTGGCCATCTGGATGACGCCCGTCTGCGGCAGCTCGTCGCCGTTGGTGAAGTTGTATTTCTCGCGTTTGATCGCCGCGTCGGCTTTCTTCCACTCGATGGAGTAGTTGTTCACCGTCGCTTCGATCAGCGCATCGATACGGGCATCGCCCGTCCACTTGCACGAACCGAGGTTCAGGTAGCCCGACACCACGCCCGTCTTCTCGTCGGTCGACTTGCGGGCTATCTCTTCCAGCATCTTCAGCGTGAACTTCGTTCCTGCAGGGTAGAGCTCTGCTCCGAAGTAGTCCGTGATGCCCGTCGTGGTCTTGCCTTGGAGCAGCGACCACAGTTTGCCCGTCAGACGCTTCGTCAGTTCGGCGATTTCGGTCGCGAACTGCTCGTCGAGCTTGTCCAGTTGGGCCTTCTCGGCGCTCTTGCCTTTCTTGGTGTCCTTGCTGGCACGGCTGTAGAGCGTCGTGCCGATCACCACGCCGTGGAGCGAGGGCTGCGCCTTGAGCGAAGCATCCTTCACGTCGCCGGCCTTGTCGCCGAAGATGGCGCGCAGCAGCTTCTCCTCGGGCGAAGGATCGCTCTCGCCCTTGGGCGTGATCTTGCCGATGAGGATGTCGCCCGGGTGGACGTTGGCGCCCACACGGATGATACCGTTGGCGTCGAGGTCCTTCGTGGCGTCTTCCGAGACGTTGGGGATGTCCGAGGTGAGTTCCTCGACACCGCGCTTGGTGTCGCGGACTTCCATAATGTATTCGTCCACATGCACCGACGTGAAGATGTCTTCACGCTGGATGCGCTCCGATATCACGATGGCATCCTCGAAGTTGTAGCCTTTCCACGGCATGAACGCAACTTTCAGGTTGCGGCCCAACGCCAGTTCGCCGCGCTGGGTCGAATAGCCTTCCGTGATGATCTGGCCTTTCTTCACCTTGTCGCCCGTGAGCACGGTCGGCTTCAAGGTCACCGAGGTGTTCTGGTTCGTACGGCGATAGCGCGGAAGTTCGTAGGTCGTAACTTCCGGCGCGAACGAAGCGAGGATCTCGTCGTCCGTCCGTTCGTACTTGATCTGAATCTTGGTAGCATCGGCGAAAACCACCTCGCCGTCGCCCTCGGCCACGATCTGGATGCGGCTGTCGGAGATCATCTCCTTCTCGATGCCCGTGCCGACGATCGGAGCTTCCGAAGTCACCAGGGGCACGGCCTGGCGCATCATGTTCGAACCCATCAGCGCACGGTTGGCGTCGTCGTGTTCCAAGAACGGAATCAAGCTCGCCGCAATCGACGCGATCTGGTTGGGCGCCACGTCCATCAGATTGACTTCCTTGGCCGTTACGACCGGGAAATCGGCACCCTGACGCGCCTTGATGCGCTCGGGCTGCAAGAAATTGCCGTTGTCATCGACCGGAATGTTCGACTGAGCCACAACCTTGCCCTCTTCCTCTTCGGCCGAGTAGTAGCGGATGTGGGAGTTGTCCATGTCGATCTTGCCGTTCTCCACCGTACGATAAGGCGTCTCGATGAAGCCCATCGGCGATATCTTGGCATAGACGCACAGCGACGAAATCAGACCGATGTTCGGGCCTTCCGGCGACTCGATCGGGCAAAGACGACCGTAGTGCGTATAGTGTACGTCTCGCACCTCGAAACCGGCTCGGTCGCGCGACAGACCACCGGGGCCGAGGGCCGACAGACGGCGTTTGTGCGTGATTTCGGCCAGCGGGTTGATCTGGTCCATGAACTGCGAGAGCTGCGAGGTGCCGAAGAACGAGTTGATCACCGACGAGAGCGTCTTGGCATTGATCAGGTCCACCGGCGTGAATACTTCGTTGTCGCGCACGTTCATGCGTTCGCGGATCGTACGTGCCATGCGCACGAAACCTACCGAGAATTGGTTCGACAACTGTTCGCCCACGGTGCGTACGCGACGGTTCGACAAGTGGTCGATATCGTCCACGTCCGCTTTCGAATTGATCAGCTGAATCAGGTACTTGATAATGGCGATGATGTCTTCGCGCGTCAGCGTACGGATGGCCGGATCGGTGTCCAGATCGAGCTTCTTGTTGATGCGGTAGCGGCCCACATCGCCCAAGTCGTAGCGTTTGTCCGAGAAGAAGAGCTTCTCGATGACGTCGCGGGCCGTCGCCTCATCGGGCGGCTCCGAAGCGCGCAGCTGCCGGTAGATGTAGACCACGGCTTCCTTTTCGGAGTTGCAGGGGTCTTTCTGCAACGTGTTGTATATGATCGAGAAATCGATGCCCGACTGGTTCTCCTTGTGCAGCAGAATGGTCTTGGCACCGCTCTCGATGATTTGGTCGATGTGCTCCTCTTCCAACACCGTTTCACGGTCTACGATCACGTTGTTTCGCTCGATCGACACCACTTCGCCCGTGTCTTCGTCGACGAAGTCTTCGACCCACGTCGAAAGAACCCGGGCGGCCAACTTGCGGCCTACGGCTTTCTTGAGGTTGGCTTTCGAGACCTTCACTTCGTCAGCGAGGTCGAAAATCTCCAATATCTGTTGGTCGGCTTCATAGCCGATGGCTCTCAGCAGCGTCGTGACAGGCAACTTCTTCTTGCGGTCGATGTAAGCGTACATCACGTTGTTGATGTCCGTCGCAAATTCGATCCACGAGCCTTTGAAGGGTATGATTCGCGCCGAGTAGAGTTTGGTGCCGTTCGTGTGCATGCTCTGGCCGAAGAATACGCCCGGCGAGCGGTGCAGCTGCGATACGATGACACGTTCCGCACCGTTTATGACGAACGTGCCCCGTTCGGTCATGTAGGGTATCGTCCCGAAATAGACGTCCTGCACCACTACGCCGAAATCTTCGTGTTCGTCGTCCGTGCAATAGAGCTTCAGCTTGGCTTTCAGCGGTACGCTGTACGTCAGGCCGCGTTCCAGACATTCTTCGATCGAGTAGCGCGGCGGGTCGATATAGTAGTCGATAAACTCCAGTACGAAGTTGTTCCGGGTATCCGTGATGGGGAAGTTTTCCTGAAACACTTTGTAGAGGCCTTCGTTCTTGCGATTTTCGGCCGTAGTGTCCATCTGGAAAAAGTCCCGGAATGATTTGAGCTGTACTTCCAGCAGATCCGGATAGGGCACCCGGTTCTTCACTGTCGAGAAGCTGATTCGTTGTTGTGTTTTTGCTGTGGACATCGTATGATCCAAATTAGTTGAAGTGCAATCGGGACAGCTGCGTTCCCGAAAAACAGACTTTCATCAAAACAACCGTTTCTTGCATCCTGCCGCTGCGCAGGTCATCCGGATTCGGTCCCCGCCAACAAACAGAGGCGCGATGCGGTTTTTCGCACGGTTGTCCGTTTCCTTTTCGGCAGGCCCTTCCTTTTATCCCGCCGAAGCCCCCGTTTGCAGGCGCTCGCAATGCGCCCCGGGAGCATCTCTTCCGCGGATCGGGCACAGCACAACCGGCACTCCCGATCTTTAGACCAAGAAAAGGCATAGAGCCTACACGCTGGTAAGCCCTATACCCGGATTCATCTGGTATGAATCTTAAGCAGCAATGCTACTTAAGCTCAACTTCAGCACCTGCTTCCTCGAGCTGGCTCTTGATCTGCTCGGCCTCCTCTTTGGAAACGCCTTCCTTCACTGCCTTGGGAGCACCGTCGACAAGCGCCTTGGCGTCGCCCAGCGAGAGACCTGCGAGGTCCTTCACAACCTTGATCACTTGGAGCTTGGCCTGACCGCCGCTCTTCAGGATCACGTCGAACGTCGACTTCTCAGCAGCAGCGGCTTCGCCTGCGCCGGCAGCGGGAGCTGCGACAGCGACAGCGGCAGCAGCCGGCTCGATGCCATATTCCTCCTTGAGGATCTGTGCGAGTTCGTTTACCTCGGTAACCTTGAGGTTTACCAGTTCTTCAGCAAGTTTCTTTACGTCTGCCATAGTTGTAAGCGTATTAGATTTTGTTTTTTACTTGTTGTGATTAGTTGTTTCTCGATTCGAGCGTCTTCACGATGCCCGCAATCTTCTGACCTGCACTTGCTTGCAGTGCAGAAATAACATTCTTCGCCGGGGATTGCAGCAGCGCGATGATGTCGCCGATGAGCTCTTCCTTCGACTTGATGTTGCACAGAGCTTCGATTTGGTTGTCGCCCACGTAGACGCACCCCTCGGCATAGGCCGCTTTCAGCACGGGTTTGTCCGAGCCTTTGCGGAACTCCTTGATCAGCGTCGCGGGAGCCTTGGCTACGTTTGCGAACATCACCGAGGTCGGGCCCTCCAATACCTTCACCAGTTCAGCGTCGGCCTTCTCCACCTTTTCCAGAGCCTTGGTCAGCAGCGTGTTCTTCACCACTACCAACTTGATCTCCTTCTCGAAGCACTGGCGGCGCAGCGATGCGGTTTGCTCGGCGTTCAGCGCTTCGATGTCGGTGATATAGAAGTGAGGATAGGTCCGGAGTTGCTCGGCAAGGTTGTCAATAACAACCAGTTTTTCTTCCTTGGTCATCTCTTCTGTCCTCCTTCTTATTTGGTTTCTACTGATTTGGAATCGATTTGCAGACCCGGGCTCATCGTGGTCGAGAGATAGATGCTCTTCACATAGGAGCCTTTCGCTGCGGCCGGCTTGAGCTTGAGGATCATGCTCAGGACTTCCTTCGCATTGTCCGTAATCTGCTCGGCCGAGAACGAGATCTTGCCTACCGAGGTGTGGATGATACCGAACTTGTCGACCTTGAAGTCGATCTTACCCGATTTCACTTCCTTCACGGCTTTGCCCACTTCCATGGTCACCGTACCCGTCTTCGGGTTCGGCATCAAGCCGCGGGGACCCAGAATTCGGCCCAGCGCACCGACCTTGCCCATCACGTTGGGGGTGCAGATGATCACATCGACATCCGTCCAGCCGGACTTGATCTTGTCGACATATTCGTCCAGACCTACGTAGTCGGCACCTGCGGCTTGCGCTTCGGCTTCCTTCTCAGGGGTGCAGAGCACCAGCACGCGGACTTGCTTGCCCGTACCGTGAGGCAGGGTCACTACGCCGCGCACCATTTGGTTGGCCTTGCGGGGGTCGACGCCCAGACGCACGTCGATGTCTACCGATGCATCGAATTTCGTGAACGTAATTTCCTTCAGAAGAGCGGCGGCCTCCGAAAGCTTGTAGGCCTTGTCGGCCTCCACCTTCGCATAGGCGACTTTTTGATTTTTTGTCAACTTACTCATCTTCTTCGATTACATGTTAGGAAATTCACCGACGACATTGATACCCATGCTGCGGGCCGTTCCGGCTACCATGCGCATAGCCGATTCCAACGTGAAGCAGTTCATGTCAGGCATCTTGTCCTGAGCAATGGCACGGACCTGTTCCCACGTCACCTGCCCCACCTTGTCGCGGTTGGGTTGCGCGGAACCTTTCTGTACCTTGGCTGCTTCCTTGAGCTGGACAGCTACAGGCGGCTGTTTCACGACAAAGTCGAACGACTTGTCGCCGTACACCGTGATGATTACCGGAAGAACCTTTCCGGCCTTGTCCTGCGTACGGGCATTGAACTGCTTGCAGAAGTCCATGATATTGACTCCCTTGGAGCCCAATGCGGGACCAACCGGGGGCGAAGGATTGGCGGCACCGCCTTTTATCTGCAATTTAATAAATGCAGCAACCTCTTTTGCCATAGTTTTCCTTGGTTTTTATTCTTTTTCTACTTGGGTGAAACTCAACTCCATAGGAGTTTTGCGCCCGAATATCTTCACCGATACCGTGAGTTTCTTGCGCTCGTTGTCGACGGCTTCGATAGTGCCTTGGAAGCTTGAGAAAGGACCATCGGTGACCTTTACGGTCTCGCCGGCGAAGAACGGTATTTCGTTTTCCTCCTCCATGGCGTTCATCTCGTCGACACGGCCCAAGATGCGGGCCACCTCCTGTGGACGGAGAGGCGTCGCGTGCATCGAGCGGCTGTCTTCTTTCGTGTCGCCGAGAAATCCCAGCACATTGGGAGTATTACGAATCAATATGGGAATCTGTCCTACGAACGCAGCCTCCACCAATACGTAGCCCGGGTAGGAGACTTTTTCTTTCGATACTTTCTTGCCGTTGCGGATCGTGTAGACCTTTTCGGTCGGGATCAGCACTTGGGAGATGTAGTCTTCCAAATGGTTGTGACGGATTTCGGCCTCCAGATACTCCTTAACCTTATTCTCCTTCCCGCCGATCGCTCGGACAACGTACCATTGTTTCTGTATCTCGCTCATCTTGCAACCGGTGTTTTTTAGCGGCCCAGATTGCCCAGCGTCTTGTAGATCGCGCCCATCAGGTTCTCGAACGAGAGGTCCATGGCCAATACCACCACCGCAAAGATGACCGAAGCCACCATCACGACCACCGTCGAACTCTGAAGCTGCTGGAACGTGGGCCACGTCACCTTGTTCACAAGTTCGTTGTAGGATTCCTTGAAATAGTTGAACATATCTTCTTTTCTTTATTCTTGGCAGGAGCAGAGAGATTCGAACTCCCATCAACGGTTTTGGAGACCGCTATTCTACCCTTGAACTATGCTCCTATAGTGGGAACGGCTCCGAGAGCCGCTCCCGTTTATCCGATCCGTGAATTACTTCACGATCTTCAGAATCTGACCGGCACCTACCGTGCGGCCGCCCTCGCGGATTGCGAAGCGCAGACCCTCGTTCAATGCTACCGGGTAGATCAGCTTCACGGTGATGGTCACGTGGTCGCCGGGCATCACCATGTCGACGCCTGCGGGCAGGTGAACCTCACCCGTTACGTCCATCGTACGCAGGTAGAACTGGGGACGATAGTTGTTGTGGAACGGCGTGTGGCGGCCACCCTCTTCTTTCTTCAGGATGTAGACCTCGGCCTCGAACTCGGTGTGCGGGGTGATCGAACCCGGCTTGGCGACTACCATACCGCGCTTCACCTCTTTCTTGTCGATACCACGGAGCAGCAGACCTACGTTATCGCCGGCCTCGCCCTCGTCGAGCAACTTGCGGAACATCTCCACACCGGTGCAGGTCGACGTCAGCGTCTTCTCTTCCAGACCGATGATCTCTACGGGGTCACCTACGTGGATCACACCGGTTTCGATACGGCCCGTTACTACGGTACCGCGACCGGTGATCGAGAATACGTCCTCGACAGGCATCAGGAACGGCTTCTCGTTCTCACGCTGCGGGATGGGGATGTACTCGTCTACAGCGTTCATGAGCTCCATGATCTTCTCTTCCCACTGAGCCTCGCCGTTCAGACCGCCGAGGGCCGAACCGCGGATGATGGGAGCGTTGTCGCCGTCATATTCGTACTTCGACAGCAGGTCGCGTACCTCCATTTCGACGAGGTCGAGCATCTCGGCGTCGTCTACCATGTCGCACTTGTTCAGGAAAACAACGATACGCGGCACGTTCACCTGACGGGCGAGCAGCACGTGCTCGTTGGTCTGGGGCATCGGACCGTCCGTTGCGGCTACTACCAGAATGGCACCGTCCATCTGAGCGGCACCCGTTACCATGTTCTTCACATAGTCGGCGTGGCCCGGGCAGTCTACGTGAGCATAGTGACGGTTGGCCGTCTGATACTCTACGTGCGCCGTGTTGATCGTGATACCGCGTTCCTTCTCCTCGGGTGCGTTGTCGATCGAGTCGAACGAGCGCAACTCCGACAGACCCTTCTTAGCAAGAACGGTCGTGATTGCAGCGGTAAGGGTCGTCTTACCGTGGTCTACGTGACCGATGGTACCGATGTTGACATGCGGTTTCGAGCGGTCGAATTTTTCTTTTGCCATAGCGTTTAAGTATTAAGTTCTGTTTAGAAATATTCCAAAGTTTCAAAATCCATTTCGCAACATAGGCGGCAGCGCCGTCATCCCCGCTTCCGCCGGGATTTCCGGTACCGCACGCCGTCGAGCGGAAGACGAGGCTCAAACTCGCGACCCTCAGCTTGGAAGGCTGATGCTCTATCAACTGAGCTACTTCCGCAGATTTCGCATCCCCGCCCCGCAGGGTCGTATCCGCAAAAATATACCGTATCGGAGTTTGCCTCCTCTCTCCGGATCCTCGGCGGGACCCCGGGAGATTTTGCAACTCCAACCGGTTTTCTCTGGTGGGAAGTGATGGATTCGAACCACCGTAGGCGTACGCCAGCAGATTTACAGTCTGCCCCATTTGACCGCTCTGGTAACTTCCCGTATTTTCCTCCGCCGAGGGAGGTCGTTGCTCCGCCGATCCGGGAACCGAATCGCTCGTTCCCTTCGCTCCTCCGGGGCCGCCCCCTTCTCGCGTCGGCTTCCGGAGCCGATGGAGGGATTCGAACCCCCGACCAGCTGATTACAAATCAGCTGCTCTGGCCAACTGAGCTACATCGGCAGAATCAACCGTTTTGGATTGCAAAAGTAGATATAAAAAATTGATTGCGCAAATATTCCGCGAAAATTTTTCTACTTTTTCATCATTCTCAAAGAACCCTTCGGCGGCTCGTCCTTTCGGGGACGAAACCGGGTGCAAAGGTAGAAATTTTTTTGAATCCCGCAACAGATTGCACAAAAAATATCATCCGTATCCGTCCCGCTCACCCCTGTGTTTCCGCTGCCTCCGTCCGATTTCGCCCATACCTTATATATATGCGTCTTTTGGTCTTTGCATCCGAATACATTACCTTTGTAAAAACACCCGCCATGATTCCTCTTTTCGGCCCTTATGTCCTCCGGCTCCTGCTGCCCGACGATGCCCGCGCTATTTTCCGTTCCATCGATACCCAGCGCGCCTACCTCGGACGTTGGTTACCGTTCGTCGCTCTCACTCTTTGCGAAAACGACAGCCGCGCATTCGTCAGCACATCGCTCGCCGACCCCGCCAACCCGGTCTATACCACGCGTGCCGACGAACGTTTCGCCGGACTCATCGGATTCCCCTGCGGCTCGGGTGGCGGTTCGACCGAACAGAACAACACGCCGAACAGCTCTCTTCCGGCAAATGGATCGATCTCAACGTCTACGTCTGCGAAAAGTAGAATGCCCATCCACAAAAAAAGCCCCTGCCAAGGCAGGGGTTTTCCACAATCGATCTACGGCTATTTATAGCTTATTATCAATATCTTCGACGATTCCCAGAATCGGTCCGGGTCAAGAATCAGCAGTTTTTCCACCCGCTTGTCCGGCCACACCAGCAGTTCATAGCTGTCGCGGGGATGCGTCGTCACCACGGTCGCCTTCTTTCCGCCTATCGGGATTTCGTCCAGCAGGCGCGCATCGGCCTGCACGAAACTCCCGATCGCACCGTTCCGATTCGCCGTCAGCGTGCGGCCGATAAACCCTTCCTTGTTGATGATCTGCGCATCGAGCAGTTCCTTTTCCGTACCGACAATATAGTAGACCGTATTCAGCCGGTTTTCCAGCAGGGCGTTCTCCTGCCCGAGCTTCGCCGTCGCAGCAGTTCCCTCGGCCACCTGTTCTTCCAGTTCCGCCACCTGCCGGTCGCGTTCGGTCAGCTCCCGGCGCAGGTCTTCCACTTCGGCCGTCTTCTTCGCCAGTTGGTCTTCCATGTCGCCGATGATCTTCTCCAGCGCGCCTACCCGGATGTTGGCCTTGCGCAATTGTCCCGCAGCTTGCTGCAACGACGCTATCTTCGCCCGATTTTCTTGCAGCAACCGATCTATCGCTGCTATGTCGCTGTTTATCTGCCGGATCGGGCGTGTTCCCCCTTCGGCATCTTCCGGCACCGTTATCAGGTTCTCCCGCATCTTGATCTCCGCCAGATTGCCCGCAATGGCATGAATGTCTTCGAACACAAGGCTTATGAGCGAATCCTTTGCGTCGACCACGCCTGCCAGCGAATCGCGCTGATCGGCCATGTCGAGCACCACCTGCTTGCGGATGCACGAGGTCAAGGCGCTCAGCAGCAACACCGTTGCAATCAGATACTTTTTCATCTTTCCATCCTTTCGTTTGGTCTCCGCAAAGATATGTATTATTGCACAACGTTGTTCAAAAATCGTCTCGCCGCGCAGATTTTCGTCTGCATTCGCCTTCTTCGAGCATCATTCGGTTTTTATGTCGTATCTTTGCTGCCGTTCTCAGCCCAAGTTCACAACCTAATTTTCCCGCCATGCCTTACATCTCTATCGAGTGCGGAACTCTGACCGCCTCCCAGAAACAGGCCCTCATCGAAAGGGTCACCCTCGCCGCCGCCGAAGCCACGTCCATTCCGCAGCAGTTTTTCATGGTCGCGGTCAAAGAGTTGCCCGACACTTCGTTCGGCATCGGCGGCCGCACCATCGACCGCATCAAGGCCGAATACCCGAAAGGCGAATAGTTCCATCGCGCCCGGCCGCCGTCTCCACCACCCGCAACATAGAGCCTCAACTCGCTCTCGGGGTTCTTTCCGGCAATTCGGCGCTTTCATCCGAACCCGTTCCATCTTCTCCCTAAAATCAAAGCCGGACCGCATTTCCATGCAGCCCGGCTCTTTTCTCGTCCGCGAGGTTCTTACTTCGCGTTTTTCTTATCGTAGCGTTTTGCGTAGCGGCTCATAAACTTATCGACGCGACCGGCGGTGTCTACCAACTTCATCTTGCCCGTGTAGAACGGGTGCGAGGTGTTGGAGATTTCCATCTTATACACGGGATAGGTTTCGCCGTTCACTTCGATGGTCTCTTT
>JAIDUK010000046.1 GCA_029060215.1 Alistipes sp.
CGATTTTGTCGGCGTGAAGACGTTCGACGACTTCAATAAGCTGATCATCGCAAAGCTGGCGGACAAAGAATAATGGAGGAGGCGAAACGGACAGAGTGGTCTGGGAAATCGCGCGGCGGCGGCTTCGGCCATGCCTTTTTCGTTTTTCTGATCCGGCACTGCGGCATTCGCAGCGCCTATCTCTTTCTGGCTTTGGTCTGCTGCTATTTCATTCCCTTCGCGCCCCGTGCTACGGCGGCCGTATGGGACTATTACCGTCGTCGGCATCGTTATGGTCGGTTGCGCGCTGCGGCAGCTCTCTATCGCCATTACTATCGTTTCGGGCAGACGCTCATCGACCGTGTGGCCATTCGGGCCGGAATGGGAGACTGTTACGATTTCCGTTTCGATAATTACGATGCGTTCATGGAGCTGTTGCGCAGGGGATCCGGCGTGGTGATG
Source organism: Alistipes sp. (assembly GCA_029060215.1). Classification (GTDB taxonomy): domain Bacteria; phylum Bacteroidota; class Bacteroidia; order Bacteroidales; family Rikenellaceae; genus Alistipes. The sequence continues at coordinate 442 of JAIDUK010000046.1, forward strand.
ATCGGGGCGCATGTGGGGTGCTGGGAGGCTGGCAGCCGTTTCTTCTCACAATATGAAGGCCGACTCAACGTGGTGATGTACGATGCCGAATGGGCACGTATCCGCGAGGCTGTCGAACGTCATGCCGACATGCGCAACTACCGGATCATTCCGGTCAACGGGCCTTCGCTCGATGTTGTGCTGAAAATAAAGGTGGCGCTCAATGGAGGAGAACCGGTTTGTTTCCAGGGCGACCGCTTCCTTTCGGACGAACATACCCTTACAGCCCGGTTCATGGGAGCCGAAGCCCGTTTCCCCGAAGGCCCCTTTTTGCTGGCAGCCAAATTGCAAACGCCTGTGGTTTTTTATTTTGCCGTTCGCGAAGCCCGTCGTCGGTATCGCTTCCTTTTCACGATCGTCGACACCGACGAGCATCCGACGAGCAAGGAGCTGCTCGACCGTTATGTCGGCGCGCTGGAAGGCGTGCTTGACCATTATCCCGAACAATGGTATAATTTCTATAAGTTCTGGGCATGATCTCCGCACCGCGTCGTATATTGCTTGTGTCGGCCAATCGCCATCGGGAACCCTATCCGGTTTATCCGTTGGGGATTTCCTATCTGAAAAGCTATCTTCGCTGGCGTCTGCCTGACTACGAAATCGTACTTTTCGACTGCAATCTTGGTACCGACGAACAACTGGAAACTTTCATCCGTCGGATGCAACCCCGCTATGTGGGTCTTTCGTTCCGCAACGTCGATGGCGCCAACTCGCTTTGTGAAGGGAACTTTCTGACGGGATACCGTGCGGTCGCAGAGGCCGTACGACGCGCTACGACCGTTCCGTTGCTGATCGGAGGTGCGGGATTCTCAATCTTTCCGCAACACTTCATGGAGATTGTCGGTGCCGACTACGGTTTGGCCGGCGAGGGCGAGGAAAGTCTTGCGCAACTTATCGAAACCCTCGATGCCGGCCGCGAGCCGGCCGATATCGACGGCCTGTTCGTCCGAGGCCACGAAACGAAACCGTATCCCCGACCGCACCGTTGTTATCTTCGTTCGCTTGAAGTGGAATTCGAGGACGCGTGGATCGATTATTATTGGCGAGAGAGCGGCATGCTCAACATCCAGACCAAGCGAGGTTGTCCCTACGATTGCGTCTATTGCTCCTATCCGGTCATCGACGGCAGGACGACCCGCACGCTCGATCCCGACCGGATCGTCGAAGACATCGTCCGCCTGAGACGTTCGAAAGGCATCGACTACCTGTTCTTCACCGACTCGGTATTCAATATCTGCCGCGAGTTCAATATCCGTTTGGCCGAAGAACTGATCCGTCGGGATGCCCGAATACGTTGGGGCGCTTACTTCTCGCCCGCAAATCTGACGCGCGAGGAGTTGGCGCTCTATCGCCGTTCGGGACTCACCCATATAGAATTCGGCACGGAGTCGTTCGATGACGAGGTGCTCGCTGCCTATGGCAAACGCTTCGTTTTCGAAGATGTGTTGCGTGCATCGGAGGCCGCTTTGGCCGAGAACATCTACTATGCCCACTTCCTCATCTTCGGCGGTATAGGAGAAACGATGACGAGTATCGAGCGCGGCATTGCCAATGCCCGGCACATCCGCCACAGTGTTTTCTTTCCCTATGTCGGCATGCGGATTTATCCGCATACGGCATTGCAGAGACTTGCCGTCGAACAGGGCGTTATCGCTGCGGACGATCCGCTTGTCGATCCGCGTTATTGGCTCTGTCCCGATTTCGATCTGGAACGAACCCGTTCGTTGGCATCGGCATCCGGGAAAGCCTGGGTTTTCCCCGATGACGAGAACGATGCTTTGATGCACAGACTGAGAGTTGAACGCAATAAAAAAGGACCGTTATGGGAGTATCTGCGCAAACCTTGAAAATCGAGGAACTGATTCCTCAACGTGCACCGATGGTACTTGTCGATACGTTCGACGGCATCGACGAGGAGGAGGTGTCGCACACGCAGTTGACGGTCAG
>JAIDUK010000005.1 GCA_029060215.1 Alistipes sp.
AAATAAATGCAAATAAAATGACTGTTTGTTAGGTAGTTATATGAAAAATAAATTTAAGCAAATTTAATCCCCTTGTAAGATTTTTAACATTGGTGGGGAAAATGTGGGGAAAATTATATTACCTTTGTTGCAGAAAAAACACGAAGGCAATATGAAAGTCTCACTTATTGTAAAGAAGAGCGTCAAACGATATGACACCGATTCGCAAGCGACGATTTATGCCCGGTTGCGAGATGGTCGTAAGATTGATATGATTGCCCCGACCAGACTGACCATCAATCCCAATTATTGGGATGACAAGGCGGAGCAAGTCAAGAGCAAAGTTGTCTATGATATGGATCAACGTACATTCTACAACGAGGAGACACGTCGGCTTAAAAGTTTTATTGAAAAGGAGTACAAAAGTGTCGAAGACCAACCCAAAAAGGATTGGTTGAAGATAACGCTGGATAAATACTACAATCCGAAAAAATATCAGATTGATGAGGAGGTGGTCAAGCCATCACTAATTGTTCTTTTCGACGAATTTCTGGAAAAGCACAAACTCTCGGAGGTGCGCAAAAAGAATTACCGTGTAGTCAAGCGTGGATTGCAGCGGTACGAACTTTATGTGCGGATGACGAAACGCGGGCAGAAGAAATTTGCGCTGAACGTCGATGATGTTACCTCCGACATGTTGCGCGATATTTGGAACTTCTTCAAGAATGAATATGTCTATTGCAAAGAGTATCCTGCCCTATATGAGTCGATTCCCGAGGCACGGATACCGCAGCCACGTGGCAGGAACACGCTGCTCGATTGCTTTTCGCGCATTCGTACCTTCTTCTACTGGTGCAAGGACAACAAACGGACTACGAATACTCCGTTCGATGACTTTCCGCTCGAAGAGTGTACCTACGGTACGCCTTACTACATTACGATTGATGAACGGAATAAGATTTACCGTACCAATCTGAGCCGTCATCCGCAGCTTGCCATACAGCGCGACATTTTCGTTTTCCAGTGTTTAATAGGCTGCCGTGTCGGTGACTTAATCAAAATGACCAAGAGTTGCATTATCAATGGTGCGATTGAGTATATTCCCCGCAAAACGAAAGAGGGGAGACCATTAACTGTGCGTGTACCTCTCAACGCCATGGCATTGGAAATTGTGGAGCGATACAAGCGATGTGAAGGAGATAAATTGTTGCCATTCATATCGGAACAGAAATACAATGTATCCATCAAACGGATTTTCAAAGCTGCCGGATTGAAGCGGCTGGTTACGGTCATCAACCCTACGACCCGCGAAGAAGAGAAAAAGGTGTTGTATGAGATTGCATCATCGCACCTCGCCCGACGAACTTTTGTAGGTAATCTGTACAAACAGGTGAAAGACCCGAATCTTGTCGGCGCATTGAGCGGTCATAAAGAGGGCAGCCGGGCATTCGCGCGTTACCGAGAAATCGACGAGGAGATGAAAAAAGAGTTGGTAAATTTATTGTCGTAAAGGTAATTTCATTGAGAATGCACATAAAGAACCGTCTGAGGCGTCTTCTATGAGATAAGTTTCGATAAAAACGCGCATGAATATTGCAGAATATTTCCGCGCACGCAGGAAATTTATTCAGATAATTTCCGTTATTTAAGGAAGCTTTAATATATTTGTACCGTAAAACGTTGGACAGATTATGAGAAAGGATACCATTAAGTCGTTGATAGCACTCAAACAGCAGGAGATGCCGTTCGATGTTATTCATCGGGACGAGGAGCTGCCGATAAACCGCAAGAAAATAATCACCATACCCGGTGTGCGCAGATGTGGCAAGTCCACTTTGATGATGATAGCGATTAATGCACTTATTGAAAGCGGAGTGCCGGTTCGAAATATCCTGTGGATAGGATTCGACGACGAGCGTTTGAAGAGGATGACCTCCGATGATCTTGACGAGGTAATTGCCTCCTATATGGAGATGTATCCTGACGTGTCCATAAAAGATGTACACATGTTCTTCGATGAAATACAGATTATCGAGGGCTGGGAGTATTTCGTTTTGCGGGTATGTAAAAGTTATTGCAAAAACATCTATATATGCGGAAGCAATGCCACGATGTTGTCTACGGAATTGGGAACGGCGTTGCGAGGCTATCCGCTCGAATATAAAACATATCCGCTTTCGTTTAACGAATATTGCCGTTTCAAAGGAGTCGATACGGACAGTTATCTCGAACAGGACAAGGCAAAAGTCAGAAATGCTTTCGCCGAATACAATCATGCAAGTGCATTTCCGGAAGTGGTATTGACCGTATCGGAGACTGAAAAATTGCAACTCTTGAACGGCTATTTCGACACCATGCTGCTGAAAGATATTGCAGAACACTACGGGATTGCAAATTTGCCGATCCTCCGATACTTTGTCAAACGCATAATGGCGAATCTGACCAAACCGACCTCGATATTGTCGATATACAACGACATCAAATCTCAGGGTTTGCGAATAAGCAAAGACGAACTTTACCGATGGGCCGATTATGTGTGCGATGTCTTCATGTTTATCCGCATACCCAAATATGAACGCTCTTTGGCAAAGGAACAGAGATCTCAGAAAAAATATTACTGTATTGACAACGGGTTGCGTAGCGCCGTGCTGCTCCCGCAGAGTGACGACAACGGCAAGCTGCTGGAAAACGCCGTATTACTGCATCTGAACCGCAATCTTGGTCCGGCTGACCGTATTTTTTATTTTCAGGAGTCCGCCGAGTGCGACTTCGTAGTTCAGCGGAATGAATATGTCGATGAACTGATACAGGTTACGTGGGATATGTCGGACGACAATACAAGAGAGCGGGAAATCAACGGTCTGTTGGAAGCATCGAAAGTAACCAAATGCGATAATCTGACGATAATAACGATTGACGAAGAAAGGTCTTTTGAGAGAAACAGCAAGACAATCCATGTCGTACCGGCTTGGAAATGGGCGCTCGGAAGGTATTGACAACACACCCCGCAATAAATACACCTTTTGAAAGTAGAGATATTGCGCAAAATTCGCTTTTCTAAAAGTGTTTTATTATATTTGCAACGAAATATGTAAATTACACCGTTATGGATTACGTAGATATTCAACCGTTGGTAAATACTTTTCACCGTAAACTCGCCGCAACCGATTTGCGGTTCAAACGTTATTTGTACGACCGCATCAACTGGGGTGTAAGGTTGATAGGCATCAAAGGTGCACGCGGTGTAGGCAAGACAACACTGTTGCTGCAACATATCAAAGAGACTTTCGCCAATCTTGACGAGGTGCTGTATGTGTCGTTGGACAACCTATGGTTCAACAATCACAGTTTGGATGAGTTGGTGGAGTTCCTCTATACGCATGGCGTTGTAAATATCTATTTCGACGAGGTACACAAGCATAAGAACTGGACGCAGCTGCTTAAAAACTTCTACGACAACTATCCCGATTTGAATATCGTGTACACCGGATCGGCAATGCTGGCTATCGACAATTCCAAGACCGATTTGTCGCGCCGGCAGTCGCTCTATACGCTCAATGGCTTGTCATTCAGGGAATACCTCGAATACGAGGGCGTTGCTGTCATACCTGCGATAACTTTGGAAGAGCTGCTTGACAACCATATCGGGTATGCAATGGATGTTGCGTCGAAGATAAAGGTGCTTAAATGCTTCGACGACTATCTGAACAAAGGTTACTATCCCTATTACAAGGAGTCGGGCGAGGATTATCTGATGCGTGTGGCAGAAGTTGCCCGGCTTGTCATCGACAGCGATATCCCCGCGGTGGAGGATATTACCTATACGACCGTACAGAAGATAAAGAAACTGCTGATGGTTATTGCCGAGAATGTACCCCTCGAACCGAATATCAACAAACTCTCGGCGGAACTGGAATCGACACGTGACCAGACGCTGAAAATGCTGTATCTGCTCGACCGTGCCGCACTTCTCTGTCTGCTGACGGACAAGGTCAAGGATTACAAGCATCTGACCGGTCCGAAGAAGGTATATCTGAATAATGCCAATCTGATGCACGCTTTGTCGGGCAGAATGGCGAAAGGTACGATACGCGAAACATTCTTTGCCAATCAGGTGGGGGCAGTTTCCGCTCTGACAATGCCCAAGCAGGGCGATTTTATGGCAGACGGGAAATATCTGTTCGAGGTCGGCGGCAGCCGCAAGACCTTCGACCAGATAGCAGACCTCCCGAACAGTTACCTCGCACTGGACGATATTGAGACCGGAAGCGGCAACAGGATTCCGCTCTGGATGTTCGGCTGTTTGTATTGATATTGAGAAATATGGCATGCGAGGAGTTCGAGCGGTTCAAGCAGGAGATACGGTCGTGGATGGACTGCCATCCCGACGAGTACGATGCTTTCGTAGAGGAGATGAACGGCAAATCCTTCACGGGGATTCAGCGTGTCTATATGCTGGCTATGCGTCTGGCTCCGCAGCTTATGGCAAAGGCACGACGGGAGCTTCACGGCGACCAGACCTGCGAAGAGGCGGATTTTGTCGTCGTTCTTGCCGATGAGACGCTTGCTTCGCAGTTGGTTTCGGAATTTCACAACACGGACCAATCCTCCATCGTGCCGGCGATGCTGGCTTGGCTTTATTACGGCCGATGCTACGAAACGATGGTTGAACGGCTCGAAGAGTTGATTGAGGAGAGCGAAAACAGAATCAACAAATGGCTTTGCAACCTCATGATAAAGTTCGTTATCCGCGGCAGCATTCGTAACGGAATGCGCACCCGAGAGGATTGGGAGCGTTACCGCCGTGAACGTACCATGTCGCCGCTCGATGCTGCCATAGATTCGTTGCCGCCAAAAGACAAGGAGATGTTGCAGCCCTGTCCGGCACAGAGGACAGGCATTCGGCGGTCCGACGACCGCACTCTTTCCGCCCTTATACTTGCAGACGACAAACAACGTATCATTGAGAAGATACGCACCCGGCTGGCAAGCAAATCCACCCAGCGCGATATTGCGATGATGAAGGTCGCACTTGAAGAGGCGGGCATAACGATGAACTGCTCCGTGCGCACCTTCCGCGATGCACTGCAAGCCGAGTTTCCCGAATATGCAATAGTCCTTGAACGGGGCATTCAGCGCTGCTACAAATTCCTGCTGGACACGAATGCTCGCACGGGCAAGCTGCAAAAGGATATCGGGGAAGACCGCATCCTTATCGACGAAATCATCCGCTACTTTACCGACGCCGAGTAGCCGTTAAATCCTTTTCACAAAAATTCGAGTACGATTAATACGGTTTTGAGTACGCCGAACTAATCGTATTTCAATCATTTGAATTTCAGCGAAAATCCGCTATACTTTTGTGCCATCGCCCGAATCGGGGCGGTGGCTTTTTCGTTTGTAACGCTGCCACGACGAAACGGTCCAATCATCGGCAGCAAGCGTAAAAACTATGACGAATTTAATGTCGATACTTTCGACGGAGGCCGCCAACATCAAGTTGGAGGTTACAGGCGAAGACCTCCGCCAATTTTCGGAGGAGTTGATTCGCCGTGCGGTCGGCGAGGTTGCCGACGCAATGACGGCTTTGCAGGGTAATGACCTGCTGACCAAAGAGAAGGTCAAGAGCATGTGCGGCGTGTGCGACGCCACGCTGTGGCACTGGGACAAGCGCAACTATCTCAAACCGGTGCGCGTTGGGGCGAAGGTGATGTACCGCAATGCCGACGTGCGCAGGATTCTCGGAGTGCGGACCCCAAAATCGGACGGCCATGACAAAGAGTGAGTATGTGCGCGTAGGCACGACCTACTACAAGATGGTGAACCAGCCGCAGCTGCGCGGTGGGTCTGTTCGCAAACGCATTCCATGGAGCGTCGAGACGCTGCGTCAGGATCACGGCAGGAACTTTATTGCCGACATCCCGAAATACGACGGCTTCTGCACCGTGCCGAGCCATACAGACTACCGCGAGGAGGTAGACAATTTCTTAAATCTCTACGAGCCTATTGACCACGTTCCAGCGGAGGGTGAATTTCCGCACATCGAATCGCTGGTGCGCCACATCTTCGGTGAGCAGTACGAGCTGGGCATGGATTATTTGCAGCTGCTCTATCTGCGTCCTGTCGAGAAGCTACCTATCCTGCTACTGGTGTCGGAGGAACGCAATACGGGCAAGAGTACGTTTCTCAATTTTCTGAAAGCCATTTTTCAGGACAATGTTACCTTCAACACAAACGACGACTTCCGCAGCCAGTTCAATTCCGATTGGGCGGGCAAGCTGCTTATTGTGGTGGACGAAGTGCTGCTCAACCGCCGCGAGGATACCGAGCGGCTGAAAAACCTCAGCACGGCCTTACCTACAAGGTCGAGGCGAAGGGCAAAGACCGTTACGAAGTGCCGTTCTATACGAAGTTCGTCCTCTGCTCCAACAACGAGCGCAACCCCGTTTTGATTGACGCCGAGGAGACCCGTTTCTGGATCCGAAAGGTGTGCCCTTTGGAGTCCGACGACACGCAGTTTCTGTACAAACTCAAAGCGGAAATCCCAGCATTTCTCTTCTGGCTGTCCAATCGCCGGCTCTCCACGGAGCAGGAAAGCCGCATGTGGTTCCGTCCGTCGCTTATCCACACGGCCGCCCTCGACAAGATTATCCGCAACAACCGCAGCCGCGTGGAGATTGACATGTGCGAGCAGATTCTGGAAGTGATGAACGAACAGAACATCGGCGAATTCTGCTTCTGCATCAACGACCTGCTGTCCCTTTTGGAGAACACGCGGCACAAGGTCGAACGCTATCAGATGCGCGTCGTGGTACAGGATTTCTGGAAGCTCACGCCTGCCCCGAACGCATATACTTACGTTACCTATGAGACTGCCTACCTGCCCCAGCTGACCTACAAAGCAGCCAAGCGGACGGGACGCTACTATAAGGTAACACGCGCTTTTCTGGAAAACCTATGTTGATTTGTTGAGATGTTGGATATAAGGGAAAAGATAAACAAAATCAATATGATACGGTTCAACAACTCTCAACCGTCCGCAACATCCTGCCCGACGATGCATCTCAACAGATTTTCTCTTTTGGCCGGCACATTGTTGAGGGAAGAGGAGGTTACACGATGCTGTGCAGGTGAACATTGCACGGCATCTCAACAATTCAACGGATTCAACAGCGGGCGGCAAGCTCCCGCTGCCAGCTGCCGAATGTGCCGCAGTGCGATGACCACTTCTAATCCCTTCGGGGGTGTTCTTATGGTGAGGGTGGGCAAGCGGTGTCTGCATACGTATCCCACGTATCCCGACCTGTTGAACTGCCCACCCTCCATTAACCGATAAATTTTGTAACGATGATAACGAAGATACACACCAGCCGCAACGTAGCAGCGACCGTCAGTTATGTGCTGAACCCGAAGAAGCGCGCCGAAATACTCCTGTCCAAAGGCATATTCTCATTGGCGGGCGTGGAGAATATCTCCCGTGAGTTCGAGATGCAGAGCGCGCTGCGGCCCGAAGCCAAAACAAAGCTGCTTCATATCCCGATGTCATTCCACGTGCGCGACCGGGAACTGATGGAGCGTGACGGACAGGCAATCGTCCGTGAATGGCTGCGCCGCATGGAGGACTATGGCTTCCGCTTCGACCAGTACATCGTAGTGCGTCATCACGACCAAGACCACAAGAATCCGCACTTTCATCTGGTTATCAACCTGACGCTTGCCGACGGTCGTGCGGTCAAGACCTCTTATATCGGGAAATACGCGAAGTTAGCGTCGATGGAGGTAACACGCAACTGGGCGATGGTGGCAACCGACAATCGGATGCAGCACACGGAGTCGGGAATCGCACTGCCTAAGACGATGCAATCTGCCAATCCCGTATCGGCACGACCGGACGCCTCTTATATGGCGAATGATGTCCCCTCGACCGACGCTCCGACAGACATCGACGCCGACGCCACGTCGGGTCTCGCGGCGGCGATGATGGAACTGCTCATTCAGCCGACCGTTGTCCACACCGCAGGTGGCGGCGGAGGCTCGAAAGATGATGATGACGAGAAGAAGAACAAAACCCGAAAAAGATTTTTCAAGCTATGAAAGTATTGAACAACGGGCGGCGCACCTACCGCAAAGAGATACAGTTTTCCGACGAGGAGATGTCGGTAATTAGGCGCAAGGCGCAGTCGGCGAATCTGTCGCCGGCGGTTTTCATCCGCGAGGCGGCATTGGGCAAAGAGGTAAAGGCGGCAATATTGGATGATGACCGTGCGATGTGGCGCCGTGCTTCGGAGGTGAGTCGCGGACTGCAAATCAATCTCAACCAGCTGGCGCACCGTGCGAACATCGAGGGATTGCGTCCGCTGGCGGAGGTGAACAAGGAAATGATAGCGCGTATCGACAGCTACTTCCGTACAGGTGCATGGCGGCCGTTCAACATCAACGACCTCAAACGCGGGCAGACAGCCATTGCCGAGTTGGAGAAGGAGATACGCCGACTGCGCGAACAGATGAAGGAGGAGCAGGATGCGAAAATGGAATTCTACCTTCGGACGAAAGACGGCGATGCCGCATTCCGCCGCAAGAACAACTGCTCCGTCTACTCCGACAATGCAGGCATTCGCTGGTGGTTCAAATACCGCGACGAACCCGCCTTCGAACTCCCGCAGCGCATCATCACGAAGTATCACAACGGCGACATTTCAATCCGCGACATAATGAACTACTGGGCAGAGTATCGGCAGTGAATATTCAGTCTGTACACAGCCCCCATATCAATATTTAAAGAGCAAATACGGCAGGCTTTGGTTGCGAGGACAAAATCTGAAAGGCCGCAGTCGGACGGTTAAAAACGGTGGCGGAATTTCATGCGAAGCCAGGTTTGCAATGGGTTGTCGTATGAAATGGCTCCGCCACCGTATCAGGGTCTTATTGTGCGATTGTTTCGATTACTGTACCTTTCAGGTGCAGGTCGATGGCGCAGTTAATCTGAACGCATGAAGGACCATAGCCGAAGCCCAAATCTTGCAAGGTGGCATTCTGAATCTTCACGAAATCAACGCCCGGCAGATAGACTTTGTTTCCTTTCTTATCGCGGGCCCAGTCGATGTCGAACGAAGAGCCGGTTTCATCCTTGGGGTCGCTGTTGCAGACATATCCGTAGTCGTACCAGCGGGTGGTTGCAGTCGGCCAGCCGCTCGGGTCTGCGGGGGCTTTGGCCAGAGGAGGCAGCATCGTACAGCCAGTATAGGTCAGCGCGGCACCTTCGGCCGACTCCTTCAACCATTCGGGCCAGTATGAGGCAACAGTTCCCCACATGGCCTTGGCATAACAATAGGCTCCGATCTCCGATTCGTTGATTGCGTAAGCGGCCCAATCTTCCGTTGCCTCATCCGGGGAAAGATTCGCGGGACGAGTATATACTATTTTCAAATCGCGCCGTTCGCCGGTCTTGCCGTATTCGCTGCCGGCAATTTCGTACCACTCGTCGTCGGCTTTGCCGTTGTTGTTTGCATCGAACGAAACATAGACGACACCTTGTCCCGGGTAACCCGTTTTGCTCAGCGGGGAGCCGATGCGGAAGTCGCGCAGCCCTTTTACGTTCATTACCGTATGGTCGAATCCGAATACGATGAATCCGCCGAACGAACCCAGATTGACGCCCTGATTCAATTCGGAATACTCTTTGCCGTTGAGTCCCGAGTTGACGCTTTGAAGGACGGAGGTATAGGTGTCATTGGGACCGAACCGCAGTCCTTTGTCGTTGAGCAGTGCCGGACGGTATTCGAACACCTCCGAGATACAGGGCGAATAGGCCGTAGCCTCGGTAGTCACAGTGACAGTGGCGCTCTTGGTCACGGTGATGCCGCTGTCGTCGGTGAGGGTCAGCGAAATCGTGTAGTCGCCCGTTTCCAGCCGGATGAACGACAGCGTTTTGTCGGTTCCGGCTTTGGCGGCTTCCGCGTCATCGGGGCCTTTCACCGTCCATTCGTAGACCGGATTCCGGTCGAAGCCCGTGATTGTCGGCTCAATCAGCAGCACTTTGCAGCGGGCGGTAGAATAGGAGGATTCGAGCGACATCGAATTGGCGAATCCGACCTGGTTTACCGTGATTTCGAGCATCTTGTCGCTTTCGTCCTGTTTGAGGACCACCTTGCCCGGTTCGCGGGCTTCGGTCGAACTGTTCTTGGCGACCGTGATGACCAGCGCCGTCTGTTCGAGTTCGGCGGGGGCCCATGCGGGCGATGAGACCACCTCGTAGGCCACGGCGCTCGTACCGGCCTGCGCCGTCTTGGTCGAGTTGACCAGAATGGTGTAGGTCTTGCCGTCGGCCGGAGCGTCAATCGGGTTATCCTCGGCTTTCACCGAAAATTCATAGGTCGTCTTCGACGTGTTGCCGTCGTCGTTCTCGTCTTTGCATGCCGTAAGGAACAGGCTTGCGGCTGCGACAGTCAGCAGGGTGCGGAAAGTGATTTTTTTCATCGTTCTATAAAATTAAAGGTTTTCGTTATGTCGTTCGTCTTTGGCGCAGCGCACCGACTGCCCGTTGCTACGAGACGAAACGTCGCGCCGGATATTGGGCCGCTGGTTATAGGGTGCTATGTAGATTGTCAGATTATAGGCGTTTCCGGTCCCCGAGGGCGGCGTTCCGGACCAGATGCTGGCTCCGAATCCCGAGTTTTTCAGGCATCCGCCGCCGACGCAGTACCGGAATCCGGCATAGGGGAACACACCCAGCGACGAGTAGTCGGTCGTGGCGTTTTCGAGACCGTTCCAGATGAATTTGCCGTTCTTGTCCGCAGGCACACGCCACCCTTCGGGGCAGGGGTCGAAGGGCGATTTGCCCAGCACGGGTTCGCACCATAACGTGTCACAGCGCTTCATTTCCGTCGGTTCGCTGCAACAGAACCAATCGGAATACCCCTCCGTTCCTCGCAGATAAACCATCGGTTCGACAATCGACTTGGCCAGCCCCGTGCGGGTCGGGTCGGCATCGGTTTTGATGGAACGGATACCCGTGCCTCCCGCCTGCGAGCCTTCGGTCAACTGAACGCCCGCCATATCGTAAATCGGCTTGCTGTCGAAATGGTTGTAATTTGTCGCGTTCGTACCGCGGAGAATCCGGTCGCCCGGGAAAGGGTCCTTGCGGCCCCATTGGTACATCAGTCCGCACGCGGCCAGCGAATCGGCGGCGGTTTGCCCGATGACCGCCTTGCCGATTGTCGCCCCGAGATTGCGGTCCATGAAGATGTAATCCTCGATTCCGTCCCCGTTGTTGTCCCAGTCGTAGATTTTGCCGTAGGCGACCATCTCTGCATCCGGATTGTAGCGCGTCACCCAGACGTGCCAGCTCCAACGGACGGCGCCGCCGATGCGGATGCCAATCACGGCGTTGCCCACCTTGTCGGCCGTCGATACGGCGATGGAACCCTCTTCGGCCTGCTGTCCCGGAATTAGTCCGATGTTCGTAATCAGGCCCGGCTGGTCCTGCCAGAGCAGCACCGGTTCAGGTATCAGTCCCGTGAAATCCGCCTCGCCCAGCCATTCGGCGTAGAGGTTCCACACGGCATAGGCTTTCCGTATCGGAATATCAATCGACAGACCGGGGCTGACCATGAAACAGTTGGGGGAGTGTGCCGCTTCGAGGTATTTTCGGTCGATGTCGGGCCCGGGCTCCGGTTCGGGTTCCGGCTCCGGTTCGAGGTCGGGGTATTCGTTGGGGTTGTCGTCGTTGTGGTAGGTGCAGGCGACATTCCCGATGGCCAGCGCCAGCAGCAATGCGGGAAGCAACAGCAGTCTTTTGGTTTTCATAGCATGGTATCTTTATTGGTGTTGGCCGGGCCGCACGTAGATATGCATGTCGCGGGCCATGAAAATTTCGGTGGAGGTTTCGCCAATCCAGCCGCAGTATTGATTCAGGGCGGTGTAGACCCGAATGAAATCGGCACCCGGCAGGTGTACCGGTTCGCGGGTCTCGGGGTCCACGGCCCAGCCGATATCGAAGCCGTTGTAGTAGTTGCCCTCTTCGTCCTTGGCTTCGTTGGGATAGTTGTCGGCATAGGCGCCATATTTGAACATGTATTGCAGGTAATAGGAGCCGTTGCCCGAGACATCCACGGCATTCTTGGGCAGCAGCGTGCCCCGGAATGTCATTTCGTCGGTGTCGATCCACCGCGGGTAGTAGTCCTGGTCGTGGAACCTGTTTTTGTAGACATAGCCGCTCTGTCCGCGGTTGTCCCTCCATCCGATGTAGGTCATGTCGGTCATGGCGCTGTTGTTGCCCTCGCCGGGCGTCGCGACATGGCCGGGGGCGGGACGGCGGTAGGTAATCTCGTATCCGTATACGGCCGCTTCATCCGTGTACCACGGATTCTTGTCGATTTCGTACCACTTGTCGTCGGGCTTGCCGTTCTGGTTCTCGTCAAACATCACCAGAATGATGCCCGGCTCTGAACTGCCTCCGTCTACGCCCGGGTGGGCGGCGCTGTTGAACGAGTTGCCGTCGATACGAATGTCGTGCTCGCCCGGGACATTGACGACCGTGTGGTCGAATCCGAACGTGATGTAGCCGCCGTAGGCCCCCAGTGACACGCCGTTCTGCATCTTCCCGGCGATAGCCTCCTCGGCCTTCTGCCGCATGGTCTCGGCCGTGTCGCCCTCCCGGTATTCGGGCATCGCGTTCACGAACTGTCCCGGAGCCGGACAGTATTCGTATACCGCGGCGATGTAGGGACTGTACTCCACCTCCTCTTCGACCACGTAAAAGGTCATTCGGTGCACAATCGGATTGACGGGGTCGAAGATTTGGAACGTCACGTCATAGATGCCCGGATACTGCATCAGGAAGATGTAGTCTTTCTTTTCCGAGAGCAGCGAATCGGCTCCCGAGGCGGTCTTTACCGTCCATCGGTAGCCCGCTCCCGTATAGGCGGGCCGCAAGTCGACGGTCTGCATGCGGGCGACCTTGTAAAGGTCGTCCAGACCGAGACTCACGCAGGGGATGCCGTCGTTGTCGCAGGAGGCGAACGCCAGGGCCGACAGCAGGGCGGCGAATATCTTTTTCATCTTCATTTGTGAGGCTGTTTTCGTTCGAGAAATACCATGTGCGCGGGTATGTCGCCCGTGCGGACGCTCCATTTGCGGACGCCCTCGCGCGAGTAGCAGTGCAGCACGCCGCTCGAAACGTAGTTCTTGGCGTCGGTGACGTAGATGTCACCGTTGCGCGGGTGGATGGCGATGCCGTAGGGAATCACGATGTCGAGCTCTGTGCCGTCGGTGATGAACTTGCGCGACACGACACGCTTCTTTTTGACGTCGATGATGGCGTAGGTCACCGTGTTCTTCGAGGTCTGGTTGCTGTACTCGACGCTGTACACGTAGAGAGAATCCCCCGAGACTGTCATATTCGAGGCCGGAATGTTCATTGCTTCGGCCACCTGGTAGCGTCCGCCATTGGGTTCCAGCCGGTAGAGATTCGACGGAACGTCGTCGTAGTTGCCCCGCGAGGAGACCCACAGGTTACCGTAAGCGTCGGCCTTGATGCGGCTGAGATTAATCGCTACGTCGATTTTGTACATTTGACGCATGGTTTCCAGTTCGATGACCGAGACCGTCGAGTCGTAGTTCGGGGCGCGGTAACCGCCCGAATTGGCTATATAGGCACGGTCGCCGACAATGGCCAGTTCGTCGGGCTGGTAGCCCACAGTCACCTGGCCGACAATCCGGTAGGTGTCGAGGTCGACCTTGAAGACGGCACCTTTCTGGGCGTCGGGGTCCATAGCCACGGGCCCGACGTAGGCGCTGACATAGGCGTATCTGCCTTTGAAGCGGATATAGCGGCAGTTGGGAATGTCAATCTGCGTGATGCGCCGCGCCGTGTAGGCATCCATCACCTCGACCTTGTGCGAACAGTTGATGACGGCGAACAGTCGTCCGTCGTAAACCTGGATGTCATTGCCCACGTCGCCCAGTTCCTTCACGACGTCGGGATTCTTTTCCGCATAGATGCCGCGGGCATAGACTGCCGTGCGGAAGTCGAGGTAGTCGATATCGGCCTTGTTGCTGCCCATGTTGCCTTCGTTCAGCAGATACATGCCGATTGGGTCGGCATCGGAATCCTCCCCGAACGGCAGCACCTCGTATTCGGTCGGGTTCACCAGTTCGATTTTCCGGCAGCCGACGGCGAGGAGGCATCCGGCCAAAACGATGAAGAGATACTTTTTCATGGTCTGCGGAAGATTAGAGTTCGATGCTGACGACGAACCGGAAGTTGGTCTTCGGCATCGGATAGTTGAGCACCACGTCGTAATCCTGTCCGAAGAGGTTGTTTATCTCGGCCGTGGCCTTGAGTGTCCGGGTGCGAATTCGGAAGGACTTTTGCAACGAGAGGTCGCTCGTATACCACGGCTGGGTGTGGTTGCGCGGAATGTTCTCCTGCTGGTTGTAGCGCTGGCCCGTGTAGATGAAGCTGTAATTGAGTCCCCACCCTTTGTAAAACAGCGCGAAGATGGCCGACCCGCTGTGCCAGGGGATGTAGGGAATCTGGTCACGGTAGTAGGTATCGGCCGGGTCGGTGACGTCGATGGCCTCCTGATAGGTATATTGGAACTTGGTCGACACTTCGAGTTCGCCGAGCGCAAACTGGGCGTTCAACACGGCGTCCACGCCCTTAATCTCCACTTTACCCAAATTGAGCATCGTCCAGCGGAACTGCTGCCCCTTGGGATAGGCAATGATTTTGTCCGTGATTTTGTTGCAGTAGGCATCGGCCGAAACGTCGAGCATTCGCAGGAAGGGCGAGCGCTCGAAATTGCGCACGTATTTCAGCCCGACGTTGAACTGTTCGGCATATTCGGGCTTGAGGAAGGCATTACCCATGTCCGTATAGTAGAGGTCGTTGAAGGTCGGCATGCGGAACATCCGCTTGTAGAAGGCGCGCACGGAAAGGTCGTGGTTTTTCAACACTTTGAACGAGCCGAAGCATGCCGGAGTGGCCACAGCCTTGTCGGGCCGGGCTTCGAAGCGCTCGACCTTTTCATGAACGAAGTACCCGAGCAGGCTGGCCTGCATCTTCAGCCGTCCCCATTCGAAAGCCGTGGCCAGGGCCGCCATGTGGGTGTAGCGCGTCGGATACGGGAAGGTCCCGTCGCTCTCGGTGGGCATATAGAAAGTAGCGTCGAGCGTGTTCCACTGGAAATCGTAGGCCAGCGACACCTCCCAGTGTTCGAAGATGTTGCAGAGATTGGCGCACGAGAAATAGAACTCCTTCTGCTTATAGGTGTTTTTGGTCTGAATCAGCTTGGCGTCCTGATTCTCGTAGTGGGTGTAGTCGGCAGCATATTTGGAGTTGAACAGCGTGCGGAACCGCTTCGACCAGCGGTTGGTCAGCGTGCCCTGGATGAACGAGTTGGTATCCCATAACCGTTCGCCGTGGCGGAAGACGTTGTTTACGATGGCCCCGGGGATGCCCCGCTCGGAATTATAAGTGTAAGCCCGCACGGTCCATTGTCCGTCGGGCAGCCGGCCGTGCAGTCCGGCCTCCATGCGCGTGGCGTTGATGTCGCCGTTCTGCCTGTAGGCCGTCGTGTCGTAGGCAATCTCGCCCAGCGTGTTGCGGCGGCGGTAGCGGAATTTGTACCGGCCGGAGGCGTTGATCCACTCGCCGCTGAACGACGAACTGACGGCATCCGAAATCTTGTACTCGTAGCGCATCGAGGGGTTGATGAGCCCAAACGAGCCGGTCTTCATCGTCGCCTTGAAATTGGCCCGCTTGCCCTCCTCGAAACGGGGGCGGCGCGTAGTTATGTAAATCGTACCGGAGGCGCCGAAATCTTTCGCAGACTGAAAAATGTCGCTTTTCTGACCGTTGTAGAGCGATATTTCCTCCACGTCGTCCAGCGAGAAGCGCCCCAAATCGACCTGCCCGTTCTGGGCGTTGCCTAACTGAATGCCGTCGTAGAACACAGCCATGTGGTTGGTGCCCATCGAGCGGATGTTGACGGTTTTCAGACCGCCCACACCGCCATAGTCTTTGAGCTGCACACCCGCGAAATAGCGGATGGCATCGGCTACCGAAAAACTGTTCAGCCGCTGCAGGTCGATGTCTTTGAGGATCTGTGCCGGGATGACCTCGCGGTATTTGAGGATGACGGGAGAGCCGATGATGACAATCTCGCTGATTTTCTGGATGCTGTCCAGTTTGCCGACGTAGCGCCGGTTCACGGTGGAGTCGGCCGGATCGGCCGCTGCGGAATTACCCCTTCCCGCAATGAATGCGAAACAAAGTAATAAAAGGCGAAGCTGCTTCATTATGCGTTACGTGTCAATGGTTTACCGAATAAAACCATTGATTCCACAGCCACCGTGCAACGAAACAGGATGAAAAGAGTGCTTTGCATATGTTGTCGATCCGGGCCCGTTCTCCGCAGGCTGCGAAATCAATTTGTCATGCAAGGCAGGTCTTCTGACTCGTTCCGGATTCGACGCCTTCCCGGTTATCCACCAGTGGCTAAGATTGTCGATTCCTCATGTGCCCGTTTCCGGACAGGAACTTACAGCAGCGGGAACTGTTGCCGATTTTCACGGCATTCCCTTTTAATCGGTCGGAGGCAGCGGGGCCTCTTTCTGAACCTTTGCGCCGCAAAGATATAATTTTTTTCAGTAATCGGTGCTAAAAAACATTTTTTTCGGTCCACCGCCGTCCGCCGAACCGAACATCTTCTCCTTCATCGACAGGAGATATGTGATATAGAGTAAAGATATGAGGAGGGGAAATTCTCTCATCGCCGGCATTTTTTTGCACATGTGGGGAAAATGTGGAGAAAATCGGTAAAACGAAAATCGCTAACGAGTTAATTATTTAACTGTTAGCGATTTGCTTTGTACCCGGAGCCGGGGTCGAACCGGCACGACATTGCTGTCATTGGTGTTTGAGACCAACGCGTCTACCGATTCCGCCATCCGGGCAAACCGCATATCCACACGGGAATCGGGACTGCAAAGATAGGAATAAATTCATAATTCGCAATCCTTGCACCACAATTATTTTAACCCAACGCAAAAAAACGGCATCGCTCCCCCGCCCGGCAATCTTCGACGGCGGCGAATCGGGTTGCGCGGCAGAGCGTCCGGCGCACCGTTCAGACGGACGGATGGAAGAACTCCTCGATCTTGCGGGCCTTGGCTTCGCCCACCAGAGCGGAGAGTTCGCCGAAATTGGCAGCCTTGACCTTGGAGACCGTGCGGAAATGCTGCAAGAGTGTGCGGACGGTCTTCTCGCCCACACCGGGAATCTGCTCCAGTTCGCTATGGATGAACGCCTTGCTGCGCTTCTGCCGGTGGAACGAAATGGCGAAGCGGTGCACCTCTTCCTGAATATGCGCGAAGAGATGGAATAGCGGCGAAGTAGGCCGCAGCCCGACCGCCAAAGGCGGATAGCCGCACAACAACTCGGCCGTGCGGTGGCGGCTGTCCTTGGCCAGCCCGGCGATGGGGATGTCGAGCTGCAAATACTCCAGCACCTCGTGGATCGCCCCCATCTGCCCCTTGCCGCCGTCGGCGATGATCAGATCGGGCAGTTCGGCCCCTTCGGCCACGAGCCGGCTGTAGCGCCGGTAGACTATTTCGCGCATCGAAGCGTAGTCGTCGGGCCCCTCGACGGTCTTGATGTTGAAATGGCGGTACTCCTTGCGCGAGGGTTTGCCGTCGCGGAAAACGACGCACGAAGCCACCGGGTGCGAACCCTGCAAATTGGAGTTGTCGAAGCACTCGATATGGCGCGGCGGACGCTCCAGACGCAGTTCTTTCTGCATGGCGTTCATCAGACGTTCGGCATGCCGTTCGGGATTCTTGATTTCGAGGTTCTTGAGTTGTTCGGCGCGGTAGATGCGGGCGCTTTTCTGCGAAAATTCGAGCAGGTCGAACTTCTCCCCCCGTTTGGGTACGGTGAAAGTCACGCCGTCGAACAGCAGCGTAGTCGACGGCAGAAACGGCACGATCACCTCGCGGGCCAGTTCGCCCCCAGCAATATGCTCCACCACGTGTTGGATGGCCAGCGTGAGCATGTCGCGCTCGTCGGCCCCGACGCCCGTGGACAGACGCACGGTGGAGACCCCGACGACCGAACCGTGGCGGATCCGGACAAAATTGCAGTAGGCCACATCGTCGTCGGGCAGAAGCGAAAAGACATCGACATCGACAATGCGGGCGCTGACGATCACCGACTTGCCCGCGTAGTGATCGAGCGCATCGAGCCGCTGTTTGTAGCGCTGCGCCTGCTCGAACCGGAGCGCCGCCGCGGCCCGGGCCATCTCCTCCTCCAGATAGGTGCGCACAGGGCGCAGGTCGCCCTTGAGTATCGAAACCACCAGCTCCACCTGCTTGTCGTACTCTTCTTCCGACTGCGCCCCCACGCAAGGGCCCTTGCAGTTACCGAGGTGGTACTGGAGACAGACCGAATACTTGCCGCGGGCGATCAACTCGGGAGCAAGGTTGAGTTTGCAGGTGCGCAGCGGCACCACCTCGCGGATGAATTCCAGCACGCTGTGCTGCATCATGCCCGACCCGTAGGGACCGAAATACTGCGATCCGTCGCGCTGGAGCTGCCGCGTCGACTGCACGCGGGGGAAATGTTCGCGCCGCACGACAATCCACGGGTAGGTCTTGTCGTCCTTGAGCAGGATGTTGTAGCGCGGCTGAAGGGTCTTGATGAGCGAATTTTCCAGCAGCAGGGCGTCGGTTTCGCTGCCCACGACGATATGGCGGATTTCGGCGATCTGCTTCACCAGAACGCGGACCTTGGCGCTATGTTCCTTGCTCTGAACAAAATACGAGGATACCCGTTTGCGCAGGCTTTTGGCCTTGCCGACATAGATGATCGTGCCGGAGCGGTCCACGAACTGGTAGACGCCCGGCGACAAAGGCAGCAGAGCCACCTGTTCGCGAAGGGTAGATTTGTCGGATTCGGCCATGCGTCTGCAAATGTAGAAAATTTTTCACAAAACACGGGTCCCGGCCCCCGTGCGCACAAAGGGGCCGCGGCTGTTTGTTTTATTGGGCCGAACGCCGTATCTTTGCGCTCAAACCATTCATATTCATGCAGATTTTCCCGCCCCGGCAAAGCCCGAGCGAATCCGGCTCTGCCCCCGTTCCATCGAAAACACTCAAGTTCATGCCTATGAAGAAAACATGGCTCCTTCTGTCGGCCGGCGTGCTGGCCTTTTCGTGCGTCGACAGCGCCTACGACCTCGACCGGATAGACAACACGCAGCTGGCCGTCGGCAGCGACGAATCCGACTTCGCGGCCCCGCTGGTGACCGTCACGGTCCTGCTCGACGACATCCACGACACCGAAGGTTCGTTGCAGGAGATGCTGGCCGAAGCCGACATCTGGCTGCCGTCCGAACTGCCCGACGGCGCCGACTACGTCGATTTCCAGCGGCTCTACTCCGACGACGTCTATCTGGGTTCCCTGACCGGAGCGCTGGTCGACGAGATGACACAGGACCCGGCCAAACTCGACACGGTGGCCGATCTGGTCTGGAGATGCTACAAACAGGACTTCCTCGCCCTGCTGGGGCTCGAAGGGGCGGCGGTCGACAAGAGCCGCTTCACGGAAGCGTTCGTCAACCTGTTCGCAACGAGCGACGCACTGCGCCAGCAGACCGAAAAGGCAGCCCGCAAGTTCCTGATCCTGCTGCAAGTATCGGACCTCGACTACGAGTTGGGGGCCATCGATCTGGGCGAGGCCCTCGACATGCTGACCGAAAACCTCGACCCGGCCGGGACGCCCGATCCGGTCAACACGCTCAGCATCGAAGGCCGGGTGGAGAGCACGCTGCCGCTGAGTATGCTGCTGTCGCCGGTCTTCACCCCGACGGGACTGACCCTTTCGCCCTTCGCCATAGCCCCGGACACGACCACCGAGCTGACCCCGACGCGAATCTACGCCGAAGACCTGCGGGCTATGTCCCAGACAAACAACCTTGCCATCCATGTGCCGGTGGCTCTGCAACGCTACTACCCCGGCCGGACGCTCGACACGCGCCCCATAACCATCCGGCTGAGCCTGCACAAGACCGGAGCGCTCAACCTCGATTTCTGACGATCCTATGAAAAAGATTCCTATATTTATAATAGCGCTCCTGCTCACGGCCGCCGCCGGAGCCCAGAACCCGACGGCCTATTTCATGGAAGGGAGCACGTTCCGCACCCAGTTCAATCCGGCGTTCGCCCCGCACCGCGGCTACTTTAACGTGCCGGTGGCCGGCGGCGTGCAGGCCAGCCTGCACAGCAGCCTTGCGTTCGACCGGCTGCTCTACCCCCGGAACGGAGAGCTGGTGTCGTTTCTGCATCCGGCAGTATCGACGGCCGACGCCTTGCGCGACATCCGCGACAAGAACACGCTTTCGACCAGCGAGCGCATCAACCTGCTCGGGTTCGGCAGCTACACCCGCAACCGCAAACACTTCTGGGCGTTCGACCTCAACCTGCGCACCGATGCGTCGCTCAACATCCCGGGCCGCCTGTTCGAGTTCGTCAAGCGCGGCACCGACGGTCCCATTCGCGGCATGGGGCTCAACTTCGAGGCCTATGCCGACGCAGGCTTCTCCTACTCTTTCCCGCTGCTCGGCGACAAGCTCTACATCGGCGCCAAGGCCAAGGCGATCGTCGGGCTCGCCCGCGGAAAGCTGACTTTCGAGCGGATGGACGTAACGCTGCACGACGACCGCTGGGCCGTAGACGGGCTGACGACCATCGATGCCAACATCCCCGGCGCAACGGTCAACTACCGCTACGACGACAACGGCGATCCCTACTTCGGGCTGAACGACATCCGCATGAAAAGCTTCAGGCCCACGGGCTACGGGTTCGCGGTCGATCTGGGCGCAACGTACGACGTGCTGCCCGACTTGCAGGTGTCGCTGGCCGTGACCGACTTGGGATTCATCGGCTGGAGCAAGACCGACAACATTCGGGGCCATGCGGCCGACGTGGTGGAATATACGGGCATCACCGTAGAGAACGACCGGACCTCTTCTTCGCCCGACTTCTCGTTCGACGAGCTGACGCGCTTCCGCCCCGACGAAAGCGCCGCATCTTCGCGCATGTTGCAGGCGTCGCTCAACGCAGGCGCAGAATATTTCCTGTGGAACCATCGCGTGGGTTTCGGCTTGCTCTATCAGGCTCGCTTCCTCCATTTCGCCACCCTGCACAGCGTGACCGGATCGGTGAACTTCTCGCCCGTGAAGTGGTTCACGCTGACAGGAAGCTACACCCGCACAAGCCGCTGCGGCGGTTCGCTGGGCCTTGCGCTGAACCTCTGCCCGGGGTGGATCCACTTCTTCTTGGCGACCGACTTGGCCACGGCCCGTTTCTCGCCGCAATACATCCCCGTGCACCAGCGTTCGGCCAATGTCACGTTCGGGCTCGGTTTCCCGCTCGGCAAAAAGGGCGTGCGGACCCGGCAATAGCCCGCCGCGCCGAAAAACGGGTCCGAACCTCGCGACAGGGCCCTTTTTCTCCCGGATACGCCCTTTGCTCAGCGGCCGTATCCGGGAATTTTGCATGCCCCGATACCGGATAAGGTTCGCGGCGATGCGGAAAAATGCGAGCCCCGACCCGGGAAAAGGTTTCGGAATTATCGATTTCAGACGTACCCATACCAGATTCGGGCACAGGTATTGCAAATTCAGAATCTTTGCGTATCTTTGTGGTGTTGGAGAAATCCGGGTAGCGCCGGAGCCTCCCGCACCGGCGGAAAACAAGGCCGGAGCGAACATACAGCAAACCTTTGCGGCGGTCCGAACTCTGTGTGAAGTTGCGTCACTGAACTCGAATTCTTCAACGGGCCGCCGCCTTTTTTTGTCTGCGCGAAAGCCGCATCGTCCTCGAAGCGATGCGGCTTTTCCATGCCGGCGTGCGGCCTTAGCCGAAGAGCGGAACCCGCTGCTGCCGCAGCGCCTGTTCCATCAGATGCCGCCCGGCTTCGACGATTTCGGCGGCGCGGTAGAACTCGAATACGCCGAACAGGTCGCAGGGAAGTTCCACGAGCAGATCGGGCGGGTAGAGCCGGCACATAAGCCGCGTGATGCGCTGGATCATGATCTCCGAAGAGACGGAGATCAGGTTGTAATAGTTGAACGACCCGCACAGCCCCGAAAACGAAGCGCTGACGTCCACGGCGGCCAGCAGATCGCCCGGCTGCCGACGCACGCGGTTGAGCGGCAGCGGATTGACCGTCCCGCCGTCGATGAGCACCATGCCGTGCGAGCGCACGGGCCGGAACACCGACGGAATGGAGATCGACGAGCGGATGGCGTCGAACAGATCGCCGTGGTCGAAGACCACCTCGCGCCCCGTGATGAGGTCGGCGGCAACGGCGGCGAACGGCACCGCAAGCTGTTCGATCCGCACGTCGGGCACAAGCCCTTTCAGCGCCTTCATGATGCGGTTGCCTTTGACCAGCCCCTCGGAACTGAACGCCAGATCGACCATGGCCAGTACTTTGTAGCGGTCCAGACCGCATATCCATTCCCGGAACTGCGGCAGGCACCCCGCCGCATACATCCCCCCGACCAACGCACCCATCGAGGTCCCGGCCACGGACGAAATGACGAACCCGGCCTCTTCCAGCGCTTCGATGGCCCCGATGTGGGCCACGCCCCGCGCCCCGCCGCCGCTCAGCACCAAAGCGATCTTTCGTTTCTGCATAGGTTATGGACGATCCGTTCAAGCAACCCTGCGCAAAATGCACGCATCGTGCCGAACCGGCCGCCCCGGGCTACCGGCCGCAGAAGATCCGGTCCATCGCCACGTCGTGCGGTTCGGCAGGCAGCGCGTCGGTCAGTTGGTGGGGATAGCACACACCCGCTTTGAAGGCCCGCACGCCGGGTTGCGAGAGATAGCGGTCGTAGAAACCCCGGCCGCGGCCCAGCCGGGCACCGTCGGGGGTGAAAGCCACGCCCGGAACCACCACAAGGTCGATCTCGCCGGGCGGACACAGCACCGCATCGGGTCCCGGCTCGGCGATGCCAAAAGCCCCGCGAACCATGACGGCAGGGTCGTAATCGTAGAACTGCATCGAATCGCCCTCGACCCGCGGCACGACGATGCGCTTCTCCCGGCTCCAGCCGCTCAGGGCGGCAGCCGTATCGGGTTCATCGGGCAATGCGCAGAACACTCCCACGCACCGGGCCGCGGCGAACTCCGCCGACCGGGCCACCGCGCCGAAAATCCGCGCCGAAACAGCGCGGCGCTCCTCGTCGGGCAAAGCCCTGTTGAGCGCCTTCATGGCCGCCCGCAACTCCACCTTGTCCATACGCTCCCGCTTTTTCTCCCGGCAATACACGCCGGCCAAGGTGCCTGCATTGCAAATAAAGAACACGACACCCGCCGCAAGGCATGCTTCGACATGGGTTGCGGCTCCGACCGCAACCAAAAGGAACGACAGGATCATTCCGACAACCGGATATCCGAAACCTCTTTTCATAGATCCGCGCAAAAACCATCGCCGCCAACGCAGCGGCCGTTCGGCATTAATACGTTACAAGATAGCCAATCTTCATCGACTGTCCAAATATTTTCCGCGCTCCGGTTCGAGGCCGCCTATCGCGAAGACAATCAAACCGATTTTCTTTGTTATTCCGCAAACAATACCTATCTTTGCGGCAGCTTGCCGCGGCAAGCCCCGTTTCCGGCAACACGAACATTACAAATATAACAAATTTATCCCTATGAGCTGTTTTCTCTGCAATTCATCGGTGGGCAAGAAGCTGGTGATGAGCGTCTCGGGCTGCGTGCTGGTGCTCTTCATCCTCTTCCACATGTCCATGAACCTGACGGCGATCTTCTCGCCCGAAGCCTACAACACGATCTGCTCGCTGCTGGGCGCCAACTGGTATGCGCTGGTAGCGACGGCCGGTCTGGCAGCCATCGTGGCGCTGCACTTCATCTACGCCATCGTCCTGACGCTGAACAACTACCGCGCGCGCGGCTCGCAGCGCTACGAGGTGACGGTCAAGGAGCGCGGCGTGTCGTGGGCTTCGAAAAACATGCTCGTGCTGGGCTTCATCGTAGTGGGCGGTCTGGCGCTCCACCTGTTCAACTTCTGGGCGAAGATGCAGTTGGTGGAACTGACGGGCAGCCATGTGAACTCGCTGGGCTACGCCCCCACCGACGGAGCGACGCTGATCGCCTACACCTTCTCGCAGTGGTACTATGTACTGATCTATCTGGTATGGTTCGCCGCCCTGTGGTTCCACCTGACCCACGGCGTGTGGTCGATGTTCCAGACCGCAGGCTGGGCCAACGACACGTGGTACCCGCGCCTGAAGTGCATCGCCAACATCGTGGCCACGATCGTATTCCTCGGCTTCGCGGCAGTGGTCGCGATCTACTTCGCCAAGAGCCTCTGCCCCTGCTGCGCAGGCGCCTGCTAACATACATTCGGACAATCTAACGCACACAACGAACATGGCTTTCAAATTAGATGCTAAAATTCCCGCCGGCGAACTCGCCCAGAAGTGGAGCAGCCACAAGGCGGCGATCAAAGTCGTAAGCCCCGCCAACAAGCGCAAACTCGACGTCATCATCGTCGGTACGGGTCTGGGCGGCGCCTCCGCAGCCGCCTCGCTCGGCGAGCTGGGTTACAACGTCAAGATATTCTGCATACAGGATTCGCCCCGCCGCGCCCACTCGATCGCAGCGCAGGGCGGTATCAATGCGGCCAAGAACTACCAGAACGACAACGATTCGGTCTACCGCCTGTTCTACGACACGATCAAGGGCGGCGACTACCGTGCCCGCGAAGCCAACGTCTACCGTTTGGCCGAGGTTTCGAACCTGATCATCGACCAATGCGTGGCGCAGGGCGTGCCGTTCGCCCGCGAATACGGCGGCCTGCTGGCCAACCGTTCGTTCGGCGGCGCGCAGGTGTCGCGTACGTTCTATGCCCGCGGACAGACGGGCCAGCAGCTTCTGCTGGGCGCCTATGCCGCGCTGAACAAGGAGATCGCCGCAGGTTCGGTCAAGAGCTACCCGCGTCATGAGATGCTCGACATCGTGGTCGAGGACGGCGAGGCCAAGGGCATCATCGCCCGCAACTTGGTCACGGGCGAAATCGAGCGCCACGGAGCCCATGCGGTGGTCATCGCCACGGGCGGCTACGGCAACGTCTTCTTCCTGTCGACCAACGCCATGGCTTCGAACGGTTCGGCGGCATTCCAGTGCTACCGCAAGGGGGCAGGCTTCGCCAACCCCTGCTTCACGCAGATCCACCCCACCTGCATCCCCGTCCACGGCGACCAGCAGTCGAAGCTGACCCTCATGTCGGAATCGCTACGCAACGACGGCCGCATCTGGGTGCCCAAGAAGCTGGAAGACGTGAAAGCCATCCGCTCGGGTGCCAAGAAACCTTCGGACATCGCCGAGGAAGACCGCGACTACTATCTGGAGCGCCGCTACCCGGCGTTCGGCAACCTCGTGCCGCGCGACGTGGCATCGCGTGCGGCCAAGGAGCGCTGCGACGCCGGCTACGGCGTCAACGAGACCGGTCTGGCCGTATTCCTCGACTTCAAGACCGCCATCGAGCGCCTCGGCAAGGAGATCATCAAGCAGCGCTACGGCAACCTCTTCGACATGTACGAGGAGATCACCGACGTGAGCCCCTACGAGGAGCCGATGCAGATCTTCCCCGCCGTGCACTACACCATGGGCGGCATCTGGGTCGACTACAACCTCATGACCACCATCCCGGGTCTCTACGCCATCGGCGAAGCCAACTTCTCCGACCACGGAGCCAACCGTCTGGGCGCTTCGGCCTTGATGCAGGGTCTGGCCGACGGCTACTTCGTGCTGCCCTACACCATCGGCGACTACCTGTCGCACAAGATTCAGGCCCCCAAGGTCAAGACCGACACCGCAGCTTTCGACGAGGCCGAAAAGGCCGTCAAGGAGAAGATCGCCAAGCTCTTCTCGATCAAGGGCAAGCAGTCGGTCGACGACATCCACAAGAAGTTGGGCCACATCATGTGGGAGAACGTCGGCATGGCCCGTACCAAGGAGTCGCTCGAAAAGGCCATCGCCGAGATTCAGGCCCTGCGCAAGGAGTTCTGGGCAGACGTGAAGGTCGTCGGCACCGAAAACGAGTTCAACGTCGAGTTGGAGAAGGCGCTGCGTCTGGCCGACTTCCTCGAGTTGGGCGAGCTGATGGCCCGCGACGCGCTGAACCGCGAGGAGTCGTGCGGCGGGCACTTCCGTTCGGAGCACCAGACCGAAGAGGGCGAGGCCAAGCGCGACGACCAGAACTTCGTCTACGCCGCCGTGTGGGAGTACAAGGGCATGGACCAAGCTCCGGAGCTCACCAAGGAGCCGCTCGACTTCGAGTTCGTACACCCGGCCCAGCGCAATTACAAGGACTAAACTTTCTGACGTACAACTTTAACGACAATCTGGAATCATGAATTTCACATTGAAAATATGGCGTCAGAAAGACGCCAAGTCGAAGGGCGCTTTCGAGACCTACAAAGTCGAGAACATCTCGGCCGACACGTCGTTTCTCGAAATGCTCGACATCCTGAACAACAACCTCATCCACGAAGGCAAGGAGCCCGTGGCTTTCGACCACGACTGCCGCGAGGGCATCTGCGGCATGTGTTCGCTGCACATCGACGGCCGGGCCCACGGTCCGGGCGACGGCGCCACCACCTGCCAGATCTACATGCGCAAGTTCAAAGACGGCGCAACGATCACCATCGAGCCGTGGCGTTCGGCGGCGTTCCCCGTCATCAAGGACTTGGTGGTGAACCGTTCGGCCTACGACCAGATTCTGCAAGCGGGCGGTTTCATCTCGGTGCGCACCAATTCGGTGCCCGACGCCAACGCCATTCCGATTCCCAAGGCCGATGCCGACGAATCGATGGACGCCGCCGCCTGCATCGGTTGCGGGGCCTGCGCCGCCACTTGCAAGAACGGTTCGGCCATGTTGTTCGTCGCTGCGCGCGTGTCGTCGCTGGCCAAGTTGCCGCAGGGCCGCGTCGAGGGCGCCCGCCGGGCCAAGGCCATGGTGGCCAAGATGGACGAGCTGGGATTCGGCAACTGCACCAACACGGGTGCTTGCCAAGCCGAGTGCCCCAAGTCGATTTCGATCGCTCACATCGCACGCCTGAACCGCGAATTCCTCGCCGCCAAGTTCGAGGACTAAGCCGTTCGGCCTTATTTCGCATGCAGCCGGAGCCCAGTCAGCTGGGCTCCGGCTGTTTTGTGGCCCTGCGTCTTGCATACGCTCGGCAGGGCTCCGGTCCGGATGCACCGTTCCGGTCCGCCCCGAGCATAAAAATTCCGGTTCGTTCGAGAACGAACCGGAATCCCAACCGGAAGGGCCGGACGTCCGGCCCTTTTCCGCTACCGATACTGCGGCTGCTGCGGATATTGTTGCGGGTATTGCTGAGGTTGCTGCGGGTACTGCTGCTGTGGCGGATATTGTTGATAAGGCTGCGGCGGCACCTGCTGCGGATAGGGCTGTTGGTACTGTTGCTGTACGGACTGCATGGGTTGCGCCTGCGCCGGCTGAGACTGGGGCTGCTCCTTCGGCACCAGCTCGAAGAAACCGCTGATTTCTTGCTGGTCGATGGCCTGACGCACGTTGAAACGCTTGATCTGGTCCTCATAGCCCTTTTTGCTCACCTTGATCTCGATCTGCACGTCGCGCGAATTCTCGTAGGTGAGGCCCAAGATGTTGAACGAACGCGTCTCCTCGAAAGGAGTGGTCATCAAATAAGTCTCGTTGGTGTTCTTCACCTCGGCCGGAACGCTGGAGATGACGCGCCAATAAACGCGAGCTCCGCGCGGGTCCGAGTCGAAAAACCATCGGATGATCGTCTGTTCCAAAGCGGACTGGCCTGCTTTGTCGCGGCTGACGCGGTTATGGGCTTCGCCGGCAACGATCGTGGGATCCTGATCGTAGACACGCTGCACCTTGGGATCGCGTTTGAACACATGGCTCGCCGTTGCCGGCCATGCGAACTGGTACTTGTTCCCTTTCAGCGGGGCGATTTTCGGCAGCAGCGCTACCTCGCCGTCCTGATAGCCGTCGAGTTTGAATACCAGTTGCACGCGGCTTTCGTACTGCGCCCGCTTGATGGCAGCGGACATGTTCTTCTTGTCGGGAGTGATGAACCCCGAGCACGGGATCGTCACCACGGCAGGCGTCGAAGCGCAGATCAGCTGGCCGTTCAGGTAGACCGCGGCTCCGGCCGGTTCGCTGGTCAGTGTGACGGTTTGATTCTGTATCCCGCTGTAAACGGGGCCTTTGGCAAGGAGCGTTCCCGAGCAAGCGGCGGCAAGGAAGCACAAACCGAGGATTCGAGCTGAAAATATTTTCATCGTGATTCGTTTTTACGGATTAATACTGCTGTTCTTTGGGCACCAGTTCGAAGAAACCGCTGATTTCTTGCTGGTCGATAGCTTGACGCACGTTGAAACGCTTGATTTGGTCCTCGTAGCCGCGCTTGCTGACCTTGATTTCGATCTGCACGTCGCGCGAATTCTCGTAGGTGAGGCCCAAGATGTTGAACGAACGCGTCTCCTCGAAAGGAGTGGTCATCAAATAAGTCTCGTTGGTATTCTTCACCTCGGCCGGAACGCTGGAGATGACACGCCAGAAGATGCGCGCGCCACGGGGATCGGAATCGAAGTACCAGCGGACGATGGTGCGCTCCAGATCGGTGCGCCCGGGAGTGTCGCGGGATACCCGGCCTGCGGGCTCCGACGCCCGAACGGGCAGCTCGACGTAATTGGCCGGCTCTTCCTTGCGTTGCATGGGAACATAATAAGTTTCGGAATCGGGCTTCGTTATGGCGCCCGTACCGGCATCGACGGCGAAACCGGGGATGCCGCCCAAAACGATATTCCACAAAGTCGTCGCGTTGAATTTTTTCCGGACCGTCACGTGCCCGTCTTCATAGCCCGGAGCCTGAGCGGTGATCTCGGAAGGTTTGAACCCGCGTTTGACTTTTACCTGAACGGGAAAATAGACGTCGGACTTCCTTTCGCCGTCGACGGTCAGTTCGACGGGAACCGTCATCGAATCGTTGGTGAGCGTAATTTTGGATTTCGAGCCGTTGAAAATCGTGGCGCACGAACTGCACAGCAGCAGTCCCAACGGTACAATCCATGATTTTTTCATAGAGTAAGTTTGGAATTAGGGACCGGTCCCACGGTCGGAAGGCTGTTCGTGTCAGGACATAAAAAACGTGGGACAATACCTTTATCCGTCTTCTGAGGTCTTCGACTACCTTGTACAACAAATAATGAGTAAAGCCCACGAATGTTCGTGAGCGTTTACGCCTTACTCTTGCTGTACTAATGAAATTGTCGAAGTTTCAGAAGACAAGATTAAAGCTAACGCTTTTTATGTGTGCGGCAGCAACTATGCTGCCGGATGGGTTTCAAAAAATGATTTTTCCGTTATTTCCTCATAGGCGCAATCGTATTTATTTGGTAACAAAAATAATACATGCCTTTTAGATTGCCAAATTTATTTGCATCTTTCCCCCGGCCATGCGTTCCGGCCCGCAGCGAATTCGGCCGCTGCTCGCTCCCACGGCCGCAAACAAACAACCGCCCGTTCCGAGAAGAGCAGGCAAGCCGCCCTGCCGAAACCACAGAACACCCGGCTTGCTAAAACGTTTTAACAACACCTGCCGCCCCGTTTTTATAATAGGTGCGAAAATTTTTTCGGATGAAATTACAAAAAACAAAGTACTTTGTATTGCATAATACCAAAATGTGCATTATATTTGCAGTGTAAAAATAGCCCGGTCCGCCGGACGGACCCCGCAACGACCTCGAAAAAGATGAAAGAAACGATTCACGCGAACATAGGCTCGGTAGCCTTCATCCTCGACTGCGACGCCTACGCCGCGCTCGCAAACTATCTGGACGAACTGCGCAGCCGGCTGCCGGAGCACGACACGGAGACGCTCGACGACATCGAACGCCACTTCGCCGAAATCTTCGGCGAACGCATCGCCTCGCCGATGCAGGTGGTGACGCTCGAAATGGTCGACAGCGCGATTGCGCGCATGGGCCGCCCCTCGGACTTCGGCGAACAGCGCGACGCGGCACAACGGGAAACTCCCGGCAGCTCCGGCACGCTGCACCCCCTGCGCCGCTCGACGACGGACCGTTCGATAGCCGGCATTTGCAGCGGAGTAGCCCGATTCTTCGGCACCGACCCGACGCTCGTACGGCTCGTGACCCTGCTGCTGTTCCTCTTCGGCGGCCTTTCGCTCTGGGTCTACCTCATCCTGTGGATCGTCATCCCGGAAGAGGAGCCCAGCACCGCGACCAACAAAAAACACTGAAATACGATGGAAACGAACAACCGACTTTACCGCACCCGCGACAGCATCATCGCAGGCGTCTGCGGCGGACTGGCCGACTACTTCGGACTGGACCGCACGCTGATCCGCATCGCCACGGCGATCCTGATCCTCTTCGGCGGGCTCTCGCTCTGGGTCTACATCATCCTGTGGATCCTCATCCCCAAGGCGCCCGCACAACTTAACCCCTGACCGTCATGGCTGAAGACAACGTAAAGGCACAGATGCGCAAAGGCATCTTGGAGTATTGCATACTGGCCATACTCTCGCGGGAGGATTCCTACGCCCCGAAGATCATCGCCGAGCTCAAGGCGGCGGAGATGATCGTGGTCGAGGGAACGCTCTACCCGATTCTGACCCGGCAGAAGAACGCCGGACTGCTGACCTACCGCTGGGAGGAGTCGCCGCAGGGCCCCCCCCGCAAATACTACACGCTCACCGACAAGGGCCGCGACTATCTGGCCACTCTGGACGAAGCGTGGGACGAGCTGGTGCGGCAGATCGGCACCATCCGCCACGGAAAAAGCGTATAACAAAACCCATCTATATACTCGATGTACCAACGTCATTGAACCGTAATTCTAAATCCGAACGCTGTAGCTCGCGGCTGTTGCCGCGCCCCGCTAAGAGCGGGGTTTTATGAGTAATCGCTGCTCCCACCCCCAACTGCGGCAGCAGGCGAGAGCAATCGGAACTTGTTCGGATTGCCGAGCCGCCACAGCAGACGCGGAACTTGTTCCGCAAACCCCCGCCTCAGGCAGGGGCTTCGGTCGGAAAACCGGAAGAACCGAAATTACAGCACCGTTGGTACAACAAGATATATAATCGCACGACAAAAGACCTCAACCCACTTTCCAACAACATCTTACGACTATGAAAAAACTCTTTCTGCTTATCGCCGGGCTCGGCTTGCTCGCCGCCCTCGCAGGCTGCATTCTGGGCCTGACCGCCAAGACGGTTTTCGCATCGGAAAAGATCAAGGGCAGCGGCAAGCTGGCTACCCGCACGCTCACGGTGCCCGCATTCGACGCCCTACGCGTGTCGCGGGGCATTCAGGCTACCGTCAAACCCCTGAAGAACAACGAGGTGACAATCGAAGCCGACGACAACCTGTTGAACAAGGTGACGGTCAAGGTCGAGGACCGCACGTTGAAAATCAGCGTCGACCAATCGGTCAAGGAGCTTTCCGACTGCCGCATTTCGGTGACGGTGCCCCACAACGCGCGTCTCGGCAAGATCGAGGCTTCGAGCGCTGCCCGCGTAGTATGCGAAGCGCCCCTCACGGCCAAGAACGCAGCGTTGAAGGCTTCGAGCGCCGCAAAGATCGAAGCAACGATAGAGGGCGCAGAAAAATGCAAGGCGGACGCATCGAGCGCCGCAGAAATCGACGCCACGATCCAAGCAGCGGAGTGTTCGTTCGAACTGTCGAGCGCCGCAGACATCTCGGCCCATGCCACGGTCCGGCGCTGCGAAATCGGCATGTCGAGCGCCTCGTCGCTGACGCTGGCAGGCAGCGCCGCAGAGTGCAAGACCGAAACGAATTCGGCGGCCCAGCTGGATGCCTACGACCTGACGGTGGAAAACTACAGCATCTCGACGTCGAGCGGCTCCTCGGCCCGCATCCGCTGCACGCAGGAGCTGCGCGCCAAGGCATCGAGCGGCTCCTCGATCCGCTACAAGGGCGACTGCCGGTCGCAAATCAGAACTTCGAGCGGCGGCAGCGTCCGGCATAAATAACCCCCGACACGCAGACTACGATGAACGAGGTAAGAAAATGCAGTCTTTCGGGCGTGGCCTTCACCATGGACGCCGACGCCTTCGCCCTGCTGGCGGAGTATATCGAGACCCTGAAAAAGAGCTATGAGGATTCGGCCGACGGCGACGAAATCGTGGCCGACATCGAAGCCCGCATCGCCGAACTGATCCTCTCGGCGCAGGACAACACCCGGGTGGTGGAGCGCCCGCTGGTGGAAAACATCATCCGGCAGATGGGTTCGGCCGAGGACATTTCGGACACCGACCCTGCGGCCGGGCGCCGCGGCGGTCCGCGCATCCCGCGGCGGCTCTACCGCGACCCGGAGAACGCCAAGCTGGGCGGCGTGTGCTCGGGCATCGGCAAATATTTCGACGTCGACCCCGTATGGGTGCGGCTGGCGATCTTCCTGCCGCTGCTGGTGCTCTGTCTGCAATGGATTCCGGTCTTCCGTTGGATAGGTCCGATGATGGGCAATCTGTTCGGCATCTTCATCATCTGCTACCTGATCATGTGGTTCGCCGTACCGACCGCTCGCACGGCACGACAGAAGCTGGAGATGAACGGCGAACGCATCACCGAACAGACCATCCGCCGCACGACGGAACAGAGCGCGGCGCTCGACCCCGACAGCCGGACCAAACCGGTGGTGGCGGAAGCGGTGTCGGCGATCGGGAAAATCGTGCTGATACTCTGCAAACTATTCACCGGCGTGCTGGTCTTCGGGCTGATTCTGGGTGCCTGCATCCTGATCGTCGCCCTGTTCGCCATCATCGTGGGCGGACACGACATGCCGCTGTCGCCCCATTTTCTGGAAGAGATGAATCTGGGCATCCCCATCCTCGGCATACTTCTTGTATTGATCCCCGTCATCTTGCTGATCTATGTGCTGATGTGCCTGATCGCCTCGCGCAAACCCGGCAGCAAGACCCTGCTGACGATATTCCTGACATGGATGGCCGGCCTTGCGATGCTGCTGGGCATAGCCTACAAGGAGAATGCGGTCGACCGGGTGCGGCGCGAGTACAAGCCGCTGGGGCGCGTGATGAACAAGGAGCTGATCATCGACAGCGACACGACCACGCTGGGAGAGATGCTCCGCAAATTCGACGACGAAAAGATCGTCGAGGACGACCTGCGCTCGGTGCACATCAGCGTGCCGTCGCAAGAGATCGAAATCGTCTACGACAAGCAAACGTCGCAGCTGGATATCAAGGCCGACGGCAAACGCATCAGGATGCAGGCCGACGAGCGGAGCGGAGCCTATATCCGCATCGACGAGGAGGAGAGCGACGGCGAACTGTAGCAAGCAACTGGTTTTCAAAATAAAAAGTCTTTTTCAAGACATGGGGCGGACCGCAAGTCCGTCCCGTGTTTTTTTGAAAAAACTGAAATAATTCGTACCTTGGACCGGTTTTGTTAGTTAACGGAAAATTATGGCAGAAATCAAATGTATCGGCGTGCTGACCTCGGGAGGCGACGCCCCCGGCATGAACGCGGCCATCCGGGCCGTGACCCGCAGCGCCATCTACAACGGATTCGCCGTGAAAGGCATCATGCGCGGCTACAAGGGACTGGTGTACAACGAAATCGTGGAGTTCCGCTCGCAGAGCGTAAGCAACATCATCCAGCTCGGCGGCACGATCCTGAAGACCGCCCGCTGCAAGGAATTCGCCACGCCCGAAGGGCGCAAACAGGCCTATGACAACATGACGGCGGCAGGCATCGACGCGCTGGTGGTCATCGGCGGCGACGGCTCGCTGACGGGCGCAGGCATCTTCGCGCAGGAATACAACGTGCCCATCGTGGGACTTCCGGGCACGATCGACAACGATCTGGGCGGCACCGATTCGACCATCGGCTACGACACGGCGCTCAACACCATCAT
Organism: Alistipes sp.; assembly: GCA_029060215.1. GTDB lineage: Bacteria > Bacteroidota > Bacteroidia > Bacteroidales > Rikenellaceae > Alistipes. The sequence continues at coordinate 33,995 of JAIDUK010000005.1, forward strand.
GGAAGCGGTGGACAAACTGCGCGACACGGCGTCGAGCCACGAACGGCTCTTCTTCGTCGAGGTGATGGGCCACACGGCGGGCTATCTGGCCCTCAACAGCGCGCTGGCCACGGGCTCCGAAGCGGCCATCATCCCCGAAATGGAGACCGAGGTCGACCAGCTGGCCGAACTCATCAACCACGGATTCCGCAAGAGCAAGAACTCGGCGATCGTCATCGTGGCCGAAAACCCGCAGACGGGCGGCGCCACGGCGCTGGCCGAGCGTGTGAAAAAGGAATTCCCGCAATACGACGCGCGGGTGACCATACTGGGCCACATCCAGCGCGGCGGCTCGCCGACGGCCTTCGACCGCATTCTGGCATCGCGCATGGGCGAAGCGGCCATCGAAGCCATACAGGAGGGCCAGCGCAACGTGATGATCGGCACCGAAAACGGCAAGATCGTCTACGTGCCCTTCTCCAAAGCCGTGAAACACAACAAAGGCATCGACCGCAGCCGGATCGATCTGGTGAAGGTCCTGTCGATATGAACCCGCCCGACCCAAACCCGAACTCCATGCTGACAATCAAACGCGTAACCGGCATCGGCAATGCCCTGACCGACATGCTGGTGAACCTGAAGACCGATTCCGTGCTGGAACGGTTCGACCTGCCCAAGGGCTCGATGAATCTGGTGGACAGCCGCCTGCAAACCGAGATCTCGAAATCGGTGGCGGGGCTTCCCTATTCGCTTTCGCTGGGCGGCTCGGCGGGCAACACCATCCGGGCCATGGCGCAGCTGGGCTGCAAGGTGGGCTTCATCGGCAAGGTGGGGCCCGACACCACGGGCGACTTCTTCGTGCAGGCGCTCGAAAACCTCAAAGTCGCCCCTACGGTCTTCCGCGGCAAGGAGCGTTCGGGCAAATGCGTGTCGCTCATCTCGCCCGACGGCGAACGCACGATGGTGACCCACTTGGGTGCAGCGCTGGAGCTGAGCGCCCAAGAGATCGAACCGGCCGTGTTCGAGGGCTACGACTGTCTCTATGTCGAAGGCTATCTGGTGCAGAACCACGACCTGATCCGCAAGGCAGCCGAAACAGCCAAGGCCTGCGGACTGAAGGTGGCCATCGATCTGGCGAGCTTCAACATCGTGGCCGAGAATCTGGAATTCCTGCGCAAGCTGGTGACCGACTGCGTCGACATCGTCTTCGCCAACGAAGACGAAGCCAAGGCTTTCACTTGCGAGGCCGAACCGCTCAACGCGTTGCAGATGATCTCGGGCATGTGCGAGTTGGCCGTCGTGAAGATCGGGATGCGCGGCGCCCTCATCAAGCAGGGCGACGAAGTGGTGCACGTGGGCATCATGGCCGCGGCCAAACGCGTCGACACCACGGGCGCGGGCGATTTCTATGCTGCCGGATTCCTCGCGGGGTTGTGCGACGGATTGTCGTTGCGCCAATGCGGCACGATCGGCGCCATCACGGCAGGCAAGGTGATCGAAGTCGTCGGCACGACTTTCGGCGACGAGGCTTGGAAAGACATCTACCGGTTGGTCAACAAGGTCAAGACGGAAAAATATCTGTTCTGAGAAGGCAGGCTGAGCGAAAACGGACGGGAGGATTCATGCGGATCCTCCCGATTCTTATTTGCAAAACAACCCCCGGGAGATATGCCACCGCATTTTTAACAGCCACAGCGCTTGCGCGGGACGCAGCGAAAGGCAGAGCAGCAGCGCAGCGCCCCATTTCAGGATTTCGAGCGCACGGGCCCGGCCAAGGCGGCGATGCCCTGCGGCTCGCAGGCGCTGGCTCCAGCCAACGTTGAAGCACAGGCGCCGGAAATAATCTTCGGTCAGCTTCTCGGGCGGAATGATGTGGTGCATCACAGCGCCGGGCACGTACCAGATCGTCTCGCCGCCGCGCAGCATCCGCTCGAAGAAATCGTTCTCCTCGCCGCCGGTAAGTTCGCGGCCCACGCGCCCCAGCGACGCATCGAACCCCCCGTACCGCACCGCCGCCTCGCGCCGGAAAGCCATGTTGCCGCCCCCCGGCACCCGGCCGCGCGGGAACGGCCGCACCGCAGGCCCGAAATCCATCGGGTTGGCCACGGGCATCTCGGCATATTTCGACATCCAGCGCGGACGCCCCTCGGGATACTCGGCAATGATCCGCCCCCCGGCTGCCGACGCTTCGGGATTCGCATCGAAGAAATCGAGATAAGCCGACAGAAAACCTTCGTCGATACGTTCGTCGTCGTCGATCCAAACCAGCAGATCGGCCCGGGCTTCCCGCACGCCCCGGTTGCGGGCATGCGAGACACCGGGGCAAGGCTCGGAAACCATCCGCAAGTCGAACTCCGGATGCTCTGCCGCAAAGGCGGCGAACCGTTCTTCGGTGTCGTCGGTCGAAGCGTTGTTCACCACCAGACACTCCCACAGCGCCGGGTCGGCCGTCTGCCCCACGACCGAGCGCAGAGCCTCCAGCAGCTGCCGGGCGCGGTTGTGCGTAGGGATGATGAGCGAGAGACGAATCATGATGCGAAAGTAAGAATTTTTTTTCGTATCTTCGCACTCCAAGCAAACACCATCTATGGCAGACACCACCATTCTGACCCGGCTCGACGGGTTGAAACTCAAATACGAGGAGATCGGCCAGAAGCTGACCGACCCCGAAGTGATCGCCGACGTCAAGCAGTTCGTGCAGCTCAACAAGGAGTACAAGGAGCTCGAACCCATCATCGAGACTTCGGACCGGTTCCGCACGGCCATCGCCAACCTGTCGGAAGCCAAGGACGTCATGGCCAACGACAAGGACGAGGAGATGCGCGAAATGGCCCGCGAGGAGATCGCCGAACTCGAACCGGCCATCGAACGCATGGAGGAGGAGATCAAGCTGCTGCTTATCCCGAAAGACCCGCAGGACTCGAAGAACGCCATCGTCGAGATCCGCGGCGGCACGGGCGGCGACGAAGCGGCCATCTTCGCCGGCGACCTGTTGCGCATGTACACCAAATACGTCGAATCGAAAGGCTGGCGCTACGAAATCACCTCGTTCTCCGACGGCGCCGCGGGCGGCTACAAGGAAGTGGTGATGAAGGTGAGCGGACAAAACGTCTACGGCACGCTCAAATACGAATCGGGCGTCCACCGCGTGCAGCGCGTGCCCCAGACCGAGACCCAAGGGCGCGTCCACACCTCGGCGGCTTCGGTGGCCGTGCTGCCCGAAGCCGAGGAATTCGACATCGAGATTTCGATGAACGACATCCGCAAGGACATCTTCTGCGCTTCGGGTCCGGGCGGGCAGTCGGTCAACACCACCTATTCGGCCATCCGCCTGACCCACATCCCCACCGGAATCGTGGTGCAGTGTCAGGACCAGAAGTCGCAGCTCAAGAACTTCGACAAGGCGTTCGAGGAGCTGCGTACGCGCGTCTTCAACCTCGAATACTCCAAATATCTGGACGAAATCGCCTCGAAGCGCAAGACGATGGTCTCGACGGGCGACCGCTCGGCCAAGATCCGCACCTACAACTACCCGCAGGGGCGCATCACCGACCACCGCATCAACTACACGATCTACAATCTGGCGGCCTTCATGGACGGCGACATCCAAGACTGCATCGACCACCTGATCGTGGCCGAAAACGCCGAACGGCTCAAGGAGAGCGAATTGTAAGACAATTTTTTCGGGCCCGGAACGTTCGGAGAAGAAAAACGCTTGTCATGATCCGCCGTCTACTGCTCCTTGCCGCCCTTCTCGGAGGGCCGTCGCTGCGTGCGCAGCACCCGCTCTACATAGTCAACGGCACACCGCGGGAAGAGATCGCGGAGATAGACCCGGACGAAATCGAAACCATCGAAGAACTCCCGGCCGACGAAGAGAGCATAGCCCGCTACGGCGTGCAGGCTTCGAACGGAGTGATCGTCATCACGCTGAAATACGATTCGCCCGCGGTTTTCGAGGGCGGCGGATCGTTCGCCGACTACATTGCCCGGCAGGTCGACTGGGGCCGGAACGAACCGGCCGCGCGGGTCGTTCTGCGCTATCGAATCGGCCCCGAGGGCGAAACGAGCGTCGGCGAAATCCTCGAATCGACCGACAGCCGGCTGAAACGGCGTGTGCTGAAAGCCGTGGCCGAAGCCCCGCGCTGGACGCCCGCGATGAAGAACGGCCGCCCGGTCGAAAGCGAAGGCGTTCTGCGCATCCAGCTGCCCGAAGGCAAGCCCCTGCCGGGAGAACCCTATCTGAGAATGCTGTGACCCCGGCCGAATCCCCGGGGTGCACCCACCGAATAAAGAAAACATGATGAAAACGAATTCCTTTGCCGCTTGGCTGTTGGCCGTCCGGCCCTATAGTCTCGGCGCTTCGCTCATACCGGTGGCCGTCGGCGCGGCGCTGGCGTGGAGCGACGGCGGGTTCCACCCCGTCGTCACGCTGTTGTGCGCCTGCTTCGCCATACTGGCCCAGTGTACGGCCAATCTGGTCAACGACCTTTGGGATTTCCTGCGCGGAGCCGACCAACCCGACCGGCTGGGACCCGACCGTGCATTCGCCAAGGGCTACATCACGCTCCCAGCCATGAAAACAGGCATCGTCCTCTTCACCCTCGCCACCGCAGCGGCAGGGTGCGGGCTGTTGTTCTACGGCGGCTGGCAGCTGATTCCGGTCGGTGCGGCCTGCCTGCTGTTCGCCTACATCTACACGGCCGGACCGTGGCCGCTGGCCTATCATGGGCTGGGCGATGTGGCGGTCATCGCCTTTTTCGGGCTGGTCCCGACCTGCTTCACCTATTATATACAGACGGGCGGCTGGAACTGGCAGGTGGCCGCGGCGGCGCTGGCCTGCGGGCTTATCATCGACACCATGTTGTGGATCAACAATTTCCGCGACCGCGAAGAAGACGCCCGCTGCGGCAAGAACACGATCGTCGTCTATTTGGGCGAGCGGGTCGGCCGCTGGGGCTATCTGGTGCTGGGCATCGGCGCGCTCGCCCTGTGCCTGAGCCTTTGGCTGGTCGGCGGACGGCTGTGGGCAGGCGTGCTGCCGCTGCTCTATCTGCCGCTGCTGCTGGCAACGTGGCGCAAGATCGTCCGCATCGACCGCGGCGACGAACTCAACGTCTGTCTGGGCGAGACGGCACGCAACATGCAGCTGTTCGGAATCCTGCTCACCATAGGCATCCTGTTGGGCTGACGCATGGCCGAACCCCGGCATATCACCCTGCGCGAACTGCAACGCGCAGTCAAACGGACCCTCGAAGAGGGGTTCGAGCTACCCGTGTGGGTGAGTGCCGAAATCGCCGAAATCAAGGTCAACTACTCGGGCCACTGCTACCTCGAACTGGTGGAGAAAGGGGGCGCCAACGGAGTGCCCACAGCGCAGGCCCGGGCGATGATCTGGAGCAGCAACTACCCCCGCCTCGCCGCCCGCTTCGAGCAGGAGACCGGGCAAAGGCTGGCGGCCGGGCTCCGGATTCTGGCCAAGGCGCTGGTGAGCTACCACGAACTCTACGGCTTCTCGCTCCAGATCAGCGACATCGACCCCACCTACACGCTGGGCGACATGGAGCAGCAGCGGCAGCAGACCATCCTGCAACTGCAACAAGAGGGAGTGTGGGAGATGAACCGCCAGCTGACGGCCCCCTTGGGCATGCAGCGCATAGCGGTGGTGTCAAGCGCCCACGCGGCGGGCTGCCGCGACTTCTGCAAGGAACTGGAAAAGAGCCCCTACCGCTTCCGGCTGACGCTGTTCGATGCGTTCGTACAAGGCGCCGAAGCGGAAAACTCGATCGTCGACGCGCTGGGCCGGATAGCCGCACGGGCCGACGAATTCGACGCGGTGGCGCTCATCCGCGGCGGCGGCTCGGCCAGCGACCTCAACTGCTTCAACGCCTACCGGCTGTGCGCCCATCTGGCGCAGTTCCCGCTGCCCGTGGTGACGGGAATCGGCCACGACAAAGACACGAGCGTCGCCGACATGGTAGCCTTCGCCGCTCTGAAGACCCCCACAGCCGTGGCCGGATGGCTGACCGAGCGGCTTGCAAGCGTCGAGGGCGGATTCGACGCCATGGCTCTGCGGCTGCACGACGCGACCTGCGAGCGGACCCGCGGCGCAGCCCTGCGGCTGGAACGCACGGCGGGCGAACTCCGGCGCTTAAGCGGCGAACGCCTGACCCTCGAACGGATGCGGCTGGAACGGCTGGCCGGACGCCCGGCCGAAACGGCCCTCGAACTGCTGGCCCGGCAACGGCTCCGGCTGCGCAATGCGGCGGAAATCGCAGCCGCCCACGCTCCGGAACGCCTGCTGAAACTGGGGTTCGCCCTGCTCCACGGCGGCGGGCAGGCCATCACCTCGGCCGCGCAAGCCAAGGCGGGCGACGAAGTGGAAATCCGCCTTGCCGACGGCACCCTCACCGCAACGATCAACACCACGACGATATGGCAAAAAAAGAAATCGCCTACGAAGAAGCGATGACCCGGGTCGAAGAGATTCTGGGCCGCATCCAGCGCGAAGAAGTGACGGTCGACGAACTGGCCGCCGAAGTCGGCCGCGCCACCGAACTCATAGCCGCCTGCAAGGCACGGCTGCTGAAGGCCGAAGAAGAAGTCAACAAACTGATAGGAGAATGATGGAACGGCTGATCCGCTGGGCGCTGAACCGCATCCCCCGCCCTGTCCTGCAACGCTTGGCCGGATGGGCGGTGCCGCTGGCCGGAGTGCTCTACAAGGGCCGCGGCGTCGAATGCCCGGTGTGCGGCGCCCGCTACCGGAAATTCATGCCCTACGGCTATGTCCGCCCGCGCGCCAACGCGCTGTGCCCCCGCTGCCTGTCGCTCGAACGCCACCGCCTGCTGTGGCTCTACCTCTCGCGCGAAACCGACCTGCTGCGCACGCTGCCCCGCACGCTCCACATAGCCCCCGAGGTCTGCATCCTGCGCCACCTGAAACCCTGTTTCGCGGCGCATCCGGACCGCTATCTGACGGCCGACTTGGAGAGCCCGCTGGCCGACCTGCATTTCGACGTGCAGCAGATTCCGCTGGCCGACGCGTCCGTCGGGGCTGTGATCTGCAACCACCTGCTCGAACATGTGGCCGACGACCGCCGGGCTCTGCGCGAACTCCACCGCATCCTGCGCCCGGGGGGCTGGGGCATCCTGCTGTCGCCCGTCGACCTCGGCCGCGAAAGCACCTACGAAGACGACACCGTCACCGACCCTGCCGAACGCACGCGCATCTTCGGCCAATACGACCACCGGCGCATCTACGGCCGGGACTACGCCGAGCGGCTGCGCGAAGCAGGGTTCGACGTGGACGACATCGACTATGCGGCGGCCCTTACCGATGCCGAACGCCGCCGCTACGCCCTGCCCGAAGACCATATCTACGTGGTTCGCAAGAAGTAACGAAAAAAGGATGCCACTTTCTGCGACATCCTTTTTCTGCGACTTGCGAGCGGAGACTATTTCTCCGTCGACGAAGTCATGCGCTTCTCCTTGATGCGGGCCTTCTTACCGGTCAGATTGCGGAGGTAGTAGATGCGGGCGCGGCGAACGACACCGATCTTGTTGACCTCGATCTTCTCGATATGGGGCGAGTAGAGCGGGAAGATACGCTCGACACCCACGCCGTTGGAGATCTTGCGGATGGTGAACATCCGGGTCTTGCCCTGACCCTTGATCTGGATGACCACGCCGCGGAAGCTCTGCAAGCGCTCCTTGCTGCCCTCGACGATTTTGTAGGTGACGGTGATCGTGTCACCGGCCTTGAACGACGGTACGTCGGCGTCCGTCTTGGGCCACATCTGCTCGTTGACGAGCCGGATGATTGCGTCTTTGTTCATTGCTGCAACAAAATTTGAAGTTTCGCATCCAACATTCCCGCTGCGCCGCGGCTACCATACGGAGACCCTGCTCCCTAATCCTGCGGAAAACCCGCCCTGCCGCAACACCCATTGAAAGAGGTTGATCTGCGTCCCCGAAGGGATGGCAAAGATAACAAGTTTTTTCGTTCCGCGCAAATACGGCACAAAAATTCACACTTTCGCAGAAGTCCGGGCAATGCTCAAATAAATTTGGCATTGCATTCGACTTGCGCTATCTTTGTAAGCATGAACGAACGATTGATATTGGTGACCAACGACGACGGCTATGCCTCAAAGGGTCTGGCGGCGGCGATCGAAGTAGCCCGCGGCTTCGGCCGGGTGGTGGCCGTAGCGCCGGAGACGACGCAAAGCGGCATGAGCCAAGCCATCACGATGTACAACCCGCTCTACCTGCGCCGCGTGCGCAAGGAAGAGGGCGTCGAGGTCTATGCCTTTTCGGGCACTCCGGTCGACTGCGTGAAGATGGCTTTCGACTACCTGCTGCGCGAGGAGCAGGTCGGGCTGGTCATCTCGGGCATCAACCACGGGTCGAATTCGGCGGTCAACATCCTCTACTCCGGAACGATGGGCGCAGCCATCGAGGGCAGCTTCTACGGGTGCCCGGCGGTGGGGCTCTCGCTCGACGACCATTCGGCCGACGCCGATTTCGAGGCTGCGGTCCTCTACGGCCAGCGGATCGTGGGCGACATACTGGCCCGGGCGGTCGACACGCCGCTGTGCCTGAACGTCAACATTCCGGCCGGAAAGCCCGACGAGCTGCACGGCATCCGGCTCTGCCGCCAGAACCGCGGATTCTGGCGCGAGGAATTCTACCGCCACGAAGACCCCCGCGGCCGCGAATACTTCTGGCTGACGGGCGAATTCGTCAACATGGAACCCGAAGCCGCCGACACCGACGAATGGGCCCTTGCGCACGGCTATGTTTCGGTGGTGCCGGTGCAGACCGACATGACCGACTACGCCCGGCTGCGGCAACTGCAAGGGGTGTTCGGCCCGGCTGCGGAGACGCCGGACCCGAGCCAAAGCCGGACGTGCGGCGGAGAAACCGGCGAAAAAACAGTATAAAAGCGTACGCAACGACCCGGAATAATCGCTAATTTTGCGAATGCCATGCTGATAAAAATCCTTCTCGTCCTCTCGATCCTCATCCAGTCGGTGGCCACGGTCTACGCCCTGCGGCTGGTGCGCGCCACCAAATACAATTCGGTGTGGATTCTTTTCATCGTGGGGTTCTCGCTGCTCTCGGTCGAGCGGCTCGTGCAGCTGTTGATGGCCTGCGAGGTCGAGATCATCCCCCGCTGGTGGTTCGGGTATCTGGGCATCGTAGTTTCGGTGTGTCTGTCGATCGGAGTGATGTACGCCCACAAGCTGTTCAAGTACATCGCGCGGCTCAACCGCCAGCGGCAGACGCTCAACCGGCGCATCCTGACCGCCGTGCTGCGCACCGAGGAGAAAGCCCGGTCGCGGTTCTCCAAGGAGCTGCACGACGGACTGGGGCCGCTGCTTTCGTCGGCCAAAATGTCGCTGTCGGCCCTCGCACGCGAAGAGCGCACGCCCGAGCAGCGCGAAATCATCGACAACACGACCTACGTCATCGAAGAGGCGATCCGCTCGCTGCGCGAAATATCGAACAACCTTTCGCCCCACGTGCTCAACGACTTCGGGCTGGCGCGGGGCGTGCAGCACTTCATCGACCGCAGCGTTGCCATGCACAACGTCAAGATCCGCTTCACGACCAACCTGCGGACCGAGCGCTACGACACCGACATCGAAGTGATCCTCTACCGGGTCATCTGCGAGCTGATCAACAATTCGCTCAAACACGCCGCCTGCACCGCCGTCAGCCTGTCGCTCTCGCAGACCGGCACCCGCTTGGCGCTCGACTACAGCGACAACGGCCGGGGCTTCAGCCCGCAGGCCATGATGGATTGCGGCATGGGGCTTTCCAACATCTCGTCGCGCGTCAATTCGCTGGGCGGCACCTTCGACATCGTCTCGGCCAAAGGCAAGGGGATGCGGGCTTCGGTGCGCATCGAGACCGGCCGGCCGGAGCCGTCGCCGCAGCCCCACAAAAACAACCGACGATGAACCGGCCCCGCATCATACTGGTCGACGACCATTCGCTTTTCCGCAACGGGCTGCGCGGACTGCTCGAACACAGCGGCTGCCGCGTGACGGGCGAAGCGGGCAGCGGCGAGGAGTTCCTGTCGATGCTGCCCGGCTGCGAAGCCGACGTGGTGTTCATGGATTTCTCGATGCCCGGCATCGACGGCGCCCAAACCACCGAGCGGGCGCTGGCCCTGCGGCCCGACCTGCGGATCATCACGCTGTCGATGTTCGGCGAGGAGAGCTACTATTCGCGCATGGTCGAAGCGGGCGCCCGCGGGTTCCTGCTCAAGGATTCGCAGATCGGCGACGTGCTGGAAGCGGTCGACGCCGTCATGACGGGCGGCAGCTATTTCAGCCCCCGGCTGCTCGCGTCGCTGGCCAGCCGCATGCACTCGCGCGAGGATGCCGAAGACGAGCAGCTCTCGGCCCGCGAGCGCGAGATTCTGGTGCTGATATGCCGCGGGCTGTCCAATCTGGAGATCGCCGACGAATTGTTCATCTCCAAACGCACGGTCGACAAGCATCGCGCCAATATTCTGGAAAAAACCGGGTGCAAGAACACCGCATCCTTGGTCGTCTTCGCCATCCGCCACGGCATGGTGGAAGTGTAGCCGAGGTGAAAGGTGAAAGGCGAAAGCGACAGGCCGCAAATCCCGATCATTCACTATTACGCAGCGAACCGGCTCATTCAGCCTATGCAACAACAAAAACGGGAAGAACTCAGTGGAGTTCTTCCCGTTTTTTCAATAAGCCGAGCAGCGGCTACTTGATACGCTCGTAATATTCGCGGGTGCGGGTATCGACGCGGATCTTGTCGCCGGTGTTGATGAACAGCGGCACGCGGACCGTAGCCCCGGTGTTGACCGTAGCGGGCTTGAGCGAGTTGGTCGAAGCCGTATCGCCCTTGATACCGGGCTCGGTGTAGGTCACCTCCATGTCGACGATGGGCGGAAGCTCGGCCGAAAGGACGGTCTCCTTCTCGGTGTGGAACATCACCTCGACGATCTGGCCGTCGGCCATCAGGTCGTAGTTGTTGATCAGGCTCTTGTCGATGTTGATCTCCTCGAAAGTCTCGGTGTGCATGAAGTGGGCGCCCAGATCGTCCTCGTAGGTGAACTGGTAGGGACGGCGCTCGACGCGCACCTGCTCGATCTTCTGGCTCACGGACGAGAACGTATTCTCGAGCACGCGGCCGTTTTCGAGGTTCTTGAGCTTGGAGCGGACGAAAGCGGGGCCCTTGCCCGGCTTGCAGTGCTGGAAATCGACCACAAGGAAAGTCTTGCCGTCCATCTCGATGCACATGCCGATCTTGATGTCGGCGGCTGTAATAGTCATAACGGTATCGTTTTGAAATTTTTATCTGACCGCAAAAATAGGAAAAATTCCGCAAAGCTGCAAAAAAGCCTCGGCGCCCGCGCATCGAAGCCGGGAACAATCGCCCGTCACAGTTCGATGGCCTTGCAGCGGAGCCCGGCCTGCCGGATCTTCTCGAGCGTGCGGGGCAGGGCGTAGCGCATGTTGCGGAAAGCCTTTTCGCTGTCGTGGAACACGACGATGGCCCCCGGCGCCAGATGCTTGGCGACGTTCTTCAGACATGCCCGGGGCGAAAGCCGGCGGTTGTAGTCGCGCGAGATGATGTCCCACATGACCAGTTTGTAGCGCTGCCCCAGCAGCCGGGCCTGCGCCGGAGTGATGCGCGCGTAGGGCGGGCGGAAGAGGTCGCTGCGGATCAAGTCGTTGGCGAAATCGACATCCTCGGTATAGCGTTCGAGACTCATGCCCCACCCCTTCTGGTGAGAATAGGTGTGGTTGCCCACCCGATGCCCGGCGTCGAGGATGCGCTGGAAAAGGTCGGGATACATCTCCACGTTCTTGCCCAGCACGAAAAAGGTGGCTTTGGCATCGTACTTGTCCAGCGTGGCCAGAATCCACTCCGTGACGCCGGGCGTGGGCCCGTCGTCGAAGGTGAGGAACACCCCTTGGGGATCGTCGATCTCCCAGATCAGATCGGGCAGCAGCCGACGGATTATTTTCGGAGGTTTCAGGCGCATGGCTGAGACAAAAGTAGTGAAAATCCGCCGTGCAACAAAAATAAATTCGTATCTTCGCAAAAACCTCGAATCCATGGTACTTATGAACCGAATCCGGAATCTGCTGCTCATGCTCGCCATCGCTGCCGCGGCCACGGCCTGCGACGCATTCCATACGCTCGGCGGCCCGTCGCGCAAGACGGCTCAGGGCGCACCCTACGAACTGCTGGTCGTCTGCGAGCAAAAGGAATGGAACGGCGAGGCGGGCGACACCCTGCGGGCCGTGCTGACGGCCCCGGTGCCCTATCTGAACCAGACCGAGCCGAAGTTCGACGTGCTGCGCATCCGCGCGCAGGACTTCACCGGCATGCTGGCCAACCACCGCAACATCCTCAAGGTCAAGATCGACCCCACGCTCGACAAGGCCGCCACAGGAGTGGAGTACGACGTCACCGCCTCGCCGCAGATCGTGCTGACGCTGCAAGGTCCCGATGAAAAATCGGTCGTGGAATACGTCTCGACCTACCGCAACGAAATCGTGGCCGTGCTCGAAGCGGCCGAACGCAACCGGGCGCTGGCCTTTGCCGAAAAGTTCGGAGCCCCCAACGTCGAAAAGGCCGTCGAACGCACCTTCGGCGTGAAGATGCACGTTCCCAAAGGCTACATACTGGCGGCCGAGCAGCCCGATTTCATCTGGGCCCGCTACGAATACCCCACGGCCAGCCAAGGATTTTTCCTCTACTCCTACCCCTACGAGGGCCCTGCCGCCATGTCGGCCGAAGCGCTCATCGAGGCCCGCAACCGTTTCGCGGCACGCATCCCCGGACCGTCGGACGGCTCCTACATGACCACATCCGAGGTCTTCCCGCCCGACTACCGCATGTTCTACCTCGAAGGACGCCTGTGGTGCGAACTGCGCGGATTCTGGGACGTGCACGGCGACTACATGGGCGGTCCGTTCGTGAGCTACACGACCATCGACACCCGGACCAACCGGGTCTTCACGCTCGACGGCTACGTCTACTCGCCCAAGCTGCACAAACGCAACTTCGTGCGCGGCGTGGAACACCTGCTCTACGGAGTGAAGTTCCCGGACCGACAATAACGCCCTGCTCCCCGGCCAGCCCTGCCGATCCGCCGACCGGCAGGCACGGGGCGGCCCCGACCCTGAAGAAACCGACATGTTGCAGATTCTGAGCACGATTTTTCTGGTCGTCTATTCGCTGACGATCGTCGGCGTGGTGCTGGTCATCATCACCGACAACCGCAACCCGCTGAAGACCCTGCCGTGGATTCTGGTGCTGGTGCTGGCACCGGGCGCCGGGCTGGCGGCCTATTTCTTCTTCGGGCAGAATCTCTCCAAGCGCCGGATCATCTCGCACCGCACCCGCAAACGGATCACCACCCGTTTGGAAGCCAGCGACACGGCAGGCGCTCCGGGCATCCCGGCGCAATGGCACCCGCTGGCGCGGCTGCTCGGCCGCACGGCGCTCGCCGCACCCCTCTACGGCAGCCGGCTGACCCCCTATGCCGACGGGAAATCGAAGATGGAAGCGCTGCTCGAAGCCATCGCCGGAGCCCGCCGCCACATCCACATCCAATACTATATTTTCAGCGACGACGCAACGGGCCGCAGGCTGCGCGACGCCCTCGCGGCCAAGGCACGCGAAGGGGTCGAAGTGCGGATTCTCTACGACGACGTGGGTTGCGCCCGGGTGAAAAAAGCCTTCTTCGAGGGGATGCGGGCCGAGGGAATCGAAGTCTATTCGTTCCTGCATGTGAAGTTCCCGCGTTTCACGAGCAAGGTCAACTACCGCAACCACCGCAAAATAGCGGTCATCGACGGCCGGGTGGGATTCGTCGGCGGGATGAACGTGGCCGACCGCTATGTGCTGGGCATCGACCGCGGCCGCGCCGCGCGCGGCGTGTGGCGCGACACCCATGTACGGATCGAAGGAAGCGGCGTCGCAGGATTGCAAGCCTCGTTTCTGAGCGACTGGTCGGCCACGACCAAGCGGATCGTCGGGGGCGAGACCTATTTCCCGGTCCACGAACGGCTGGCCGGCAACGCCTTGCAGATACTCCCCAGCGGGCCGCTGGGCAAATGGCGCACCCTGCTGCAAGCCGTCGAATACGCCGTTTCGCGGGCGGCGCGGCGCGTGTGGATCGAAACGCCCTACTATCTGCCTTCGGAGACGCTGAATGCGGCCTTGCAGGAAGCGGCCTTGGCAGGCATCGACGTGCGGCTGATGCTGCCCGAGCGCTCCGATTCGCGGGTGGTCGATCTGGCGAGCCACTCCTATCTGGACGACATGATGCAGGCCGGGGTGCAGATCGCGTTCTACACCCCCGGATTCCTGCACTCCAAACTGCTGCTTATCGACGACGACCTGACCGTAGTCGGCTCGGCCAACATGGATTTCCGCAGTTTCGAACACAATTTCGAGGTGAACGCATTCGTCTACGACCCTGCTTTCAATGCCCGCATGGCAGCCCTCTACGAAGAAGATCTGCGCCGCTGCCGGCCATCGACGCCCGGCGAGTGGTTCCACCGCCCGCGCACCCGCCGCTGGGCCGAATCGTTCATGCGGATCTTCTCGCCGCTGCTTTAAGATAAGGTGAAAAGTGAAAGGTGAAAGGTGAAAAGTGAGAGGCAAGAACAAAGTTTCATCGATGCCCCCTTTTCACCTTTCACTTTCTGCTTTTCACTTAATTAATCCGATAGGCTCGCTGAACGCCCTTGATCCGCATGATGGAATGGATGAGCGTGTCGACGACCCCGGTTCCGGGCACCTCGACGGAGACGGTGCCGGAGACGCACCCGCCCGCAGCGGTGTCGAAATTGATGGACCGAATATTGAGTTTCAACTCGCGGCTGATGGTCTCGGTGATATGGTTGGCCATGCCGGTAGTGTCGGCGGCGACGATGCGGATGGTGACGCGGAATGCCCCGGCGGCCGACTGCCGCCACCGGGCCTCGATGATGCGGTAGGGATAGTTCTCGCGCATGCGCCGGGCGTTGGGACAATCGGTGCGATGGATGGTGATGCCGGAATTGATGGTGACGAACCCGAAGACGTCGTCGCCCTTGATGGGGTTGCAGCAGCGAGCGAGCTTGTACTGGATTTTGGAGATGTCGTCGTCGATGATCAAAGCGTCCTGCGGAGCGGCGGTCTCGCGCGCAGCGTAACTCTTCTGCCGCTCGGCTTCGGCCGCAGCGGCCCGGCGCTCCTCGGCGGCCTCGCCCGAGAGGTGGCGCGAGAGAATCTCCTTGATGGATGCGAAATCGACCTTCTGCGTAGCGATCAGGGCGTAGACCTCGGTGCCGAGCCGGAGCTTGAAATACTTGCCCAGATAAGCCACCGCCTCGTCGATGGTGAGGGCCATTTTCCAATTCTTGAGTTTGCGCTCCAACTCCTCGCGCCCCATGCGGGTATGCTTGGCTTGCTCCTCGCGCAAGAACGACTTGATCTTGTTGCGCGCCTTGGAAGTGACGACCACCGAGAGCCAGTCGGCCTTGGGCGTCTGGTTCTTCTGGGTCTGGATCTCGACGATGTCGCCGTTGTGCAACACGTCGCGGATGGACGCGGCCCGGCCGTTGACCTTGCCGCCCACGCAAGTAGCGCCGAGCGAAGTGTGGATGTCGAAAGCGAAATCGAGCAGCGCAGCCCCCTCGGGCAACTTGCGCAAATCGCCGTTGGGCGTGAAGACGAAGATCTCGCCCGACGCGGGTTTGGCGTCGAAACGCTGGGCGAGCGAATGGGTGGTATCCTCCATCAACTCGCGCAAGCGCCCGAGCCACATCTCGCTGGTGCGGGCGCCCTGATTGACCCCCTTGTAACGCCAGTGGGCCGCGATGCCGCGCTCGGCGACGGCGTCCATGCGCTCGGTGCGGATCTGCACCTCGACCCACCGCCCCTCGGCCGAGACGGTGGTGTGGAGCGACTCGTAACCGTTGGACTTGGGAATCGAAATCCAGTCGCGCATGCGCTTGGGGTTGGGCGTATAGAAATCGGTGACGACCGAATAGGCGGTCCAGCACTGGGGCTTCTCCTCCTCGCGCGGACAATCGATGATGATGCGCAGGGCGAAGATGTCGTAGACCCCCTCGAAAGGCACGTGCTGCTTCTGCATCTTGGTCCAGATGGAGAAGATGGACTTGGTGCGGCTCTTGATATGGTACCTGATGCCGAGTTTTTGCAGACGCTCCTCGACGGGGACGAGGAACCGCGCGATGAAAGCCCGCCGCTCGTCGGCGCTCTCCTCGAGCTTGGCGACGATATGCTCGTAACCCTTGGGCTCGAGGTACTTGAGGGCGATGTCCTCCAACTCGCTCTTGATGCTGTAGAGCCCCAGCTTGTGGGCGATCTGCGCATAGAGGTTCATGGCCTCCCAACTCTTCTTGCGCCGCTTCTCGCGCGGGAAGATGTCGAGCGACCGCATGACCTCGAGCCGGTCGGCGAGCTTGATGAGGATCACGCGCGGATCCTCGGAGTAGCTGACGATCAGGTCGCGGAAATTGTCGGCCTGCTCCTTGGCGACCTTGAGCCTGAGGGCCGAGATGTTGGCCAACCCGACAGTGATGCCGACGACCTGCTCGCCGAAGCGGGCGCGGATATCGGCCGTGAGGGCGAGGAACTCCTCGGCGGGCAGCCGCTTGTGGGCCAAACGCACGACGTCGTGGAGAATCGAAGCGACGGCGGAATTGCGCCCCAAACCGACCTCGGAGATGACGATCGACGCCACAGCCACGGCGTGGTCGAGCATGGGCGCCCCGTTGTAACGCACCTCGCCGTCGAGCCGCTCCGAAGCCCAAGCCAGCGCCTCGTCGACGGCCTGCTGCGTCTGCACGGAAAAATTGCTCCGCACCGTAGCGCGGAATTGCTCGTAACGCGAAAAATCCATATCCCTAACCGTATTTAACCCCGCGCCGCCCCCTGCGGGAAAGGCGCATTTGCAAAGATACGAATAAGCCGAATACAAAACCAAACTTGTTTGGATTTTGTTGAAGCGGGAGTATCTTCGGCACAGCCGAAATACGAAAAAAATCCCTACATTTGGCACCGGAACCCCAACCCCCGCACGCATGAAAAAACAACCGATCTACGTACCGACCACAGGCGAAGAAATCGCCAACAGCATCAGCCACGGCGCGATGTCGCTGCTGACGCTCATGGCCCTGCCCTTTGCGGCGGTATGGGCCTACACGCATGCCGCAGCACCCGTGGCGGGGGCAGTGTCGGTGAGCATCTTCGCAATGTCGATCTTCCTGATGTTTCTGGCCTCGACGCTCTACCACTCGATGAACCCCCGCTCGCGCCACAAGGAGATATTCCATATCTTGGACCACATATTCATCTATGTAGCCATAGCCGGAAGCTACACCCCCATAGCCATAGCGGTGATCGGGGGCTGGCAAGGGATCTTCATCACGGCGCTGCAATGGGCCATGGTGCTCTTCGGCATATTCTACAAATCGCTGTCGCGGCGCTCGATACCGGCCGTGAGCCTGACGATCTATCTGGTGATGGGCTGGACGATCGTCTTCTTCATGCCGCTGTTCGTGCGCCATGCGTCGGTGCAGCTGCTGGTGCTGATCGCCGCGGGCGGCATATGCTACACCTTGGGAGCGTGGTTCTACGCCCGCAAGGGATTCCGCTACCACCACATGGTCTGGCACCTGCTGATCGATGCGGCGGTGGTATGCCACTTCACGGGAATCGTCTTCTACCTCTACTGAACCGCCGGGCCGACTCGCCGCGGCTTGGAAAGGAGAGCGGAATGTTACAACATTCCGCAAGATTGCCACGTCGCTGCACTCCTCGCAATGACGATGCCGGGAAACAGATTCTTCGCTGCGCTCAGAATGACATAGCTGGCTGGACTCCTCAGAATGACAGAGGGCAGCAATATGTCATGTTGAACGTAGTGAAACATCTGTGGACATTGGATTCTTGACTGCGTTGCGCTTGCCGGCTTCCTCAGAATGATGGTCAGGCGGTCGGATGGCGGTGGGTTTTGTTCGGATTGCCACGCTCGTTATACTCGCTCGCAATGACACAGAGCGGCAGTATGTCATGTTGAACGTAGTGAAACATCTGTATAGTTTGTTCGGTTATAGATTCTTCGCTGACGCTCAGAATGACGTAGTGAGTTGGGCTCCTCAGAATGACAAAAGGCAAGTATGTCATTCTGAACGAAGTGAAGAATCTGTTTTGTTGGAAAAACCAGATTCTTCGTCGCCTGCGGCTCCTCAGAATGACAAGAGAGGGCTCCTTAGAATGGCAAGAGCGGGTTTCTCAGAATGACAGAGGGCAGCAATATGTCATGTTGAACGTAGTGAAACATCTATGGACATTGGATTCTTGACTGCGTTGCGCTTGTTTCCCTCCTCCTTACATGGCATAGCCTGCAAGCAGTTTCTGCTTATGCTTCGTTCGTCGGTTCCTGCGCTCAGAATGAAAAGACAATGAATAGTGCATAGTGAATAATGAATAGTTATTCCGAAGCAGAATTATTCTCTATTCATTATTCATTGATGCATTTTTGCGCGGTGCCCGGCTCGCGCTTATCAGCGCGACCGCCCCAGCCGGGCCCGCGAGGGGAAGCGGCAGATGTCATTCTGAACGAAGTGAAGAATCTGCTTTGTTGAAAAACGGATTCTTTGTCGTCTACGGCTCCTCAAAATGACGGTGAGCGAGACTGGCGATACCGGTACCGGCAGGCGATTTTTCACCGAACTCGGGACGACGACAGTCGAGCACAAAAAAAAAGGTCCGGCTACCCGATGCGGAAGCCGGACCTTTCGATGAACCGTATATAGGCTACTCGTCGACGGGAATGTCTGTATTGACATTCTTGCAACCGACCAAAGCATAATAAAGCAAGTAGGCCAACCCCGCGACGATGACCCAATAACTGGTCATGTACCCGGCTTTGTCGGCCACGAACTGCTGGAAGAGCGGCAGCACGCCCCCGCCGACGACCATCATCATGAAGATGCCCGAAGCCTGAGCGGTATATTTGCCGAGCCCCTCGACCGCGAGGTTGAAGATGCCGCCCCACATGACCGAAGTGCAAAGGCCGCAGAGCACGAGCAACAACGCGCTGACGGGCACCTGCTCCATCTGGAAACCGTGGCCGACGCTGTAACCCGGCATGGCGACGGTGATCTGCTTGGGGATGAAGATGGCCGCCACAACGAAGAGGATGGCCGTCGCCGACACGACGATGAGCTGCACCCGGCTGGAGACCTTGCCGCTGATGAGGCTGCTGAGCGAACGCCCTACGAGCATCAGCAACCAATAGACGGCGGCGATGGCCCCGCCGATGGCCGCGCCGTTCAACAAGAGCCCAGCCCCGCGCGACGAACTGTCGGCGAGGTAGAAATTGAGCGTACCGGGGATGCCGACCTCGACGCCGACGTAGACGAAGATACCGACGACACCCAACACCGTATGGCGGAAATTCCACGGGCTGTAAGCAGCCTTCTCCTGCTTCCCGGCCGAACGGCGCAGATGCGGTTCGGGGATGGCGACGAAGGCGATGACGAGAGACGCGACGGCGAAGACGCCCATGGCGAGGAACAGCAACGACGTGACGTCGCCCATGGTGGTCTGCGCGGTGACAGTACCGATCAACGCCCCGACGAAAAGCGGAGTGAGCGTACCGGACAACGAATTGAAGGTGCTGCCGAACTGGAGCAGCTGGTTGCCGCGGTCGCCGCCGCCGCCCAAGGTATTGAGCATGGGGTTGACGACCGTATTGAGCATGCAGACGGAGAATCCGCAGATGAAGGCGCCCAAGAGGTAGATGATGAAATTGAGGTGGATGATGAACTTATCCATGGTGAAGAGGACCGTACCGGTGCCCCAGCGGCTGGAGAGATACTGAGTGAAGAGCCCGGCGATGCCGACGACCATGGCGATGAGCGAAGTCTTCTTGTAACCGATCCGCGTAATCATGCGACCGGCCGGAATACCCATGAAGAGGTAAGCCAGAAAATTCATCATGTTACCCATCATGCCGAGGGTATTGGAACCCTCGTAGGCGTTGCGCCAAATGGTGCCGATAGGCGCGGCCAGATTGGTCACGAACGAAATCATCGCGAAGAGAAAGAACATCGTGACGACGGGGACCACGGGAAGTTTGTAACGGTTGTTCTGTTCCATAAAAAGTTTATCGTGTAGTTTTGTTTCGGAATTTCGCTATTGGTCCCGCTCGCCGACATAGGCGCAAAGCTCGATCAAAGCCGTCTTGCAATCCGACGGCTCGAACTCGGAGAGGAGCTCGATGGCCTGCGAAAGGTAACTGCGCATGATGCCGATAGCGGAAGTGATGCCGTCCTCGTTCTCGACGATGAGCCGGAGATACTCCATGGCGGCGGGATCCTCGTGGCAGCGGACGAGCCGCGCGATGACCTCGGCCTGCCGCTCCTCGCCCATACGCTCCAAGACGCAAAGCAGCGGAAGGGTGATCTTGCCCTCGCGCAAATCGTTGTAGGCGGGCTTGCCCGTCTTGGCGGAAGAAGTGTAGTCGAGGATGTCGTCCTGAATCTGGAAAGCCATGCCCAGCGCCTCGCCGAACTGCCGCATCCGCGCCACCTTGTCGCGGGTGGCGCCGACGGCCAAAGCCCCGGACGAAGCGCTGACGCCGATCAGGCTGGCGGTCTTCTTATAGACGATATCGAGGTAGCTTTTACGCGTCATGCTATGCTTGTCGGCGCAATCGCCCTGCAACACCTCGCCCTCGCACAGGGCCGACATGGCCCCGCAGATGTGGGCGACCAGATCGTACTGACCGCTCTGGAGCCCGAGGTTCATATTGCGAGCCAGAATATAATCGCCCAGAATCACGGCCTTGTGCGACTGCCAGCGGGCGTTGACCGACGGCCGGCCGCGCCGGGTGTCGGACTCGTCGATGACGTCGTCGTGGATGAGCGACGCGACGTGGATCATCTCCACGAGCATGGCGGCCAAACAAGGCCGACGCCCCAACGACGCACCCCGCACGGGCTCGTTCATGGCGGCGGAAAGCATCACCAGCAAAGGCCGGATGCCCTTGCCGCGCGACGAAAGCGCGTACTGCAACATGGAGGAGAGCAACTCCCCCTCGGCCGTGAACTGACGTTCGATGAACTCGTCGAAAGCCTTCAACTCGGCTTCGACGGGCTTACGGATGATATCGAGTGTAGTCATGCAAACAAAAAAAGACGGCGGAACGCCCCCATGCGAACGAAAGATCCTGCCGCAACCGACCCGCACAAAAGATAAACTACGGCAAATATATAAAAAATTTTGCGATTCGGGCACGGTAAGCGGCTATTTTTTCGCATGGGCGGCGAACGCATGGGACCCACAATGTAGCATTGCACAGACCAATATGCAAATAAATCGACATCGGGGCCGACCGGCTCGGACTTCGGCTCGGACACGCCTGTCCATATTTTGCCGGGCAGGCTTCGTTTTTGCCCTCGTTGGCTGCGCCGAAAATACTCCCGTTCGGCAAAATGCAAGCGAGTTTGCTTTTGCCCTCGCTTATTCGAACTTTGGCTACGCCGAAGATACTCTCGCTCGACAAAATGCAAGCGAGCTTGCTTTTGCCCTCGCTTATTCGTATCTTTGACGCCAATAAAGACGCGAACAAAGAACACCCGAAATGAACTTACCGAAAGGTCTTGCGGGTCGTCTGCTGCCTGCGGCGGCGGCCCTGCTGTTGTTTTTCATAGTCGGCGCCCTCTATTTCGCCCCCCAGTTCCGGGGCGAAGTACTGCCGCAGCACGACGTGGTCCAATACGAAGGAATGGCCCGCGACATCACGCAGATGCGGCTGGAACGCGGCGAAGATCCCCAATGGACGGGAGGCATGTTTGGCGGAATGCCCGCCTACCTGATCAACGTAGCCTACCCGGCCCAAGCGGTGAAAGGCACCGTGGGACAGGCGACCAAAATCATCGGCACGCCGGCCGCTTTCCTCATATTCGCCATGACGGCCATGTGGCTGATGCTGCTGATGACGGGCGGCGACCCGTGGCCCTCGATCGTCCCGGCGCTGGCCTACGGACTTTCGACCTACTTCCTGCTGATCATCGGCGCGGGACACCTCACGAAGATGTGGGCGCTGGTCTATGCCCCGCTGATGATGGGCGGCGCGTGGATGACCCTGCGGGGGAACAAATGGTACGGAGCGGCGGTCACGGCGGTGGCGGCGTCGCTCGAAATCGGAGCCGGACACCCGCAGATCACCTACTACTTCCTGCTGGCGATGGGCGCGCTGTGGCTCAGCGACGCCATCGTAGCCCTGCGCGAAAAACGGCTGCGCGACTTCGGAATCCGCACGGCCGTTCTTGCAGCGGCAGGCATCATGGCCGTAGCGTCGAACTTCGCCCCGCTGTGGTACACCGCCCGCCACTCCAAGGAGACGATCCGCGGCGGCTCGGAACTGACCGCGGCGGACGGCGGCACGCACGGCGGTCTCGACCTCGACTACGCGACGGCATGGAGCTACGGCCGGGCCGAAACGCTGAATCTGCTGGTCCCCGACTTCATGGGCCGCGATTCGGGCACCGTATTCTCGCCCGACGGCGAAGTGGCCGCCGTGACCGACAAACTGGGGCTGCGCGGAGCGGCCCAACAACTCCCGGCCTACTGGGGCACCCAACCCTACACGGGCGGCCCGACCTACTTGGGCGCCGCGGCGGTCTTTCTGGCGGCGCTGGGGCTGGCGCTGGCCCGGGGCCGCAACAAATGGTGGATCGCGGGCATCTCGGTGCTGATGATCCTGCTGGCGTGGGGCCGCAACCTGATGGGATTCACCGAACTGGCATTCCGTCTGCTGCCGGGCTACGACAAATTCCGCACGGTGTCGATGACGCTGGTGGTGGTGCAATGGACCGTGCCGCTGCTGGGGGCGCTGGCGCTGATGCGGCTGTGGCGGGACGAGATTCCGCAGCAGCGGCTGCGGCGGAGCCTTGCGTGGGCGGCCGCAATCACGGGCGGGATCTGCCTGCTGCTGGCCGCAGCCGGAAGCGCGCTGTTCGACTTCGGGTACGACGAAAGCGCCGCCATGATGACCGAACAATACCGGCGGATCTTCGAAGCCAACGGCATGCAGACATACGTCGACCGCGGGATGGACGCCGAGTGGGGCGAAGCGACGGCTGCCGCGATGGCCGCCGAACGGGCCTCGATGATGCGCAGCGACGCATGGCGCTCGCTGCTGATGATCGTGCTGGCGGCGGGAAGCGTGGCGCTGTTCGCAAGCCGCAAAATCAACAAATACGCACTGACGGCCCTGCTGGCCGCGGTCATGATGCTCGACCTGATCCCGGTCGACCTGCGGTTCCTCTCGGCGGAAAACTTCGTGACGGCGCGGCACAACCGGGTGGTGCCGACGGCGGCCGACAAGGCGATATCGGCCGACACCGACCCGGGATACCGGGTCATCAACCTGACGGTGAGCACTTTCAACGACGCGACGACCTCCTATTTCCACCGCTCGGTGGGCGGCTACCACGGCGCCAAACTGGCCCGCTACCAAGACCTGATCGACCGCTACCTGTCGTCGCTCGACGAGGGGGTGCTCGACATGCTCAACACGCGCTATGCCATTGTCCCGGGCCGCGAGGGGCAGCCCGAAGCCATCCGCCGCGGCACCGAATACGGAGCTGCGTGGCTGGTCGATTCGGTGGTGTGCGTACCGACGGCCCGCGCCGAAATCGACGCGCTGGGAAGCCTCGACCTGCGCACGACGGCGGTCGCATCGCCGCTTGCGCCGCAGAGCCCGTGCAGCAGCCGTCCCCCTCTCGGCACCTTCGCACCCGGAGAAATCGCCCTGACGGAATACCGGCCCAACTACCTGAAATACGAATACACGGCGGCGGGCGAAGCCGTGGCGGTATTCTCGGAAATATACTACGACCAAGGGTGGACGGCCTGCATCGACGGCCAGCCGGCCCCCTACTTCCGGGCCGACTACCTGCTGCGGGCCATGCGGCTGCCGGCGGGCGCGCACACCGTCGAATGGCGGTTCCGCGCCCCGGGCTGGGCATGGACCGAAGCCGTCACGCTGGCGGCCTCGCTGGCCATCCTGCTGGGGGCTGCGGCGGCTTTGGCCCACAGGCTCCATAACCGCAAAAAGAAAACGGAATAGACAACCAAGGGCCGCCCGGAAATCCGCCCGCCGCCGAAACGAACGGCGCAGCGGATTCCGGCCACCGAACGGAAGCGGACACCGATGGGTCCGCGACCGGCTCGGGGCGACAGGCAGCCCGCAAAGAAGCCGCCAATGCGGCAAAAGGGATGAAAGACGACAAACGACTCAAGCGCAAGGTCCGCAACTCCTACTTCGTCTCGACGGTGAGCATCGCGCTGGTGCTCTTCCTGCTGGGCTCGGTGGGCTACCTGATGCTGGCCGCCATGAAGATGGCGCAGGAACTGCAATCGGGCATTCAGGTGTCGGTGGAACTGCGAAAAGGGCTCAGCGACAAACAACGGGAGGAGATCCGGCGCCAGCTTGCCGACGAAGAACTGGTGGCGCAAATCGCCTACCTCTCCAAGGAAGAGAAACTCGAAGATCAGGAATTCCGCCGGATGTTCGGGGGCAGCTTCGAGGAGATATTGGACGAAAACCCGCTGCTCGACTCCTACGAACTGACGCTGACCGCCCGCTCGGCCGACAAGGAACTCATCGGCGCTTTCATCGACGGTGTCGGGCGGCTGAAAGGGGTGGCCCATGTGAGCTACCCCGCCCTGCTGGCCGAACGGCTCCACGCCACCGTAGGCAAGATCCGCTTCGTACTGCTGCTTTTCGGCGGAGCGCTGCTGGTCATCTCGCTGATCCTGCTGAGCAACACCATCCGGCTGGCGATCTACTCGAAACGCTACCAGATCAACACCATGAAGCTGGTCGGGGCGACCAAGTGGTTCATCATGAAACCCTTTCTGGCCAGCAGCATCACGCAGGGCATACTGGCCGGGACGATGGCCTCGCTACTCTTCGCGCTGGCCGCCTACGGGCTCAACGAAGCGGTGCCCGAACTGCAAACGCTGGCCGAAGCCAGACGCACGGGCCTCTACCTTTTCGGCGCCATGATGGGCGGCGGAATCGTCATCTCGGGGCTCTTCACATGGGCCGCCCTCAACAAATTCGTCAACATGAAATCGAACAAAATCTACCTGTACTGACATGAAACAGCCGAACGACACTCCCGAAAATCCGCGGATGCCGCTGACGCGCCGCAACTACATCCTGCTGGCCGCGGGCTTCGCCCTCGTAGTGCTGGGCTTCGTCCTGATGGCCGGAGGCGGCAGCGACTCGCCCGACGAATTCAACTACGCCATGTTCTCGTGGCGCCGCATCACGCTGGCCCCGACCCTCGTGATCGGCGGTTTCGCCGTGGAGATATGGGCCATCCTGAAACGCTGGGAATAGAGACATGGACACACTGCAAGCCATCCTGCTGGGCATCGTACAGGGCATCACCGAGTTTCTGCCCGTATCGAGCAGCGGGCATCTCCAGCTCGCCAAGGAACTCCTCGGCGTGGAGATCGAAGAAAACCTCACCTTCGACGTCACGCTGCACGCCGCCACGGTGCTGAGCACCATCGTGGTGCTGTGGAGCGAAGTGCGCCGGCTGTTCTGCGGGCTCTTCTCGCGGCGCTTCAACGCCGAACAGGCCTACGTACTCAAGCTGGCGCTCTCGATGATTCCGATCGGCATCGTCGGCTTCGCGTTCAAGGAGCGCATCGACGCCATGCTCGGAGCTCCGTGGATATTGGCCGTCGTAGGCGCCATGCTGCTGCTGACGGCCGCTCTGCTGGCATTCGCCGACTATGCCCGCCCGCGGCAAAAAGAGACCATCTCCTATCGCGACGCCTTCATCATAGGCATCGCGCAGGCCTGCGCCGCCATGCCGGGTCTCTCGCGCTCGGGCTCGACCATCGCCACGGGACTGCTGCTGGGCAACAAGAAAACCGCCGTGGCGCAATTCTCCTTTCTGATGGTGCTGGCGCCGATCTTGGGCGAGACCCTGCTCGAAATCGTCTCGGGCGAACTGACCGCAGGGGTGGCCGCCGGGCCGCTGCTGGCCGGATTCGCCGCCGCATTCGTCACGGGCTGTCTGGCCTGCCGCTTCATGATAGGAATCGTCGGACGCGGCCGCCTGATCTGGTTCGCCCTCTATTGCGCGGCGGCGGGAATCGTCTCCATCATCAGCTGCTTCGTATGACCCAAGAACAATCCGACCTCAGAGGCCTCAACTTCGAAGAGGGCTACATAGCCGTCGTGGACAAACCGCTGGAATGGACCTCGACCGACGTGGTGCGCAAGCTCAAGTTCGCCCTGCGCAAACTGGGCTACGCACGCATCAAGATCGGCCATGCCGGAACCCTCGACCCGCTGGCCACGGGCATCCTGCTGGTCTGCATCGGCCGTGCGACCAAGCTGGTCGAAGCCCTGCAAAGCGAGGAAAAGGAGTATGTGGCCGACGTGATGCTGGGAGCCACGACCCCGAGCTACGACTTGGAACACCCGGTCGACCGGACCTATCCCTATGAACACATCACGCGCGAAGGGGTGCTCGAAGCGCTCCGCTCGCTGGAAGGCGAACGCCTGCAAACGCCGCCCCTCTTTTCGGCCAAGAAAATCGACGGCATGCGCGCCTACGAACTGGCCCGAGCGGGCGAGACCGTGCAGACGGTCGAACTGAGGCAGGCGCAGATCAACATCTACGAAATCGAGCTGCTGGAATACGCCCTGCCGCGCATCCGCATCCGGGTGAGGTGCAGCAAGGGGACCTACATCCGCTCGCTGGCCCGCGAAATCGGCGAAGCGCTCGGAAGCGGCGCCCACCTGACCTCGCTGCGCCGCACGCGCAGCGGCGGATTCACGACCGAACAGGCATGGCAGCTGGAAGGGCTGCTGGAAAAATTGCGGGAGCTCGAAACAAAATGAACGTTTCTGCGTATTAAGATTAATTATACGCGGCTATTTCGCGCCGAACCGGGGTCGTCCGAACCCCGCCGAAGCCGGGAAACCGCCTAACCCACTCCAACATGAAATTATCGCAATACGGCTACGAATTCGCCCCCGAGATGCTGGCCCACCACCCGGCCGACAACCGCGACGAATCGCGCCTGATGGTGATCGACCGGGCCAAGGGGACGATCGAACACCGCATTTTCAAGGACATCCTCGACTATTTCGACGAGAAAGACCTCTTCGTATTCAACGACACGAAGGTCTTCCCGGCGCGTCTCTACGGCAACAAGGAGAAGACCGGCGCCGAGATCGAAATCTTCCTGCTGCGCGAGCTCAACCGCGAACTGCGGCTGTGGGACGTGCTGGTCGACCCGGCCCGCAAGATCCGCATCGGCAACAAACTCTACTTCGGCGACGACGATCTGCTGGTGGCCGAGGTGATCGACAACACCACCTCGCGCGGGCGGACCCTGCGTTTCCTGTTCGACGGCAGCTACGAAGAATTCAAACAAGCTCTCTTCGCGCTGGGCGAGACCCCGCTGCCCAAGTGGGTGCGCGAGAAGGTCGAACCCGAGGACGCCGAGCGCTACCAGACCATCTTCGCGGCCAAGGAAGGCGCCGTGGCGGCCCCGACAGCGGGCATGCACTTCTCCAAACACCTGATGAAACGCATGGAGATCAAGGGCGTCGACCGCACGTTCGTCACTCTGCACGTAGGACTGGGCAACTTCCGCACGGTCGACGTGGAAGACCTCTCGAAACACAAGATGGACTCCGAGCAATTCATCGTCGACGACGAAACGGCCGCAACGGTCAACGCCGCCAAACGCGACGGCCGCAAGATCGTGGCCATCGGCACGACGGTGATGCGGACCCTCGAAACGGCCGTCTCGACGGGCGGGATGATCAAACCCATGGAAGGTTGGACCAACAAATTCATCTTCGCGCCCTACGATTTCTCGGTGGCCGACGCGATGGTGACCAACCTGCATCTGCCCTACTCCACGCAGCTGATGATGGTGGCGGCGTTCGGTGGCTACGAAACGGTCATGAACGCCTACAAGATCGCCCGCGAAGAAGGCTACCGCTTCGGAACCTACGGCGACGCGATGCTGATTCTGTAAAATCCGCAGCCCGGACTTCGTTCCGGAGGGCCCCGCCGGGCCATGCGCAAATAAATTCGGTATTACGCTCGGCTTATTCGCAGCTTCGGCTTGGCCGAAGATACTTCGCCTCGGTAAAAAATCGGATGAATTCGTTTTTTTGCTTCCAGCTTAATTCGTATCTTTGCAACGAGAGTCGACCCCCTAAAAACCACGGATCATGGCAAGCAAGATTCTGTACGTCTGTCAACAGATAGCACCCTATCTTCCCGAAACGGAAGCCTCCAAGCTGTGCCGTTCGCTGGTGCAAGCCATGCAGGAGCGCGGCAACGAGATCCGCACGTTCATGCCCCGCTACGGGTGCATCAACGAACGGCGCCACCAGCTGCACGAAGTCATCCGCCTGTCGGGCATGAACCTCATCATCGACGACAACGACCACCAGCTCATCATCAAGGTGGCGTCGATCCCGGCCGCCCGCGTCCAGATCTACTTCATCGACAACGACGACTATTTCTCGCGCAAGGCCGTGCTGCACGACGCCGAAGGGCGCGAATTCGCCGACAACGACGAGCGGGCCATCTTCTTCGCGCGCGGCGTGCTGGAGACGGTCAAGAAACTGCGCTGGTCGCCGACGGTGGTCCACTGCCACGGGTGGTTCGCGGGCGTGGCTCCGGTCTATCTGAAGAAGGTGTTCGCCGACGACCCCATTTTCCGCGACGTGAAGGTCGTCGTCTCGCTCTACGACGACGGTTTCCCGGGCCAGTTGGACAAGGATTTCGGCCTCAAGATCGCAGGCGAGGGGGTGCAGGACAAAAATCTTTCGCTTCTGCGCACTCCGTCATACGAAAATCTCTGCCGCTTCGTTATGGAATATGCCGACGGTATCATCGCGGCATCGCCCGAGGTCGACGCCAAGGTGCTGGAGCTCGCCCGACGCAGCGGCAAGCCCATGTTCGAATACCGCTCGCCCGACGAAGAAGGATTTTTCGATAATTACAACCGATTCTATGAAGATATTCAATAGCTTCCTCCGCTCCGCAGAGGTCCGGACGTTCGCGCTGCTGGCCGCACTGACCGCCGCACCGGCCGCCTGCACCACGGTGGACGATTCGCTGGGCTCGAACCTCGTGCCGGACAACCAGCAGATGCTGGCTGGCTACACGACTCTGCCCCGCAAGGGCGCGAAGGCCGCACGCTATGTCGAGACCCGGCTGTTCCAGAGAGATTCGATCATCTCCTCGAATCTGGGCTACGGATACATGGGGTCGGAATGCAACGACACGCTGGGCGTACGTACGGCCGGCTTCCTCACGCAGTTCCTCGACGACATGGACGGCTCGTTCTACCCGGGCATCTTCGGCTACCGGCCTTTCACCGATTCGGCACGGCTGCAACTCTCGTTCGCCCAATACGGCGCCGACACGCTGACCCCGCAGGACTACTGCATCTACGAAATCACAAGCAACGACTATCTGGACGACTGCACGGCCGACACGGTGTTCTACCTGAATTTCGACCCCGCGAAGTTCGTGAGCGAGAAGCCGTTGTTCAAGTTCAAGTTCCCCGACGGCAAGTACTCGGGACCGTCGTCGTCCTACGTCCGGCTGGAGATCACCGACGAGGGCGAACATTTCATCGGGCGGCTCATGCTGCAAGAGGGTACTTATAAAGACCAATATTCGATCTACACCACGACGGATAGTCTTCCCCAGTGGCTCGAGGAGTTCAAGGGGCTCTACATCCGCCCCGCAAACGACCAGACCGCCAAGGGCAAGGGTTCGATCTACGCCACGACGCTTTCGAGTTCGGCCCTGCTCATCTACGGCCGCAACCGCGTCGAGGAAGACCCCTCACTGATTCAGGACACCCTCAAGTTGCGCTACGTCTTCTATCATACGGGATCCGACAAGTATGGCAACGTCTCGATCAACACCATGCAGCGCAACTACGCCCAAGGCAGCATGATCAACCCGGCCAATATCAAAGAGGAGGCCCCCGAGCTCGACAACCGGCTCATGATCGAGGGCATGGGCGGCGTAGTGACCCAAATCACCTTCGCCCAACCGTTCTTCGACGAGTTGCAAAACATCATCGACGAGGCCGACAGCAACGGGCAGAACTACTCGACGCTGGCTTTCAGCCAAGTGCGCATGTCGTTCTACTTCTCCGGAAGCAACTACGATCCCCTGATGATCGAGCCGGAGAATCCGGGCAGCCTGATCGCCGAAATGGACCTCGCGCCCCAGCGCATCGGGCTCTACACCGACTACAAGACGCTGACGCCCATTGCGGACTACAACTACACGCTCGAACAGAACAACTCCAGCTACACGTCGTACTACGACGGATACATCAAGCGCAGCCGCGGATGCTACACCATGGACATCACGAGCTACGCACAGACGCTTTGGAACAGCTATCTGGCCGAGCGCAAGGCCGCGGAAGCGGAAAACCGCGCTGTCGACCTCGACAACGTGAAGAACCGCACCATCTACGCCGCTCCCGAAGCCTACGGACTCTACACCTCGGCCTTCGGCGTGTTGCAGGGCATGGCTTCCGAAGAGGGCGACGCCACGCAGAACAACGCTCCGATCCGTTTTGAAATCGCATACAACCTTATCAAATAGCAGAATCGGCATCCGCCATGCGAACCTAAGTCTTCCCGCTTAGGTTTTCGCATTTCAGAGAAGCCATACACTCCCGTACCATGCAGGAAAATTTAGTCATCGTCGAGTCTCCCGCCAAGGCCAAAACCATCGAGAAGTTCCTCGGCAAGGATTACATCGTCAAGTCGAGTTTCGGACACATCCGCGACCTCTCGAAAAAGGACCTCGGCATCCGCATCGCCGACGGCTTCGCCCCCGTCTACGAGATTCCGGGCGACAAGAAGAAGGTGGTCGACGAGTTGGCCAAGCTGGCCAAGAACAAAACCGTCTGGCTGGCTTCCGATGAAGACCGCGAAGGAGAAGCCATCGCATGGCACCTGACCGAAGTGTTGGGTCTCCCCGTCGACCGCACCAAGCGCATCGTCTTCCACGAAATCACCAAGCGGGCCATCCTCGAAGCCATCGAGAAGCCGCGCACGGTCAACATGGATCTGGTCAACGCCCAGCAGGCGCGGCGCGTGCTGGACCGGCTGGTGGGTTTTGAGCTCTCGCCCGTGTTGTGGAAAAAGGTCCGTCCGTCGCTCTCGGCCGGGCGCGTGCAGTCGGTAGCCGTGCGTCTGATCGTCGAGCGCGAGCGCGAGATCATCGCATTCAAATCGAAACCCTACTTCCGCGTCGTAGCCCGTTTCTACGCCGCCAGCGACCCCGAAAAGAGCCTCTTCAAGGCCGAGCTCTCCTCGCGCTTCGACACGCAGGCGCAGGCCGAGGAGTTCCTGCGCGGCACCATAGGCAAGAGCTTCACCGTCGCCCGAGCCGAAGAGAAGCCCGCCCAGCGTTATCCCGCACCGCCGTTCACCACGTCGACTTTGCAGCAGGAAGCCGGGCGCAAGCTGGGCATGTCCGTCTCGCAAACCATGTCGGTCGCCCAGCACCTCTACGAGCAGGGGCTGATCACCTACATGCGTACCGATTCGGTCAACCTTTCGCAGCAGGCGCTGGCCCAGTGCAAGGAAGAGATCATCAAGCTCTACGGCGAGAAATACTCCCGCTGGTTCAACTACAAGACCAAGACCAAGGGGGCGCAGGAGGCCCACGAAGCCATCCGCCCCTCCTACATCGACCGCCAGCAGATCGAAGGCACGGCCGCCGAAAAACGGCTCTACGAGCTGATCTGGAAGCGCACGGTCGCTTCGCAGATGGTCTGCGCCGAAATCGACCGCACGACCGTGGCCATCGACATCGAGGGGTCGCCGCTCCAGTTCGTCGCCACCGGCGAGGTGGTGCGCTTCGACGGTTTCCTGCGGCTCTACTCCGAGTCGACCGACGACGACCAGACCGCCGAAAGCGGCGAGGGGCTCCTGCCCAAGATGGCGCCGGGCGACCGGCTCGATGCCGCCGACATCACCGCCACCGAGCGTTTCACGCAGGCCCCGGCCCGTTACAACGAGGCCTCGCTGGTCAAGCGGCTCGAAGAGTTGGGCATCGGCCGCCCGTCGACCTACGCTCCGACCATCTCCACCATCATCAACCGCGGCTATGTCGTCAAGCAGAACAAGGAGGGGCAGAAGCGCGGTTACGTGCAGCTCACGCTCACTGGGGCAAAGCTCGCGGCCAAAAACCTCACCGAGAACTTCGGCAAGGAGAAGAACCGGCTCTCGCCCACCGACATCGGCATGGTCGTCAACGACTACCTCGAAGCGCAGTTCGGCTCGATCATCGACTACAATTTCACGGCCAGCGTCGAGAAGGAGTTCGACCGCGTGGCCGAGGGCGACATCACGTGGAACCGCATGATCGGCGACTTCTACGAGCCTTTCCACAAGATGGTCGACACGGCCATCGGCATGCAGAACGACAAGAAGAATCAGGCGCGCATCCTCGGCACCGACCCCGCCACCGGCCATGCGGTCAAGGCGCGCATCGGCCGCTACGGCCCGATGGTCGAAATCGAGGGCGCCGAGGGCGAGAAAAGCCGCTTCGCATCGCTCAAGAAAGGGCAGCTCATCGAATCCATCACGCTCGACGAGGCGCTGGCCCTCTTCGCCCTGCCCCGCACGCTGGGCGTGCTCGACGGCGAGGAGCTGACCGTCGGCATCGGCAAATACGGCGCCTATGTCCGCTACGGCAAGTCGTTCGCCTCGCTGGCCAAGACCGACGACCCCTACACCGTCAGCTTCGAGCGGGCCGCAGAGGTGGTCCGGGCCCACAAGGAAGCGGCCGCCTCGGCCAACAAGCCCCTCAAGGAGTTCGCCGAAGACCCCGACATGCTGGTCAAGAACGGCCGTTACGGGGCCTACATAGCCTACCAAGGCAAGAACTACCGCCTGCCCAAGGCGGCCAAGGCGGCCGAACTGACCTTGGACGAGTGCCGCAAGATCGTGGCCGGATCCAAAAAATAGGCGCTCCGATATACTATCCGGCCGCCGCATCCGTTTCTTATGCGTGCAGCGGCTCGGAAGGCGGGCCCGGTTCGGGCCGGACGCCGCCGCCCCGGCCGCACTGCTGCCCCCGGCGCGCACTGAAGCGACTGCCTTTCCGCCGACCCGATGCAACCGGTTTGCAAAGAAAAGGCCGCAGCGCCGAACGCAACTTCAAACTTGTTACGATAGATGAAAAACCTCATGCTCACCCTGCTGGCCCTCGCCGCCCTCTGCGGCGCCAGCGCCCAGACCCCCGAAGAAGCCAAGCCCGAGGGTTACGTGTTCACCGATGCCAAGGTGCTCGAAATGACGCCCGTCAAGGACCAGAACCGCAGCGGCACCTGCTGGTGCTACTCGACCCTCTCGTTTCTCGAGGGCGAAATCCTGCGCGCAGGCGGCGCCCCGGTCCATCTTTCGGAGATGTGGATCGTCCGCCACACCTTCATGGAGAAAGCCGAGAAGTATGTCCGGATGCACGGTGAGCTGAACTTCGCCGAGGGCGGGGCGGCGCACGACGTGACCGAGGGCATCAAGAAATACGGCATCGTGCCGTTCGAGGTCTACCCGGGGCTCAACTACGGCACCGACAAACCCGACTTCCACGAGCTGACGGCCGTGTTCAAGGCCTATCTGGACACCATCATTTCGGTCGGCGACAGCTCGGGCAAACCGCTGTCGACGGCATGGCGCCGCGGCTTCGACGCCCTGCTGGACGCCTATTTCGGCGAGCTGCCCGCCACCTTCACCTACGAGGGCAAGGAATACACCCCCGCCTCCTACGCGGCCTCCCTGCCCATCGACATGGAAGACTACATCGACCTCACGTCGTTCACCCACCATCCGTTCTACTCGCAGTTCATCCTCGAAGTGCCCGACAACTGGATGTGGGGCACGGTCTACAACCTGCCGCTCGACGAAATGATGGCCGTCATCGACCACGCGCTGGCCACCGGCCATCCCGTGGCATGGGGCACCGACGTGAGCGAAAAAGGGTTCAGCCGTTCGCTGGCCCTCGGCATCGTTCCCGAGGCCGACCTCGACAGCATGAGCGGCACCGAGGCCGAGCGTTGGGGCAAGTTGACCCAGCGCGAAAAGGAAGCCGCCCTCTACAAGTTCGAAAAACCGGGCAAGGAGCGCGTCATCACGCAGCAGATGCGGCAGGAAGCCTTCGACAACTACGAGACCACCGACGACCACGGCATGGTGATCGTCGGCACGGCCCACGATCAGGCAGGCAATGCCTACTACAAGGTGCTCAACTCGTGGGATGTCCGCCCGCCCTACGACGGCTACTACTATTTCTCGCGTCCGTTCGTAGCCTACAAAACCACCGACATCATGGTCAACAAAAAGGCGCTGCCCAAAGAAATAGCCAAGAAACTGGGACTTAAATAAAGTGAAAGGTGAAAGGTGAAAGGTGAAAGGTGAAAGGTGAAAGGTGAAAGGTGAAAGGTGAAAAACCTTTCGGCTGCTCGCATTTCCGGCCAAGCCAAGCGTCGGGAACCCATGGGTTCCCGACGCTTTTTGCTTACTCCTCGAACTCGACGCCGAGCAGCCTTACCAGATCGAGCGCCTGCGCCGGAGCGATCCGGGCGCCCCGAAGCTCGAACGACAAGCAATCGCGCAAGCGGATGCCCCGAATCTCGCAATCGGCTAACGAAATACCCTGCAACCGGCTGCCGAAGAACTCGGCCGCAGAGAGGTCGCAGGCACCGAACTCCGTCTGCTCGAAACGGCACCCGCTCAGCACGGCACTGCGCAAAACACACTCCTCGAAACGCGCCCGGCGGAATCCGGCAGAAGCGAAGCCGGCGAACTCACCGCGGCAACGCGCGAAAACAACGGACCCGAACACCGCTTCGGCGAACTCGGCTCCGGTGAACTTGCAATCGAAAAACTGCACGCGCCGGAAGACGCAGCCGCGCAAATCGGCATTGGAGAAGTCGCAGTTGCGGAACAGCACATCGGAGAAACGGGTCCGGCCCAACGAAGCCCCCGGGAACCGGCATCCGGAGAAGACCGACCGCTCGACGGAGAGATGCTCCCCGACGGCCCCCTCGAAAAAGCCGCCGCGAAAAACCGCATCGGAGAGCTCCTCGGCGCTCTCAAGCAATGTCAAATCGGCATCGGGCGCGGAACTATCGGGCAAAAGGGGCGGCGCAATTTTCATGACTGAGCCAGAAAGACGATGACACGGCCGGCGAAGAAGAGGAAGTGCAGCTGCAACGCCTCCCCGCCACGAATCCGGCCCACAAGCCTGCCTGCCGCGAAATCGGCCTGCTCGATCCGCAGGTCGCCCAACAAGTCCAGTTCGCGGCGCCCGGCATATTTGTAAAGGGTCTCTTTGGCGCTCCACACCACGGCGGACCAGCGCGGATCGTCGGACAGAGCCTGCTCGGCAGGCGTCATGCAACGGGAAGCGACACGCCCGAAATTCCGGTCCAGCGATTCGACGTCCACCGCACACGGCGCATCGGACAGACCGACAGCTATGCTGCCCTTGCAATGCGACACGGCGACATGCACCCCACGTACCGCCCCATCCCACGAAAGCTCGACAGTTGGCGCCCCGACATCGTTGTAGCCTATAGCGACAGCATCCGGACGGCACCCCAACTGCCGGCACAACTCCCGCCGCACGACGGCCCGCCACGAGAGCCACTCGGACTGCCGCGCAGGCGGAAAAGCCGCAGCCGCGGCCAACTCATCCGACGTCGCCCACGGGGCGGCATCGGCAAGGGAAAGAGGGCGGCTGAGAAATAGGCGGAACACGGGCTGAACATCGACTACTTGAGGTCGACGCGGATTTTGTCGATGCGATGCGCGTCCATCTCCTTGACCGTAAAACGGATGTCGTGCGAAGTGAAAACGTCGCCCTTGCGCGGGAAATCGCGCTTGAGTTCGAGCATCAGCCCGGCCAGCGTCTCGGCATCGCCCCGCACGTCGGAGAAAGTCTCCTCGTCGAGCGAGAGGATGCGCTCGAAGTCGCCGATATGGGTCTTGCCCTCGAAAAGATAGCTCTTGGCATTGAGCCGCGTGTAGAAACTCTCGTCGTTGTCGCTCTCGTCGGATATTTCGCCCACGATCTCCTCGATGATGTCCTCGAGCGACACCAGCCCCAGCGTCGAACCGTACTCGTCGACGACGATGGCCATGTGGACCTTGTTGGTCTGGAAATCGCCCAGCAGGTCGTTGATCTTCTTATGCTCGGGCACGAAATAGGGTTTGCGGATCAGCTGCTGCCAGCCGAATTCGTTGCCGTGGTTGATATAGGGCAGCAAGTCCTTGACATAGAGCGTGCCGCGGATATTGTCGATGTCCTCCTCGTAGACGGGGATGCGCGAGAAACCCGACGCGATGATGGTCCGCTTGACCTTCTCGTAGTCGTCGGTCAGCTCCAGCGCCGTGATGTCGACACGCGGCTTCATGATCTCCTGCACCTCGGTGTTGACGAAGTTGACGATCCCCGACAGCATGACGTGCTCCTCGGGATTCGAGGTCTGCGTCATGTCCACGGCATCGGCCAGTTCGTCGAGCGAAATCTCGCTCCGGTGCGAAGCCTTTTCGCTGATGCGGCTGCTGGTCCGCACCAGAATCAGCGAAAGCGGGTAGAGGATCCAGCGCAGCACGATGAGCGGCCGGGCGACGAACTGAGCGAACCGCGCGGGAGCCGTCTGGGCCATCACCTTGGGCAGCACCTCGCCGAAAAGCAGCAGCAGGAACGTAACTACGACGGTCTTGAACAGAAACTCCAGATGGGCGAAGGTGAAAAGGGCATCGACGATGCCTGCCGTGAGGATCGTGATGCAGATGTTGACCAGATTGTTGGCCACCAGAATCGTTGCCAGCAGCATGTCCACGTCGCCCAGCAGCCGCAGCACGGCCGCAGCCGGAGCGGTCGACCGCAGCCGGAGCCGCTGCACGTCGTTGTGCGAAAGCGAGAAGAACGAGGTTTCGGCGCCCGACACCAGCGCCGAGATGCACAACAGCACCAGCGTCACGGCGCACAGCACGACGACATGGGTCGAAAAACCGTTGAAAAGGATCCAGTGCGTATCTTCCAAACCGGACGAATGTTAGTTAATCGAAAAGCGACCCGTTGTCCGGCTCTTCCTTGGCAGGCTGGCCGGCCGACTCCTTGTCGCGCAGGACTTCCTTGCGGCCGCCGGAGAGCTGGGCCACAAGCTTGAGGTTGCGCGACTGGTAGGCCGGTTTGGAGAGCATGGTGTCGATGTTGCTGTAGCGCGTCGACTTGGCGCCCAGCACCACCTGTTCGCCGGGCCGCGGCTGGGCCGGGCGGGCGGCGATCGGTTTGATGGGTTCGAGCACGGGAGCCCCGGGCTCCGATGCGCCCACGGGCTGTACCGTACGCGCAGGCGGGATGATCTGTTTCATCGCGTCGGGCACTTCCTCGCTCCGGAATCCGGTGGCCACCACCACCAGCTCGATGGCGTTGCCCAGCTGCGGTTTCTCGCTCGTACCCCAGATAATGTTGGCATCGTGCACGACGCCCTCTTCGTCCTGTACGCTGGCATGGGCCTGAATGTATTCGAGAATGCGCGTCACCTCCTCGTACATCAGTTCGTCGGCGTTCGACACCGAGATGTTGAGCAGGATGTTCTTGGCCCCGGAGATCAGGTTGTGGTCCAGCAGCGGCGAGCGCAGCGACGCTTCGGCCACCGATTCGGCGCGGTCGTTGCCCTCGGCCGTAGCCACGGCCATGTGGGCGCGGCCCGAGTTGCGCATGACCTTCGAGACATCGGCGAAGTCGACGTTCACCAGATCGCTCTCCACGGTGATGATCTCGGCTATGCCCTTGGCTGCCGAAGCCAAAATATCGTCGGCCTTGCCGAAAGCCTGTTTGAGCGACAGACGGCCGTAGATTTCGAGGATGTTCTCGTTGTTGATGATCAGCAGCGAATCGACGTTCTGCCGCAGCTCCTCAATACCGCGGAATGCCTGTTCGTAGCGGATCTTGCCCTCGACGGCCAGCGGCGAGGTGACGATCGCCACGGTCAGCAGCCCCATTTCGCGGGCCAGTTTGGCGATGACGGGCGAAGCGCCCGTACCCGTACCGCCGCCCATTCCGGCCGTGATGAAGAGCATCCGCGTGCCGGCTTCCTCGAAGTGCTGCCGGATTTCGGGCAGGGTCTCCACCGCGGCACGGCGGCCGTTTTCGGGGTCGTTGCCTGCCCCGAGGCCTTCGGCCCCGAGACGGATTTTGGTCTCCACCGGGCTCTTGTCCAGAGCCTGCTGGTCCGTATTGCAGACCAT
The DNA here is from genome assembly GCA_029060215.1 of Alistipes sp. GTDB lineage: Bacteria > Bacteroidota > Bacteroidia > Bacteroidales > Rikenellaceae > Alistipes. The sequence continues at coordinate 72,377 of JAIDUK010000005.1, forward strand.
GAACGACACGCCGCGGATACCGAGACTCCACATGTGGTTCACGGCATTGCCGCCTGCGCCGCCGATCCCCACCACCGTGATGATCGACCGCGTTCCGCGCGGCGCTCTGATCTCCGACATCAGTTCGTCTGTCATATAAGGTCTTTCAAAAAAACGAAAAACGAATTTCCGCTGAATTTTCTACACTACAAATTGTCCGGCCCGAATCTCCTCTGTTGTTCCGCTAAATTTCCTCGTCCTCGGCGGCCGTGAAACTTTGGTTCACCTTGTCGAAAGCCTTTTGGAAGATGGAGCTCCAGTCGCGTTTGCGGCGCGAGTCGATCACCACCGGGCGTTCTTCTTCGACCGGTTCGGGGGCGGCCAAAGGTTGGCGGGGTTCGAGTCTCTGCGGCTCCAGTTGGGGCGCAGGCTGCGGCACCGCCATGCGGGGCTGGGGCTGCGCAGGCGCCGGGGCCTGCGGCTGCCGGGGTTGCACCGGGCGCGGCTGGGCCGTGCGGGGTTGCACGGGGCGGGGCGCCGGAGCCGCAGCAGGCTGGGCTGCGGGCTGAGTTGCGGGCGGTACGAAACCGCGGCGCGGTTCGGCTGCGGCCGGGCGCGGTTGGGCCGAAGCAGGGCGCGTAGGAGCTGCCGGTGCCGCAGCAGGCTGGGCTGCGGGTGCGGCCGATGCGGCGGGCGCCGGCGAAGCGTATTCGACCACGGCGCAAGCCCCCTGAGCCGCTCCCTTGAGCAGCAGGCCCACGACCGTAGCATAATCCGGACTGGCGGCGATCTCTCGCGATTCCTCGGCGATGCCCACGTCCGGCACCGCCACACGCACGTCCATCTGCGTCACGCGGCGGAACAATTCGTCGAGATCCTTGAGCTGAGCCGAGCCGCCCGTGAGCACGATGCCGTAGGCGAGTTTGGACGCATAGCCCGAATCCTTGATCTCCTGCTGCACGAACTCGGCGATGTCGGTAGCCCGCGCCTCGATGACCGTAGCAAGGTTGCGCAGCAAGATGTCTTTCGCATCGCGGGCCGTACGACCGTTCACACGGATCAGCTTGTCCTCCGACGCCAGTTCGGCCACGGCCGAACCGAAGCGCTTCTTGAGGCTCTCGACATGTTTCTCGGGAACGCCCATCGTACGGATGTCGCGATTGATGGCCGAAGCGCCCATCGGAATCGAAACGGTATAGCGCACCACATTGCGGTAGTAGACCGTCACATCGGTGACGCCTGCGCCCAGATCGACCACGGCCACGCCCTCCTCCTTCTCCTCGGGCAGCAGCACCGCCTCGGGGGTGGAAAGGGCATCGGCGAACACGCCCAGCATCTTGATGCTAAGGCGCTTCAAAGCCATGTCGAGCCGCTGGACAGGCGTTTTGTGGCACAGGATGAAGTTGAACGTCGAGGAGAGCTTCTTGCCGAACGACCCCACGGGGTTCTTCACCTCTTGGTTGTCATCGACCATATAGTTCTGCGGAATCCGCTCCATGATGGTCTCGTCGTCGGGCGCCTGCACGTTGCGCATGCGGTCGAACAAGGCATCGACATCCTTCTGGCTGACCCCCGTCTCGGGATCGAAGACATAGACATGGTCGGTATGGCGGGCGCAGCGCACGAAGTCGCCCGAAATCCCGGCATAGGCCTCCGTGATGCGGATGCCCAGCTGCGCCTCGACTTCCGACACGGCTTCGCGGATGGCCCGGCTCACCAGTTCGATGTTGTCGATCCGCCCGGCGTTGACCCCTTCGACGGGTTTCCGGACCACGGCCGCCACGTGCATCCGCCCGTCATCGCGCGTCTCCCCGACGGCGACCACGACGGACGACGAACCCAAGTCGACCGCAACGGTATAATTTTTTCTATCCACGGCTGAATCTTTTATTTCCTGCAAACCACCTGATCGTCATATCTTATATCTATCGTACGGTATTCGTCCCAGCCGATGCGCGAGAGGCCGCCCTCGTAGAAGCGCATCAGCTTGCCGAACTTGCGTGCGGCGTCCTCGATGCGCCCGAAGCGGACGACATGGCGGCCGCTGCGCGGCACCAGATCGACTTCCAAAGCTCCGCCGGGGGTCGTACGGGCTATGATCTGCACGACTTCCGACCTCCAGAACGCATCGTTCTCGACACTTTCCACAAAGGTAAGGAGTTTCGCGAAATCTTCGTAGTTTTCGACCAACTTTTTTTGCCGCTCGCGCTCCTCCTCCTGCCGGCGCCCCAGCCGGTCTATCTCTTCCTGCACCTTCCGGGCGTCGTAGCGGTAGCGGCGGCGCAGGATCGACTTCTCCTCGCGCAGTTCCGCCACCCGGCGGTCGAAGTCGGTGGCCCGTTCGAACCAGCCTTGCCGCACCCGGCGGCGGCGCACTTCCGTCAGGTGGCGTTCGATCTCGATCTCCTGCCGGTAGTAGGGGTATTTCTCTTTTTCGAGTTCGGCGATCCGGGCTTCCGACTTCGCCAGTTCTTCGGCCATGCAGGCATGTACGTCGCCCGCAAAATCTTTCGGGAAAGGCAGCCGATAGCTGCCCGTGACCACCGGTACATAGAGCGACGAGGCCTTGGGGGCCGCAAATACGTATCCGTCGGAGGTCACATAGCTGTTGGTCCCGTCGGTCATCAGGCGCAGCAGGGGTTCGCGTTGGCTGATGCGCACCCTCAGCACACCCGAATAGTCTACCCGGGCCACCGCTTCTTTGACGAATCCGTTGCGGGCGATCAGGCGTTCGATGCCCCGCAGGTCCACCGCATCAAGTGCCGTGCCGATCGTGGGTATCCCGCTCCGGCCTATCCATTCGCGCACCCGCATCGTCGAGACCAAGTAGCCCCGCGAGGTGCTGTCGACCACTTCGATTTCGACACGCTGCACCTTCCGCGCCGCACGTCCGCGGGCGGCCACGATCCCCGCCAGCAGCAGGTATCCCGCCACCGCGCTCCAGAGCAGCGCCAGTCCTGCGTATCGCAGCATGCGGTCCATCGTTGGCAAGGGTCAGCTTTTCGGTTCGAGTTTCGCGGCAAGGGCTTCGCAGCAGGCATCGATGTTGCCCGCCCCGAAGCTCACCACCACATCCGTATCCATGGCCGCCACTTCGTCGGCCAGCCGGTCGCGGTCCACGATGCGGCAGGGCACGGTCACTTGTCGGGCTATCAGTTCCGAGTCTACGCCCGGAATCGGTTCTTCACGCGCCGGATAGATCGGCAGCAGCACCGCTTCGTCGGCTTGCGACAGCGCTTGGGCGAATCCTTCGCTGAAGTCGCGCGTGCGGGTGTAGAGGTGGGGTTGGAAGAGCGCCGTGATCCGCCGCCCGGGAAACATCTTCCGCACCGAGGCCAGCGTCGCCGAGAGTTCGCGCGGGTGGTGGGCATAGTCGTCCATGTAGACCTGCCGCGGCGTGTTGATGTAGAACTCGAAACGGCGTTTGACCCCCGAGAACGACGCCAGCGACGCACGGAGTGCGTCGGCATCGAGCGAGCGTCCTTCGGCCTGCGCCGCACACCACACGGCAGCCGAGGCCGCCACGGCATTTTCGATGTTGATCCACCCCGGAATGCCGAGCGTGCACCCCTCGACCGTCCCGCCGGGCGTCACGAAATCATATTCGTAATACCCGCCTTCCAGCAGCCGGACATTGCGGGCATAGAAGTCGCAGGGCTCGTCGTAGGCATAGCGGAAGATCCGGATCGACGGGTTGTCGAGTTCGATGTCGACCCCTTGCTTGACCACCAGAAAGCCGCCGGGCCTGATCTGCCGCACGAACTGCGCGAAAGCCTCTTTCAGGGCTTCGTGCGTACCGTAGACATCCAAATGGTCGGCATCGGCCGAGGTGACCACCGCCACATCGGGGTAAAGCCGCAGGAACGAGCGGTCGAATTCGTCGGCTTCGACCGCCAGCCGGGCTCCGGAGCCCAGCACCAGATTGCCGCCGAAGTTCTTCGATATGCCGCCCAAGAAGGCCGAACCGCCGCCCGTCTGTCCCCGGTTGAGCCACGCCGCCAGCGTCGAGGTCGTCGTCTTGCCGTGGGTGCCCGCCACCGCCATCACATACTTGCCTTCGGCCAGATGGCCCAGCATCTGCGAGCGTTTCTCGACGGCGAATCCCTTTTCGCAGAAATAGCGGTATTCACTGTGGTCTTGCGGCACGGCCGGCGTGTAGACCACCATCGTGTCGCGCGGGTCGAGAAAGGCCTCCGGGATGGCCCGTACATCGTCGTCGTAGTGCACTTCGGCTCCCTCGGCTTCCAGTTCGGCGGTCAGGTGCGAGGGCGTGCGGTCGTAGCCCGCCACCCGCTTGCCTTCGTGGAGAAAGTAGCGCGCCAGCGCGCTCATGCCGATGCCCCCGATACCCAAGAAATAGACTTTCGAGAACTCCATATTATGACAACAATTGAATGATTTCGTCCACGATCTCCTCGGCGGCCTGCGGCCGGGCCAGTTTCTCGAGGTTTTCGCTCATGCGGCGCAGCGCCGCTTCGTCGGCGAGCAGTTCCAGCGCACGCGGCATCGCTTCGGTGCGGCACGCGGCATCGGCCACGATGGCCGCCGCACCACGGCTCTCCAGCGCCCGGGCGTTCTTGGTCTGGTGGTCCTCAGCCACGTTGGGCGAGGGTACGAAGAGCACCGGTTTGGCCACCAGACACAACTCCGACACCGTTCCGGCGCCGCTGCGCGACACCACCAAGTCGGCCGCCGCATAGGCCAAGTCCATCCGCTCGATGAACGCCCCCTGCCAGATGCCCGGCGTCGGATGGGCGGCAAGGAACTCGCGCATTTCGCGTTCGTAGTATTTGCCCGTCTGCCAGATCACCTGCACCGGGGCTTCGGCCCCGCCCAGCGAAAGGATCCAGTGTTTCATCATTTCGTTCAGCGAGCGGGTGCCCAGCGAGCCGCCCACCACCAACACCACTTGCTTGTCGGGCGTGAATCCGTAGTGCCGCAGCGCTTCGGCCTTGTCGGCACCGTCTTTCGAGAAGCGGCCCCGCAGAGGGTTGCCCGTCAGGCGGATTTTCCCCGCCGGGAAGAAGCGTTCCATCCCCTCGTAGGCCGTGCAGATGCGCCGGGCGCCTTTCGCAAGAATCTTGTTGGTCACCCCGGCGTAGGAATTCTGCTCCTGAATCAGGGTCGGCACCCCCATGCGCTGGGCGGCCCAAAGCACCGGAGCGCTGGCATAGCCGCCGAAGCCTACAACGGCATCGGCCCCGAATTCGCGGATAGTCTTCCGCGCCCGCCGGATGCTGCGCCACACCTTCAGCGGCACCAGCAGGTTGCGCCACTCCAGCCGCCGTTGCAGCCCGGCAATGGGCAGCCCCACGATGCGATAGCCCAGCGCGGGCACTTTCTCCATCTCCATCTTGCCCTCGGCTCCCACGAACAGCAGCTCCACGCCGTCGCCCAAGCGACGCTTCAAGGCTTCGGCGACCGCCACGGCCGGGTAGATGTGGCCCCCCGTGCCGCCGCCCGAAAGAATGATATGTTTTTTCGTCTTCATTGTTCGGCCTATTTCAGGCTCCGTAGTTTCAGTTGGTCTATCGGTTCTGCCGGTCCCCACAAGGCGAAGAATCTTCCGCCCGCCGGATCCGCAACGCCCGGATCATTTCTAATTTTCACCGCCCCCAGTTCTCGCGGTCGAGCGAACGGTAGTTGATCGCTTCGGCTATGTCGGCCGCTTCGATCCGCTCGCGTCCGGCAAGGTCGGCGATCGTGCGCGCCACCTTCAGAATCCGGTCGTAGGCCCGGGCCGAGAGCGACAGCCGCCGCATGGCTTGTTCCAGCAGCGCCGACGACGCGGCATCCAACCGGCAGTACTCGCGCAGCATCGCCGCGTTCATCATCGCATTGGTGTGCACCCCCGCACATTCGCGGTAGCGTTCGCGCTGCATCTCCCGGGCCCGGCACACCCGTTCGCGGATGGCGGCGCTCGGTTCGCCCGGCGCCGCTTCGGAGAGTTCCGCAGGGTTGACGGGCGTCACTTCGATGTGCATGTCGATGCGGTCCATCAGCGGCCCCGAAATCCGCCCCATGTAGCGGTGCACCGCCCCCGAGGAGCAGGTGCATTCTTTGGCGGGGTGGTTGTAGTAGCCGCACGGACACGGGTTCATCGCCGCAACCAGCGTGAAGTTGGCCGGGTACTGCACCCTGTAGCGCGCCCGCGCCACCGTGATGCGTTTCTCTTCGAGCGGCTGCCGCAGCACTTCCAGCGCACTGCGCCCGAATTCGGGCAGTTCGTCCAGAAACAGCACTCCGTTGTGGGCCAGCGACACCTCGCCCGGGTGGGGCGATTGTCCGCCGCCTATGAGCGCTACCTGCGACACCGTGTGGTGGGGTGCGCGGAACGGGCGCCTCGTCATCAGCCCCTCGGCTCCGGCCAGCCCGGCCACCGAGTGTATCTTCGTCGTCTCCAGCGCTTCTTCGGGCGAGAGCGGCGGCAGAATCGTGGGCATGCGCCGCGCCAGCATGGTCTTGCCCGACCCCGGAGAGCCGATCATCAGGATGTTGTGGCCCCCGGCGGCCGCGATTTCCAGCGCCCGTTTGACATGGGCCTGCCCCCGCACGTCGGCGAAATCTTCGGCGTAGCGGCCCGTCTGCGCAGCCGCAGTTTCTCCCGCAGGCACCACGGCCGGGGTTATCTGCGTCTCGCCGTTCAGGTAGGCGACCACCTCGCGCAGGCTTCCCGCTCCGATCACTTCCAGCCCCTCGACCACCGCCGCTTCGGCCGCATTGGCCGCCGGAACCACCAGCCGCCGCACTCCGTCGTGCCGGGCCCGGACGGCCACCGGCAGGATGCCCCGCACCGCCTTGACCGAGCCGTCGAGCGACAACTCGCCCGCAAAAAGCGTGTCGGCCAGCGCCTCGGTCTCAATGCGTCCCATGGCCGCCAGAATCCCCACCGCTATCGGCAGGTCGAACGCGGCCCCTTCCTTGCGCAGGTCGGCAGGCGCCAGATTGACCACCACTTTCTTGCCCGACATGCGTTCGTCCGAGTTCTCGAACGCCGCGCGGATGCGTTGTTCGCTCTCTTTCACAGCATTGTCGGGGAGCCCCACCAAGTAGAGCCCCAGCCCGCCGCCCGCGATGTTGACCTCGACGGTCACCGTCACGGCGTCGATGCCGGCCACTGCCCCTGCGTATGTCTTGACGAACATCGTGCGAACGTGTGTGGGTTGGTCTTTCGGGTCAGAATGGCGCTTCGTCGCCCAGCGACGGCGGCGTCAGGTCGAATTCGCCGCCCCCGGCCGCGCTGCCCAGCCCGCCCATGCCGCCCGGCATGGGGCCGCCGTTCGAGCCGCTGGCATAATCGTCGTAGGCCTGTTGGCTGTCGAGCGCCTGCGAGGGGGGCATCATCGAGTCGTCCATGTCGGCGAAGCGCGCCTGTTCCTTGAGGAAGCGCAGGTTCACGTCGCACACGGCGCCGTTGCGGTGCTTGGCTATGATGATTTCGGCCATTCCGGCCGTCGGCATGCCGTTTTCGTCTTGGTTGATGCCGTAGTATTCCGGGCGGTGGATGAACGCCACGATGTCGGCATCCTGTTCGATGGCGCCCGATTCGCGCAGGTCCGAGAGCTGCGGACGCTTCGAGCCGCCGCGCATCTCGGTGGCGCGGCTCAGCTGCGAGAGGGCGATGATCGGCACGTTCAGTTCCTTGGCTATGGCTTTGAGCGTGCGCGAGATGAAGGCCACTTCCTGTTCGCGGTTGCCCTTCGAATCCTGATTGCCCGTCATCAGCTGGAGGTAGTCGATGATGATGATCTTGATGTCGTTGTGGATCTTCAGCCGCCGGGCTTTCGAGCGGAATTCGAAGACCGACAGGGCCGGGGTGTCGTCGATGAACAGCGGCGCGGCGCCCAGCGGTTTGGTCGCCGATTCGAGGTGGCGCCACTGCTCGGGCGACAGGCGGCCCGACTTCACGTCGTTGCCGCTCAGCCCCGTTTCGGCAATGATAAGACGCATCATCAGCTGCACCGACGACATTTCCAAAGAGAAGAACGCCACGCCCGCCTCGTGGTCGACGGCCATGTTGCGGGCCATCGAGAGCACGAAGGCCGTCTTGCCCATCGACGGACGGGCTGCGATGATGATCAGGTCCGAGAGCTGCCAGCCCAGCGTCACCCGGTCGATGGCCATGAATCCCGAGGGCACGCCGTTGAAGGCGCTGGTGTTCTTCGACGCTTCTTCGATCTGCATCAGCGCCCGGGCCAAGATGTCCTTGGACGACTGCACCGAGCGTTTGACATGCCCCTCCGACACCTTGAAGATCTCGCCCTCGGCAAAACCGATGAGCTCCGTCACGTCGGTCGATTCGTCGTAGGAGCGTTTCTGGATTTCGGTCGCCGAGCGGATCAGCTCGCGCTGCACGTATTTCTGGGCGATGATCTTGGCATGGAACTCCACGTTGGCCGCCGAGCCGACTTTCTGGGTAAGCTGCGCCAGATACGACGCTCCGCCCACTTTCTTCAGGTCTTTCTTGACCTTGAGCCGTTCGGTCACCGTGTAGAGGTCGATGGGTTTCAGTTCCATCGACAGTTCTTCGATCGCCTTGTATATGAGCCGGTGTTCCTCGGTGTAGAACGACTCGGGGGTCACGAATTCCTGCACCGCTATGATGCTGTCTTTTTCCAGCATCAGGGCGCCCAGCACCGCTTCCTCCAGTTCGACCGCCTGCGGGGGTACGCTCCCGGCCGCGTCGGTCAGGGCGTCGTAGGCCTCGCTGTTGCGGCGGGACGGGGTAAAATCCTTAGCCATTTCTTCGGGTTCAGTTCTTGCGGCTTTTTCCGCCGCGGACGCCGCCGGTCGCCGCCGGTGCGTTCCCGTTTCGGAATTAGGTCGCTTTAAGGGTTCAAAATTAGCGATTCGGGCGGACATATCAAAAAAACCGCATGAAGAATTGGATGCGAATCTTTCCAAATCGTCCGGTTTCGCCCCGCAGGCCCCTCTCTGCCGCAACCCGCGGCAGTTTCTCTCAGGGGCGAATCTCGCTCGGGTTATTCCTTGATTCCCAACTCCCGGCGCGAGACGGCCAGCACGGCTACGCTGATGCGGCAGTCGGGCACCGCCTCAACGATGGCCTGCGCACAGGCCGTCAGCGTGCTGCCCGTGGTCATCACATCGTCCACCAGCAGCAGGTGTTTGCCTGCCAGCCGTTCGGGACGGCGCACCGCGAAGGCTCCTTCGACGTTTCCGGCCCGTTCGCGGCGTGAACGGAGCGCCTGCGACGCCGTGTAGCGGGTGCGGCACACGCTGCGGCGGTCGACCCCCACGCCCAGTTGTGCGGCAATCCCCTCGGCTATGTATTCCGATTGGTTGTAGCCGCGCCACAAGTGTCTGAGCGGGTGCAGCGGCAGGGGCACCACCGTCTCCACCGCTCCGTACAGGCCGCTTTCGGCCAGACAGCGGCCGTACCACTCGCCCATCATGCGGGCCGGGCGCCACATGCCGCGGTATTTGAATCCGTGGATCATCCGCCGCCACCCGCTGCCATGCACATAGAACAAGAATCCCGACGCGCGTTCGATCGGCACATGGCCCCAGAATTTGCGCAGCACCGGGTTGTCGGCTTCGCCCCAATAGCCCGTCAGGGGCGCCGTCAGGCGGCACAGGGTGCAGAGGTCCCGTTCGCCCGGCACCAGCAGCGCCCCGCACACCGGACACACCCGGGGCAGTACGAGCGACACCGCGTCGCGCAGCAGATCACTGAGGGTCGACATTGGGCACTACCGCAATAGAGCGGTATTCGGGATGCCGGGCGAACGCTTCCAGTTCGGCACAGAGCAGTTCGCGGGCCCGGGCCGACGAGGCGCCGCTTTCGATTTTGAGCAGCAGGCCCAGCAGGTATTCGCCCCGGATGCGGTCGACGGGCGGGGCCATCGGGCCCAGCAGACGGCGGCCGAAGCGGCGGCGCAGCCCGGCGGCCAGATGGGCCGCACCGCGGCGCAGCAGCTGCAAGTCGCGGTGGCGCAGCGTCAGGGTCGTCAGCCGGGCATAGGGCGGGTAAAAAAAGGCTTCGCGGTCGGCCAGCTGCATGCGGGCCATCCCCTCGAAGTCGCCGGAGACGACCTGCCGGATCACCGGGTGGCCCGGTTCGGCGGTCTGGACCACCACTTCGCCCCCCTGCGCCCGGCGGCCCGCACGGCCCGCCACCTGCATCATCAGCTGGAAGGCCCGTTCTCCGGCCCGGAAGTCGGGGTTGTTGAGCATGTTGTCGGCGTTGAGAATCCCCACCAGCGCCACCCCCTCGAAGTCGAAACCCTTGGTGATCATCTGCGTGCCCACCAAGATGTCGGTTTCGCGGCGCGCGAACCCCGCCACTATGGCGCTGAACGCACGTTCGGAAGTCACCGTGTCGCGGTCGAGCCGCGCCACGCGCGCTTCGGGGAAGATGCGGGCTATCTCTTCTTCGATCTTCTCCGTCCCGAAGCCCATCGGCACCACGTCGGTCACCTTGCACGACGGGCATTGGGCCGGGACTGGTTCGGTGTGGCCGCAGTAGTGGCAGACCAGTTTGCCGCCCGCCTTGTGGTAGGTCAGCGTCACGTTGCACTCGGGGCAGCGGCCCGTCCAGCCGCATTCCGTGCACTCCACATAGGGCGAGAATCCTCGTCGGTTTTGGAACAGCATCACTTGTTCGCCCCGGCCGAGCGTCTCGCCGATCTTGTCCAGCAGCAGTTTGTTGAAATGGGCATGCCGTTCGCCGCGCCGGGCCGCCCGCAGCGTGTCCGACACGATGATTTCGGGCATCCGCGCATCGCCGTAGCGTTCGCTCAGCGTCGCCCGGCCGTACTTCCCGCCCGAGGCGTGGAGCCACGTTTCGAGCGAGGGGGTGGCGCTGCCCAGCAGGGTCCTCCCCCCCAGCAGGCGGGCCATCATCACGGCGCAGTCGCGGGCATGGTAGCGCGGCGCCGGTTCGGTTTGTTTGTAGCTCGCGTCGTGTTCTTCGTCGACAATGATCAGTTGCAGATGCGCCAGCGGCAGGAATATCGACGAGCGCACCCCCACCACGAATTCGCCCCCTTCGGAGCGGTTGAGCCGCAGGTAGGTCTCCGAGCGCTGGCGGTCGGTCAGGCGCGAATGGTAGGGCGTCACCCGGCTGCCGAAGATGCGTTCCATACGTTCGATGAGCTGGGCCGTCAGCGCGATTTCGGGCACCAGCAGCAGCACGTCGCCGCCCCGCGCCAGCACCTCGGCGATCAGATGGATGTAGATTTCGGTCTTGCCCGACGAGGTCACCCCGTGCAGCAGGGCCGTCTGCTTGCCCTCGGCAAACTGGCGCCGCAGTTGGTCGAGCGCCGCCTGCTGGTGGGGCGTCAGGTCGGGCAGGCGGAACGCCGCACGGCCGCGCTCGGCGGTGCGTTCGTGTTCGGTCGAGCGGACGAAGCCCTTGCGCTCCAGCGCATGCAGCACCGTCCGGTCGGCCCGCAACAGCCGCCGCGGCACCTCGCCCTCGGGCAGGGTGCCGCCGTCGCCCGCCGTCGCCAGTTCGAGCAGCGCTTCGTATTGCTTCGGGGCCCGGCGTTCGAGTTTCTCGAACACCTCGTGCAGGCGTTCTTCGTCGCGGAGCTCCGGCGCCAGCGACAAATAGCATTCCGTGCGGGGGCGGAATTCTTCGTCGGCGAAGCGCTCGCGGCTGTCGGCCGAGGGTTTCATCAGCGAGGGCAGCGCCGCGCGCATCACCTCGCCTGTCGAACACATGTAGTAGGAAGCCGTCCACTCCCACAGAGCCATCTGCCCCGGGGTCAGCAGCGGCCGGTCGTAGAGCACCCGCTGCACAGGTTTGATCCGTTCGAAATCGGGCTTGCGGCCGTGGACGCGCCACACGATGCCCGTATAGAATTTGCGGGGTCCGAACTGCACCTCCACGGCGCACCCCGGCGCAAGGTCCGTCCCTTCGGGCACGGCGAACGTATAGGCCGGCTGCGCCAGCGGCAGCACGATGTCGGCGTAGCGCTCCATCTACATCTTGGGCAGGGCTTGGAAACCCTGACCGTAGACCCCCGCCACCGAGCCGATCGACATGAAGGCCGTCGGGTCGACCGACTTGACCACCTTCAGCACGTCCGAGGTCTCGCGCTTGCGGCACACCACCACCACGACTTTCATCTCCTCGCGCGTATAGCCGCCCATGCCGTCGAGCAGCGTCACACCGCGGTGGGCCACTTCCAGAATGGCCTTCGTGATTTCGTCGTACTTGCGGCTCATGATGAAGATCTGGTTCGACTGCTGGTTGCCCGACATGATCATGTCGACCGTATAGCCGAAGACGGCCGTGAGTATGTAGCCGTAGACCACCGTCGTAAGGGTCTTGCCCACAAGCATCGACGAGGCGATGATGACGAAGTCCGAGCACATGACGATGTTGCCGTAGCGCACCGTGCGGTATTTGTTGATGATCATCGCCACGATGTCCACGCCGCCGGTCGACCCGCCCTGCATGAAGCAGATGGCCACGCCCGCACCGGCGATGATGCCGCCCAGAATCACCAGCAGGATGTTCTCCATCCCCGCGAACAGCCCCCCGGCGGGCAGTACGCTCTCCCAGAAGTTCATCGCCACGGAGATCATCACGATCGAGAAGACGGTCTTGATGCCGAACTTCCACCCCACGATGAACCCCGCCACCACGAGCAGCAGCGCATTGATCAGGAAGACCATCGTGCCGATGCTCACCTGCCAGCCGAAAAGGCGTTCGACGAACATGCTGAGCACCAGCGACAAGCCCGCCGCGCCGCCGCCCATACCGTCGGCAGGCAGGATGCAGCCGATCCAGCCGAAAGCGTAGAGGAACATGCCCGCGGTCATCAGGAAATACTCCTTGACACCGGCGAAGAACCCATTGGTCGAGAAACCTTTCATAGGCGAAATGTTAGCTGTAGCAATGATAGCGCAGAAGGCGCAGGACGAATGCAGCGCACGGTCGCGTCCGGGCCGCTGCTTATCTCGTGCAAATATAGTAAAAAATCGCTACGATGGTTATTTTTCCGCCCGCTTCTTCCCGGCGCAGCATTCCGCGGGTCCCGGCATGGCACGGCGCAGGTTGCTAAAACGTTTTAGCACGCAAAGAAAAACAGCCCGCCACGATGCGGTCCCCTTTCGCTTTTCACCTTTCGCCTTGATAAAGTTCTCCCTGATAGGCCCCCGTCTCTTCCAGCCGTTTTTCGAGCAGCGCCCACAGCTGTTCGTTGCGCACCAGCCCCCAGTTGGGGCCGTAGTGGTAGCGCGGCGGAGCTTCCGAGGCGAAGCGTTCGACCACCAGCGAGGGGCGCAAACGGCGCAGGATCGCCGCAAAGAGATCGATGTATTCGTCGAGGGTCCAGAAACGGAAGCGCCCCGGGTCGGCATCGTACTGAGCGGCCATTGCCGTGTCGCGAAAGATTTGCAGCTGGTGGAATTTGACCGTCGTCAGCGGCAGGGCGTTGATGCGGGCGGTCTGCGCCACAAGCATGGCGTCGCTCTCGCCCGGCAGCCCCAGAATGAAATGGGCGCCCACGTGCAGCCCCCGTTCGGCGGTCATCCTCACGGCGCGCTCGGCTGCGGCGAAGTCATGGCCGCGTTCGACGGCCCGCAGCGTCTCGTCCGAAGTCGACTCGATGCCGTATTCGATGGCCACGTAGCGTTCGCGCGCCAGCCCGGCAAAGTAGTCGAGTTTCGCTTCGTCGACGCAGTCGGGGCGCGTGCCGACCACGACTCCCGCCACCTGCGGATGAGCCAAGGCCTCGCCGTAGAGCTCCCGCAAGCGGTCGAGCGGCGCATAGGTGTTCGAGAACGACTGGAAATAGACCAAGTAGCGCAACGCCCCGCGATAACGCCGCCGGTGGAACTCGATGCCCTCTTCGATCTGCTGGCGGATGCTCTTCGAGGGGGTGCAATAAGAGGGGGTGAACGCTCCGTTGTTGCAGAACGTACATCCCCCTCGGGCTATCGTGCCGTCGCGGTTGGGGCATGTGAATCCGGCGTCTACCGAGAGCTTCTGCACCCGGCCGCCGAACAGGCGGCGGAAATACCCGGCATAGGAGTTATACCGCCGCGAATCGCCCCAAGGATAAATCATCTATATCTTCCAGAACGACGTATTGAGCTTGCCTTTGGGCGCCTGCGGCACGTTCGGGAAGAACGTCTGTCCGGTCTGCTGTTCGATCCACTCCACCGATTTGATGAACTGCGACGGCGTCACACCCGAATAGGACTTGTGGTCGAACCAGTATCCGGCGCATTCTATTTCATCGGCCGAAAGCTCCCACAGGGGTTTGCCCGTATTGCCCGCCTTGGAACGGATCAGCACCTTGTAGAAGTTCGTCGGCACGGTTACTTTTTTGGCGGGTTTGCTGTTGTCCTGACAAGTCGTATTGCGGTTGGCAAAATGAGCGCCCGTCACCATATAGAGCGTATCGGAGCATATCATCTTGTGGCAATTCAGTTCAAGGTCTTTCCAGATACCGCCGTTGAAGCCGGTCTGAATCTGCGGCGACATGTTGGTGAAATAGTAGGTCTGCTCGTTGATGGCCACGCTCGACTGACGGTCGTTGGAGGCCAGCATGTGGCCGCGGGAATAGCTGTTGCTGGGCTTGTACGACGATTTCAGACTGGGCTGCACGCTCGTCGGGATAATCGGCCCGTACTGCCATTTTTCATTACGGCCCACATCTCCGTTCGTGTAGTACTTGTGCATCGGGTACGCCACCCATATCGGACCGCACAGCTCTTTGCTGAAGCATACCGTATAGTTGCGGACCGTCGGCGCATTGGCGCACATGTAGTAGGCATAATAATAGTCCGCATTCTCTTTCTCGCCCAGCAGTTCGACCCAGCCCGAGTGACGGGTCGCACCGGGGTCCTGGGG
>JAIDUK010000006.1 GCA_029060215.1 Alistipes sp.
GCGGAGAGAACGAGATTCGAACTCGTGGTACGGATTACTCCGTACGTCGGTTTAGCAAACCGGTGGTTTCAGCCACTCACCCATCTCTCCGGGCACCCTCGGCGCACCACAGCGCGTGAAAAGGTGTGCAAATATAGAATCTTTTTGGCAAACGACAAAGAAATGCCGCCAAAATTTCTATATTTGTCCTGCCGGAAAACCGAGAAAGGATGAAAACGACGCTTTGCAGAATCTTTTTTGTCGTGGTGCTGTACTGCTGCGCGGGACGCTTGCCGTTGTGGTCGCAGGAGCTGCTGCCGCTGTCGGTTCCGGAGGGTCCGGCGGAATGTCCGGATACCGTGCTGCTCCCTCGGGCGCGTCCGGCCGTTGTCGCGGCATCGCCTGCAATCGGAGCTCGGCCGCTGTCCGAAATGCTGGGCCGCGCGGAAGCGCATTTCGGGGTGCGGATCCGGTGCAAGAAATTTTCGCCAGATACGCTGCGGGTCGCCTATGCCGATTCGCGATGGAGGCCCTATTCGCTCGAGGAGACGCTCGACAATCTGTTGCGGCCGCTCGATCTGGTGTGGAGCGGCAGCGGCAAGATCACCATACAACCTTATGAATATTACCGCCGTACGCCTGACGACGGTGACAAACTGCTGGCGTGGCTTTCGGCGCAGTATGCCGACCGGGAGCAGTGGGAGCGGCGCCGGGCCGTGCTGCTCGAAGAAGCGAAGCAGGCGCTGGCGCTCGAACCTTTCGTGCGGGGGCTGGCCGCCGAGCCCGAGGTGCGGCTGGGGCGGAAAATCCGCCGCGACGGTTATACGACGCAGAACTATGCGCTCGAAACTCTGCCGGGTCTCTATGTTTGCGGGACGATCTATGCGCCGACCGGCGGCAAGCGCCACCCGCTGATCGTCTCCCCGGCGGGCCATTGGGAGGGCGGCCGTTGCAGGCCCGACCAGCAGCTGCGCATGGCGGCTTTCGCCCGCATGGGGGCCGTGGCGGTCGACATGGACATCGTCGGCTGGGGCGATTCGGACCAGCAGATAGGCCGCGAAGCCCATACGGCGCCTTATGCCATGCAGTTGCAGGTGCTGTGGTCGAAAGCGGTCACCGATTGGATCGTGGCCTCGCGCCGCGACATCGATACGGCCCGGATGGCCGCTACGGGCGGTTCGGGCGGCGCGACGCATGCGCTGCTGCTGGCGCTGGTCGACGGCCGTTTTGCCGCGTTGGCTCCTGTGGTTCACCTTGTGTCGCACTTCGACGGCGGTTGCCCGTGCGAAAGCGGCCGCCCGGTGACGCTGGCCGGGGGCGGGAGCTGCACGCCCGAACTGCTGGCGGCGGCGATGGCTCCGCGGCCCGTGCTGGCGGTGAGCGACGGCGGCGACTGGACGGCGACCTACCCGCAGCTGGAGTACCCTTTTCTGCGCCGCATATGGGACTTTTATGGGGCGGGGGAGTGCGTGCGCAACGTGCATCTGCCCGATGAACGCCACGACTACGGGCCCAACAAACGCCGGGCGGTCTACCGGTTTTTGGCCGAAACGCTGGGGCTCGACCTTTCGCTGGCCGACGAATCGCGGGTGGAGCTGCTGCCCGAGGAGGCCTTGCGGAGTTTCGCCGATGGGCTGCCCGCCGGGGCCATCCGCTCGCGCGACGAACTGGAACGAATGATCGAAAAACTCGAATAACTCGAATAACTTATGAAACGTATCTTATTGTTTGTGCTGGCGCTTTGTGCGGCCCTCGCCGTCGAAGCGAAGACCACGAGGGTGCATTACCGTCTTTCGGCCCCCTGCGAGGCTGCTGCGTGGGCCGTCGTGCGCGACGTTCCGGCCGATGCCAAGGGGGCGACGGTCTACATGCGCAAGGCGGCCTACGAGGGCGAATACGTCTATTCCGAAATCGTCGAGGTGCCCTCGCAGCTGGACGATCTGGACGGCGACGGGGTCTTCGACGAACTGGTCTTCGCGGTCGGGCTCAACCGGAACGAGCCCGTAGATGCGTGGGTCGATTATTCGACCCGGCCCGTTGCGCACGGCTACAAACCGCTGGTCAATGCGCAGATGTGGTGGAAGAACCCCGACAAGACGCTCGCGGAGAAGTCGCAGCTTTCGTCGGACAAGGACGACATGTACCGCAAGCTGCACCACCACGGCCCGGCTTTCGAATCCGAATACGCCGCCTACCGCGTCTATTTCGACAAGAAACAGAGCATCGACACCTATGGCAAGAAGCGCCCGGGGCTGGAGTTGCGCGAAACGATGTGGTATCCGACCGACGAGCAGCTCGCGGCGGGTTACGGCCACGACAATCTGCGTGTGTTCGGCACGGTGTCGGTGGGGGCGCTCAAGGGCTGGAACCCCGCGAAGCGCCGCATGGAGCACATCGTCGACATGCGCCGCCGTGAGGCGACCATCCGCGCCTACGGTCCTCTGCGGACGGTGGTCGACATGCGGGTCGAGGGCTGGAACTACGGCGGCCGGGAGATCGACATGACTTCGCGCTACATTCTCTATGGCGGGGGCTCGGTCGTCAAGGTGGAAAACCGGATCTCGGGCGACGGGGTCGACACGCTGCTCTTCGCCACGGGCGTGATGAAGATGCGCGACAACCGAACGTCGATTCGGCATTACGGCAAGGAAGAATATATGTATCCGGACTGCTGGGTGATGCAGACCGTCGGCTGCGACTATCCCGAGAACGATACGCTCAAGTGGGAGCGCGAAACGGTGGGGCTGGCTCTGTGGCTCCCGGACCGTCATGTGGTGTCGCGGATCGACGATGCGGGCAGCTACCTCTGTCAGGTGCGTCCGGTAGACGGGCGCATCGACTACTGGTTCGTCATGGGGTGGCGCAAGAGCGAGGGCAACGAATGCGCCGACGAAGACTTCGGAACGATGTTCGGGGCCAACTATACTTCGTTCGAGTTTCCCCGCAGCGGCAACTATCCCTATGCCGAGGTGAGCGTCGAGCGGGTGGAGAAGCCGTCGGCAGGCCGCAGGGCTGCGGCGCGGCGGTGAAAAATCCCAGTTTTGCGTCAAAAAGTCCTATTGCGTCGTGCCGCCTTTGACTACATTTGTATAGTCAAGCCGACAACCATCGAAACAACATAAACAACCTCGTAAATGATGAATTTGAAACACCTTCTGATTTTCCCGGCTGCGGCGGCTCTGGCCACCGCCTGCTGCACTTCTTCCGCCGGCCGGAGCGGCTTGCCCGCAGACATGCCTTTCGAGATGCCTGCCGTGGTGCGGCCCGCCATTCCGGCGCGTTCGGTGAGCGTGGCCGATTTCGGCGGCCGGGGCGACGGCCATACGCTTTCGACCGATGCGTTCGCTTCGGCGATCGAGGCGCTTTCGCAGCAGGGCGGCGGCCGCGTGGTGGTGCCTGCGGGCGTGTGGTATACCGGCCCCATCGTGTTGAAGGACAATATCGAGCTGCATCTGGCGCAGAATTCCATGATCGTTTTCAGCGACGACAAGTCGCTCTATCCGCTCGTGCAGATCACTTTCGAGGGGCTCAATACATGGCGTTGCCAGTCGCCCATCTCGGCCATGAATGCTAAGAACGTGGCTATCACGGGCAGCGGCGTCATCGACGGCAACGGCGATGCGTGGCGTGCCGTGAAACGCGGCAAGCTGACCGAGGGGCAGTGGAAGTCCAAGGTCCGCAGCGGCGGCATCGTCTCCGACGACGGCAATACGTGGTATCCTTCGGACAACTTCAAGTTCGGGGCTACGTCGGGTTCGGATCAGAACGTTTCGACTTGGGCCCGGACCCGCGAGGATTTCGCGAAGATGAAGGATTTCCTGCGCCCGGTGCTGGTGGCGATCCACCATTGCGAGAACGTGCTGCTCGAAGGGGTGACCTTCCAGAATTCGCCTTGCTGGCACATCCATCCGGCCATGTGCACCAATCTGAGCGTCCATAACATCACGGTCCGCTGCCCGGACTACGCCCAGAACGGCGACGGCATCGACATCGAATCGTGCAAGAACGTGATTCTGACCGATTCGCGTTTCGACGTGGGCGACGACGGCATCTGCATCAAGAGCGGCAAGGACAAGGCCGGACGCGACCGCGGCATTCCGTGCGAGAATATCTACGTGAACAACTGCATCGTTTTCCACGGCCACGGCGGATTCGTGGTCGGCAGCGAAATGTCGGGCGGTGTGAAGAACGTGCTGGTTTCGGACTGCACCTTCTCGGGCACCGACGTGGGGCTGCGTTTCAAGTCGACGCGCGGCCGCGGCGGGGTGGTGGAGAACATCCACATCCGCAACATCGCGATGAACAATATTTTGCAGGACGCCCTGTTGTTCGACCTCTTCTACGGGGGCAAGTCGGCTTCGGAAGCCGCCGAAGAGGGGGGTGAGCCGACCGATATGGCCTTGAAGCCCGTCGACGAAACGACGCCCGCCTTCCGCGACATCCATATTGCCGACGTTTGGTGCCGCGGCGCCCGCCGGGCCATGTATTTCAATGGCCTGCCCGAGATGAACGTGGAGAAGGTCGTGGTGGAGAATGCTTGGATTCAGGCCCGCACGGGTGCTCAGATCTGCGAATCGACCGACGTCGTGCTGCGTAATGTGACGGTCGTTCCCGAAAAGGGCGCTGCGTTGATTCTCAACAATGTGAAGGAGTTCCGCGCCGAGGATTTCACCTGCCCCGCAGGATTGAAGTGCGCGCTGACCGTCACCGGAAGCCGCAACCGCGACGTGCGGATCGCCTCGGAGGAGATCGCCGCCGCCAATGCCTGCCTTTCGGCCGGAGCTACTCCTGCCGTGACCATCGAATAGCGTGTGCGGCGGCCGCGGGCTTCCGGTTCGCTGCCGGAGCAGGTCTGCCGGGTCCGCCGCACCGACCGGAACCCCTGCGAAATTCCATATCGTAAGGCGAGTGAGGGAGCGATCCCTCATTCGTCGTATAACCCTGAGATTATGAAACCGAGAAATATCCTGTCGGCTCTGCTGCTTGCCTGCGCGGTGCAGGCCGGGGCCGCCGAGCCTGCGGCGGAAGCTGCGGCCGATACTCTGCACGTCTACCTGATCGGCGATTCGACTTGCGCTACCAAGAAGCTCGACAAGCAGAATCCCGAGCGCGGATGGGGACACATGTTCCAGCCGCTGTTCGCCGAGGAGGTGGTCGTCGAGAACCATGCTACCAACGGCCGTTCCACCAAGTCGTTCCGCGACGAGGGGCGGTGGACCCGCGTTTTCGACAAATTGCGGCCGGGCGACTACGTCTTCATCCAGTTCGGCCACAACGACCAGAAAATCAAGGATTCGACCCGCTATTCGTCGCCTGCGCAGTATGCCGAGAACCTGCGGCGCTATGTGCGCGAGACGCGCGGGAAAGGGGCCACGCCCGTGTTGCTGACGCCCATCGTGCGACGCTGTTTCGTGGACGGCGTGCTGACCGATACCCATACCGATTACCCCGCGCAGATGCGCAGGGTGGCTGCCGAGGAGGGGGTCGTGCTGCTCGATATGGAGCCTGTGACCCGCGAGTGGGTGGCGTCGTTGGGCGACGAGGCGTCGAAAGCCTTTTTTATGTGGGTGGCGCCGGGCGTATGCCCGCTCTATCCCGACGGACGACAGGACGACACCCATCTGAATGTCCGCGGTGCGCACGTCGTGGCCCGGATGATCGGCGAGCGGCTTTGCGAGCAGCTTCCCGAGTTGGGGCAGTACTACCGTCCGGCCGATTGGGTGGTGGCCAAAGACGGTTCGGGCGATTTCTTCACCGTGGGCGAAGCCATTGCCGCCATCCCCGATTATTGCGGTGCCGAAACCCGGGTCGTGGTTTGCGAGGGCGTGTACCGCGAGAAGGTGGCCATTCCTGCCACCAAACGCAACGTGGAGTTCGAGGGGCGCGGCGATGCTGTGATTTCGTGGGATGCCTATGCTTCGCAGATCGGGGCTACGGGCCATCCGACGGGCACTTCCGGTTCGTCGACCGTCTATTTCGGCGGCGACCATTGGACGGTGCGCAACCTCACGTTCGAGAATACGGCCGGCCGTGTCGGACAGGCCGTGGCGGTGCAGTGTCTGGGCACCGATCTCCGTTTCTTCGGCTGCCGTTTCCTCGGCAATCAGGATACGCTCTACCTGCATGGCCGGGGCAACTGCGACGGGAAAAAGATAGACGAAAATTCGGTCTGCTTCTTTGAAGACTGTTATATAGAAGGTACGACCGACTTCATCTTCGGAGCCGCCGCCGCGCTGTTCCGCCGGTGCGAAATCCGCTCCAAGGCCGATTCCTACATCACGGCCGCTTCGACTTGCTTGGGGCAGTCCGCGGGGTTCGTCTTCTTGGATTGCCGGCTGACGGCCGACCAAGGGGTGAAAGCCTGCTATCTGGGCCGCCCGTGGCGGGACCATGCGCAGACTTGCTTCCTCCGCTGCGAGTTGGGCAGCCATATCCGTCCTGCGGGGTGGCACGACTGGAACAAGCCGCAGGCCCGCAAAACGGCCCGTTACGGCGAATTCGGCTGTACGGGCTCCGGCGCCTCGGCGGACGGACGGGTCAAGTGGGCACGGAAAATGAATGTCCGGGAAGCCGACGCAGCCGTGCGTTTCTTCGAAGTTTCGGAAGAATCCGCCCGGCATTGATTTCCGCAAGCCCGACTTTGCCGGAGCGGTTCCGTTCCGGCGAATGCCTTTGCACCCGCGCTCGATTTATTGCTATTTTTGTTGCGAATCCGAATCCCGAACGATGAAACGGTTTTTGTTCTTGCTTCTGCTGCTCTTCGGCGGGGCGCCCCGAGCCGGCGCTTCCGAGCCGCCGCAGTGTATGTTCCAGTGCTATACTACTTTCGACGGGCTCACGCACGACCGCATCGCCGACATCTACACCGATTCGCGCGGTTTCGTGTGGGTCTGCACGTGGTACGGGGTGAGCCGTTTCGACGGATATGCGTTCCGCAACTTCAACGCCGTGCCGGGCGATTTTTCGCCCCTGTCGCACCACCGTTTCGTGTCGGTGAGCGAGGACGCCAACGGGCACCTGTGGTTCACGACCTACAACTTGCATGTCTACCGCTTCAACCGCTTCACGGAGCAGTTCGAGGATGTCGCGACGCTGATCGAGGGCTTCGACGCCAAGCACTACCGGACGACCCATTGTCTGCACGACCGCGAGGGCGGCACGTGGGTGGCCATCGCCGGATTGGGCGTGGTGCGTTTCGCCGGGCGTCCCGACGCATCGTCTGTGACGGTCGATGCGCTGCTCGATGCTCCGGTGTTGGGCGGCAATGTGACGGCCATGTTCGTCGATACGGCCGGTACGGCATGGATCGCTGCGGCCGACGGCCAGCTCAACCGGGTGGCGGCGGGCGACCGGAAAGATGTGCGCACCGTGTGCGAGCTCCCGGCCCGGGCGTTCGACTTCGCGGCCGATTCGCTGGGGGTCTATTGCGCTACGGCGCAGGGCGTGGTGCGTGTGGGACGGTACGACGGTCGGGCGGTGCGGCTGACGGGCGGTCGAAGCGCCCTGACGGCCATTGCGGCCGATACGGTCTGCCGCCGGATCTATGTGGGGTCGCGTTCGGGCGACTTGTACCGGGTGGCGGACGACCGGTTGGCGCTGCTGACGCCCCGCGGCCCGAAACCCGGCCGCATCCGCAGCCTGACGGCCGATTCGCACGGCGTGGTGTGGGTCACCACGCCCGAGACCGGCATCACGCGCTACAATCCCGCCACCGACGACTACAAGCATTTCGAGCAGCAGCCCTATACGGTCTCCTACAACCTCGATACCCTGACCAAGATCGCCGAAGGGGGCGGGCGGCTCTGGGTCAAGATGAACAAATACGGGTTCGGCTATTACGACCGGAAGAAGGACCGCATCGAACCTTTCTACAACGACCCTCGGCGCCCCGACTGCCAGATGACCAATGCCGTGGTGCGCTTCGACGTGCAGGACGACGTGCTGTGGCTGTCGACCTACTATGAGCGCGGCCTGCGCAAGGCTGTGCTGTTGGAACAGCCGGCCGAGGTCTTCACCCTCGAATCGCCTGCGGGGAATTCCCTGTCGGGCGAAATCCGCGCCCTGCTCAACGACAGCCGGGGGCGCATGTGGATCGGCACGCGCGACGGCGAGCTGCTGGCCTACGGGGCCGAAGGCCGCCCGGTCTACCGGCTGCCGCTGAAGAACCCCGGGATGGTCTACGCTCTGCGCGAGGACCGTGCGGGCAACATCTGGGTGGGTACCAAGGGCGAGGGGCTCTACCGGCTGTCGCCCCGCGGCGGCGATTTTGCGGTGACCCGCTTCGCCCATTCCGCTGCCGACCCCTATTCGCTGAGCAACGATCAGATCTATTCGATCGAGGAAGACGACCGCGGCCGCATCTGGGTGGCGACCTACGGCGGCGGCATCAACGTGCTGCCCGATCCGCACGGCGAGCGTTTCATCCATGCCGGAAACAAGCTGGTCCACTATCCCCGCGACGAGGCGAGCCGGGTGCGGTGGCTGCTTTTCGACCGGGCCGACCGGATGTTCGCCGCGACGGTCGACGGTCTGCTGATTTTCGACCCCGGAGCGAACTACAAGCAGATGCGCTTCCGGCTGGTGCAGAAAATCCCGGGCGACGCCGCGTCGCTGGGCAACAACGACATCATCCACATGCTCAAGGATTCGCAGGACCGCGTGTGGCTGGCGACCTACGGCGGCGGGCTGAACCGCATCGAGGGCTACGAAGCCGACGGAACGCCCCGTTTCCGCTGCTACGACCTTTCCGACGGGCTGCCGAGCAATATCTGCATGGCCATCGCCGAGGACCATGCAGGCGATCTGTGGGTCTCGACCCACAACGCCGTGTCGCGCTTTTGTCCCGAGCGGGGCAGTTTCGATGCCTACAACCTCTACGACGGCATGCGCAACGCCGTTCTGAGCGAATCGACGGCGCAGACCGCCGCCGACGGCAGCGTGCTTTTCGGCGGCGGACGCCGCATCTATCGCTTCGTGCCTGACCGTATCCGCTCGGCTCCGGTCGACTACAACCTGCGTTTCACGTCGCTCGACGTGCGGAACAGGATGGCGGCCGTCGGCGAGAAAACACCTTTGAAGACCGCGGTGTCCGAAGCGCAGCGGATCGTGCTGCCCTACGACTATACCAATTTCCGGGTGGGCTTCGCGTCGCTCAACCATGCGGTGCAGCATGCGGTCCGCTACATGTACAAACTGGAGGGCTACGACAGCGACTGGAACCTCTCGGGCGCGGTCAACCGGGCGTCCTATTCCAACGTGCCTGCGGGCGATTATACGTTGCATGTCAAGGCTTTCGTGGGTCATGCCGGCACGGCCGGCGAGGGCATCCGGATGGGGGTGAAAATTCTCCCCCCCCCTTGGTTTTCATGGTGGGCGAAGACGCTTTATGCCCTGCTGGTCTTGGGCCTCTTGCTGGTGCTTTTCCGGGTGTTCGGCTCTGTGGTGCGCATGCGCCGGGCCGCGAGCGTCGAACAGGACATGACCGACTTGAAGCTGCGTTTCTTCACGGATATTTCCCACGAACTGCGTACGCCGCTCACGCTGATACTGGGCGGCATCGAGGATGTCCAGCGCCACGACAAACTTTCGCCGCGCGGCGAAAACAGCCTGACGCTGGCCCACCGCAACGCCAAACGGATGCTCACGCTGATCAACCAGCTGCTCGACTTCCGCAAGATCGTGAAGGAGAAGATGGAGCTGAAGATTTCGCGTGTCGATCTGGTCCCGGTGGTCGAAGATGCGCTCGACGACTTCCGCGAAATGGCCGCCGAGCGGCGGATCGAACTGCTGTTCACCGTATCGCGGCGCTCGGTGCTGGTGTGGGTGGACCCCGAGCGGATCGAGAGCGTGATCTACAACCTGCTGTCCAATGCACTGAAATTCACTCCTGCGGGCGGCAAAATAGAAGTCATCATCGCCCAGCGCGATGCCGAGGAGTGCGTGACGCTGACCGTGCGCGACACGGGCATAGGCATCCCGCGCGACAAGCTGAGCCATATATTCGAACGTTTCGTGCAGGCTTCGCGGGCGGTGGACAGCAACATGAAAGGCTCCGGCATCGGTCTTTCGCTCTGCCGCGAAATCGTGGCGCTGCATCATGGCGAAATATCGGTGACGAGCGCGCCCGGCGAAGGTTCGGCCTTCACGGTCAAGCTCCGGATGGGCAACGCCCATTTCGGGATGGAGCAGATCGACTTCTCGGGCGCAGCGGGTCCCGACGGCAAACCGGCCTACATGGTCAGCGACTTCACGTCGGTCGACAGCCAGCGCCGCACCGACGTGCAGCCCCCGGCCGATGCGCAGAAGATATTGTTGGTCGAGGACAACCGCGAGCTGCGCGTGTTCATCTATAACAGCCTGATCGAGACCTACAACGTCATCGAGGCCGACGACGGGGTGGAGGCGCTCGAAAAGATCCGCAGCGAGATGCCCGACGTCATAGTCACCGACCTGATGATGCCCCGCATGGACGGAATCGAACTGATCGACAAGGTGCGCCACGACTTCACGATGAGCCACATACCCATCGTGATGCTGACGGCCCGGCATTCGCCCGACGACCGGCTGAAAGCCATGGAATTCGGTGCCGACGGCTACATCACCAAGCCTTTCAGCATCGAGCTGCTGCTGGCCCGGATCGACAACCTGCTCACGCGCCGCCGCACCCTCTTCGAGAAATACTCCGCCCAGTCGGCCCGCAACAAGATCGCCGAGCTGGTGGTCGATGACGTGGTGGTGACCGACCGCGACGAAGAGTTCTTGAAGGAAGTGATGTCGTGGCTGGGCGAGAACATCGAGAATTCCGACCTGACGATCGACCAGCTGGCCTCGCACCTCGGACTGGGCCGCACGACCATGTACAACAAGCTCAAGAGCCTGACGGGCAAGTCGCCTGTGGAGCTGCTCAAGGAATACCGCATCACCAAGGCCAAACTGCTGCTGCACACGGGGCAGTTCTCCGTGTCGGAGGTGGCCTACAAGGTCGGATTCTCCGACCCGGGCTACTTCAGCCGCTGTTTCCGCGAGCAATTCCACATGTCGCCCGCCGAGTATCTGAAAACCCACAACCTCAAACCAAACCAAGACCCCAAATAAGATGAAACGAACCCTTTTCCTCGGATTCTTCGCATTGCTGTTCGTTGCCTGCACCGGACACCGCACGCTGCTCGATTCGCCCGTGCCGCTGGCCGTGCGGATGGCCGAAAGCGAAATCGCCCGCAACCCGTCGGCCGTTTCGCTCGACGGAATCGCTCCGGGCAAAATCAAGTGGAACTACACCACGGGCCTCGAACTGCTGGCCATGATGGATGCGGCCGATGCCTACGACCGTTCCGATTTCTACGAGTACGCCCGGCGCTATTATGACACCATCGTACGGCCCGACGCGTCGGTGATCACCTACAAGAAAGAGAAATACAACCTCGACCATATCTGCCCCGGCCGGCCGCTCTTCATCCTTGCCGAACGCACCGGCGAGGCTCGCTATGCGCAGGTGCTCGACACGCTGTTCTGCCAACTCGAAGAACACCCGCGCAACGACGACGGCGGGTTCTGGCACAAACAGGCCTATCCGCATCAGATGTGGCTCGACGGTCTCTACATGGCCGAACCTTTCTATGCCGAATATGTCGTGCGCAAGATGGGCGAAAGCGAGCTGTTCGAGAATCTGAAATACGACATTGTCAGCCAGTTCACGCTGGTCGGAAAACACACGTATGACCCTGCTACGGGGCTCTACCGCCATGCCTGCGACGTCTCGCGCCAAATGTTCTGGTGCGACAAGGCCACCGGGCAGACGCCCCATGCGTGGGGCAGGGCGATGGGGTGGTATGCCATGGCCATCATCGAGACGCTGCAATATCTGGGCGTGGACGAAACGACGCAGCCGATGGTCGACATCCTGAACCATATCTACAAAGTGCTCCCCAAATATGCCGACCCCAAAACGGACATGTGGTATCAGGTGCTGGACCAGCCCGGCCGCGAGGGCAACTATCTCGAAGCCACGGGCTCCATTATGTTCGTCTATGCTATGCTGAAAGGCGTCCGGCTGGGCTATCTTCCCGCCGGGATGGAGGCCAAGGCCATGCGGCTGTACGAACGGTTCGTGGAGCGGTTCGTACGCGAAAACGGGGACGGAACGATCTCCATCACGGATTGTTGCGCCGTTGCCGGATTGGGTGGCAAGGACATGCGCGACGGATCGTTCGAATACTACATTTCCGAACCGATCATCGAGAACGACTGCAAGGGCGTAGGACCCTTTATCTGGGCATCGATGGAGTACGACCTCGCCCGGGGGCGCCTGACGAAAAAATAGCCTTTCCCTGTTTACGGCGGATATGAAAAGAGCACCGGAAACTCCGGTGCTCTTTTTTGCGAATACGGCCCGGTCGGCCTTATAAAATGTACCTGATGTCCTCGGCGCTGTAAGGGGGCGGCAGACGGCGGTTGTCGACCAGCACGGTGGGGGTCCCGGCGATGCCGATGCGGTTGCAATAGGCGATCTGCGCTTCCAAATCCTTGCGAGCCAAGGGATGCACGTCGGTCTGGGGCGGAAACGTGCGGGTGGCGTACCAACCGCTGATGATCCGGTCGGTCTCGGACCACGTATCCCGGATTCCGGACGACACGATCCGAAGGGCGGCATCGTAGGAACGGTTGTCGCCCTTGTTGACGATGAATATCAGGTCGATCCGGTAATTCTGCAACGAAGAGATGGCCCGATGCACCTTTGCGCATTGCGGGCAGGCAGGGTCCATGATGACGGTCAGCGTATGGTCGGCCTCCGCGTAATTGCTGACGGGCATGGCCTCGGTGCTGTCCGGCTGCGTCTCGGGCTGCCGGGCGAGCAGATGCCAGAAGGTGTCGGGCGAATTCAACAACTGCTCATGCTTGTATTTCAACTGTTTGGCCTGACGGTCCGTTACGGCTCTGTGCGCGAGCTGATAAATGATCCATGCGCCCAATATGCCGAGCAATCCGAGTGCGACCCAATCTACGGCGGCCGGAGCATGCAGGAGCATCCATCCAACAAGCACCAAGAAAAGTCCTGCCACCCAATATTCCGTAGTCCGGTCGATAAAGGCGACGCACTGCCGCATATAGTACGCGACTCGGGCTTCTTCTCTTACCTGTTCGTCCTTCCCGACCATCAGCACGGTTCCGTCCCAGCGATTGCGGAACTCCTCGAACGAAAGGACCGAAGTCTGCCCCGAGACCGACCGAAGCAGGATTTTCTGCGTGATCTCGTCCGATTTCTCGACTAAGAAGAACGGAAACTCGCTGTCCCCTGCCACCACGATGACGGGTTTGCCGATCGTGATGAGCTGTCTGAATTGCAACCGTCGCACCCTGTTCGGCACCTGCAAATCGTCCAGCGTATCGCTCAAGGCCCGGATGCTGTGCGGCAGAGGGTGTCTGTCGTAGATGGCTCGAATCCGCAGCTCGCTGATCCGGATGCCGACACGATACAACAAAAGGTAAAGCAGGTAGGACATAACGGAAAGTTTGATTGAAAAATGGATATGAAACCCTTTCAGGCACATTCTTATGCCTGAAAATCGGCAGCGGCAAATTATTTGCCGCTGCCCTGAAAACATGAAAGATGGAAGCTTTGCGGCCGCTAATTACGGCTGTACTCTCCGTATCCCTTCAGAAAGGCGCCCTCCAGATCGATCCGATAAAAACCGGCGTCGGTCGGGACGCTCAGAACGACCATCGGCTCGAAATCCGAATTGCAGGTGGCCGCGCTGACGACTTGTCCGAAAGAATCGGTTACGGTAATGGCAACCTCGCCCACAGGATCGTCGAAATAGAAGAACAACTGGTCTGCGAACAATTCTGCCGTGATAGCCGGCTCCGGTTGCATGGAGCGGGGACGAAAGTTGGGTTTACTATCAACAGAAAGTTCTACTTTCGTTTTGGAACTTTGGTCTGGTCCATCGTAATATAGCGATCCGAAGCACCAAGTACTAAGTAGTAAATTTAAGAGAAGGATAGAGATCTTCTTCATCTTACTTTTGAATTAGGTTAGTAAAATCTTTCGGTGCAAAAGTAGTAGATATGGACGAAATATGCTACGGATTTTTGTTTATTTTGATATGATAGGGCGTTTTGCAAATCGTTATAAATAAGTTGATTAGAAATAAACAATCATATAGGCCCGAGAGTTTCTGTGAAAGGTATTGATTATCAATTAGATATGTTGTTTGCGTGCGTTTGGGGCTGCTTGTATGGTATATTGCGTTGATTTATAGTGTGTTGCTTTTTATTGCATGTTGCGGCCTAAATTTTTCATTAGGTACAAGATGTGTTCTTCCAAATTTTGGACTTGATTGGTGAGCCCCAGCTTGCTGCGGATTTTGCTCCGCATCGTATAGATGCTGTAGACATTCGTATGGTTGTAGAGAATACGGATGCTTTCCGACGAGAATCCCAAACAGATAAAACCGCAATAGCACAACTCGTGGAGCGAAAGCATCGGATAGTTTGCCTGCAGGTGATCGATGATTCCGTTGCACGACAAGTTGGCTATGGCAATCACATCTTCCGCCAGTTCGCGGTTTTTACCTGCGGCAACCTTGATATGATCTTTGAAATGTTTGTAAAAGCTATCCGTATTTTTCTCGTAGACGGATGCCCATTCCAGCAATTGCTGCAAACTTCTGATTCGATTGCCTAACAGCGTGAACAGGGTTTGCGCCCGTTCGTCCTGCACATGGATGTCTCTTTTGATTTCATCGTATTGCTTGGACAACCTTATATAATGGTCGTTGCCTTCTTCGATATATCGTTTGTATTCTGCGAGTTTCCGATTCTTCCTTCGTATGGCCTTTCTGTGAGAGACGATCAGAAAACAGCATCCGACTATAAGAAGAAAGGAGATCAATACCAAAGAAAGCAATTCGTATCTTTGGACAATTCGGGATGCTGCGTATTCTTTTTTCAAATATTCGATCTCTAATTTTCCTTCTTGTTGAGAAACTAAATTCTTACGTAATATCGCATCTATTGAATCTGAGTACTGAATATATAGTTGTTTATATTCCAGTGCTTTTTCATGATTTTTCGCCAAATTTTCGATTTCGGACATTACTGAAAAAATTCCAACATTCAGACTTGTAATTTTCGGATGCTGGCGATAATAATTTGTATAGTACCATCGGGCAGAGTCAAGATTGCCTTCATTATAATAGATATAACCGATTGTAGGGTAATGGCTCAGTGGAATGACATTTTCAGTATATTGTGTGTAAATATTAAGCAGTTCTTGTTTATAAGATGCTTGCAACGTTTTTTCCGCTAAGAATAATTGTATGCTCCCCAATGAAGCCATAACATCTAACAACGACGTTGTATCTTTTGCTTCGAGCGCTATCTGTTTGGCTTCGGAGAGGCATTCGAGGGCTTCGGGCTTTTTGTCGATAAGGCTGAGAGAAACTCCTTTGCGCCGCATGGCGTAAAGGAGATAGAAAGTCTGTCCGGTGCTTTTGAATGCGTCGACAGCTTCGGAATAAGCCGTGGCGGCATCGCCGAAGCAGAATTGTTCGTAGTACAGATTGCCGAGATAGGTGTAGACAAGCCCTTTCATCCGGGCGTCATCGGTCTTTTCGACATATTCGCGGGCGGTCAGCAGCGCCTTGATGGCGGTTCCCGATTCGGCGGCATTGCCTTTGACCACCGCGTAATAGTAGTGGGCTTTCGCCCGTTCGACGTCGCTGCCGCAGCGGGAGTAGTAGCGGACCGCTTCGCCTATGAGCGAATCGTTGTCGACGTCGATGTAGTTTTTGTCGAGGGCCTGCGATAGCAGCAGCGCGTGGCGGGCTTTCGTTCGCGGGTTTTCCAGCGTTCGGCGATCCATCGGGTTCAGAATCTTCAGCGCGCTGTCCGGATGTTCGTCCATCAGTATTTCTGCACGGTCCAGCTGCTGTCTGATGTGCCTCGGGCCTCCGCAGGCCACGGCCAAAATCGTAAAGAGCAATAGGGTCAAAGATTTTTTCATGGTACCAACTCTGTATCCTACCGAATACAAAGATAGAAAACATATCGGTCTTTTTCTGCTGCCAGCTTGGTTTTTATTTGCTACTTACCGGAAGTTTTGTTGGATTCGGCATCGAAATATAAATATAAAAGAGGGCTGCCATACAGCAGCCCTCTTTTATGGAGTGTTTTTACGATTCTGGTAATCAGTCAAATACGTATTTGATGCTGAAGAAACGCAATCCGTTGCCCGAAGGATAAACGTAAATCGTCGTCTCTTCGGAGATGTCTATGGTGAATTCGCAGGTCGTAGTCGTGCTCGATGCAACACCGCCGAATTTCGTTTGCTCTACTCCGTTAACGGTTACTGCTACAAAACGGGCTGTATCTTCGGAACCGCCGGTATTCGATGCTACGACATAAAGTTTGCCGGGAGCCGATGCCTTGAAGTAGCACGAGCGGTCTTTGTTGGCAGCGCCTTTACCGCCCCATTGGATGAAGCGCATCGTTTCCCCGTTGATAGTTGCCGTACCGTATTTGGTTTTGCCTCCGTTCAGAATCGTAAGCCCGTCCCAGATCAAATCGGGAATTGTTGCGGTAACGCTTCCTTCTGTACCTAATTTATTGGCGATTGCATCGAAGCTGCTTGCATTGCAATCCCACAGCAGAGGTTCTTTGACGCTGGCATTGGGATCCTTGATCCTGAATTTGGCTTCCCCGGCTTCGGATTGGAGATACTTGGTCGAAGTCGCGGTCGGTTTGGCTATTACCGAAATCGTGTATTCGCCGATGGCCAGCGCAGCGACCGTTTCTGCGGCGATTACAAATTCGGAATCGGTAACTTCGGTGGTCGTGCCGTTGAACGTTACTGCATAGGTCGCTGCATGGGCATTGTGTTCCCAAGTAGCGGTTATGGCTGTCGACGAGCCTTGTTCGATGCTGGTTGCATCGATGGTCAGTTCGGGCGTTGCCAATTGTTGGGTTACCACTTCGGGCGTGGTGTCCTTGGTCCAAGCGATTCGAGTGAACGTGATGTTGGGCACGCTGGGCAGCACATAGATGTCGTTGGCACCGACGAGGTCGCCGAGTACAATCTTGTGCGGTTTGCCGTCGGCGTTGATCGAGTAGGCGTCGCCGCCTGCGATGATCTGAACCGTCGACGTGATGCCCGTACCTTGTGCCGTCACTTCGATGGAGCCGTAGCCCTCGGCGTTGAACGCCAGCGCGCTGGTCAGAGGCACGCCCTTGGTGCTGACGGTGGCGGCCGCACCGAAGGTGATACCCTCGGACATGACTACCTCGGCAGGAGCATAGATACGGATGTTCTCGATGATCTGATTGCTCTCGATGGTTTCGGTGTCGAACTTGGTCTTGTCGGTGAAATTCCACGTCGTGGCTTCCGTAACGGTTTCCAGTTCGGTCGGACGAACGATGACCGGAGCCGAGGCGTTCCACCAGCGGGGGTCACCTACCTTGTTGGCTGTGATGGCTCCGTTTTTCAGATACATCTTGCCTGCGATCGAGTTGGTGCAGGGGTCGTCGTCGAGAATCATGCCGCCTTCTTCCAGTGCCAGTTCCTGCGAGAGGGTTTTGCCTGCAAGATTGACGGACGGTTGATTGAAGAAGAAGTTTTTCCCGTCTTTGTCAGTGGTGCCGACATTGTAGAAATAGTTGCCTACGCAGGTCGGAGCGATGCTCGTCGTTTTGTTGCTGGTCAGTTTTACCCACTGCTGACCATTTTGAGAAGCTACCTCGTTGGGGTTGTTCTCATTGAGGAACAGGCATTTCGTCAGTTTGACGGCCGAAGGTTCGAATTTCTGCAATTCGAAGATGCCCGAGTTGTTGGATGCCGAGTTGGTTGCCGTAACTTGGTTGAAAGTACAATTTTCGACGTTGACGCTGCCGATGCTTCCGCCTTCGCGGCAACGGATGAATGTACGAGCGCAGGCATAGAACGTGGAGTTCTTGATGTCTATCGTGCCGTATTGGGAACCGGCTTTGATGCGGAGGTCGATGAAGTCGCCGCCGCCGGCACCTACCGGATTGATGTCGTGAGCGTAAATTTCATCGTAAATCAGGTTATCGACATTGAATGTGTCCGCGCCGCTCCAGATACCTTTGGTGAAGCCGGTGATCTCGCAGTTGATGAATTCGGCATCGGTCAGCGAGCCGCCCGTGGTAACGAACACGCCGCACTGGTTGCCGCCGTCGATCAAAACGTCTTCGAAGTGGAGTTTGCCGCTCTTAGGTTTGATAGCGAGCTTGATGGCCGGTTTCGCACCTTCGGCGGTCGATTCGCCGTAGATCTCGAGACCGTAAGCGAACTCGAACGGATCGTAGATGTTTTCTTTCTCATTGAGCGTCATCAGGGGCGAGAGGTCGTAGAGCTCGCCGTTGTTGTATTCGAGCAGAAGTTCCAGATCCCCCGTAGCGCTGCTGATGGCATTGACGAGTTCTCCGCTGTTTTTGATCACTTGAGTACCCTCGGTGCTGGGGCGCGTGTAGGCTGTCAGAATGCCGCGCGAACCCGATTTGCCGAACAGCAGCGTGAACTTGTAGTTGGTGCCGGGTTCGAGTGCGTCGATCTTGGCCTCGCAGTCTTCGATCTGCTCCTTGCTCAGAGCCAAGGTCGTAGCCGTGACCCCCTCGACCGGAACTACCAGTTCATAGCGGACCGAAGTCAGATCTTCCTTGTCGTCGGCATTGTCCCACGAAAGGGTGACCGACGTCGAGGTGCGCTCCTTGGCCTGCGGGTTGAGTGCCTTGCGCACGGCCGAAGTCGAAACGGCTTCGGCAAGACATGCCCAGTTGGAGCTTTCGATCTTGGCGTTGACACCCTGCACACGAGCCCAGAACGTCTTGTCTACAGCCAAATCCTTGACCGTGTAGGGCACGGCATCCTTGGCTACCTCGATGGTTTTGTAGGCATTGGCCGAATCGAAGTATTCGGGCATTTCGTACACTTCGACTTCGTTGCCCTTGTCATCGGTGGTGATGGTGGGCACAGCTTCGAAAAGTTCGAGCAGGTAGGCGTCGGCGTTGGAGACGGCGCTCCACGAGAATTTGATGTCCGTGCCGACCGCGGCGTCGACATCCGCCTCGAAGTTCAGCGGTGTCAGCACGCGGGTATACGGAATCTCGTCCATGGCATCTTCGACATCCGAGCAGGATGCGGCGAACGCACCTGCGCAGAGCAAGAGCCCGAATTTCAGATTTCTGAATATCTTTTTCATAATTGTACTGTATTAACCGATTATAAGTTCGCGTAACCGAAGTCGTTGACCAGCGAACCCTGTGCGTTGCTCAGGTTGTGCCGGAACAAAGGCCATGTCGAACGCGGATAGGGGTCGTTGAAGTCGTTGTTGTAGAAATACATCCAGCGGTAGCTCTTCTCGTCCTTGTAAGTCTCTTCCGTGGCTTTTCCGGACGGTACTTGGTGGAAAATACCCTGCGAAAGGAAGTCGAGACGGTTCCAGCCGCCGTTGTCGGCCTCGCTGTTGTAGCCTGCGGGCGTCTTGCCGATTTCGTCTTTCTCCAGACCGAAGATTTCGATGCCCTGACCTTTCTGACGCCAGAATGCGTAGTAGGTGTCGAACGTAGCGATGACCACGTTCTTGGAGTTCTTGAAATCCTTGGGCTCGGTGAGCTTGGCGTAGTCGGCGTAGTTGCCGCGCATGCAGGCCAGATCCTTCATGTCGTCGCGGGCTTGATTGAGTTTCTTGGTGAGCAGGCCCCAGCGGATCAGGTCCTGTTTGCGGAGGAACTCGCCTGCGAACTCCAAGGCGCGTTCGTCGATGATGGCCTTCATGATGGTGCCTTCGGTTTCGAAATCGTCGATGGCGGCATCGTCGCTGTTGACGGCCGTACCGGCGGTCAGCGCATCGACATAGGCGTCGACCATCCCTTCGTTACCCTTGTAGGCACGTTTGCGGACTTCCTTGAGACAAATCTTGGCGTAGTCCAGATCGCCGGTCCAAGCTGCGATTTCGGCAGCCATCAGGTAGACGTCAGCATAGCGCATGACAATGGGCTTGCAGCCGTCGCCCGTACCGCCGGGATAGTCGATCATCCACTCGTAGCGATACTTGCCCCAATAGAAGCTGGATGCGTTGCGCATCTCCCAGCCGCCTTTGGTGCCGTCTTCGTTCTCGACATCTTGGTTCCAGCGCATAGGCACGCAGGTGATGTCGCGACGAACGTCCTGCTTCTCGTACTTCCACCACAGCGTGGGGTTGGGGCCCGTTGCGCCGCCCTTGGACGATTTGTCCTTGATGAAGGGCGAGTTGGCGGTGTGAGGATAGGCGTGGGCGTAGTTCCAGCGGCCGCGGGCGTTGCCGAACGGCTGTACGAACATCACTTCGCGCGAAGCGGTGACATGCGAGAAATCGTTGAACTTATGCCAAAGCGATTCGAAGCTGGGGTCGAGCGAGAGCGAACCGCTGTCGATGACTTCCTTGAGGTAGGCCAGCGCCTTGGGATAGAGTTCGGCTTTGGACATGGTTTCGCGGGTCGAGAGACGCAGCGAACCGGGGTCGCCGGTGCCGGTCTTGCCGTCGGCGGGGCGCCATGCGTAACCGGCGGCGTTCAGCGCGATGCGGGCATAGAGACCCATGGCGAAAGCCTTGTTCATACGGTCGGTGCGCATGGTCTGCGTAGCCTCGTAGGGCCAGTAGAGCAGCGGAATGGCCGTGTCCAGATCGGCGAGCATGGCGGCATAGACATCGTCGCGCTCGGCCTTGGGATCGTAGAGGGTGGCGGAAGTCAGCGGCTCGAGGTGCAGAGGCACGTCGCCCCACATCTTGATGAGCTCGTAGTAGTAGAGCGCACGGTAGGTGAGCGCTTCGCCGAGCAGATAAGCCATGTCGCGGTTGTTGGTCGTATTGCCGTAGGCACGCAGGTTCTGGATGGCGAGGTTGGCACGCTCGATACCGATCATGATTTCGTTGTAGCCGTTGTTGGACGTATCCAACGAACCGTTGTCGGGTTTCGTGTTGTACTCGGACAAGGTGTATTCGTCGACCTTGGCGTCCGAAGCCTGAGATCCCATCTTGAGTTCGATGTCGGTATTGTAACCGTACATGTGGTTCAGACGGGCGTTGTAGGAATTGGTATGGGCGAAGATCTCGCCGATGCCGATCACCGCGAATTCAGCGGTCTGGTACTGCGAGAATACCTTCTTTCCGTCGAACGACGATTGATTTTCGACTTCCAGCGCATCGTTCAGACACGAGGTCAGAAGACCTCCCATCAGCAGAAGCGCGGAAATGCTATATAATGTCTTTTTCATATGTGTTGTATATCGCTTGAAGTTTTAGGCTTTTAGAACGAGAGGTTGAGACCGAACACCCACGAGCGGCTCTTCGGGAAGGCCGAGTAGTCGACGCCGGGGGTCAGCGGGGTCGAACGGCGCGTGTCGACCTCGGGGTCGTAGCCCGAGTAGGGGGTCCAGCAGAAGAGGTTGGTGCCCGTAGCGTAGACGCGTACGCGGGTCAGCCGGATCTTGCGGGTCAGATGCTCGGGGATGGTGTAGCCGATCGTCAGCGACGACAGACGCAGGAACGAACCGTCTTCGATGGCCCAGCTCTGAGCGATGCGCTTGTTCGAGTAGGGGGTCCACATGGTCTTGCCTGCGTTCATTGCAGCCAGCGTTGCGGGATCGTTCACCAGTTCGCCGGTAGCCCAGTCGATGTTGGTCCAGCGGTTGGAGGGCGAAACGGTGTTCAGTGCGTTCTGACCTTGGTTGGTCTTGGTGGTCGAGAATTCGATCTTGTTGGCGTTGTAGATCTGGTTGCCGTACGAGTAGGTGAAGTTGGCAGCCACGTCGAAGCCGTAGGCATAGGCCGTCAGCGAGAAACCGCCGGTGAAGAGCGGCTGCGTGTTGCCGATGCGGGTGATGTCGTTGGCCGTGATCTTCGTCGGGTCGTCGTCGCTCAGTTTGGCCAGACGGGGAGCGCCCGGACGAAGTTCGGCGCCGGTGATGGGCGACGAATCGGCGATGCCCTCCTTCAAAGTCCACGTGCCGTTGTTGTAGTCGAAGTCGTCGACGGTATACATGCCTTGGTTGACATAACCGTAGATGTCGCCTAAGGGACGGCCTTCCTGTACGATGTAGTCATAGCCGATTTCGGTCGAGAACATGCCTGCGCTGGCCGTGATGCGGTCCAGACTGCCGAGGTCCATGACACGGTTCTGGTTGAAAGCGATGTTGGCGTCGAAGTTGATGCCCCACTTCTCCTTGCGGACGATGGCCGCACCCAGCGTAACCTCGATACCGCGGTTGCGCACCTCGCCGAGGTTGCGGTACTGGGTCGAGTAGCCGCCCGTCACGGGGAAGTTGATCAGCAGGTCCTTGGTGTTCGACTGGTAAACCTCGACGCTACCGGTCAGACGGCTGTTCCAGAAACCGAAGTCGACACCCAAGTTGTGCGAATAGGTGGTTTCCCACTTCAGATCGGGGTTGGTCATGGTCGTACCGCCGGTCCAGATCACCGTGCCCTGCGAAATCCACGAAGTCTGCGACGAGCTGAACAGGGTTTCGGTCTGACCCGAGGGGATGTTGTTGTTACCCGCCGTACCGAAGCTGTAGCGGATCTTCAGGTTGTCGATCCACGTTTCGTTCTTGAGCCATTCCTCGCCCGAGAGACGCCACGAAGCGGCTACCGAGGGGAAGTAGCCCCATTGGTTGCCCTTGGCGAACTTCGACGAGCCGTCGGCACGCATCGTGGCCGATACCATATACTTGCCTTTGTAGTCGTAGTTCACACGTCCGAAGAACGAGAAGAGCACATCGTCGTTGGCATATTTGTTCGATACCGACAGCGGGTGTTCGCCCGAGGACATGAACTTCCAAGCCATCTCCGAATCGAAGAAGTCGGGCAGACCTTCGACTACGGTGTTCATCGTGTTCTGGCTCGTGCGCAGATACTCCATACCGACCAGCACGTTCAGATTGTGGTCCTTGGACAGTACGTCCTTGAAATCGTATTGCAGCGTGTTGGTGTTGCGGATCTTCTCGCGATAGATGCCTTCCCACTCGGCCAGCGGCTTGTTCTGATAGCCTGCCGACGCATAGCGCGAAGCGTAGGACGAAATGCCGTAGAAGCGGTCTTTGGTTTGTTTGTAGTCGTCCAGACCTGCTTCTACACGCAGACGCAGGTTGTCGATGATCTCCCATTGGAAAGCGGCGTTGGCGTTCCACGTCGTACGGTTGTAGCGCGAATCGTTCTCGCGTACGGCCTGAATGGGGTGTACGTAGTTGTTGTAGTCATCGGGGTTGTCTTCTTCGACGATTGCTGCATAGCGCGGAATCGGCGAGTAGACGATGGCGTTCTTCAGACGCGAATTCGACGACGAGCCGCGGTCGTTCAGACCGTTGGCGCCCGAGCCGGTCACGTCTACGTCCGAGTAGCGGATGTTGACATCGATCGACACGCGCTTCACGGGTTTGAACTGGCCTTTGAAGTTGAGGTTGTTACGCTTGTAGTCCGAGCCGATCATGATGGTCTTTTCGTCGTGGTGCGAGTAGCTGGCCGTCCACTTGTACTTGTCGCCGCTGCCCGATACCGAAAGGTTGTGATCGAACACCGTACCCGTGCGGCCGAACACCTGCTCCACCCAGTCGTTGCCGGGCATGTTGCGATAGAGGTCCATGTCTTCCCATACGCCGTAGTTGGGCGTGTAGTAGCTCTTCGTGTTGCCCTTGATCATCGAATATTCATACTGCGTGCGTACGAAGTCGTAGACGTTCTGGGGCTCCAGCGCATCCTTGTTGGCCATGTTCTTCACACCGCCGTAGATGTTGTAGTTGACCGTGATGCGGCCCGATTCGCCGCTCTTGGTCGTCACGATGATTACACCGTTGGCACCGCGCGAACCGTAGATAGCCGTCGAGAAGGCGTCTTTCAGCACGTCGATCGACTGGATGTCCGAAGCCGGGATGTCGGAGATGCTCTCCACCGGGAAGCCGTCTACAATATAAAGAGGCGAGCTGTCCTGCGTGATGGAGCCCGTACCGCGTACGCGGATCTTCACATCGGCATCGGGGTCGCCCTCGGTCGAGGTCACCTGCACACCGGCCATACGGCCCGACATGGCTTCGCTCACCGATGCCACGGGCATCTGGGTCAGCGCTTCGTTGCTGATGGACGATACCGAACCCACTACGTCGCGGCGCTTGACGGTGGCATAGCCGACCACCACCACGTCGTCCAGTTGGTTGGAGCTCTCCACGAGGGTTATATCATAGGAGGTCTGCGACGCATGCAGCGTCACGTATGCGTCATCGTAGCCGATGAAGCTCACTTTGAGCTGCTTGGCCGATGCAGGAACGTCTATTCTGAACTTTCCGTCCATGTCGGTGCTCACACCGATAGTCGTTCCTTCCACCACGACCGACGCGGCCAGCACAGGCCCCATGGAATCCTTGACAGTACCGGTGACGACTCGGCTTTGGGCCGAAGCGCTTCCCGCTGCCAAAGAAACGAACGCCAAAACGAGCGCTAAGCGTAGCGCTGCCGTCTTGGTGAATGCGTAGAATTTCTCTGTCATAGTTAGAAGTTTTTAGATTAGAGTTTTGGAAAATTTTTATTAATTCGCTTGGTTTCGGTAAACGAAATTAAGGATTCCGGGGCGGGCAGGCGGGTAAATTTTATCAATTATCTGGTAAAATTTGTCAGGCTTGTCTGGACGGATATTCCTCTTTCGGGCCGTTCGTGCGGTCGTTCCGGGGCGTATCTGTCTCTTTTTTAGCGGAAAACCTTGTTTCGGGGACGGTAATTCGATCGCGGCATAGGGAAATGTACGTTGTCGCGCAATATTTCCCTATGCCGCGGTCGGATTCTTCTTACTTGATTTCGGCGTAGCTGCCCGTTGCGGTCTGCGCCTTGGTGATGTCTTTCACCAGATAGTGGAGATAGATTTCCAGATTGGTGTAGAGACCTTGCGGGTCGAGCGTCTTTTCGTTGCCGTCGGCCTTGTTGTCGCTGTCCAGACCGAACAGGTCTTCATAGTAGTCCGGAATTCCGTCGCCGTCGCCGTCGGTCGCAGCCCGGACAATTTCATCGTCGGTAGCCGTCAGCGTCGGATAGCCGCCTTTGTCTTCCGGCGTGTCTATCAGACCGTACCAGCTTCTCTTCAGTCCGTTGGCGTTGGTCGTATTCGTGTTTTCACCCGAAGTGCCCGTGCCGTTCTTTACGTCGGCCAGTACGCGGGCGTCGGCGTCATCCTGTCGGAGCGAAGCACCGCAGAGCTGCGTCATCAGGTTGAATGCTTCGTTGGCCGTGTGGGTCGTTACGCTGCAAACCTTGCCATTGCTCTCTACAGGGTACGCACTACTCGAATAGATGAATTCTTGCGGAACCGTTGATGCACTGTTGGCATTGACAACCATCGCTTTTTTGTTGTCGGCCGTCAATGCTTCGCCTTTGGATGCGTCGCCGATCGTCGTGTCGAACTTGTTGTTTCGGTTGTCTCCGATATAGATGTGCGGCTGTCCCTGAACGGGAGTTGCCAGACCGTTGCCATTATAATAAGTATCGGCATAGAAGAACCACAGCCGCTGACAAGCCTTGCTTGCGCTTTCTACGCCATTTTTGTAGCTCGGTCCAGTACCTTTGTACGAAGCGGGTCCCCATTTGTAGTAGTTGCCGATGTAGTTCATCTTGATGCCTACGCCGCCGTATCCGGGGAAGTTGCAGAAGTTGTAGACCACGTTGTTGCGGAAGTCTACCAGACGTTTGTCGGAGGTGATGCCTTTCTGTTTGGACGCATCGCGGCCCTGTTCTTGATCGCCATACTGCTCGGGCCCGTCGAATCTCGGGTTGCGGGAGTCATGATGCGCAAGGATATTGTGGTGGAACGAGGCCGGAGCACCTCCCCAGATGCCGCCGTATCCGTGCGAGCCTTTGCCGTGTTTCCCGTTCCGCAGCGATTCGTACATCATGCACCACTGCATGGTCATGTTCTTGTTCACGTAGAACGACGCGCACTCGTCCGTGGACCACGACATCGAGCAGTGGTCGATGATGATGTTCTGCATGTCGCGGGCCCCGATGGCATCGAGCCCGTCGTTGCCGGCCATATCTCCCGGACGGATGCGGATATAACGGATGATGACGTTGTCGGCAGCAATGCTCAGCTCGTAGTTCTTCAGGCAGATGCCGTCGCCCGGTGCGGTCTGTCCGGCGATGGTCAGGTCGCCGCGCTGGATCTTCAGCGTGGACTTCAGTTCGATGGTTCCCGCTACGTCGAAGACGATGGTGCGGGCACCGGACTTGCCTACGGCTTCGCGCAGCGAGCCCGGGCCGCTGTCATTGAGATTCGTAACATGGTAGACGGCACCTCCGCGGCCGCCCGTGGTGAACATGCCTGCGCCCTCGGCACCCGGGAATGCACGCAGGATGCCGTCCATTTCGTGTTCGGGCAGTTCGGCGTCGAATTCGACGGTTGCCGACGATTTGGTGCGGAAGCGCACCGGTTCGGCTTCTTCCGAATCGCTCATGTAGGGATCGGCTTCGTCGGCCACGGCCCGGATCACGAACAGATAGTCGGTCAGTTCTTTCAGATCGCCGATCGTGACGCTCGTTTCTGCGGTCTCGCTTTCCTTCACGGGCGTGCTTTCGACCGTTGCTTCGTAGAGTTTATAGGCGTATTTCTTGGCGCCGGTCACTGCGGCCCAGCTGATTTCGGCCGATGCGGCCGTGCGGTTTTTGACCACGGCTGCCGGAGTTCTCAGCTGTTCGTGCGCCCGGGTCTTGAAGCTCACGTAGGCCGACCACGGCGAATCGGTCTTGCCCGTTTCCTTGGAGACGGTCATCGCCCGGAATCGGTATTCGGTGCCTTCGGTCAGTTCGTCGAACGTCACGCTCAGCGCCGTTTCCGACCCTTCGGCGACGATCTCGCCGCTCCTGTCGGTCAGCTGGTATTTGTAGCTTCCGGCTCCTTCGACGGCTTCCCATGCCAGCGTCGCCGAGGTGTCGGTCAGCGTCTTTTCGTCTACGACGGGTTTCGGGGCCGGGAGCATGTTGCTCGATGCGGTCACGTATTCCGACCACTCCGAATCCTTGTATTCCGAGTTGGGCCGTGCTTTTGCCATCACGCGGAATGAGTAGATCGTCTCTTCTTCCATTGTGAACGAGTAGGCTGCGGCGAAGACGGTGCCGCTTTCGACGCTTTCGCTGGCATCCGTTTTCAGTTCCCAGCCGTATTGATGGGCATTTTCCACGGCGCTCCAGCGCACCGTAGCCGTGTTGCCCTCCACCGCGACCACAGGGGTCGGGGCGGCAAGCGGGGTGTTCCCGTTCATGGGATCGGTTCCGTCCGAGCCGCACCCTGCCAGCAGGGCCAGCATGCAGGCTCCGAAGAGCCGTTCGATCGATTTTTTCATAGGTTCGTACATAGGTTATTTGTTCGTTTCGGATTTCATCCTTGGTTTCGGGTATACAAAATTATCCATTACCCCCCCCCGCATATTGGATTTTTTGACGCAAAACAGGGACTTTTTTTTAATCGCGAATCCGGTTCCGGCCCTTGTTGTTATATTATATATAGGTGTATTCCTATCTCCGAATGGGCCGGGCGCTCCGTTTTTCGGGTCCGGCTGCGGTGCGTCGCTTCGGAGTTGACGCTCCGGGCAGGCTCCGTTCCGGCCGCAGATTTGCTGTTGCGCATTATGAAATTGCGAATTCATTTCGTACCTTTGCGTGTTATTTCGTAGCTATGGCTGAAAACGAAAAAGAGTTGTTGGAGCATATCGGCGGGCAGGAGTACAAGTACGGCTTCACCACGCAGATCGACACCGAGCTGATCCGCAAGGGGCTCGACGAGGAGGTCGTGCGTCTGATTTCCGCCAAGAAGGGCGAGCCCGGGTGGATGACCGAGCGGCGCGTGGCGGCTTTCCGTCATTGGCTCACGCTCGACCCGCCCGTGTGGGCCCATTTGTCGATTCCCGATATCGATTTCCAGAATATCATCTACTATGCGGCTCCCAAGCCCAAGAAGCGCTTGGAGTCGATGGACGAGGTCGACCCCGAGTTGAAGCGGACGTTCGACAAGTTGGGCATTCCGCTCGAGGAGCAGATGGCGTTGGCCGGCGTGGCGGTCGATGCCGTCATGGATTCCGTCTCGGTCAAGACCACTTTCAAGGAGACCCTCGCCGGGATGGGCATCATCTTCTGTTCGATTTCCGAGGCACTGCGCGATTATCCCGAGTTGGTGCGCAAGTATCTCGGCAGCGTCGTGCCCCATACCGATAATTTCTACGCCGCATTGAATGCCGCCGTCTTCTCCGACGGGTCGTTCTGCTACATCCCCAAAGGGGTGCGGTGTCCCATGGAGCTCTCTACCTATTTCCGCATCAACGCCGCGGGTACGGGGCAGTTCGAGCGTACGCTCATCGTCGCCGACGAGGGTTCCTACGTCAGTTATCTGGAGGGTTGCACCGCTCCGCAGCGCGACGAGAACCAGTTGCACGCCGCCGTGGTCGAAATCGTTGTCGAGAAGAACGCCGAAGTCAAGTATTCCACCGTCCAGAATTGGTATCCCGGCGACCGCGAGGGTCGGGGCGGCATCTACAATTTCGTCACCAAGCGCGGTATCTGCTGCGAGAACGCGCGCCTGTCGTGGACGCAGGTCGAGACCGGTTCGGCCATTACATGGAAGTATCCGAGCTGCATTCTTGCGGGCGATAACTCCGTCGGCGAGTTCTACTCCGTGGCCATGACCAACAACCGCCAGCAGGCCGATACTGGCACTAAGATGATCCATATCGGGCGCAACACCCGCAGCCGCATCGTCTCCAAGGGTATTTCGGCCGGGCGCAGCGAGAATTCCTACCGCGGGCTGGTCCGCGTGGGCAAGGGGGCCGAGGGGGCGCGCAATTATTCGCAGTGCGATTCGCTTTTGATAGGCGACAAGTGCGGGGCCCATACGTTCCCCGAGATCGATTGCCGCAACCGGTCGGCGGTTGTGGAGCACGAGGCCACCACGTCGAAGATCTCCGACGACCAGCTCTTCTACTGCAACCAGCGCGGTCTCTCAACCGAGGATGCCGTCGGCCTGATCGTCAACGGCTATGCCCGCGAGGTGTTGGCCAAGCTGCCTATGGAGTTCGCCGTCGAGGCGCAGAAATTGTTGTCCCTCAGTCTGGAGGGCAGTGTCGGATAGAAAAAAGCAAGTAAGATATGTTGAGCGTTAAAAATCTGCATGCGTCGGTCGACGGCAAGGAGATTCTGCGGGGCATCGACCTCGAGGTCCGGCCCGGCGAGGTGCATGCCATCATGGGCCCCAACGGTTCGGGCAAGTCGACGTTGGCTTCGGTGCTGGCCGGCAACGAGAAGTTCACCGTCACCGAGGGTTCGGCTTCGTTCATGGGGCACGACCTGCTGGCCATGTCCATCGAGGACCGTGCACGGTTGGGATTATTTCTCGGCTTCCAGTATCCGGTCGAGATTCCCGGTGTCACGATGGCCAATTTCATGAAGCTCGCCGTCAACGAGCAGCGCAAGTTCCGCGGCGAAGAACCGCTGTCGGCCGCCGAGTTCCTCAAGCTCATGCGCGAGAAGAG
Source organism: Alistipes sp. (assembly GCA_029060215.1). Taxonomy (GTDB): domain Bacteria; phylum Bacteroidota; class Bacteroidia; order Bacteroidales; family Rikenellaceae; genus Alistipes. Next base: position 29,522 of record JAIDUK010000006.1, read on the forward strand.
CGCCGTGGTGGAGCTGGACGCCAAACTGACGTCGCGCGCCGTCAACGAGGGTTTCTCGGGCGGCGAGAAGAAGAAGAACGAGATTTTCCAGATGGCCATGCTCGACCCCAAGCTCGCCATCCTCGACGAGACCGATTCGGGTCTGGACATCGACGCCCTGCGCATCGTCGCCACGGGCGTGACGAAGTTGCATACGCCGCAGAACGCTACGGTCGTCATCACCCATTACCAGCGTTTGTTGGATTACATCGTGCCCGACGTGGTGCATGTCCTCTACCGGGGGCGGATCATCCATTCGGGCGACAAGTCGTTGGCGCTCAAGCTCGAAAAAGAGGGTTACGATTGGCTCATAAACGATTACAAGGAGTAATGGCCGCCCTTACCGATATTCTCCGCGGGTTCGCGGCCGTCGAGGGCGCTTCGCTCGAAATCGGCGCGGCCGCCGCTCAGCCGTTCGTCGCTTTCGATCCGCAGAAACTGCGGGTCGGGGTCGCGGCCGGGGCTTCGGCGCGGTTGGTCGTCGTGCATGAAAAGCCGGTTGCGTCGTCGCTCTCGTTCTTGCTCGAGCGCGGGGCCCGGTTGGAGTTCACCCAGATCTTTTTGGGCGAGGCTTTCGCCGAGGTCCATGCCGTGCAGGCGGCCGACAGTTCGTGTTGCGCCACGCTCGTCCAGTTGGCCGGGGCCAACGTCTCTTGCCGGTTCGATCTTGACGGAGCGCATGCCCGAAACCGTTTGGGCGGGCTCTTTCTCGCCGCCGACAGCGAGCATTGCGTCATGGATTTGCGTACGGGGCACAACGTGGCCGATTGCGCCAGCGATTCGTTGGTCAAGGGAATTGCGGGCGGCAATGCCGTCGGCGAGTTCCGCGGGTTGGTCTATGTGGCGCCCGATGCCCAGCGGACCGATGCCCGGCAGCAGAGCCGCAACATCTTGTTGAGCGACGCGGCGCGCATCGTCGCCAAACCGCAGCTGGAGATTTACGCCGATGATGTCAAGTGTTCGCACGGCGCTACGGTGGGGCAGATGGATGCCGATGCGATTCTCTACATGCGGCAGCGCGGATTGAGCCTTGCGCAGGCCCGGCGGTTGCAGATCGAGGGTTTCGCGGGCGACGTCGTGCGCCGTTGCGGGATCGAGGATTTGGGCGAGACGCTCATGGAGTGCGTCGCCCGTAAAATGGAAAGGATGTAGCCATGTTCGATGTCGACGCCATACGTCGGGAGTTCCCGCTCCTCGGCCGCGAGGTCTACGGCAAGCCGCTCGTCTATCTGGACAGCGGCGCCACGGCTCAGAAGCCTTTGCAGGTGATCGAGACCCTCGACCGGCTGCACCGCGAGCAGAACGCCAACATCCACCGCGGCGTGCATTTGCTGGCCGAGGAGATGACCGAGCGCTACGAGGAGGCCCGGGCCCGGATCGCCGCATGGATCGGTGCCGCCGAAAAGGAGGAGATCGTCTTCACCGCCGGGGCTACGGCATCGCTCAATACGGTGGCTCATGCGTGGGGCGAGAAGTTCGTCGGTCCGGGCGACAACATCGTCGTCAGCGAGTTGGAGCACCATTCCAACATCGTCCCGTGGCAGCTGCTCGCCGAGCGCAAGGGGGCCGAAATCCGCGTCCTGCCTTTCGACGACGAGGGGGCGCTGCGCATCGACCTGCTGCCTTCGTTGATCGACGACAGGACCCGCGCCGTCGCCGTCACGCAGGCTTCCAATACGTTGGGTACGCGGCCCGATTTGCGGCCCGTGGTCGAGGCGGCCCATGCCGCCGGGGCCGTCGTCGTGGTCGACGGGTGTCAGGGTGCGGTGCATGGCGGCATCGACGTGCAGGCGCTCGGCTGCGATTTCTACGCTTTTTCCGGCCACAAGCTCTACGGTCCTACCGGCATCGGGGTGCTCTACGGCAAGCGCTCTCTCTTGGAAGCGATGCCCCCGTTCATGGGGGGCGGCGACATGGTCGACCGGGTGACTTTCGCCCGCACGACGTTCGCTCCCGTGCCGCTCAAGTTCGAGGCCGGGACAGCCAATTTCATCGGCGCCATCGGGTTGGGCGAGGCCGTCCGGTTCATGCAGCGGTTCGACCCGGCCGAGATCGATGCCCACGAGACTGCTTTGTTGCATCGCGCCGAGGTTCGTCTGCGCGAAGTCGACGGGCTCCGGATCTACGGCAGTGTTCCCGGCAAGTGCGCCATCCTTTCGTTCAACGTCGAGGGGGTGCATCCCTACGATATGGGGATGATCCTCGACAAGCTCGGCATCGCCGTCCGCACCGGACAGCATTGCGCCGAACCGGTGATGGACCATTTCGGCGTCACAGGCATGTGCCGCGCGTCGCTGGCCCTCTACAATACGCTCTCCGAGGTCGACGCGTTGGCCGACGGCGTGCAGCGGGCGGTGCGGATGCTGCGCTGACCCCGCATACCTTACATCATATAAAGGAAGAATCCCATGTTCATCGTTCTCGAAGGTTTGGATGGCGCCGGCAAGTCGACGCAGATCGCTCTGCTGCGCGATTTCTTCGCCCGGCAGGGCATCGAAAGCGCCTACATCCATTTTCCGCGTTTCGACGCTCCCGTCTACGGCGAGCTCATCGCCCGGTTTCTGCGGGGCGAGTTGGGCGGCGTCGGGCAGGTCGATCCCTATCTGGTCGCGCTGCTCTTCGCCGGCGACCGGGCCGAGGCCGCGCCGCAGATCCGGGAGTGGATCGCTCAGGGCAAGGCCGTGATCTTCGACCGTTACGTCTATTCGAACGTGGGGTACCAGTGCGCCAAGTTGCCCGCGGGCGAGGAGCGGCGGCGGTTGGCCCGGTGGATTCTCGACCTCGAGTTCCGGCATAACGCTCTCCCGAAGCCCGATTTGTCGCTCTTTCTCGACGTCCCGTTCTCCTTTACCGAGCGTAAGCTCTCCGCAGCGCGCGAGGGCGACGACCGCAGTTATTTGCAGGGCGCCGACGATATCCACGAGGCGTCGCTCGCCTTGCAGCGCAGCGTCCGCGACGTTTATCTCGACGTCGCCGTTTCCGATCCGGCCTTGCAGGTCGTCGATTGCAGCGATGCCTGCGGCGGCATGGCGGCTCCCGAGGTCGTTTTCGCCCGCATATGCGATTTGTTGAACCCTTTGTTTGCGAGCGATGCGAAGTAACCGGATTTTCAAGTTCATAGCCCGTCTGTGCCGGTTGGTGCTGGCCTGCACCTTCGTCTTCTCGGGTTTCACCAAGGTGATCGACCCGTGGGGCACTTCGCTCAAGGTCAACGAGTACCTCTCGATTTACGGGTTGGACTACTTGCAAGGTGCCAGCATGGCCTTTTCGATCTGGTTGTGCGGCGCCGAACTGATGATGGGGTGCATGTTGCTTTTCAAGGTGCGTATCCGGTTGATTTCGATCTTCGCTTTGTTGTCGATGACTTTCTTCACCGTGCTCACCTTGCTCAGTGCGACGTTTCTTCCCGTCGAGGATTGCGGGTGCTTCGGCGAGGCCGTCAAGCTCACCCCGTGGCAGACTTTCTTCAAGAATCTGGCCTTGCTGCCCTTGGCCGTCGTCGTGTGGTGGCGTTATCGTCCCGACAAGATTTTTGCTTTCAATGCGGTGGAGATCGCGCTGACTTGTTCGTTCTTCATCATGTCGATGTATCTGGGCTATTATTGTTACCGCCATCTGCCGCTCATCGATTTCTTGCCCTACAAGGTCGGGGTCAACATCCGCGAGGCGATGCAGGAGTTCGAGACCGAGACCGATGCGGCGGAGACGGTGCTCGTCTACCGCAACCGTCGTACGGGCAAGTTGCAGGAGTTTTCGCTCGACGACACCCGCTGGCAGGACGGCGACGAGTGGGAGTGGGTCGATACCCGCATTTCGGGCGACGTGCCTGCCGTGCGGTCGATGATCGGCGAGTTCGCGCTGCACGATGCCGAGGGCGACGCCACCGAGCAGGTGCTTTCTACGCCCGGACGGCTCTACATGTTGTGCGTCACGCGGTTCGACCGTCTTTCCCGGCGTTGCGCCCGGCGCATGGAGTTGTTGGCCGCCGCAGCTGCCGAGCAGGGGGCCGAGGTCGTCTGCCTGACGCCCGATCCGCTTCACGACCGGATGTGGCACATGTTCGGCGGGCAGCGGGTGCGGTGTTACAACATCGACGCTTCGACCATGAAGACCATGCTGCGGGCTCGCAACGGGTTGGTGGTGCTCGACGACGGCACCATCTCGGCTAAGATGAATTGTCGGGATATTCGTCCGTAGGGGCGCCCGGCGGGATGTGGTATGAAAGTTGACTTCGGTGCAGAAAGTCAACTTTTTTCGTATGCGCCTGTTCCCCGTCTTGCTTCTGTTGTCGGTGTCGGCCGGCTGCGGCCGCCGTCCGGACGGAGCCGCCGTTTCCGCCGTGCGGCCCGTCAAGGTGACCGAGGCTTCCGGTGCCGCGTTCCTGCGCAAGGATTTCGCCGGGATGGCTACGCCCGACGATGCCGTGACCCTCGCTTTCAAGCTCTCGGGACAGGTGTCCGAGCTCCCCGTGGCGCAGGGCATGCAGGTGCTGCGCGGGGATTTGTTGGCCGAGTTGGACCCCCGCGATGTCGAGTTGCAGGTGTCGGCCACCCGCTCCGCTTTCGAGGAGGCCCGTTCGCAGCAGCAGCGCATGGAGCGCTTGTTGGCCCACGAGGCCGTTTCGCGGCAGGATGCCGAGGCGGCCCGGACCCGTTTCGCGCAGGCTCGGGCGGCGTACAACAATGCGCTCGATCTGTTGAACGACACCAAGCTCAAGGCTCCGTTCGCCGGGGTCATCGAGGCTACCTATGTCGACAATTACGAGCGCGTGCAGGCCGGACAGGCCATTTTGCGGCTCGTCGCTCCGCGTACCACCACCGTCAAGTTCACCATGCCCGAGCGCGGTCTGGCTTCGCTGGCCGATTCTTCCACCCGGTTCGAGGTCGAGTTCGACAATTTCCGCGGCATGCGTTTCCCCGCCCGTCTGAAGGATTACGCCCGTACTTCGTCCGACGCGTCGGGTTTCCCCGTGTCGCTGACCCTCGGCGGCACCGATACGCTCCGCTACGACATTTCGCCCGGCATGTCGTGCACCGTCACCATGTTCTCGGCCGACCCCGTGCCCGATGCCGTGTCGCTGCCCTTGTCGGCCATCTACGCTCCCACCGAGGGCGGTACTTACGTCTGGGTCGTCACCGCCGGGGATCGGGTCGAGCGGCGCACCGTTGTGCTCGGCGAGTTGTTCGGCAGCGACCGGGTCGTGATCGACAGCGGGGTAGCCCCCGGCGAAACGGTCGTCACGGCCGGGGTGTATCGGTTGCACTCCGGCGACGAGGTGCGGATTCTCAGATGATACGGCCATGACCCTTCCCCAATATTCGTTGCGTTATCCGAAAGTCGTCTGGTTCTTTCTGCTGGTCTTGCTCTTGGGCGGCGTCGCCGGATTTTTCTCCTTGGGCAAGAAAGAGGATTCGGTCTTCGTCATCAAGAGTGCGTCGCTCGTCTGTTCCTATCCCGGGGCCGATCCGTTGGAGGTCGAATCGCTCGTCACCGAGCCCATCGAGCGCGAGGTGCAGTCGATGCGCAACGTCTACAAGGTCACGTCCGAATCTTATTACGGGCTCTCCAAAATCCTTGTCGAGCTCGATCCGGCCACTTCCGCCCGCGAGATTCCCCAGCTTTGGGACGAGTTGCGGCGCAAGGTGCTCAACATCCAGCCCAGCCTGCCCGAGGGGGCTTCGCCGATCACCGTGGCCGACGATTTCGGCGACGTCTACGGCATTTATTACGCCTTGTCGGTCGACGAAGGGTTCACTTGGGACGAGTTGCGCCGACAGGCCCAGCGGTTGAAAACTTTGCTCGTGACGGTCGACGGCGTGCAGAAGGTCACCCTTTTCGGCGAGCAGACGCCCGTGGTCGATGTCTACGTGGGGTTGGCTTCGCTGGCCAATTTCTCCATCCGGCCCGAGACCATCGTCGCGACGGTCCGTCAGCAGAACGCCGTGGTCAGCAGCGGCGAAAAGCAGGCCGGGGCGCTCGAAATCCGGATTTTGGAGGAGGGCGCCTACCGCAGTCTCGACGACATCGCCGATCAGCTGCTCATCTCCTCTTCGGGCAAGCAGTATCGGTTGGGCGACATCGCGCGCGTGGAGCGGGGCTATGCCGAGCCGCCCCGGACCCTCATGCGGGTCAACGGCCGCCGGGCCGTCGGCATCGGCATCTCGACCGAGGCGCAGGCCGACGTGGTGAAGACCGGCGACCGGATCGGCCGCCTGCTCGACGCCGAGACAGCCCGCATGCCCGTGGGGATGGAGCTCACGGTCCTCTACCCCGAAAACCGCATCGCGCGCGAGGCCAATACGACGTTTCTCGTCAATCTGGCCGAATCCGTGGCTATCGTCGTGGCCATCATCATGTTGGTCATGGGGTTCCGGGCCGGGGTGCTGATCGGCAGTTCGCTGCTCTTCTCCATCGGCGGGACATTGTTTCTGATGCAGTTTCTCGGCGAGGGGCTCAACCGCACTTCGCTCGCCGGGTTCATCATCGCCATGGGGATGTTGGTCGACAATGCCATCGTCGTCACCGACAACGCCCGGCAGGCCATGTCGCGGGGCGTCGGGCGGCAGCAGGCTTTGATCGACGCCGCCATCGCTCCCCGCTGGAGTTTGCTGGGGGCTACGTTGATCGGCATCTTTTCGTTTCTGCCTTTGTATCTCGCTCCGTCGTCTGTGGCCGAAATCGTCAAGCCGCTCTTCGTTGTGCTGGCTTTGTCGCTGTTGCTCAGTTGGGTGCTCGCCCTTTCGCAGACCCCGTTGTTCGGCAGTTTCATGTTGCGCGTCGAACCGCGTGCTTCGGACCCTTACGACACACCTTTCTACCGGGCGTTCGACCGGCTGCTGGGGTGGCTGTTGCGTTGGCGGTGGGGTGTCGTCGCGGGTGTCGTAGGCCTTTTCTTCGTGTCGCTCGTGGTCATGGGGCGGATGCCGCAGAATTTCTTTCCGGCGCTCGACAAGCCTTATTTCCGGGCCGACGTGTTGTTGCCCGAGGGTTTTTCCATTCGCCAGACCGAGCGCGACATGTTGCAGATGGAAAGTTGGCTCCGCCGGCAGCCCGAGGTGAAGAACGTTTCCATGACCTTGGGTTCTTCTCCGCCGCGTTATTATCTGGCCAGCAGTTCCGTGTCGTTGCGCCCCAATTTCGGCAACATCCTCGTCGAGTTGTTCGACAAAAGGCAGACGGCCGCCGTCGAGGAGCGTTTCGACGCCTATGTCTCGGCCGAGTTTCCCGACGTGTGGCTCCGTTCGTCGTTGTTCAAGCTCTCGCCCGTGCCCGATGCGGCCATCGAGTTCGGGTTCATCGGCGACGATATCAACACCCTCTGCCGCCTTGTCGCCGAGGCCCGGCAGATCATGTGGCATACGCCGGGTGCCGTGCGCATCCGCAACAGCTGGGGCAACCGCCTGCCTGTGTGGGCGCCCCATTATTCGCAGATGAAGGGGCAGCGCATCGGCATCGGCCGCAGCCAGATGGCGCAGGGGATCACCATCGCCACCCAAGGGTATGCCTTGGGCGAGTTCCGCGAGGACGATCTCTTCATGCCCATCTTGCTCAAGGACGAAAACGTCGATTCCTACAACCTTACCAATTTGCAGGCCCTGCCCATCTTCAATTCCGCCGGCCGCGTCTTTTCGCTCGGGCAGGCCGTCGAGGACTTCCGTTTCGGATTCCGGCGGGGTGCCGTCAAGCGCTTCGACCGCCAGCGGGTCATGAAGGCGCAGTGCGACCCCGGCCGCGGGGTCAATACCATGCGGTTGTTCGCCGCCTTGCGCGATTCGATCGCCCGGCGGATCGTCTTGCCCGAGGGTTATTCGTTGAAGGTCTTCGGCGAGCAGGAGAGCCAGCAGGAGTCCAACGAGGCTTTGGCCCGTTACATGCCTTTGACTTTGGTGTTGATTCTGATCGTGTTGCTGCTCTTGTTCCGCAATTATCGCGAGCCTGCCGTCATCTTGTCGATGATTCCTTTGATTTTCATCGGGGTGGTGCTCGGACTGGCCGTTTCGGGCAAGGTCTTCAATTTCTTTTCGTTGCTCGGCTTGCTCGGGCTCGTGGGGATGAATATCAAGAACGCCGTGGTCCTCGTCGAGCAGATCGGGGTTCTGCGCAGCGGGGGAGCCGCTCCCTACGAGGCGGTCGTGTCGGCCGCCCGCAGCCGCATCGTTCCCGTGGCCATGGCTTCCGGAACCACCATTCTGGGCATGCTGCCCCTGTTGTTCGATTCGATGTTCGGGGCCATGGCCGCTACCATCATGGGCGGACTTTTCGTGGCTACGCTCCTGACCGTCTGCGTCTTGCCCGTCGTCTATGCACTCTTCTACAACATCCGTCAGTCATGAAACGTTTGCTTCTCCTTTTCGGTGCGTGTTTTTCGTGGCCGCTCGCGGCTCAGACGGCGCTCGGCGATTACCGGCAGGCCGTGGTCGACTACAGTTTGCAGCTCAAGGCTGCGGCCGCCCGGAGCCAAGCCGCCGCGCAGACGCTCGGACAGGCTCGTACGGGGTATCTGCCGCGCCTGTCCATGGACGGAAGTTTCACGGTTGCCGCCCGCCATTACAACGGGGTCGAGCATTGGACGTTCAGCGTGTTGCCGCAGTTGGTGCAGACCCTCTACGGCGGCGGTTCGGTGCGGGCCGGGGTCGAGCACGCCGAGGCCGGTTACGGCGCGGCGCTTTGCGACGAGGAGTTTTCGCGGCTTCAGGTCTTCTATGCCGCAGACTATGCTTATTGGAGCCTTTCGGCCTTGAACCTCTACGTCGACGCCATGCAGCAGTACGTGGCGTTGATCGCGTCGCTCAAGGAGGTGGTCGATCGGCGTTTCGAAGAGGGTTACATCGCCAAGGGCGACGTGCTGATGACCGATGCCCGATTGAGCGAGGCCCGTTACCAGCTCGTCACGGCCCGGCAGCGGGCCGAGGTGGCGTTGCATAATTTCAATATCCTGCGGGGAGCCGATGCGGCCGCCGAGGTGCGGCTCGCCCAGAGCATCCGCGATTCGATCCCCATGCCGCAGCGGGTTCCTTTCGTCGAGGCGGTTGCGCGGCGACCCGATTATGCGGCGGCTGAGTTGCGGTCCGGACAGGCCGAAGCCGGGGTGCGGTTGGCGCGGGCGCCTTTCAATCCGCAGGTGAGTGCAGGGATCGGCGGTTCGTGGCAGCCCTATACCCCCAACCGCACCGGCGCTACGGTGGTCGACGCTTCGGCTTTCGTCAAGCTCTCGGTGCCGATTTTCCACGGCGGGGAGCGTCGGCGCGCCGTGGGTGCGGCGCGGGCTCTTCTGCTCGAAAGCGAGTGGAACGCCGCGCAGGTCCGCGACGACATCGAGCGCGAGGAGATGAACGGTTGGACGGCCATCGTCCAAAGCCGCGCTCAGGTCGACGCTTCGGAGCGCACCTTGCGCATCGCCGCCGAGAACCTCGAAATCAGCACCTATTCCTACCGCGAGGGGCTGGTGACGATTCTCGACGTCCTGCAAGCGCAGTTGAGTTGGATCCAGCTCTACACCAGCGACCTTACGGCCCGTTACAATTACGCCGTCGCCGTCGCCGATTATCGGCGCATCACGGCGTCCGAATAACCGGCGAAGAATCTTTCGGCGGCAACGTTCTGTGCGGGGTTATCTCACCGCTTCCGGTTCGGTGGTCACGATGGCCGTTTCGTGCGAGACGGGGGCTATGCGGCGCAGCATCTGCGTCAGTCCGCAGTGTTTTTCGTGCGTGAGCCCGATGGCCCGGCTTGCCTTTTCCTGATCGCTTCCCGTGGCGCATTCCACATTGTAGAGAACATGGAACGAGCGGAACATGCTTTCGGCTTGTACTTCGTCGGTGTCGAGGTCGCCCGAGTAGCTTATTTCCAGCCCCTTGGGTTGCATGCGCATCTTCTGCATCACCAGCATCGCCGTGCGTCCCGAGCATTGGGCCGCGGCGTAGAGCAGCAGTTCCTTGGGGTTCATCGCGTCGCAGTCCGGTCCGTCGATGGGCCGGAACTTTCCTTCTTCGGTCAGTCGTACCGTTACTTTTTCGATCATTGTTCTTTCGGTTTTTTAGTGGTTTTTTCCGCTTCCGGGCAAATTTCGTTCCCCGCCGGCGGTCGGCATATTTTTTCCGGGTTGTTCCGAAGTCTCTGTTGCGTTTCGTTTTTCGGGCGGTTCAATGTTCAAATAAATTTGGCATTGCGTTCGACTTGCGCTATCTTTGTGACCAATAAACTGCTGCCGCGGCGGGCGGTGTTCCGGTCGCGAGGGCCCGGCCCTCTCCGATCTCCGTTTTGCCTTGGCCGCTTTCGGTTACGGTTTCTATGCGAAAATATCTTTTGTCGTTCTTCTTCGCGGTGTGGGGCGCCTCCGGTCTTCAGGCCGCACCCGGTTCTCCGCGCGAGTTCATCGTGCGCGGGCACGAGTTGTTCGATCTGGGGCGTTGGACCGAGGCCCGGCACGAGTTTCTGGCAGCGCGCGCTGCGCTGCGCCCCGACCAGCGGGGCGATGCCGAGGAGATCGCTTTCTTTTTGGCCGCCTGCGCCGTCGAGTTGGGCAGCGACGATGCCGAGGGGGCGTTGATGCGTTTCGTCAACGATTATCCCCGCTCCGTCTTCAACAACAATGTCCACTTCGCGCTCGGTTCCTATTATTGCGCCAAGGGCGACATGGTCCTTGCCCGGCAGGCGTTCGGCCAGACCGATTACAAGGCCTTGAGCGCTTCGCGGCGCGAGCAGTTCGACATCCGCATGGGGTGCGTCGAGTTCGCCGACGGCAACTACGATCTGGCCTACGATTATTTCGACCGCATCGGTCCGCGCAGCAAGTATGCCGACCATGCGCTTTATTACAAGGCTTATATCGATTATGCTTCGGAGCGGACGGGGCGTGCCCGGCAGGGATTCCAGCTTTTGGAGAAAAGCGACGCTTACAAGGACCTCGTGCCTTATTACTTGCTTCAGATCGAGTTCCGCGAGGAGAATTACCGCGCCGTCGTGGAGCGGGGCGAGGAGTTGGCGCAGCGTTCCGTGCCCGAGCGGCGGGCGGAGTTGGAACGCGTGATCGCCGAATCGTGGTTCCGGCTCGAAGATTATCCGCAGGCCATCGAGCATCTCGAGGCTTTCGGCCGGTCGGGCGGGGAGTTCGACCGCGAGGCTTGTTATCTGATGGGTTTTTCGCTCTATCGGACCGCCCGTTATCCCGAGGCTGCCGACTGGTTGCGCAAGGCGTGCGGTCCCGAGGATGCGCTCACGCAGAATGCGTCGTACCATTTGGCCGATTGTTATCTGCGGGTCGGCGACAAGCAGAGCGCCATGCAGTCGTTCGCCATGGCCAACGACGAGCGTTTCAATGCCGACATCGCCGAGGATGCTTTGTTCAATTACGCTAAGTTGCAGTACGAGCTCGGCGGCGGGGCTTTCAACGGTGCCATCAACATGCTGACCCAGTATGCCGAGCGTTATCCCTCTTCGCCCCGGGCCGAAGAGGCGCGTACGCTGCTCGTGGCCGCTTATTACAATTCGCGCGATTACGATGCGGCTTACAATGCCATCAAGGCTTCTTCATCCCGGGATGGCGATATCCGCGCCGCTTTGCAGAAGATCGCCTACTTCCGGGGATTGGAGGCCTATGCCGCCGGAAACCTGACCGAGGCCCAGCGTTATCTCGAGGAGTCGGCGGCCGTGGGCGTCAGTTCCAAATATACGGCGCTCAACCACTTCTGGCAGGGCGAGATCGCTTTCGCCAAGGGCGATAAGGTCACGGCTACGGCCAAATACAATGCTTACCTCAAGCGGGCTCCCAAAACCGAGCGGGAGTACGCTTTCGCGTGGTACAACCTCGGTTATTGCGCTTTTTCGCGCAGCCGGCTGTCGTCGGCCGGGGAGGCTTTCGCCAATTTCCTGCGCTACCATTCCGACCGCGACCGTTACCGGGCTGATGCCTACAACCGGCAGGGCGATATCTGCTATGCCGAGCGGTTGTTCGAGGCGGCGGTCGAGGCCTACGACAAGGCCATCGCCATAGGCACCGTTCCCGAAAAGCATTACGCGGCTTATAAGCGTGCCGTCACCTTCGGGTTGCAGGGGCTCACGGACCAGAAGCTCAAGGCGCTCCGACAGATCGCCGACGCCCGGGACGGGGAGTATGCCGATGCCGCTTCCTGCGAGTTGGGGCGTTCCTGCATCGCTTTGGGCCGTTATGCCGAGGGGGCCCGTCAGCTCGAAAAGTTCTTGGCCGATTATCCTTCGTCGCCCCACCGCGTGCAGGCTTGTTCCGATCTGGGGCTCGCTTATTTCAATCTGGGCGATCAGAAGAAGTCGATGCACTACTACGACATGGTCGTCAAGGCGGCTCCCCATTCGCCCGAAGCCCGCGAAGCCATGCAGGGCATCCGCGAGATCTACGTCTCCGACGGCGACATCGACGGTTATTTCAAATATGCCGCTCAGGAGGGGTTGGAGAGCGACGTGACTTCCATTTCGCGCGATTCGCTTTCGTTCGCCGCGGCTCAAAAGCTCTACCTCACCAACCGCCACGAGGTGGCGGCCCGGTCGTTGCGCAGCTACATCCGCAGTTATCCCAAGGGCAGTTACCGCGCCGATGCGCTTTATTACCTCTCCGATTGCTATCTGCGGCTCGGACAGCGCAAGGAGGCGATCGGCACCCTCTCCGAGTTGGCCGATCTGGGTACCAACAAGTATAGCGTCACCGTGTTGGAGCGTCTTTCCGAAATGACATGGGCCGACCGGCAGTACGACAAGGCCGCGGCCGCTTACCGGAAGTTCTACGACGTGGCTCCCACCGCCGCCGACCGGCAGAAGGCCATGACCGGGTATGTCCGCGCCACGGTCGCCGGGGGCGATCCGCAGAAAATCGCCGACATGGCCGCCGACGTCTGCGCCCGGTCCGATGCCGGGGCCGTCGCTCTGCGCGAGGCCCGTTTCGCTTGGGCCGAGCAGTTGAGAGCCTCGAAACAGCAGGACGAGGCCTTGAAGCTCTACCGGATTCTCGCTGCCGACGTGCACACCCGCGAGGGTTCGGCCGCAGCTTATTATCTGATCGAAGATACGTTCGCCGGGGGCGATTCGGAGCAGACCGAGAAGGAGATCTTCGCCTTCTCCGAGCGTGAGCCGCAGGCCTATTGGCTCGCCAAGGCCTACATCCTCTTGGGCGACGTCTACGCCCGCCGCGGCGACGGATTCCAAGCGCGCGCTACTTGGCAGAGCGTGGCCGACGGTTATTCGCCCGCCGACGACGGCATCGTCGCCGAGGCCAAGGCCCGGATCCAAAAAATGAATTGACCATGAGAAAATGTTTCATAGCCGCCGCCTTCGTCGCGGCGTTCCACGGGGTGGTTTCGGCGCAGGTCGAGAAGGTCGTCGAGGTGACCAAGACCTACGTCCCCAGTCTGGAGAGCGCCGTCAAGCTCTCCGTCGCGCCCAACATGACCGATACGGTGCAGATGTATCCCGACATCGATTATTCCATCGCGCCGCTTTCGATCGAGACTTCGTTCCGTACGCGCCCCATCCGTCCCGCTTCGGTCACTTATTGGGAGTTCAACCGTCCGCGGAGTTGTTATCTTAAGGCCGGGGCCGGTTATCCGCTCAATTCCGAGGTCGATTTCTACGCTTCGTCGCAGAACCACGATACGGGTTACGTCATCGGGTATCTCAACCACGAGGGGCGTTACGCCAATATCCGCAACGATTTCGGGAACCTTCGGAATTCCATCCGCTTGGCCAACCGCGCAGGCGCTGCCGCCGGGCTCTACCTCGGCCGGCATGTTTTCGAGGGCGAGGTGAGCTACGACAATAGGTTGTATCATCGTTACGGCCGTCATATTCCCTTGGGCGTGGCGTTCGACGATCTCTATGCCGGGGCCGTCGTCGATTACGGCGATGCGAATCTGAAGTTGCGCATCGGCGACGATTTTCTCGACCTGAGCCGCGTCAACTTCGAGATCGCGCTCTCGGGCGGTCTCTTCTTCGACCATTCGGATGTCGCGCAGCGCGCCGGGCAGAATCTGCTCGGGGCAAGCGGCCGCATCGGCAAGGCGTTCGGACGGCATCGGTTTACGCTCGATGCCGGTTACGAGCGGTTCGGGGGCAGCAAGAACCTCAAGGGGTTGCGTCAGCAGCAGATCCATGCCGGGGTGCGTTACGGCCACGACGGCGAGGCGGTGCGGCTCGAGGTCGGCGCCGAGTATTACCGCGATGAAATAAAGGGCCAGACCAGCGGCGATTACATCTTGCCGTTCGCCCGCGTCCACTTCACGCTCGGGGCTCGCGAGTTCCGGCCCTTCGTCGAGGCCGACGGCAAGGTGCAGGACAACAGTTTCCGTTCGCTCGCCCGGCAGAATCCCTATGTCGCCGGGGGTGTCCAGACCGAAGAGGGGACAGGGCTTTGGCTGGATAAAAGTTCGGTCGACTACAACGTGCGGCTCGGTTTGGGCGGTACGCTTTGGCGCAATCGGTTCGATTATCGGGTCTATGTCGGCTTCTCCATCCGCGACCACCACGTCTATTGGTACGGCAATCTGGCCGCCGACCGGCAGCAGGAGGGTTTTTCCGGGGCTTTGATGCCCGTCTTGTCGCGGCAGACGGTCTCTTCGTTGCACGGCGAGATCATCTATCGGCCCGTCAGCCAGTTGCGCATCGACCTCGGCGTGCACGGCTTCATCTACAACGACGACCGCCTGCGTATGTATGGCCGGCGGATCGGGTTGGGCAACGGCGAGCCCCAGTTCCGGGCCAATGCCGCCATCCGTTATCAGGGGCGTAAGATCGCCTTCGGCGTCAATGCCCTCGCTGAGAGCAAGCGGCTTTGGAGCGTCTTCGTCTCCCGTGGCGACGAGCATTCGGCCGAGCGTTATTCCGTGCCTTTCGCCGTCAACCTCGGGGCCGATTTCGAGTGGAAGATCTCGGGGCGGGTCGCCGTCTTCGTCGAGGGGCGCAACTTGCTTGACCGCAAGCTCTACGAGTATCCGTGGTATCCCGAGTACCGCATCAACTTCACCGCTGGTGCCAAGGTCGTCTTTTAGAGCGGTTCTCTTATAGCGTCAATGGCGGAATTCCCAAGGGAATTCCGCCATTGCGTTATGGGCATGAAAAAAGGGTGAGCTACTTATATCGCACCGCTGCGACCGCATACCCTTGCTCGATTCCTCGCCTAGGGGGGTTCTGCAGGAGCTGGTCGTATAAGACTCACCCGACCGCAAAAGTAGGAAAATTTTATATCTTTGCAAAAATTTCGCAAGCAATGCGTAAAAAAATCGTCTATCTTCTCTCGGCTGTCGGGGCTGCCGTGCTCCTCGCCGCGACGATCGTCTTCGTTCAGTTCCGGGGCAATGCCGTGCGCGGCAAGAGCGAGTTGTTCGTGGCTTCGAAGGCCGATTACGGGCAGCTCGTCGATTCGTTGATGCCTCGTATCAGGCATCGGGCGGCGTTCCGTTTCTACGCCCGGCGGATCGGGTTGGCCGATAGTTTCAAGCCGGGCCATTATGTGCTCGACCGCGGTATGAACGTCATCCGTATCGCCCGCATGCTCAAGTTGGGTTTGCAGACTCCCGTCCGGGTCACCATCAACAACGTGCGTACTCCGGCCCAGCTGGCTCAGAAGCTCGCCCGGCAGCTCGATGCCGATTCCGCCGCTCTCATGCAGGCGCTCGTCTCCCGCGAGTCGGCCGAGCGGGTCGGTTTCGACAGCGTCGCGTTCTTCTCGATGTTCATCCCCGATTCCTACGAGTTCTATTGGACCGTTTCGCCCGAGGAGTTCGTGTCGAGTATGAAGCGGGAGTACGACCGTTTCTGGACCCCCGAGCGCGATTCGCTGCGCAAGCGCAGCGGGCTGAGCCGGCTGGGAGTATTGACGCTGGCTTCCATCGTCTACGAGGAGACCCGCAAGAGCGACGAGATGCCGCGCGTCGCAGGCGTCTACATCAACCGGTTGAGGCGGGGCATTCCGCTTCAGGCCGATCCTACGGTCAAGTTCGCCATGCAGGACTTCGCTTTGCGGCGCATCCTCTACAAGCATCTCAAGTTTCCGTCGCCCTACAATACCTATATTAATAGGGGCCTTCCGCCGTCGCCCATCTGCATGCCCGGCAAGAACGCCATCGACGCCGTGCTCAATTTCGAGAAGCACGATTACATCTTCTTCTGCGCCCGGCCCGAGTTCGACGGCTACCACAATTTCGCCCGTACGTTCGCCGAGCACATGAACAACGCCCGCGCTTACAGCGCCGAGCTCAACCGGCGCAATATCAAGTAGCCGCTCCCGCCGTTCCGATTGCAAAAGCCCGCCGTTCGAAGGCGGGCTTTCGTCGTTTCCGGGCGTCGGACAGCTTATTTCGCGATCGTATCCGAGTTTTGGTTGTAGGCTTTCGCCACGCATTTCCACTGTCCGTCCATTTTCAGCAGAAGCAGATAGTCGGTGAAGTCGATGCGGTCGCCCCAGCCTTCTTCGAGCACCCGTACTACCGCAAGCGTCTCTTCGACGGCCATCACATCGATTCGGGCCTTGAATTTTTCGCCGCCGCCCACCGTGTCTACATTGCGGTAGAATTGTTCGATGGAGCCGCGTTCCGGGGTTTCGTCCAGACAGCCGAACAGAACGGCATCTTCGGTGAAGAGTTCGCGGGCATGGCGGCTGTCGCCTTCCGCTACGCTTCTCACAAATTTCATGGCGGCTTCTTCTACGGCCGCATATTCCTTGATCGGGTCGCGCATGGTGTTTGTGTGTGTTGGTTTGACTGCTGCAAAGTTAGCGGGCGGTTGCGGTCGGTGCAAGTACCGAAAAATGATTCGGGTACCGAAAATTTTTTCGGTATACTTTCTGTTCTGTGGATTATCTTTATTTTTGCAGCATACAACCGAACCGTTCTGCCAATGTACCAACGAAAAATTCCGGTCGATCTGAGTTGTCCTCTGCGGTTGACCATGAGCCTGATCAATTCCAAATGGAAGTCCTGCATCCTCGACGAGCTGCGCCACGGGCCCATGCGGCCCAGCTGCCTGCACCGGGCCTTGCCCGAGGCAGCGCCGCGCGTGTTGGATTTGCAGCTCCGGGAGTTGGCCGAGGACGGGCTCGTTGTCAAGACGATCTTTCCCGAGCTTCCGCCGCGGTCGGAGTATGCCATTACCGCATTGGGGCGTTCGTTGCTCCCGATCATCGATGCCATGATCGCGTGGGGCGAGCAGAACAGGAGTTTGTTCGAGCGGAAGTTTCCGCCCCTCGATTGAGCCTGCCGCCGCTTCGGGCGCTTATTTTTCGGGCTATGCGTCCGTTTTCCGGCCTTTTTTCGTACATTTGTTCCCTATGCTTACCAGAATCTTCGGGCAGAATCCTTCGGAGCGGGAGTTGCAGCGGGTCGTTGCGGCGCTCGAGAGCGACGATCTGATCATCTATCCCACCGACAGCGTCTATGCTTTCGGGTGTTCGGTCCGTTCGGCCCGGGCCATTGAGCGGCTGCGGCGTCTGAAGGGCAAGGACGAGTTCGCGTTGGTCTTCGCCGATCTCGCGCAGGCCGCCGAGTTCTGCCGCATCGACAATGCCGCGTTCCGGATTCTGCGGCGCAATCTTCCCGGTCCGTTCACGTTCGTGCTGCCCGCTTCGTCGCTCGTGCCCGACAAGACGCTCGGCCGGCGCAAGACCATCGGCGTGCGGATTCCCGCCCATCCCGTCGCCCGGGCCATCGTCGGGGCGTTGAGGTGTCCGCTGGTCACCGCTTCGGTGCGCGAGGACAGCGAGGAGACCGAGTACATGACTGATCCCGAGCTCATCCACGAGCGTTACGGCCGCGAGGTCGCTTGGGTCGTCGACGGCGGGGCGGGGGACCTCGTGCCTACTTCGGTCGTCGACCTTTCCGGTCCGGAGCCCGAGATCCTGCGCGAGGGCAAAGGCGAGTTGAATTAGTACTTATATATAAATACGGTTTTGTCATGAAAAATTCTTTTTGGGGCGATGCGGCCCTTTACGGTGCTTTCCTCGGGTTGGCCGAGATCCTTTTCACTACCTTGGAGCTCGCCGTGCCCTTCACCGGGCTCGGTTTGTTGCACTTCGCCGTCTTCGTGGCGTTGTTGGTCTTCTTCACCAAGCGCCGCGTCCGTTTGTGCGCTTCCGAGGAGACGGGTTACGGTTACGGCGAGTGCTTGAAGTATATCTTGGCCATGTCGCTCTTCGCCGGGGTGCTCGTGGGGGCTTATTCGGCCGTCGCCGCCAATTTCCTCTTCCCCGAGAAATATCAGGCCGTCATCGACCAGTCGCTTTCCGTTCTTTCGCAGACCGGGGTCTATACTTCCGACATGCTTCGGCAGATGCAGTCCATGTTGCGGCGGATGATCTTCTCGCCGGTGTGGGCGCTCTTTTCCAACCTCTTTTCCTACGCTTTCAAAGGGGTGTTCTGCGGGTTGATCGTCGCGGCGTTCACCAAGCGTAACCCGCAGTTGTTCGGGTCCGAGCCTTCTTCCGACCATGAGTAGCCCCGATATTTCGGTTGTCGTGCCCCTCTACAACGAGGAGCAGTCGCTGCCCGAGCTCGCCGCATGGATCGACCGCGTCGCTGTCGCCCATAGCCTTTCCTACGAGATTATTTTCGTCGACGACGGGTCGTCCGACGGGTCGTGGAACGTCATCGAGCAGCTTCGGGCACAGTTTCCCGCTGTGCGGGGCATCCGTTTCGCCCGTAATTACGGCAAGTCCGCCGCGCTTTTTTGCGGGTTCGAGGCCGCTCAGGGCGAGGTCGTTTTCACCATGGACGCCGATTTGCAGGATTCGCCCGACGAGATTCCCGCCATGCGGAGCATGATTCTCGACGAGGGCTACGACCTCGTTTCCGGGTGGAAGCGGAAGCGTTTCGACCCCGTCGGCAAGCGGTGGCCCAGCAAGTTCTTCAATTGGACCGCGCGCGTCGCTTCCGGCATCCGGCTCCACGATTTCAATTGCGGGCTCAAGGCCTACCGGCGCAAGGTCGTCAAGTCCATCGAGGTCTACGGCGAGATGCACCGGTTCATCCCCATCCTCGCCCGCAAGGCCGGGTTCCGCCGCATCGGCGAGAAGGTCGTCGAGCATCATCCCCGCAAGTACGGGTGTTCCAAGTT
Organism: Alistipes sp.; assembly: GCA_029060215.1. Classification (GTDB taxonomy): domain Bacteria; phylum Bacteroidota; class Bacteroidia; order Bacteroidales; family Rikenellaceae; genus Alistipes. Next base: position 48,629 of record JAIDUK010000006.1, read on the forward strand.
CGGGCTCGAGCGCATGGTCAAGGGCTACCTCGACCTCATCACCGTCTTGTTCATGTCCCATTTCGGACGGTCGCCCATGTATTTCTTCGGCGGGCTCGGGACCCTCATGTTCTTTTTCGGCGGCGTCACTACCGTGTGGGTCATCGCCGCCAAGCTCTGGAAGCAGGCCCACGGCCTGCCTTTGCGGCCCGTCGCCGACCAGCCGTTGTTCTACCTCGCCATGCTCGCGGTCGTCCTCGGCGTCCAGCTCTTTTTGGCCGGGTTTCTCGGCGAGCTCGTCAACCGGGGTTCTTCCGACCGCAACAAGTATTTGATCGATAAACAATTGTAGTTATGATACAGCGTATCCAGTCCCTCTATCTGCTCGCCGTGTCGGTTTTCATGGCCGTCGCGCTCTTCGCTCCGCTCGCTTGGTTCGCCGGCGATGCCGGGGAGTTCCGGCTCCATGCCTTCGCGCTTCGCGAGGTCGGCGGCGAGGCCGTGCATTCCGCGGTCTATATGGGCGTGCTCTTCGTCCTCGCCGGTGTGTTGCCGTTCGTCTCGATTTTCTTGTTCCGGCGGCGTTTGTTGCAGATCCGTCTCTGCGTCGTCGAGGCCGTGTTGCTCATCGGGTGCGTCGTCATGGAGGGCGTCTATTACTTTCTCGGTTGGCGGGTCTTTTCCGTCTTGACATTCCATTTGCAGGGTCCGCGCGTCGCCGCTGCGTTGCCCGTCGTTTGTCTCGTCTTCGTGTGGTTGGCTGCCCGCGCCATCTTGCACGACGAGTTGCTCGTCCGCGCCGCCGACCGCATCCGTTAGGAGCCTTCTTTTTCGTTCGGCACCGGTCCGTTTCCGCGGATCGGTGCTTTTTTTTTGTCCGTCAGCCTTTTTTATTATAAAAAAGGTGGCAGGAACTTTGTTCGTAAATAAAAAAAGTTTATCTTTGAGGTACGTTTTCTTAGTCGGATGCGATGCCGGATTCGCCTGTTTTTGCCGAGACTGGAAAACCTGCATATAGTTGAACAATATTGTTATTATGTAATGGTATTGGCTGTGTAGACGGAAATCTCAAGTTGTTTTATTAAAATTCATGGTTATGAAAAATTTCAATTTCTGGCGTTCGCTGTTTTTCGCAGCGTTGGCAGTTGTCGGGTTCGCCGCTTGTTCGGACGACGACGACAACAACGGCAATGGGAACGGGGATTCCTTGACTGTCAATGGCAAGCCGTCCGTCACTATCGGCGTGAATGGCGAGGCTGGCGAGACCGAGGCCGTCGAGGTTGTTTCGCCCGGTCAGTGGACCCTTGCTTTCGAGGAGGAGCAGGATTGGTGCGTGCCCAGCGTTACGGCCGGCAAGGGCGGTACTTCGGCGCTCAAGTTTACGGTCGAGGCTTTGCCCGAGGGTGTCGAGGAGCGTTCCGCTACGGCCGTTCTTTCGTCTCAGATCGAAATTCTCGGCGGGTTGTATCCGGTCACTGCCAAGGTCACCGTGCGTCAGTCGCCTTCCGGGTCGGCTACTCCCGATACCAACGTTGCTGCCGTCCGTGCGTTGCTTGTGGCTATGAATCCCACTTCGACTAAAGTCGATGTTACCGAGGAAATCGCTGCCATGACCCTCACGGGTATCGTCGTTTCCAATTCGGAGGGTAAGAATACCGGCAGCACTTGGAATGTTTCTGTGCAGGACGGTATCGTTGCCAAGAATTCCGGTCTGACTATTTCCAACTCGAAATTCGCCGCAGGCACTTATACTCCCGGTATGTGCGTGACGGTTGCATTGACCGGTGCACAGGTTCAGTCCTACAACGGCTTGCTCCAGCTCAACATCGCCGATGCAGCTGCCGAGGCCATTACGAATGTGGCTACCGATGCTCCGGAACCTGTAGTTATTTCTTCCGAGGAGTTGTTCGATTACGAGTCCATGCTCGTGCAGATCGACAATTGTTATCCGACTGCCGGTTACGGCGCAGGTTGGAACACAACCACCAACAAGGGCAATGTCAATTTCGCTACTGCCGATGGGTTGTCGTTCGTTTGCCGCACGGGTTCTTCGGCGGTTTTCAAGGATCAGACTATCCCTGAGAAGATGGGTTCGTTGATCGGTATCGCAGGGCGTTACAATAACGACAAGCAGGTTTCGCCCCGTACTATCGACGACATCAAGCTCACCGAGGCCATTCCCGAGCCTGAGTATACCAAGGCTACCATCGCTGAGCTGAAAGCCGGTAACTACGAGGTGGAAGCTACGCTTCTCGCTGTTTATCAGAAAGGTTTGTTGTTGGGCGATGAGACCGGCTATACGCTCGTCTTTTTCAACGACTGGAACACGCAGACGTCCAATCCCTATCAGAACGATGTAAACAAGAAGATTACCGTCAAGGGCGCTGTGTCCGAATACAATGGTCTGCTTCAGTTCTCGGCTCCCAAGACTGAAAATATCACTATCGGTGCCGCCAATCCGGATTACAAGTTGCCGGAGCCTATTGTTTTCGATGCTGCCGGGTTGACCGCTTACGAGAGCGACAAGAAGTATGAGTACGTTTCGCTTACGGGGACCTTGGTTGTTACGCAGGGAACCAGCGGCGCCAATACTTATAATTCCTATACGGTTATCGTTCCCGGTTATACTGCCAAGACCGTCACGATGGCTTACGGTTTGGATTCTTACTATACGGGGCTCGTTACGGGCGACGTGGTCGATGTCAAGGGCTTTGCGCTCGGTTTCGATACTTCCAAAGTCAATATCATGGTTCGTGAGGTCGCTAAAAACACCACTACCCCCGCTTTGACTTTCACTTCGACTGTCAAGCCTTTTGCAGGCAGTAACCCCGAGGCTCAGACGCTCAATTTCGAGGCCCGTAACATTTCGGCTCTGGCGCTTGAAATGTTCTCGTTCACGGGTGCTGACGCCGATAAGTTCAATGTCGATTCTCAGAGCGATGATTCCGTGACCATCAGTGCAAAAGGTGATAATGATAGCGGTGTTACTTACTCGGCTACGCTCGTCGTTACGCTTGATGGTACGGTGTTGGACGAGATAGATGTAAAACAAACGAGTAAACCGGCGGCAGGAACAGGAACGTCTTATGTTTGGACTTTGGCAAAAGGAGATCTGACAACGAGTGGTGGCAATGTTGCTGGTAAGGGCACTCCTGCATTGACTTGGACTTCGACTGCAGCTACCTATATCGGATTCGATACTGCGAGCAGTGCAAGAGGTGTACAAATTGGTTCTGCTAAGAATCCGACAAGCTCCTTTACACTTTCTACAGAGGGTTATACAGAAAAGATTGCAGCAATTGCAGTAAATGCCGCGACCACAGGAACGGCTACATTGACCGTTAAAGTGGGAGGGGTGCAAATCGGTGAGAAAGCGAATTTGACAACTGTTGCGACGCTTTATAAATTTGAAAGCGCTTCTCTTGTTGAGGGAAAGGTTGAAATTATTTTGGAAGCTACCGAAAAAGCGATGTATTTATCATCGGTAAGCATTAATCCAACTGAGTAAGAACTTTATTATCCAAACTCTTGACGGGAGTAACATCTCGTCAAGAGTTTGTTTTCTCGTAGCTTTTCTTGTCTCGACATAGCTCAGATTGTCTGACTTTGCGCTTGACTTACGAAAAGTTTCGGTTTCTTTGAAACTCTTTTCTATTTTTTGTTTTTCGGATGTCTCTTTTCAAGAATTTCCATTTGCCTGCATGGGTATTTGCAGGTATCCTTTTTCTTTTCGCGGGATGCGGCGACAGCGACAGCGGACCTTCGGTTTCCGTGCGGCTCGACGCAGAGACCGTGAATTGCAATGCTACAACGAACCGGATCATCGCTACCGGCGAGGCCATGACTTTCCTCGCCACCATTCTCTCGCAGGGCGACGGCGATGCTTGGTGTTCGTTTTCTTCGTTCGATACGTCGGCCGAGCCTCAGTTGTCCAAGGAGGGGCATGTCAGCATCCCGATGAAACTCTACCTCTTGCGGAATCAGACCGACGAAGCCCGCGAGGCTCTTATCCGTGTCGTTTTTGCCAACGGTTTTAGTGCCGACCTCGTTTTGCGGCAGGGTGCTTTTTCGCCCCATCCCGACTACGACCGGCAGTGGGGCGAGCAGCCTTTCTTCCGCGAGGACGATGCTTATATATATAAGACTTATTATACAACACTCACCCGCGGCGGTTACGTCCGCAATTATTCCGTTTGTTTCGATACCGGGAAGCGTGTGTCGCATTGGGTGGCTTATCCGTTGACTATCAATTATGTGACGCCTAATCTCGGGCGGCCTAATCCCGAGCCGTGGGCCTACGATCCGAATAAGTATTTGCCTGCTATTCCGGAATCGGCGCAAGCCTATATTCTCCAAGGTTATGGTTCCGGCGCTGTGCGCGGCCACCAACTCCCGTCGGCCGATCGGTACAGTACTAAGGAGACCAATGCCATGACTTATTATGCGGTCAACATCATGCCCCAGAACTACGATTTCAATGGCGGTGTTTGGTTGGAGCTGGAGAATAAGGTTCGCGATAACATGACTCGCAATCCGTCCGATACGATCTTTGTTGTCACCGGGACTTATTTCGGCACCGGCAAGACCCTCACCGACCGCACGGGCAAGACCGTATCCGTTCCTTCCAATTGTTGGAAGGTCTTGTTGCGCGGTTCCAGCGGCAAGGCTGTCTGGGATTGTTCTGCCGACGAGCTCCACGGCATCGGTTTCTGGTTCGCCAACGATGCGTCCAACACGGCGTCGTTGCGCAGCTACGCCACCACCATCGCCGATATCGAGCAGAGAACCGGCTTCACATTTTTCCGCAACCTTCCCGCCGATGCGGCCGATGCCGTCAAGGCGCAGAATTCTCCTTCCGATTGGAACCTTTGACCGAACGTCTGAATCTAAAATCATAAACCGCCATGAAGAAAATCCTTTTCACAGGTCTGTTCGTCGTCTTGTTCGCGGCGGGCATCGCGCAGAAGCCGTATAAGATCGTCTTCTACAACTTCGAGAACCTCTTCGACACCATCCGCGATCCCGACATCTACGACGAGGAGTTCACTCCCGAAGGGGCTAAAAACTGGAATTCGGCCAAGTACAGCAAGAAGATCGGCAATCTCGGGCGCGTGTTGTTCGACATTGCCGCCGCCGACCGCGATTTCCCCATCGTCATCGGCGTTTCCGAGATCGAGAACCGCAACGTCATGGAGGACGTCATCGCACAGCCCAAGCTCTTGCCCGCCAATTACCGCATCGTCCACTTCGATTCGCCCGATGCCCGCGGCGTCGACGTCGGTTTTTATTACCGGCCCGACCGGTTCAAGTTGGAGGGCAGCGCTCCCATTCCGTTCCGCATGCCTGAGTTGCCCAATTTCCGTACGCGCGATTTCGTCACCATGTGGGGCACCATCGACGGCGAGCCTTTCTTCTTCCTCGTCTCCCACTGGCCTTCGCGTCTGGGCGGTAAGGAGGCTTCCGATCCCAAGCGTCTGTCCGCAGCCCGGCAGGTCCGTGCCATCGTCGATTCCGTTCAGCAGGCCAATCCCGCTACCAAGGTCGTCGTCATGGGCGACATGAACGACGACGCTACCGACGCCAGCATCGTCGAGGGGCTCAGCGCCAAGGGCCGGATCAAGGATTTGCAGCCCGGCGACATGTTCAATCCTTATATCGCTTTGCTCAAGGCCGGTTACGGAACGTTGGCTTACCGCGATGCGTGGAACCTCTTCGACAACATCATCGTCTCAGAGAACCTCGTCGACGCGCCCGCCGGGACTTTGCGTCTGCTCTCCGTCGGCTCTTCGTCCAAGTTCTACGGCGGGATTTTCCAGCGGCCCTATATGCTTCAGCGCGAGGGGCAGTACAAGGGTTATCCCCTGCGTACGTTCGTCGGCAACAATTTCCAAGGCGGTTTCAGCGACCACTTCCCCGTCTACATCTTCATCGGTAAATAAACAGTGCAAACAATAACCTTATGAAACTGAAATCTTTACTCTTCCTTTTCCTCGCTTCGGCCGTTTGCTCCGTCGCTTATGCGCAGGAGGGCGGCATCCGGGGCAAGGTCGTTTCGCGCGGCAGCCGCGAGGCGTTGGGCAACGTCAAGGTGACGCTCGAATCCACCGGGCTCTCCGCCGTTACCGACCGCGACGGCAATTTCCTCTTCGAGAATCTGCCGCAGGGCGATTATCGCGTTGCTTTCGAGGCGCCCGATTTCGAGGACCTCGAGTTGCGCGTGCGCGTCGGGCAGAACATGCGCGACTTGGCTTCCGTCGTCGTCTCGCCTTTGATGACTTCCGCCGGGTTCGACGATTCGGTTTTCGCCGAGTTCGACAGCGATTCGTCGGGTTCCGACGAGCAGGCGTTGCCTTCGTCGCTTTCGTCGTCCAAGGACCTTTATAACAGCGTCGCGTCGTATCGTTTCTCCGAGATGCGTTTCAACGTCCGGGGTTACGATTCGCAGTATTCGGATATTTACCTCAATGGCATCCGGTTCAACGACGCCATGACCGGTTACGGTCCGTGGTCGTTGTGGAGCGGTCTCAACGACGCTACCCGCAACCAGAATACCGTCGCCGGGCTCGGTTCTTCCGATTTCGGCATCGGGGGTATCGCCGGTATGACCAACGTCAACGCCCGTGCTTCGCAGATGCGCAAGGGTTTGCGCGTCAGCGTCTCCAACGGCAACCAGATGTACCGGTTCCGCGCCATGGTTTCCTACGCTTCCGGGCAGTTGGACAACGGTTGGTCCTATGGTATCTCCGTCGGTACGCGTCAGGGCGGCAACGGTTACGTCGACGGGGTTTATTACAATTCCTACTCCTACTTCCTCTCCGCCGAGAAGCTCTTCCGCGACAACCATCGGTTGGCGCTCACCGTCTTCGCGTCGCCTTCCGAGCGCGGTGCCCAGCAGGCTTCCACCGACGAGGCTTACCAGCTCTTCGGCAGTAATTTCTACAATCCCAACGTCGGTTATCAGGACGGCAAGTTGCGCAATTCCCGCGTGCGCAATACCCACGAGCCCGTCGTCATGCTCAATTATACGTGGGATGCTTCCGACAAAACCCGTTTGAACGCCGCCACGGCTCTGCGTTTCGGCAAGAACGGTTATTCTGCCCTCACTTGGAAAGACGCCAGCGATCCCCGCGGCGATTACTACCGTTATCTGCCTTCGTCGCTCCTCAGCCAGATCGTGCCGGGCGTCACTTCCGAAGAGACCATCTACGAGTATAACTACCGTGCTCAGCAGTTGGCTCAGAATTTCACCGGCATGTTGCAGTACGACCGTTTCTTCCGCGAGAACCGTTTCATCGACAATACGCTCGTCGACCAGTTCGCTTCCAGCAAGGATGAGCAGTTCAAGCAGACCATCGGTTCGCAGTACCGTTCCAACATCATCCTCGAGGAGCGTCATACCGACCAGCTCGATTACAACCTCGCTCTCGACGTCTCGCACCAGATCCGCAACAACATGCAGATTACCGCCGGCGCCAACCTCCGCGTCAACCGCACGTGGTATTACGACGAGGTCAAGGACCTGCTCGGCGGCGATTATTGGTACGACATCGACAAGTTCGCCGAGCGCGACATGTCGCACAGCGCCATCAATTACCAGAACGATCTGGATTATTATTACCAGACCGGCCACGCCCGCATCGCCCGCGTCGGCGACAAGATCAGTTACAACTATCGCGCGCATTTGCTCGAAACTTCCGCTTGGGCTCTCTACAACTATGCGATCGGCGGTTTCGCCATGAACGTCGGCGGCAAGATCGGTTATTCGTCCATGCACCGCGAGGGTCTTTGGCGCAAGGGGCTCTTCCCCGATAATTCGCAGGGCGATTCCAAGTCGCTCGATTACCTGATCTACAGCGCCAAGCTCAACTTGTCCTACCGTTTCTCCGGCGCCCATTCGCTCGAGGCAGGTGTCGTTTATATGCAGAACGCGCCCAAGTTCGTCAATGCGTTCGTCTCGCCCCGCACCCGCAACACCACTACGCCCGGCATCTCCGCCGAGCAGATTTTCGGCGTCGACCTCACTTACAACCTCAATCTGCCTTATGTCAAGGGCCGCGTCTCGGGGTATTACACCACCATGACCAACCAGACCAAGGTCATTTCGTTCTACGACGACGTCGAGCGTTCGTTCACCAACTTCGCCATGAGCGGCATCGACAAGCGTTACTACGGCGTCGAGGCTGCCGTCTCCGTGCCCATCTGGAACGGTATTTCGGCCGTCGGCGCCGTCAGCTGGGGCGATTATACCTATACGTCCAATCCCGACTTCATCCAGACCATCGACAACAGCGAGGTCATCGCCCGCGGCGACAAGGTCAATTGGAAGGGCATGCACGTCGAGAGTTCGCCGCAGTTGGCTTTCAACATCGGTCTCGATTATCGCGGTCCGCGCAATTGGTTCGCTTCGATCAACTTCAACTACTACGACAACCTCTACCTCTCGATGAACCCGCTTTACCGGACCAAGCAGGCGTCGCAGTATTATTCCAACATCATCACCGACGAGATACAGAAGGGCAGCGGCATGGACATCGCCAAGATCAAGGAGGCCGCTCAGGGTATCGAGCGGATGCGCGCTCAGGAGAAGTTCGGCGGGTTCTATACCCTCAGCGCCAGCCTCGGCAAGAATTGGTACATCCACCGTAAGTACATGTTGGGTTTCAGCCTCGAGGTCAAGAACATCCTCAACGATCAGGACATCCGCACCGGCGGTTACGAGCAGATGCGTCTGCGCCGCGTCCGTACTCCCGAGGGCGTCAAGTTCTCCCGTTTCGATTCCAAGTATTTCTACATGCTCGGGACCAATTATTATCTCAACCTCTATTTCCGTTTCTAACCTCGTTTAGCGATTGTGCATTATGAAAAATTATAGATTGTTTCTGGTTGCGGCGCTCGGCATTCTGTTGGCCGGGTGTTACAACGATTTCGATACGCCCGCTCCCGCCAAGGTCTGGACCGACGAGGATTTGGCCCAGCAGGGGTTGACGCCCATGACTATCAAGGAAATGAAGGCTGTCTTCATCTCCGAGTTCGGGTCGTTGGAGAATACAGGGTCCAACAACAGTTGGTCCGATACCAAGACCGTCAAGTTCGGTGCTCCGTCGACATTCGTCGAGAAAGAGTTCCCCAATATCAATTTCCGCGAGGACATCGCCGACCGTTATATCAAGGGCAAGGTCATTTCCAGCGATGCGCAGGGCAACGTCTACAAGTCGCTTTACATCGACGACGGTACGGCCGCCATCGAGCTCAAGCTCTGCGGTACGTTGTACACTACTTTCAAGCTCAACCTCGCTACGATGGAAAGTACGTGGGTCTACGTCAAGCTCAAGGATTTCTACCTCGGCAACTACCGTATGATGCTTTCGTTGGGCGACGCTCCGTCCAACGCGCTCAATACGGGTTTGCGCAATAAGTACTACGCCAATTCCAACTTCGAGAGCGTCGATCTGTGGGCCAATCTCAGCAATCCCGCTTTCAACCGCGTGCTCGTGGGCGGTCCCTGCCGGTTGGACGAGACCAATATCAAGGTCGTCAATTCTTCCAATTATGCTCAGTTGGGGCAGGACGATTACGGGCGTCTGATTCGTTTCGAGGGTGTCAAGATCCGTTATGCCAACGTCACTTATCAGGACGAGGAGCGCGACGACGAGGGTAATATCAAGCGCGACGACGAGGGTAATATCATTTGGGGGCCCGACATCACCGCTCCCGCGTTCGGTACCAACGGCGATCCGTTCCCCAATTGGATCGTCACCGATTCGGGTTCGCCCGTGTTCAGCGCGTGGTATCATTGGGCTTACACCCGTAATAATGTCAGCCTTTACGGTTCCGTGCTCATGACGTTGAACGACAGCGCCACCGGATCGGCTTCTCCCGGGGCTTATTCCATCCGTACCAGCGGTTATGCGCGTTTCTCCATGCGTCCCGTGCCACGCAACGGGACCGTCGGCAACGTGTTGGGTATCTACAGCATCTATTCCACTCGGTTGAACGATTACGCTCAGTACCAGATCACCGTCAGCCGGATGGAAGACCTCGATTTCCCCAAGGAGTCGTTGCTCTCGCAGGAGTGGATCGACCACAATACGCCTGCTTCTTCTTATAATCCGCCCGTCAAGGACGGCGCCGGCGAGTACGACGATTAGTCCCGTTTTCCCGGAACTGCGGTCTTTCCGCCGTGTCCCCCTTTTCTCCAAGAGGTGCCCCTCGGGCACCTCTTTTTTCGTGTTCTTATCTTTCCGCTGATTCCGACCGCCTCGTCCTGTTACCTCTTCTTCTGCCATTCCGGGTTCTCATCCACGTCATCCCGGGTGCCCTTTCAGCCTGTCCCCCTCTCTCTTGTCATTCTGAGCGCAGCGAAGAATCTGTTTTCCTGCCCTGCCATTGCCGGAAGCAAAAGTGCGGGCGCCGTCGTAAAATATTTTTCGTCTCTCGCGGCCGGATTCGGCGTAAAATCGTTACCTTTGTCTCCGGCAGCCTTGTTCAGGGTTGCCGACATTCGGACATAAAGCGCATCGGCTTTACTTTCTTACTGATGAAACTTGGCGGTTTTTGAAGGTGTAGGAGTAGCAAGGTTGGTGCTCGCGTCGTTTTTCGGCGTGGGCATTCGTATCGTTCTCTACACCGGGTACGCCAAGACCTCATCAGTGGTTCGTGCGAAGTGCTCGCGCTTTTTGTTGTCCGGGAAACGATGAACCTGATCCGAATTCTATGAAGTTTTCCGTTTGTTTGCTGGCCCTCGCTTGTTTGTGGGCGCCCGGCCGTTCCCTCGCCGCGCAGCGCGACAGTCTCGGCCACGGCCGGTTGGCCATCGCCGCGGTTCCGTTGGTTTTGGGCGGTGCCGCCATGACTTTTTGCGACCGCGATTTCCGCGAGTTGCGCAATAGTTACGCCGTCGGGTTCCGTCACGACTACGACGATTATCTCCAGTACGCTCCCTTGGCTTTGACTTGGGGATTGAAGGCTTGCGGCGTTAAGAGCCGCAGTTCTTGGGGGCGGATGATCGTTTCCAACGCGTTTTCCGCCGCCGTGATGGCCGCTTCGGTCAATTCGCTCAAATATTCCGTGCGGGTCGAGCGGCCCGACGGTTCCACCCGCAATTCCTTTCCGTCGGGCCATGCCGCCACAGCTTTCATGGCGGCCGCCATCCTTCATAAGGAGTACGGCCATCGCAGTCCGTGGTTCAGCGTCGGGGGTTATGCGGCCGCCGCCGCTACCGGCATCACCCGTCAGCTCAACAACCGCCATTGGATGAGCGACATCTTGGTCGGTGCCGGCATCGGTATTCTTTCCGTCGAGTTGGGCTATTTCTTCGCCGATTTGATTTACCGCGACCGGGGGCTCTCGGTTCTCGACATGCCCGCCGAGTTCGATAGGTTGCGGCGGCCGTCGTTTTTGTCGTTGCACGTCGGGGCCGCCGCTGCTTTGGGCAGTTATTCGGTGTTGTCCGGCCATGAGGTCCGTTTCGCCGCCGGTCCGGTGGCCGGGATCCGGGGTGCTTGGTTCGCTACGCCTTACGTCGGGGTCGGCGGGCGTCTCGGGGTCGGCAGCATGCGGTTGGCCATCGATGCCGCGACACAGGACGAGGCGCAGTACAGTGCTTCGGTCTCTGCCGGGCCTTGTTTTTCCTATCCCCTCACGGATCGTTGCGCTGTCGGGTCGCATTTGTCCGGCGGGTACGAGTATTTCAAGCGGATGCGCAGTTCGGTCGGCGACTTGGGCGATCGCGGCGGTGCGTCGATCGGCACCGGACTTTCCGTCACTTGCCTTGTCTCCACCGGTTTCGGCGTCCGCTTCGCGGTCGATTACGACATCGTCTCGCCCGTGTTGCGCGGGTCGGCCGAGTGGTTGCATAAGTTGACCGTCGGCATGGAAGTCTGCACGCTTTTCTGATTTCCAGTCATAAAAAAACAGCCGCTTTCGAGCGGCTGTTTTTGTTCGTGTCGGCAGGGGTTTTATTCTGCCTGTTCCGGGCGCATGATTACCTTCACGAGGTTCCCGTCTTCAAGAATCTTCTTCGCCATGGTTTGTACGTCGGCGTTGGTCAGGTCGCGCAGCGCCTTTTCGTAGTCGGCCAGATAGTCGGCGCCCGAAGTGTACTTCGATTGGATGTAGCGCATCCATTGGTTGTTTTGTTCAAGGCTGTTCTTCCAGCTCTTGAGCATGAATTCGCGGTTCTTCTCGATGTCTTCGGTCAGCGGGCCTTCGGCGGCTATCTTCTCGATTTCCGCCATCACGATCTCCAGCAGTTCGTCGGCCATCTCTTCGTTGGTGTCGAATGCGATGTGCATTTTGTAGCTCTCCTGCGGGAGATATTCGGCTCCGCCGTATACCTGTACGCCGTAGGTGCCGCCTTTCTCTTCGCGGATCGAGATCAGATAGCGCGAGTCGAGCGCCTGCGTCAGGAACGTCAGGGCCAGCCGGTTCTTGAACGTGTAGGGCATCTGGCCCGAGAACAGGTAGTGTACCGATACCTTGGGTTGCTGCATCGCCGTGCGGAAGTCTCCGGTCGTTTCGCCCGTTACCGGTGCGCTGTGGTCGTCGATGGCTTTCGTCTTGGTTTTGGCTGTGGGCAGCGAGCCGATGTATTTCTCAACCAGCGGCTTGAGCGTCTCCATGTCTACGTTGCCTACGAAGGTGAACGTGAAGTCGTTGGCGTTGCGATAGAGTTTGTCATGGATAAGGGGCAGCAGTTCGAACCGGAAGCCGTCCATCGTCTTCGCGGTCGTCACTTGGCGGCGGGGATTGTGGCCGTAGGCTACGTCCATGAAGCGTTTTTGCATCACGAAGTCGGGGTTCGATTCGGCGTTCTCCAGTTGCGAGCGCAGCATCTTCGTCAGCGTCGCGTAGTCCGTCTCGTCGTAGCGCGGTTGTACGAAGTTCAGATAGAGCAGTTGGAGCATCGTCTCTACGTCCTTGGGCGAGCATACTCCGTTGATGCCGGTCTGATAGTTGTCTGCATTGAGTTCTACCGATGCCGAGATTCCTGCCAGTTGCTTGCGCAGTTCCGTGGCCGAGAATTTGCCCGTTCCCATCATCGAGTTGTAGACGGGCAGCCATTCGGCCATCAGCAGTTCTTCGTCGGTCAGGATCGAGAGGCCGCCTTCCGCTATGGCGTTCATGCGTACTTCGTCGGCTTTGTAGGTCGTGGGTTTCACCACGATCTTCACTCCGTTCTTCAGCGTCCATTCCGTCGTGCCGTAGGCCGCGTCTTCCGTCGTTTTCTTCACCGGCGAGCCTTTCAGTTTCGTCTCCGCAGGCAGCAGGGGTTCTTTCACCGCCGTGTCTTCGTAGGCTTCCAGTTCCGAGGCCGCCACCCGGTCGCGGATGGCCAGTATTTCGGCTTCGGTCGGGGTTTCAAGCCCTTCTTTTTCGGGTGCCGTGACGGCTATGACTTGGTTCTTCGGCGTGATCAGTTGGTGAGCGACTGCGTTCACCGTGTTCACGTCGATCGATTTCAGCAGCATGCTGTCGATGCGCCATTCGGTTTCGGCGGCAGGCATGGGGGTGTTCTTGCTGAAGTTCGACAGGTAGGTGCGTACGTATTCGCCGTTGGTGCGGTCGTTGCGGTTGGTGTATTTGCGTTCCGCACTGCGCAGCAGGTCGTTCTGGGCGCGTTCGAATTCGCCTTGCGTGAATCCGAAGCGGCGGATCTTTTCCATCTCGCCGTAGAGTGCTTCGAAGCCTTCCGGGAGTTTGCCGTCCTGCGTCATCGCAATGAATACCGTCAGGTTCATCGTCGGGATCACGCCCAAGATGTCGCCCGCGCTCATGCCCGCACCGAGGAACGGGGCGTCGGGTTGCATCGCGATTTCTTGCAGCCGGGCGTTGGTCATCGTCGTCATGTAGGCTTGCGCTACGTCCAGCATTTCGGCTTGCAGCGTGTTGTTCAGTTCTTTGGGCAGCGCTTCGCGTTTGATGAACAGTTGGACGCGCGAGCCTTGCATTTCCGGGTCGGTCGTGATGCTCACGATCGGGGCTTCGTTGTCGGGTACTGCGATCCGTTCCTTGTGCGAGGCGTCCGTTTCCGGGGCCGGAATGTCGTTCATCAGGTTCTTCACCTTCGCTTCGACCGCGTCTACATCCACGTCGCCTACAACGATTACCGCTTGGTAGTCAGGGCGGTACCATTGGTGGTAGAAGTCGCGCAGCACTTGGTGGTCGAAGCTCTTCAGGTAGTCGAGATAGCCGATCAGGTTGCGGTGTTCGTACTTCGTGCCTTTGCCCAGCGCCTTGATCATCGCCATCATCGAGCGCCATTGGGCTCCGTCGCGGGTGCGGAGTTCTTCGCAGATCACACCGCGTTCCGAGTCGATTTCGTCGCCTTCCAGCGCTATGAAGTGCGACCAGTCGTGCAGGATCAGCAGCGCCGAGTCGATCACTCCTTCGCGCAGCGTCGGCACGTCCTTGATCTGGTAGGTCGTCTGGTCCCAGCCCGTCGAGGCGTTCAGGTTGTAGCCGAATTTCACGCCCACGGTCTCCAAATACTCCGTCAGCATCTTGCCCGGCAGGTTCTTCGTGCCGTTGAAGGCCATGTGTTCGAGGAAGTGGGCCAGACCTTGTTGGTCGTCGTTTTCCTGAATCGCGCCTACATCGTGCAGGATGTAGAAGTCGGCTTGTCCCTTCGGTTTTTCGTTGTGGCGGATGTAGTAGGTCATGCCGTTTTCCAGCTTGCCCGTGCGCACCGCTTCGTCGGCCGGTATCGGGGTCATCATGCCCGGTTGGGCCGCCATGTTCCCTGCGGTCAGGACCGCAAGAAGCAGGAACATCAGTTTTTTCTTCATATGCGTTTTGTTTTGTGGAAGTTGTCGGTTCATTGCGTCGGCGCGTCGGGTCGGTCGGCGCGGTATTCGATGATGTCTCCCGGTTGGCATTCCAGTTCGCGGCAGATCGCTTCGAGGGTCGAGAAGCGGATCGCCTTGGCCTTGCCGTTCTTCAGTATCGAGAGGTTGGCCGGGGTGATCTCCACGCGTTCGGCCAGTTCGCCGAGCGACATTTTGCGGCGGGCCATCATCACGTCTATGTTGATGATTATAGCCATTTCCCCCCCCCTTTCAGTTCGTTATTGATTGTCATGGTGCGTCAGATCGTTAGTTTCTGTTCTTCGCTCAGGTTCTGGCCGATGGCGAATACTTCCGCCGCAAAGATGATCAGTATGCCGATGATGATCGTCGAGTAGGAGAGGTGGAGCGCCGTGTCTACCGTGTAGGGGCTTTCTGCCAGCAGTTCGGCCGCACGGCGGTTCATCGTCCAGCCTACCAGCCCGTCCGTCAGTTCCGTCAGGATGGCCAGTGCGCCGATGGCTCGCAGATACCATACGTTGCGTTTGTCCAGCGTGCGTTCTTCGCGGATCGAGCGGCGCACCGAGTTTATTATCAGGAACATCAGTACTATGATCGTCAGATAGGCCCCAAGGGTCAACATCACCGAGGCATAGATCCAGCCGCTGCCGCCCAGCGAGCGGAATGCCAGTCCGACGATCGAGGCTCCGGGGGCTTCTTGTTCCACCACCAGCCCTATCTTGCGGATCTTCGTTTCTATCTTCACATCCGGTTTTTCCGGCAGTGCGATGACATTTTCCGGGCTTTCGTCGATCAGGATGTTTTCAAGCATGTAGATCAGGCGCGGCGTGCCCGAGCCCCAGTTGCGTGCCAAGTCCATGCCGATTTCGTCGCCGTCGGCATAGCCGCGGTTGAATCCCGGCAGGATTTCCAGCGCAAGACCCGCCAGCAGCGCTCCGAAGAACGCAATGTAGATGACCAGCAGGCGTTGCAAGAAGGGTTTTTTGTTTTGCATTTCGGTTTGTTTTGGTGTTTCTTCCGGTTCGGCCGGGGTGTCTCCCTCCGGTGGGCCGAGCCGTTGCTTTCGCTTTGGCAAAGATACGATTTATCTCTGAAAAACAAATAATATTTATCGTTTTTCGATAAAATCGATGGGCGGGTATAAAAAAGACAGCCCTCGGGCCGTCTTTTTGTTCCCGGGCCTTTTCCCGGATTTATGCCGCGTTGTCTTTCAGTTGGCGCCAGAACGAGGCTTTCAGGGCCATCGAAATGGAGGCGATCAGAACAGCAAGGGCCAGCATCGCCACGAATGTGATTGCATCGATGTCGAGCGGTGCGCAGAGAGCGCCCAGAATTATCGTTGCAAGCATCGTCGCTATGCCGAATACGAGGTTGATGAAAAACATCGTCCATTTGTTGCCGTAGGTCGCCGTGTTCGATGCTCGGAGCGCTTCGAACGGGGTCTTCTCTTTTTCCAGCAGGTAGTAGTAGGCCAGCGACCACGACAGGGCCAGTACGATGCCCGGAATCAGCAGGAAAATCATCGCTGCGTAGACGCCCATCACCAGCAGGGCCGTGGTCAGCAGATATTCGCCCATGCAGCGGCGGTATTTGCTGTCGAAGATTCCCAGCGGGTTGATCACGTTGCCTTTGGCCAGTTCCACCGGCAGCAGCGTGATGGCGATCGTCGTCCCTACGTTCAGATAGGGTATCCAGAGCGTCACAAGCCACAGCGCCACGGCCGCTATGATCGACGGGGCGTTTTTCACTCCGATCGTCAGCGCATCTTTCAGCGTCTCCGCAAAGTCCAGTTTCTTGGGTTCCAGCAGTTCCATAAGCATTTTATTTAAGGGGTTGAATCTTCGCCAAGATACGAAAAAAATCCGAAGCGGCGTCATGCGTCGTCCGATTTTTCCGCAGCCGTCGTGTGCCGGGCGTCCGAATATGCAAAAAAAGCACTACCTTTGTATGACATCCTTTCATCTTACGAAAGTCATGCAGGAAGAAAAGTCTCTCTATCATTATCGGGTCGAGCCGCAGGAGGTCGATTTCACCTTGCGGGCTACCATCCCGGCTTTGGGGGCCGCGGTGCTCAATACGGCCGGGACCGACGCCCACGGCAAGGGTTTCGGCGTCGATGCCTTGAATGCCGACAACCATTCGTGGGTCCTCTCGCGCATCGCCTTCGAGTTCGACAGCCGCCCCGCGCAGTACGCCGATTATTCCATCGCTACTTGGATCAGCGATTACGGGCGCGTGCTCTCTACGCGCAATTTCGTCCTCTCCGACGCCGAGGGCCGCGAGTTCGGGCGCGCCGTCTCGCAGTGGGCCATGATCGACCTCGCTACGCGTTCGGCCGTCGACCTTTCGTGGGTCGGCAGCGCCCATGCCGACGCCATCGTCGACGTGCCGCCCCCGGCCGCCATGCCGCGCAAGATCCGCACCGTCGCACCGTCGGTCGTCTGCCAGCACAAGGTCGTCTATAGCGACATCGATTTCAACCGCCATGTCAATACCATGCGTTATATCGAGATGATGCTCGACATGCTGCCCCTCGAGCGGCTCACGTCCGAGGCTCCCGTGCGGCTCGACGTCCATTTCTTGCGCGAGTGCCGTTTCGGGCAGACGCTCTCGGTCGGGGCCGAGTTGCGCGACGAGGGGGCTTTGTTCGAGATCGGCAGCGACGAGGGTGCGGTCGCCGTGCGCGCTGCCGTCGAGTGGCGATAGCCGCTCTCGGACCGATCCGTGGAACGGGTTTTGCAGCGCATCGTTGCAAAACCTTTTTCATAATACCATGGAAACTACCGAAGTAAAGAGCAAGTATCGGGTCAGCATCGACCTGTTGAACGATGCCGTGGGCAAGGAGATCGCCGCCTCGCTCCAGTACATGTATTTCCACACGCATTTCGAGGATGCCCGTTACCAGTATCTTTCGCGCATCATGCGCGAGATTTCGATCGCCGAGATGCGGCACATCGAGGAGTTCTCCGACCGCATCCTCTTCTTGGAGGGCGACGTCGACATGAATCCTTCGTTCCGTACTCGGCAGGTCGTCGACGTGCGGGAGATGTTGCTCTTGGCCATGCAGTTGGAGCAGAGCACCATCGATAGTTACAACAAGGCTTCGCGCATCGCCGCCGAGCACAACGATGCCGTCACCCATAAGATGTTTCAGGACATCATCGCCGAGGAGGAGCAGCACCTCGATACCTTCCGCACCGAGTTGCAGAATCTCTCCGATTACGGCGAGGAGTACCTCGCGCTTCAGTCCGTCGCCGGCAGCAAGCATGCGGCCCGCGCCCTGCACCATCATTCCCGCGAGGAGTAGCTTTCCGGCCGCCCCTTTCTGCGGAGCCTTTTCCGAAGGCTCCGTTTTCGTTTGTTCCTGCGTTCGCCTCGCAGGCGTCGAAGCGTTGCGTTTCGAACCCCGAGAAGATGGCCGTTGTCTGCGTGCACTCGTCCGTCGCGTCGAGGGATCCTGCCTATGAGCCGCCGAAAACTACTTTTCATTTTTCACTTCTCACTTTTCACCTTTCACTTTTCACTTTTCACCTTTCGCTTTTCACCTTTCGCTTTTCACCTTATTTTCGTATCTTCGCTTCGAGTAAGCAAAGCATCCGTCATGAAGATAACCATTCTGGGGCCGGCCCATCCCTACCGGGGCGGTCTGGCTTCCATCATGGAGACTATGGCTCGCGTGTTTCGGCGGCGGGGCAACGAGGTGAAGATCGAAACGTTTACCTTGCAGTATCCCTCGTTGCTCTTTCCCGGCAAGAGCCAGACCGTCTCGACCCCGCCGCCCGGCGATTTGTCCATCGTGCGGTGCGTCAATACGGTCGATCCTTTCAATTGGCTGCGCGTCGGCCGCCGCTTGCGGCGCGAGCGGCCCGATTTCGTCTTGCTGAAATATTGGACTCCGTTCATGGCTCCGTGTTTCGGCACTATCGCCCGGCTCGCTCGCCGCAACGGGCATACCAAGATCCTGTGTCAGATCGACAACGTCGAGCCCCACGAGCACCATCTGATCGACAAGCCGTTCAACCGTTATTTCTTGCGGTCGGTCGACGGGTTCATCTACATGTCCGAGCAGGTCCGCCGCGAGCTCGCGGCCTATACCGACGCTCCGGCGCTCTTTTCGCCCCATCCGTTGTTCGAGCATTTCGGCGGCCGCGTCGACCGCCGCGAGGCTTGTGTGAGGTTGGGGCTCGACCCGGCCGTGGGTTACGCCCTCTTTTTCGGGCTCATCCGCGATTACAAGGGGTTGGATTTGCTGTTGGATGCGTGGGCCCGGCTTCGGCGCGAGGGGCGCATCGGCGGCAGGAAGCTGATTGTCGCCGGAGAGTTCTATACTTCGCCCGAGCCTTATTTGAAGCAGATTGCCGCGCTCGGATTGCAGGACGAGGTCATCCTCCACGATCGTTTCATTCCCGACGCCGAGGTGAAATACTATTTTTCGGCGGCCGATTGCGTCGTCCAGCCTTACAAGACCGCTACTCAGAGCGGCGTCACGCAGATTGCTTACCAGTTCTGCACGCCCATGATTGTCACGGACGTCGGCGGGCTCGCCGAAATCGTGCCCGACGGCCGGGT
This sequence comes from Alistipes sp., assembly GCA_029060215.1. GTDB lineage: Bacteria > Bacteroidota > Bacteroidia > Bacteroidales > Rikenellaceae > Alistipes. Next base: position 67,981 of record JAIDUK010000006.1, read on the forward strand.
AGGGTATGTTTGTCCGCCTTCGGCCGAGGGGGTGGCCGATGCCGTGCGGCGCATCTATGAGCCCGGGGTCTTGGAGCGGTTCCGCGAGAATTGCATCGAGGAACGCAGGCGGTTTTCGTGGGAGGAGATGTGCAGCCGCATCGAGGAACTTTATAATAGGGTGCGATAGCCGCACCGTCGCAAAAAAAAAGCCGGGAACCTTCAGCGAAAGTTCCCGGCTTGTTCGTTTTCCGCCCGCCTATTTCTTCACGTTGGGCAGTTCCAGTCCGTAGCCTTTCTTGCGGTCTTCCACTTTCAGGTAGAGGCTGAAGATGAACGCCAGTACTCCGAACGACGAGAAGATGACCATCGGCAGCGTGTAGCCGTCCGTCGCGTCGAGTACCTTGCCTATGAGCAGCGGTACCAGACACAGGCCGATGTTCTGTATCCAGAATATCAGGCAGTAGGCCGAGCCCAGTATCTTTTCGTCGATGATTTTCGGGACGCTCGGCCACAGGGCCGCCGGCACCAGCGAGAACGACACTCCGAGCGTCACTACCAGCAGCAGCGCCAGCCATTGCGTCGGGAATACCGGCAGCAGGAACGCAAAGCACAGGTGGCAGCCCGTCATGATGACGGCGCCGATCATCAGCATCGTCGCTCCCTTGCCGCGGAAGTCGAGCAGTCCGCCGAGCACCGGCGTCAGAATCATCGCCAGTATCGGGAAGCAGCTGAACAGCCGTGCGGCCGTTTCGGCGCCTACGCCCAGCGTCACTTCCAGATAGTTCGGGGCATAGCGTTGGAACGGGAAGATCGCCGAGTAGTAGAGTACGCACAGCAGCGCCACCAGCCAGAACATCTTGCTCGAGAAGATTTGCTTGAGGTCCGAAATGTGGAATTCTTCGTCCGACGATTTTTCTTCTTTCAGTTCGCCCGCCGCTATGAGTTGGTTGTCCAGTTTGCGGTCCATCACAACGAATACCGCGTAGCACAGCATGCCGATTATCAGCAGCGCCGTGCAGAATCCTACCGGGGCCACGATCGAGTGGTCGAATCGGTTCGAGATCATCGGGGCCAGCCACATCACCGCAAATACGCCCAGCCGCGCTATGGCCATTTCAAGGCCCATCGCCAGCGCCATTTCCTTGCCTTGGAACCACTTGGCTATGGCTTTCGAGACCGTCGTGCCCGCCATTTCGCAGCCGCAGCCGAAGATCATGAATCCCAGCGAGGCCATCTTCGCGCTGCCCGGGAACGCCGTCCACCAGCTGTCCAGCCAGCCGCACAGCTGCGTCGTCTGGAACCAGTCGGTGATGCCCACGAATTTGATCGTCGCGCCCAGCACCATCAGCCCCGCCGACAGCAGGCCCGTGAAGCGGATGCCCATCTTGTCCAAGATGATGCCCGCAAATATCAGGAAGAATACGAATACGTTCAGGAAGTACTCCGAGGCCGCATAGGTCCCGAACGTCGAGCTGTCCCAGCCGCGGGCCGTCTCGACCAGCGATTTGAGCGGCGACATCACGTCCACGAACATGTAGCCGAAGAACATCATCGACGCGATCAGGATCAGCGCCGCCCAGCGTGCTGCCGCCGAGTCGTTCAGTTTGCGTTGGATTGTTGTTGTCATTTTCTATGTTTTTGAGTTAGTTCTTCGCTTGGGGTGCATGGCGCCGGAGTACTTCGTAGGCTTCTTCTATGCCCAGTTCGCCCGCTTTCGACAGGTCCAGACACCCTTTGCGGGTGTCTTTCATGTAGAGTTGTACGATTCCGCGGTTGTAGTAGGCTTCCGCAAACCACGGGTTCAGGCCGATGGCGCGCGTGTAGTCTTCGAAGGCTTCCGGCAGGTTGCCCGACAGGGCTTGCAGGTTGGCCCGGTTGTAGTAGGCGTGGGCGAATTCCGGGCAGAGTTTGGCCGCCTTGTTCAGGTCGGCGATCGCCTCGTCGTAGCTGTAGTTGCGTTTGGCGTTGTTGGTCAGGCGGTTGGCCGGGTCCGAGTCGATCGTTATGCGTTGGTAGGAGTTGTCGATCGACGAGATGAAGTCGATCATCTCCGCGCGTGTCGTCGAGCGGTTCAGATAGAGGAACGGGTTGGTCGGGTTCATCTCGATGGCCGACGAGTAGGTGTTCACCGAGTTGGTGTATTGTTTGATCTGCGATTGGGTCACGCCCCGTTCGAAGTAGTCTCTCCACGTCGGTTCGCCCGTTTTCAGCCGTTGCATGCAGCGTTTGTCCAGCATCAGCAGCGTGTCGGGCGTCAGGTCGCTCGCGCGGCACGAAAGTACAAGATAGGGGTTGCCGATGCTGCGGCGGAAGTCTTCGGCCCGTTGCAGGTGGTAGCGTTCGGGGCGGGGCAGCGTGTCGGGGCGCATCAGCGTGAATTTGAACAGCGGCAGCAGGCGCATCTCTTCGCGGACGCCTTGTTGGCCCGGCAGTTTGTCGAAATCGGCTCCCGTCAGTTGCGTGTCGAACGACAGCAGGCGGTCGAAGCGTTGCGTCGTGTCGGCATAGATCGAGTAGGTGCTGTCGCTCAGCCGCGTGCGGTATTCCGCTATCTTGCGTTGCGCCGTGTTGCGGTCGGCGCGGGCTCCTCTCGGGTCGCGCAGCAGTTCGCGCAGGCGGCCGCGGTAGATGTAGGCGTTGGCAAAGTCCGGATAGAGTTCGATGGCCGACGTGTAGTCGTCCACCGCTTTTTCGATTTCGCCCAGTTGGGTGTGGACTCCCGCACGATTGTAGTAGACCAGTACATTATTCGGTGAGTAGAGCGCCACCCGGTCGTAGTCTTCCAGCGCTCGGTTGTAGTCGCCTACTTGCGTGCGCAGCATCGCACGGTTGAAGTAGGCCAGCGAGTTCAGCGTGTCGAGACTTATCACTTTGTCGAAGTCGGCCAGCGCTTGCCGCGGGCGGTTGGTCGACGAGTAGACCAGCGCTCGGTTGAAGTAGGAGAGCAGGTAGGCCGAGTCGCAGGCTATGGCTTTGTCGAAGTCGGCTTCCGCTTCCGCATAGCGGCGTTGGTGCATGTAGAGACCGCCGCGTTGGTTGTAGCCGTTGGGGTTTTCGCGGTTGGTGCGGATCGCCGTCGAGAAGTCGTCGTAGGCGCGCAGCGTGTCTTTCAGATGCAGGTAGCTCAGGCCGCGGCAGATGTAGGCGTCGGCTACTTTGTTTTCCTGACGGATGAATTTGTCGAAGTCTTCGATCGCTTCGTCGAATTGTTGGTTCAGCAGGCGCGTCACGCCGCGGCTGTAGTAGGGTCCCGGCAGGTCGGGCCGCAGGTCTATGGCTTCGCGGAAGTCTTGCAGGGCGTCGTCGTAGTTGCCCAGCCGCGAGCGCGTCACCGCCCGGTAGGTGTAGGCTTGGGTGTAGACCGGATTTTTGCTTATCGCCGTCGAGAAGTCGGCTTCGGCGCCTATCAGGTCGCCGAGGTTGTATTTCGCTATCCCTCGCAGGAAGTAGCCTTCGTAGGCATCTTCGTCGAATCGCAGCAGGGTGTTCAGCGTGCGGATGGCTTCGCGGTAGTTGTTTTCCATCATGCAGCGTTGGCCCATCCAGAAAAAGTATTCCCGGTTGTACTGCGCATGGGCCCGCAGGCCGCTCAGTAGCGCCGCACTCAGTAGGATGGCTGTGATTAGCTTCCGCATCTCTGTTTGTTGCCTAACGGTTTTTTTCGTGGCTTTATTGCCTTGCCGACTTTGTCTTTCTGAGCCGGTTTGTCATTCTGAGCTGACTTTGTCATTCCCTGCCGGGGCTTTGTCATTCCTGTTGGCTTTGTCATTCTGAGCCGGTTTTGTCATTCTGAGCGAAGCGAAGAATCTACCGACAGATTCTTCGTCCGAACACTGTTCCTCCTCAGAATGACGGTTCTTTTATTCCTGTTCGTACCCGAATCGGCGTAGTTGCCGCGGGTTGTTGCGCCAGTCGTCGTTCACTTTCACAAATAGTTGCAGGAATACTTTTTTCTCCAGAAATTGTTCCAAGTCTTCGCGGGCCGCTTGGCCTACTCGTTTCAGTTTCTCGCCTTTGTGGCCGATCAGGATTCCTTTTTGCGAGTCGCGCGATACATAGATCGTCGCCGCTATGCGGTCGATGGCCGGTTCTTCCTTGTAGCTGTCGATTTCGATTTCGCAGCAGTAGGGTATTTCTTTGTCATAGTTGCGCAGGATCTTTTCGCGGATTATTTCCGACGCAAAGAAGCGCAGCGTCTTGTCCGTCAGCGTCTCTTTCGGGTAGAACGCCGGACCTTCCGGCAGTAGTTCCAGTATCGCTTTGAACAGCCCTTCGACATTGAATTTCTCTTTGGCCGACGCCGGTACTATCTGCGCTTCGGGCAGGGCCGCGTGCCATTTCTCCACCAGCTTCTCCAGCGCTTCGGGCGTCGTCAGGTCTATTTTGTTCACCACTACGATCGTCGGTATCCCGCTCCGGCTTATCTTCTCTACGATTTCTCCCGAGCGGTCGCTTTGTTCCACCGTGTCCGTCACATACAGAATCACATCCGCGTCGGTCAGGGCGCCCGTCACGAATTTCATCATCGATTCCTGTAGTTTGTAGCTCGGTTTCAGGATTCCCGGCGTGTCCGAGTAGACTATCTGGAAGTCGTCGCCCGAGACTATGCCCATGATTCGGTGGCGCGTCGTCTGCGCTTTCGAGGTGATGATCGATAGTTTTTCTCCTACCAGCGCATTCATCAGCGTCGATTTCCCTACGTTCGGATTCCCTATGATGTTTACAAAGCCCGATTTGTGCATCTTTCTTCTTTCGTTTTTATCTTCCAAAGGTACGCATTTTTCCGTTCGTTTCGTGCCGGTTGGCGTAAAAAAAGCGGCTTTTCCTCAGAAGAAAGCCGCTTTTACCGTATGGATAGAGTGCTTCGGTTTACCGCCTCATCATCCCGCCCGGGAATTTGGGCATCCGCAGGTTGCCGCCCGCCACGGTCTTCATCATCTTGCGGGTTTGTTCGAATTGTTTCATCAGGCGGTTCACGTCGGCCATCGTCGTGCCGCTGCCTTTGGCTATGCGTTCGCGGCGGCGGGCATTGATGATCTCGGGTTGCGAGCGTTCGGCCGGGGTCATCGAGCCGATGATCGCTTCCGTTTGTTTGAATACGTCGTCCGGTATGTCTATGTCTTTCAGGGCTTTGCCCATACCCGGCAGCATCGAGGCTATGTCTTTCAGGTTGCCCATCTTCTTCACTTGTTGGATCTGGGCTATGAAGTCGTTGAAGTCGAATTGGTTTTTCACCAGTTTCTTCTTCAGTCTCCGGGCTTCTTCTTCGTCGAATTGTTCCTGCGCGCGTTCCACCAGCGACACTACGTCGCCCATGCCCAAGATCCGGTCGGCCATGCGTTCCGGATGGAATACTTGCAGGGCGTCCATCTTCTCGCCGCTCGATATGAATTTCAGCGGTTTGTCCACCACCGAGCGGATCGATATGGCCGCACCGCCGCGCGTGTCGCCGTCGAGTTTGGTCAGTACTACGCCGTCGAAGTCCAGCCGGTCGTTGAATTCCTTGGCCGTGTTCACCGCGTCTTGTCCCGTCATCGCGTCCACTACGAATAGCGTCTCCGAGGGGTTCACCGCCGCTTTGATGGCCGTTATCTCCTGCATCATCGCCTCGTCCACGGCCAAGCGGCCCGCCGTGTCGACGATTACCGCGTTGTAACCCTTCTGCCGTGCGTGTTTGATGGCGTTCTGCGCTATTTCCACCGGGTTTTTGTTCCCTTCTTCGGTGTAGACTTCCACCCCGATTTGGCTGCCCAGTACTTTCAGTTGGTCGATGGCCGCCGGACGGTATACGTCGCCCGCAACCAGCAGTACCTGACGGTTTTTCTTGTTCTTGAGCAGTTGCGCCAACTTGCCCGAGAAGGTCGTCTTGCCCGAGCCTTGCAGACCCGCTATCAGGATCACCGCAGGCGTGCCTTCCAGTTTCACGTCGGCCGCCGTGCCGCCCATGAGTTCGGCCAGTTCGTCGCGGACGATCTTGGTCATCATCTGGCCCGGCTTCACCGCCGTCAGTACGTTCTGTCCCAGCGCTTTTTGCTTCACCGTGTCGGTGAAGGTCTTCGCTACCTTGTAGTTCACGTCGGCGTCGATCAGCGCACGGCGGATTTCCTTGAGCGTCTCCGCTACGTTGATTTCCGTGATGCGGCCTTCGCCCTTGAGTATCTTGAACGACCGTTCGAGTTTGTCTGTCAGGTTTTCAAACATCTTTTTTCCGTGATTTGGATTACAAAGGTAAGCAGAAAATCGTATCCCTGCAAGCCCGCCGCTTGTTCGTGCGCTTCGCCTTCGCGGAGTCCGGTCTCTTGCCCGCTCCTGCCAATCCGCCGTTTACAGCAGCCCCGCTTCGTAGTAGGCCACGATTTGTTCGATGATTCGGTCTTCGCCTTCGCGGTCGTATTCCGATTTGAGGTCTTGTCCGAAGATTTTCGACACGCCTTGCCAGAATCCCGCTACGAATCCCCCTCGGAATTCGCGCAGCACTTCGTAGGCCGTGTATTCCGTTTCGCGGTCGATAAGTTTGAGCAGTACTTTCCCTTGCGTGCGGGTCATGCGTTTCAGCACCGGCGTGTATTCTTCCTTGATTTCGTGGTAGACTTGTTTGGTGTAGGCTTTCTGCGCTTTTTTCGTCGGCAGGTTCAGTAGTTCGGCTTCCATTTCGGCCAGTTTGGCCCGGGCGATCTTCGCTGTCGGGTAGACTTTCTTCACCGCGTCGACCAGCCGGCGGTAGCGGCGCAGGTCGGCCGGACGTCGGAATACCGGCACCGGGGCTGCATGGATCAGCGGCACCGAGTCGCCCCGTTCCACCGTCCATTCCTGATACAGATAGCCGCGGCCCCCTTGCGCCCGCAGGTCCGGCAGCGCAGCGCTGAATACGCATAAAAGCAGCAGCAGCTTTTTCATGGTCCGTAAATTTGGTTATCTTTGCCGGGCCGACCGTTCCGCCGCAGGATGCGGAGTTCGGCCCATGCAAAAATAGTCATTCAATCCCATATACGGAAAACATCATGTTGGAAAAAGGACTTACGGCTGTCAGCCGCACCACCGTTTCGCAGGCCAATACCGCCGCCGCCATGGGTTCGGGCGACATGGCGGTTTTCGCTACTCCGGCCATGGTCGCTTTGATGGAGAACGCCGCTATGCTCGCCGTCGCCGGGGAGTTGCCCGAGGGGGCTGCCACCGTCGGCGGCGAGATTGCCGTCACCCATCTCAAGCCTTCGGGTCTCGGTGCCGAGATCATCGCTTCGGCCGTGGTCACGGAGGTCGACGGGCGTAAAATCACCTTCACCGTCGGCGCTCGCGATGCCGAGGGGCTCATCGGCGAGGGCACCCACGTGCGTTTCGTCGTCGACCGCGCCCGGTTCCTCGCCAAGTTGAAATAGGCAGGGCCGTTACCAGCCTATCAGGTGTTGGAGCCAGACGGCTAGCATGCCCGCCAGATAGCCCGCCAGTGCCAGCGGCGTGATTTTGCGCAGGTACCACCCGAAGTCGATTTTTTCGAGGCCCATGGCCACTACGCCCGCCGCCGAGCCGATGATCAGCAGGCTGCCGCCCACTCCCGCACAATAGGAGAGCAGGTGCCAGAAAAGGCCGTCGGCCACAAAGGCTTGCATGAAGGCCGGGTCGGCGCTCGCCGCTGCGGTCGCGGCATCCGTCACCGGGTACATCCCCATGCACGCCGCCACCAGCGGTACGTTGTCCACCACCGACGACAGGATGCCGATCAGTCCCGCTATGGCATAGGGTTCGTGCAGGTGCCGGTCGAACCAGCCGGCCATGTCGGTCAGGATGCCCGCGCTTTGCAGCGCCCCGACCGCCAGCAGGATTCCCAGAAAGAACAGAATCGTCGGCATGTCGATGTGTTTCACCACCTTCGACACCCGGTTCTGGATCGATTCTTCCATGTCGCGTTTGCGGTCGTAGAGGATCTCCGTCAGCAGCCAGTTCGCGCCCAGCGCTATGATCATCCCCATGTAGGGCGGCAGCCCCGTCAGTTCCTTAAATAGCGGTACGAACAGCAGGCCGCCCACTCCCGTTGCCAGTATCGTGCGGCTCATGCGGGTGTCCACTCCCTGCGGCAGGGGCGCCGCCGTAGATGCTCCGTCCGGTTTTTCCGCGGTCGTTTCGTTCCGGTTTATGTAGCGGGCTGCAAGGGCCGTCGGGACCGCTACCGACACCAGCGCCGGCAGCAGCAGGCCGTACATCAGCGGTCCGGCCGTAACATTGCCGCGCATCCATAGCATGATGGTCGTCACGTCGCCTATGGGCGACCATGCGCCGCCGCTGTTGGCCGCCACTACGATCAGCCCCGCGAATATCCACCTCTCCCGGCGGTCGCCGACAATCCGGCGCAGCAGCATGATCATGATGATCGCCGTGGTCATGTTGTCCAGCACCGCCGACATGAAGAAGGTGATAAGCGTCAGCAGCCATAGCAGTTTGCGTTTGTCGCGGGTCCGTATGCGCGACGTGATGACGTTGAATCCGCCGTGGGTGTCTATCAGGTCCACGATCGTCATCGCGCCGATCAGGTATACCAGTATTTCGCATGTGCTGCTCAGTTGTCCGGACAGTTGCGTGCCCGTCTGCGGGTCGTGGCCCGCCAGACCGAATATCGCCCACAGCGCGCCGCACATCAGCAGCGCCACGGCCGATTTGTTGATTCCGATTTTGTGTTCCAGCGCTATGAGCAGATAGCCCGCGCAGAATACGATGATCAGGGTTGTTATCATGATTCAGGATTTCAGGTGGTGCGTGTTTTCGGGTGCGTCGCTTGGATATTGCGTTTTTTTGTTTATCTTTGCAGCGCTTACGAGCAGCGATTGAGCTGTGGTGTAATGGTAACACAGCAGATTTTGGTTCTGTCGTTCTAGGTTCGAGTCCTAGCAGCTCAACTTCTTCAGCAGAAGCGGAGACCCGAAAAGGGTCTCCGCTTCTTTCGTCGAGGCGTGCGGCATCAGTAGCTCTTCTTGCCTTGAAGACGGTCGGTCGCCTTGTCGGCTGCCTGTCCGATCTTGTCGGCTGCTTTTTCTGCGCCTTGTTTGATGCTGTCGCCTGCTTTGCGGGCGGTGTCGCCCACACGGTGGGCTGCGTTTTCCACACCGTTCTTCACCGTGTCGACGGTCTTTTCCGTCTTGTTCTTGCAGTCGGTCGATCGGTCGATCTTGTCGCCGAATTGTTGTTCCGTCTGCCGGTTTTCCCAGTTGTTTTTCGTGTCGTTCATTTCGTTCGTTTTTTTACCGTTCAACATGTTTGCGTCGGGTGATCATCGAGACGATCCACAGCAGGACGACGGCTCCGGCTATCGAGGTCAGGAAGCTGCCGAAAGTGCCTGCGGGCACCCAGCCGAACCACGAGAAGATCCAGCCGCCGAGTACGCCGCCTATCAGGCCCACGATCAGATTGATGACAAGTCCCGAGCCGTTGCCCTTGACGATCAGGTTGGCGATCCATCCGGCCGCCAGACCGATTAAAAGATACCACAAAAAATACATAATCTTCCGTTTTTTTGACTTAACGGAAGACTACGTAGCAAAATTCGTTCCCGAATCTTCTTTGCGGTTATTATAGGTTATGGATTCTTCGCTTCGCTCAGAATGACAACGAGGGAATAGAATGATCGCCGAATGCCATGTTGAGTGTTATGTCATGTTGAGCGTCAGCGAAACATCTGTATGGTCTGTTCGGTCATGGATTCTTCGCTTCGCTCAGAATGACAACGAGGGGGTAGAGTGACTGCCGAATGTCATGTTGGGCGTTCATGTCATGTTGAGCGTCAGCGAAACATCTGTATTAGGTTCTTCGCTTCGTTCTGCATGACAACAGCGCTGAATAATTATTCTCTATTCATTATAGATGGCTTCCGGCCCTTGCTAAATCGTTTTAGCTGCCCGGTTCCTTTCTCTTTCAGCCTTTCGCTTTGAGAAAGGTTCTTACTCGCTTTGCGCTTCTTCCAGCGCGCGGGCCAGTTGGTCGGGGCACGAGGTTCCGCGGCCGCGGCAGTCTATGCCTTTCAGCCGGGCAATGGCTTCTTCGGCGCGCAGGCCGCGTACCAGCGCGGCTATGCCTTGCGTGTTGCCGTGGCAGCCGCCCGTAAAGGCTGCGTGGCGGATGATGCCGTCTTCGAGTTCGATCTCCACTTGGGTCGAGCAGGTGCCTGCGCACGCGTAGGTTATCTTCTTTCGCATGGTCGTTTCGTTTTTGTCTCGGCGAATTTAATGAAAAAAGCTCTCCCATGCAATAGGAGAGCTTTTTCGGTCGGAGTGGGTCCGTGTTTACTTCTGTTGGTTGCCGTTGTCGGCCACTACCATGTTCTTGTCTATGCGCAGCGTCACATCGCTGTCCACTTCGATCAGCAGCGAAGTCTCCTTCACTTCCTTGACCGTGCCGTAGATTCCGCCCGCGGTGATCACTTTGTCGCCTTTTTTCAGTCCGTCGCGGAAGGCTTGCATTTGTTTGCGGCGTTTGGCTTCCGGGCGCCACATGAAGAGCCACAGGACCAGTACCATCAGACCGATCATGATCAGGAAGCTATACTGTTGCAGGAATCCGGGTTGCGGTTCGGCGGGCATCGCCTGAAGGAAATTCATCATACTCTTTCGTGTTTTGTTGTTTCGGGGTTTGTTGGGCAAATATAGTTATTTTTCCGGATTCCGCGAAATTCATTTCCGGGTTCCGGCGGTTCGCGCCATCATTCCACCCGTTCGGAATCTCCGTCGGCCTTCTTCCGGGCGGTTTCCGGGGCGGTCCGTTCGGGTTTTGTCGCAAAAGTTTGCTTTTTTGTCCGGAAAGACTTATCTTTGGTTGCGTCGCGGCTTTCATGCGTCTCGATTTCCGCAGAGCGGTTGTTCCGGACGCAGAACGTTGATTTTCCGGGCGTTGTTTGTTGTCAATGCCGGATGCTTTCAATCGTTTGATTGCCAGTGTGTTATCGCTTGCTGTTGCGCAGGGCTGCCGTCGTGCCCGGCGGATTTATTTGGTAACTTGTCCCAAATGCGCTACTTTTGTTGGCTAATTGCCCGTTTCGCCCTTGCCGTTGCCGCCGGGTGCCCGGGGTTCCTCTTTTCGGGAGCCGTTCGGTTGGCGGAATAGTTGCAGGGCATAACAGTGTGTATAATTTGCCGAAGTCGAACCCTATACCGTATCGCGGATGATGAGCCGGATTTTTTTGACATACAAGGAGCTTCTGCCTTTGGTGCCGTTCGTCGTGGCATTTCTGTCGGTATGTTGGATCCACCCGCGGTTGGTCAAGCTGGCCTACCTGAAGGGCATCGTCGACAATCCCGACCACCGCAAGTTGCAGCGCAGCCCCGTTCCCGTCTTGGGCGGTTGCGCCGTCTTCTTCGGTATTTCGTTGGGGTTGGGGCTCGTCAGTCCGTTCTTCGATTCGTCGCAGCTTTCGATCATCATCGCGGCCATGACCTTGATGCTCTACATCGGTACCATGGACGACATCCTCAATCTGTCGCCCGGGTTCCGGTTCTGCGTCGAGGTGTTGTGTCTGGTGTTGCTCGTGGTCATCGGCGGCTACGGCATCAGCAGTTTCCACGGGTTGTGGGGCGTTGGCGCCATCCCTTGTTGGTGGGGCAGCGTGTTGTTGACGGTCTTCGCCGCCGTCGGGATCGTCAATGCCATCAACCTCATCGACGGCGTCAACGGGTTGTCGTCCGGTTATTGCATCATGGCTTGCCTGATTTTCGGGGCTTTTTTCTTCTTCGCGGGCGATCTGGTCATGGTTTTGTTGGCCGCCGTCTGCGTCGGGGCGTTGATTCCGTTCTTCCTCCACAACGTCTTCGGCAAGAGTTCGCGCATGTTCATCGGCGACGGGGGTACGCTCGTCATGGGGTTGGTCATGTCCATCTTCGTCATCCATACGTTGGACACCAAGTCGCCGGGCGTTTGTTTCGCCGAGCAGGGGTTCGGGCTCATTCCCTTTACGCTCGCCGTGTTGTCGGTGCCCGTGTTCGATACGTTGCGCGTCATGTCGTCGCGCGTGCGGCGGCACGTTTCGCCGTTCCATCCCGACAAAACCCATCTCCACCATTTGTTCATCGACCTCGGGTTTTCGCACATCGGCACTACGTTCTGCATCTTGTCGTTGAACGCTTCGGTCGTCTTGTGCCTTTGGGCGTTGTATGCCCTCGGGGTCTCGGTCGCCGGGCAGTTCTATGCCGTCGTCGCGCTCAGTTTCCTCGTCACCTTCGGGCTTTATTATCTCGTGCGGTGGAACGAGAGGCGCAATACGCGGTTCTACCGGATGTTGTTGCGTTTGGGCCGCGCCTTCCAGTTCGAGCGGCGGGGCGTCTTCCTTTGGTTCCAGCATCTTCTCGACCGGATTTGACCCGTGCCACGGGTTTCCGCCGCGGCAGCCCCTGTTTCCGGTTCCGTTCCGATTTCAGCCCCTGCACAAAGGGGCTTTTTTTATGGGTTGGGGCGTAGGGAGCCGGGCGGTTCCAGTCCGCAGGCATCCAGCAGGGCCGTGTCTCGGAACAGGGTTTCCGTCGGGCCGTCCGCCGCAATGGTTCCGTCGCGCATCACGATCGTTCGGGGGCAGAGTTCGAGTGCCATTTCCATGTCGTGCGTGGCTGCCAGCATCGTGTGGCTAAAACGTTTTAGCAGGTCGATCGTCCGGCGCCGGGCCCGCGGGTCGAGGTCGGAGGTGGGTTCGTCCAGCACCAGCACCGAGGGGCCCATGGCCAGCACCGTCGCTATGGCCGCGCTGCGTTTCTGCCCGCCCGACAGGCGGTAGGGCGATTCCTTGCGCAGGTGTTGCGCGCCCACGGCTTCGAGCGCTTCCGTCACCCGTGTTTCGATCTCTTCCGGCGTCAGTCCCATGTTGGCCGGTCCGAACGCCACATCTTCCTCCACCGTGGGCATGAAGAGTTGGTGGTCCGGATTCTGAAAAACCAGCCCCACCGTCTGCCGGATCAGCGGCAGGGTGGCGGGCGCTGCGCCGATTCCGCCCACCGACACTTCGCCCTCCGAGGGCAGCAGCAGCCCCGCCGTGTGGAGCAGCAGGGTCGACTTGCCCGAGCCGTTCGCGCCCAGCAGCGCGACTTTTTCGCCGTGGCCGATGCGCAGCGATACGTCGCGCAGTGCTTCGCGGCCGTTGGGGTAGCGGTAGCTTACGCGGGTGAATTGCAGATAGTGGTGGCTCATAGCAGCAGGCGTGTCAGGGTTTCGGCCGGAGAGGTCAGGCGCATAAGCAGCAGGGCAAGGCTCCAGCCCGCAAGAAAAAGGGTGTCGGCCCGTCGCCAGCGCGGCCCGGCGGTCGTGCAGTCGGGGATGCGGCCCGTAAAGCCGCGGGCCAGCATCGCCCGGTGGATCTGTTCGGCCCGGTCGAAGGTGCGCAGCAGCAGTTGTCCGGTCAGCGTGCCCCAGACTCGCAGCGGCAGGTGGCGGCGGCCGTAGCTGCGGGCTTCGCAGGCACGCATCATGCAGAGCGCTTCGTCGAGCAGCATCCGCAGATAGCGGTAGACGAAGAGTAGTTGCACCGTCAGAAAGCGGGGGATGCCCAGCCGTTGCATGGCCCGGCAGAGAGGGTAGAATCCTGTGGTGCCGATCAGCACCAGCAGCGCCGCCAGCGAGAGGATGCCCCGCAGCAGGATGGCTGCGTATTCGATGCCGCCTTCGGTCACCGTCAGCGCTCCGATCCGCAGGGCCGGGGTGCGGTGGGCAAGCAGGTTGAAAATGCCGATCAGCGCCACGAAGGGCAGGACCGCCAGCGAGCGGCGCACAAGCGGCCCGAGCCGCATGCCGCCCATGGCTGCCCCGATCATCGGGAAAAGGGCGCAGAGCAGGATTTCCGACAGCCGGGAGAGCGGCAGCGAAAGCATCGCCGCCAGATAGGCCGTCGTCGCAAGCAGTTTGGCCCGGGCGTCGAGCCGGTGCATCGGGCTCTCTGTCCGGGCGGAGCGTTCCAGTGCGTCGAGTTCGCCGAGGAGGTGTTGCAGGCGGTTTTTCATGCCCGTCGGCGTCCGGTGCGCAGCAGTCGGGTGCCGCCCCATGCGGCCAGCAGGATGACGCCGCAGCCTGCCAGCCCTGCGGTCGTCGTGCCGTAGTCGGGCAGGGCCGCTGTGGTTTGTTGGATGGCCGCGGCTGCGCGGTGCGCTTCGCCGGGAGCGGGGAGTATTTCTGCATCGCCGGCAGTTCGTGCGACCGACCATTCGAGCCCGTCGGGCTGCGACGAGGCGAGCCACGAGAACGAAGCGCCCAAGAGCAGGGCCGCTGCGGCTATGACGGCCAGCGATCGGCCGAAGCGGCGGCGGTTCAGCGATTGTCTCCGGCCGGTGTCGAGCAGTTCCGGGCGGCAGCGTCGCACCGCGTTGAGCAGCGCCCCCGTGGCCAGCCCTTCGCCCAGACCGATGGCCAGATGGATTGGCAGCATGAAGAGCAGGAAGCGGCCGAACGGCAGCGCCGTGATGCCCGAGACTTCGGTCTCCAGCGTCACGGCCAGCGCTCCCAGTCCCAGCGCCGCGACCGACGCCAGCACCGATGCCGCGAGGATGCGTCCCGGTGTCGCGTCGGGGCGCATCAGGGGTTTGAATACCAGCGGATAGGCCACCAGACACGAGAGCACCGCCATGTTCAGGATGTTGCATCCCAGCGCCAGAAATCCGCCGTCGGCAAAGAGCAGGCATTGCAGGATCAGCACCGACGAGAGGGTGAGCAGCGCCGCCCACGGCCCGAGCATCGCCGAGAGCAGGATGCCTCCGGCAATATGGCCGCTCGACCCCGTGCCCGGTATGGCGAAGTTGATCATCTGCGCCGCAAAGACGAAGGCTCCCATGACCCCCATCAGCGGTACGATGCGTTCGTTGCGGAGCGGGTCGGCAGGCCGGCCGCTCCGCGTCGGGCGCAGTTTGCGGATCGCCGTGCCCAAGAGCGCCAGCGAGACGGTTCCCGCCGCGGCTGCGGCCGCCGGGGAGACCAGTGCGTCGGACATGTGCATGGCGGCCTATTTTTTCGGTGCCGACGTCCGCTCGAACAGCGGCCGCGGGGCCAGATGGGTTTTGTTGGAGGGGTCCCAGTTGGAGTGGTCGGGGCGTTCGGTCTGGTCGAAGCGGATGAGCGGCAGCAGGAAGAGCCACGTAGTCAGGCAGAACGGTGCGGTCAGCGTCGGGATGCCCAGCGGCGCGAGCATGACATTCATTCCGGCCTGTACGAACACCGTCGTCACGATTCCCAGCAGCGCCCATACGGCCGAGCGCCGCCCGGGTTTGTAGAAGACCGTGCCCAGCGCAATGGCCGTCAGCACCGGGCTGAAGCCGTAGAGACCGCCCGCCACGTCGGCGCCCGAGGTCTCGAAAAGAATGGCCACCAGCAGCCCTACGGCCGAGCCTATGGCTGCCCACAGTGCGGCCCGGGCGCTGCTCAGCCACAGCCCGATGAGGAAGAAAAGGCCCGTCGCCCACGAATCGATCAGAAAGACCTGCCCGATGCCCTTGAGCCAGTAGACCAGCAGGTGGCCGAAGCGGAGATTTTCGCCCGATACGAAGAGCGTCGGCAGCGTCGGGTCGCTCAGATGCGCGGGCGGCATTCCGTGCATGGCGCGCGCCGCCAGCAG
>JAIDUK010000007.1:0-14775 GCA_029060215.1 Alistipes sp.
CCACCCCAAACCCCTCCCTCGGGAGGGGCTTGGTCCGGCCCTCTTTCCGTTCATTGCGGCAGGTCGGATTTTTCCGGGCGGCACGGGGCCGGCCGGGTCGTTATCTTAACGAAAAGCAAAAAATATTATTGTCCTTGTCCTGTTGGGGCGTGCGTGCGGCGGGGTTCGTGCCGGGCCGGGGCGGCGGGGACGAAAAATGCGCAACGGGCTGTCGTCGCTCGTTGCGCATGGCGGTTCGGTGTTTCGTAGGTCCGGCGGCTCAGAAGTCGTAGCCGACGATTATAGAGGCGTATTCTTTCCAATATGCAGCGTTCTTATACGCTTCGACGGATGCTCGGGGAACGTAGATTTTTTGAACGGAAGAAGGTAAGAAGATGGTACCCCAATATTCTATCTGTCCTGAATATTCTGAAAAATATCCTAATTCTATGGGAGGTATAGTCGGCTTGCAGTAAATGTTCGTCAGGCTGATGCAACCCCAGAATGCGCTACTAATCGCTGTTACGCTGTCGGGAATCGTTATGCTTTCCAGACCGTTGCCGTAGAATGCGCTGCTCTCAATCGCTGTTACGCTGTCGGGGATAGTATATGATTCTCTTAAATAATAGTAAGGTATTCCTGCAATTGTTCCTGTTTCCATTGGTGCGAATGCTATAAGAACACCATCTACAATCAGGCATTTATTATCGCTCGATGCGAATTTCCCGTAAAAAGCAGTTAGAAGATGGCTATCCCAGAATGCACCTTCCCCGATCTCTGTTACGCTGTCGGGAATCGTTATGCTTGTCAGGTATCTACAACTGGAGAATGCGCTGTACCCAATCGCCGTTATACTATTAGGAATTGTTATGCTTTCCAGACCGCTGTTGGAGAATGCGCTGTTCCCAATCGATGTTACACTGTTGGGAATAGTTATGCTTTTCAAATTTCCGCAATTGTAGAATGCGTGGTATCCTATGCAAGTTATCGGTTTGTCGAATATCAGCATTCCGGTTCCGCTATCGAAAATATGGGCAATTATTGTTGCGTCGAAAGCCGAATCGAAATCGGATTTGGATATGGGGTTGTTGTCGTCGGTCGTATAGGTTATCGTACGAGCCTTCTCGGTTTGTGACAGGCCGTTCTGATTGACCTTGATTTTTTTGGTAACCTTATGCTCGGTGTTCGTCAGAACGATTTCGCTGTGCCGGGATGCGTCGGACAGCAAACTCGGTATTTCGACCGTCAGTATCGACATTCCGGCCTGTCCGGTTGCGGGCGACAAGGTCAGCCAATCGGCATCGGTAGAGGCTTCCCACGGGATAGTCGAGCTGACCTCTATTTGGAATGTACCGCCCTCGAATGTCGTGTCGAGCGTGGTGTCGCAGTCGATGCACGGAACGATTCCGGCCTGACGGACTGCGATTTGGCCCGATACGCCGAATTCATCGTTGACAATGGCGACGATCGTTTGCCGGCTGTCGAACGTGGGGTTGGGTTCGGCCGTGATCGTCAGTTCGCTTCGGCCCGTTTCGATATATTGAGCCGAGAGCGTCACCCAGCTGTCGCTGCACGAGAGTTCGCAGTCGCAAGCCGTATTCATGACGATGTTTTTTTCGCCGCCTTCGGCCGTGAAGTCGGCCGCATGGGCCGAGAGACCGAAAACATCGGCTTCGAGCTGTTCGCTGCACCCGCCGAGCGCTAAGCAGCAGATAAGCAGCGCGTAGAATATGGATTTCTTCATGGTGTCGTGGAGTTAGAAGGTGAAACCTATGTGCGCGTCGATTCCGTACTGGAACTTGGACTTTACGAATGCCGTGGAGTAGCTGGCATCTTCGAGCGTCGGCATCGTGTGGCCGCAGAATCCTACGGCGACATAGACGCTGTTTTTGGCCGAGGTGCGGACATTGACGCCCACTTGCGGGTTGAGCAGCAGACCGCAGGTGTTGTATTTCACTTCGCCGAGCGGCAGTTCCAGCGTGCGCTTGGTCGAAAACCGCCCGCCGAGCGACAATGCGAAGAAGGGCGTTATGCGCTCTTTGAGGAAGTAGACGCGCAGGTGGGCGTACAGCGGAATGTTCACGGTGCTTAGCGGCATCGTGCCGCCGTTCTCACGCTCGAAAGCGGGGTTGTTCAGCTTGAAATTCAGGCCCGTGCCCGCACCGAGGAAAAAGGTGTCGTTGAAGCGGAATCCGCCGATGTAGTTCAGGTTGAAGAAATCGTTGCCCGCGACGCTCAACCGGGCGTCATAGCTTGCATCGATGGATTGCTGGTATCCGCGTGCCACGGCCGGGAGCTTTTGTTTGGTGACGATGAGCGACGAACTCTGTACGAGTTGCGCATGGCTGCCGAACGCCGTTGCGGCGAACAGCAGCGTGAGGAGCATCTTTTTCATGGCGGCGGCTATTTTTCGAGGGTGATGCGGGTCTGCCCCTGCGGATTCTTCAGGATGCCGTCGTTGTTGTCGCCCGCGACGCTCTTGGCATGGCCCACGAGGGCGATGTCTTCGGTGGTGGCGTTGCGGAAACGGGTGTACTTGGCCGGATAGCCCGAGATGGTGATTTCGAGCTTGCCCTGCGCGTTGGTGATCACGTCTACGGTGGCGCCGACGATGGCATCGGCCTTATAGGCGCGTGCGGCGCGGCTCAGGGCTACCTTCTTGAATTCGGGGATGAACGACACGATGGCCGACGTGACGGCGTAGTTGCGGAAGGCTTCGGTCTCGGTGTAGTAGATCTTGTCCGAGATGACTTCCATGTCGGCGATCATCGGGGTGATCATGACGGCCTGCTCGGGTTCGAGGTTGCGTGCCGACGACTCCTGATACTCGACCTTGTCCGTGCGTTGCTGGGCCGAGACGCCCGCCGCCGCAATGAGAGCGGCGAGCAAGAAAACGATCTTTTTCATAGCAAGATTTTTTCTCGACTATCCGCACCTCGATAGCTGTTGATTAAAAAAATAGAAAGCGTGGTGCCGAAAACTTATTTTAAGAGAATGGGTTCTGGTAAACCGTGAAGATAAAATAAGCAACAGCTCCCACGCCCATATCCTCGGATTCAAGGATACGACGCGGCAAGATGTCCGCCTGTCCACTCTTCGTAAATTTACCAGATTTATTCTCTGTGGATAAGCTACACTTTCCGTGTATTCAATATGTTACCGCAAAAGTAACACATTCGGCGGAAAAAGCAAAACGCCGGGCTTTTTTCGCCGGAGCTCCCGCCGTGCGCCGGGCGGTCACATCAGCGGCGAGAGCAGGCGCAGCAGGCTGCCGACGACCCGGCGGACGGGTGCGGGGCGCCATGTGCGGCGGTCGAGACGCGTGCAGCTCCGGAGGTCGTTGTCGAACGAGGCGGCCATGCTCCGGGCCGTTGCACGGTCGCGGATGAAGACCGTCACTTCCAGATTGGCCGTCAGGCTGCGGTAGTCCATGTTGGCCGTGCCCACCGAAACCGTGTCGTCGTCGACCACGAGGACCTTGGCGTGGAGAAATCCGCGTTGGTAGCGGTAGAGTTCCGCCCCCGCATCGAGCAGGTCTTCGAGGTAGGAGTCGGAAATCAGGTCGGTCAGGTGCGAATCGCTGCTGGCCGGGACCATGATCTCCACCTTCACGCCGCTGCGGGCCGCCAGACGCAGGGCGTCGAGCAGCAGCGTCGGCGGCAGGAAGTAGGGCGAGCAGATGCGTATGCGGCGGCGGGCTCGGGCGATCAGCAGGGCGAAGGCGTCGGCGATGGTGTGGCGCGAGGACCCTTCTTCGGACCATGCCAGTTGCAGCCGCGTGCCCTCGCGGATGTCGTGCGGGGCGATGTAGCGCGCGGGGTCGAGGCGTTCGCCCCGCGCCGCGGCCCAGTCGGCAAGAAAAAGCCGCTGGAGGTCGGCCACGACGTCGCCTTCCAGCCGCAGGTGTTCGTCGCGCCATTGGCCGTTGTCGTTGCCGTCGAGATAGTATTTGGCAATGTTGATGCCGCCCAGATAGGCCACCTTGCCGTCCGTGACCACGATCTTGCGGTGGTTGCGGCGCGTGGCTGCGGGCCCGAACCACGGGAAGCGCAGCGGGGCGTAGGCGGCCGTGCGGATGCCCGCTTCGTGCATGCGGCGCAGCATGCGGCGGCTCAGCCCGCGCGAACCCACGGCGTCGTAGACAAGGCGCACTTCCACTCCGGCGCGCGATTTGCGGATCAGAATTTCGGCTATCGTGCGGCCTATGCGGTCGTCGCGGAAGATGTAGTATTCCATGTGGATCGTGCGCGTGGCCCGTTGCAGCGAGGCGATCAACGCCGAGAAGGCGTTGCTGCCGTTGTGGAGCAGTTCGACCCGGTTGCCGGTCGAGGGACGGGTGCCGCAGCCGTGGAACACGAGTTTGCCGAGCGGGTCGGCGGGCGGGTCGGAGCGCCGGGGCACGGGTGCGCGGTGTCGGTATCCGGCCAGCAGGTAGAGCAGCGTGCCCGCCACCGGAAGCAGCAGGATGACGGCCGCCCACGCGGCTGCCGACGAGGGTATGCGGTGCTGGCGCGTCACGGGCAGCAACGCGCAGCAGCTCCACAGCAGATGGATCGCCAGCAGGACAAGCATATTCCGCCGCCCGGGCATAGTTCGTGCCACGAGGGGCCGAAAAATATTTGGAAATTCGGATTTTACTCGCTACCTTTGTCTTATTGAGCGAAAGGGGTTCTGGCCTTAAAGGGTCAGGATTCTTGTTTTTTGCGTTGTCCGGCAGCGGTCCGGCAGCGGCGCATGGCTCGTGCAAGCAATTAATTTCAAGTTCTATAAACCATGGCAAAAGAGATTATTTATCTGACGGCGGAGGGTTACAAAAAGCTGAAGGAGGAACTCGACCATATGCGTTCCGTCGAGCGTCCGGCCATTTCGGCGGCCATCGCCGAGGCGCGCGACAAGGGCGACCTTTCGGAGAATGCGGAGTACGATGCGGCCCGCGAGGCGCAGGGGCTGCTGGAGATGCGGATCGCCAAGATGGAAGATACGCTTTCCAACGCGCGCATCATCGACGAGTCGAAGATCGACAAAAGCAAGGTGCAGATTCTCAGCAAGGTCACGCTGCTCAACCACAACACCGGCAAGCAGATGGTCTATACCATCGTCGCCGAGCACGAAGCCAACCTGCGCGAGGGCAAGCTCGCCATCGGCACCCCCATCGCCAAGGCGCTGCTCGGCCATAAGAAGGGCGATTGCGTCGAGGTCGAGGTGCCGGCCGGCACCATCCGCTTCGAGATCGTCGACATCAATATCTGACCTTCGTCCGGCATTCGCGGCCGCAGGGCCGCAGAGATACTCCCCGCAGGCGGGGTTTTCGGCAGGGCCGCTTCGTGCGGTCCTGTTTTTTGTTGCCTGCCCGGGATTCTTGTCCGTGCCGGTTCCTCGTTCGGCGTCTTTCTCGGTTCGGGGGCTCTCGCGTCCGGGGTCCGGCACGCTATTCGGGGCGAAAGTTCCGGAATCGGGGTATTTCTTCCCGTAAAGCAGGTAGCCGGACCTGCCCGGTCGATGGCCTAATTTTGCACCGTAGAATGATTGTTATGAGCGATATTATAGAAAGGATGCGTCGCGGCGAGCGGCCGCAGGAGACCGACCCCGACTTTCCCCGTTTGTGCGAGGAGGTCGAGAACACGCGGCGGTTGGTCGGAGAACTGAACACGGGTTATCATTCGCCCGATGAAGTGCGGGCACTGCTCGAACAGATTTGGGGACAGCCGTTGGACGCCTCCGTGCGTATGTTCCCGCCGTTCTATACGGCTTTCGGGAAAACGACCCGCGTGGGCAAAGAGGTGTTCATCAACTTCGGCTGTACGTTCCTCGACCAAGGGGGCATCACTTTGGAAGACGGCGTGTTCATCGGGCCGGGAGCGAAGATTCTGACGGAACACCATCCCGAAGAACCGGCCTTGCGGCATCGGCTGTTGGTCAAGCCCATTGTCGTTCGCCGCAACGCATGGATCGGCGCGGGTGCGATGATCCTGCCGGGCGTGACGGTCGGCGAGAACGCCATCGTCGCTGCCGGAGCCGTCGTAACGAAAGACGTGCCCGACAATGCCGTCGTGGCGGGCGTACCCGCCGAAGTGCTGAGAGAAATCCGAAAATAATACGATGATGAACAGAAAACCGCTCCTCTTTCTTTGGATAGGGTGCTTGGTCGCAGCATGCACGACTACAAACAACAACGATATGGAAACATTGCATTTGACAAACGAGTGGGACAAGACGTTCCCGCAGAGCGACAAGGTGATCCACAGCAAAGCAACATTCGCCAACCGCTACGGCATCACGCTGGCGGCCGACGTGTACGTGCCGAAGGATGCCGCGGGCAAGCTGCCCGCCATCGCCGTCTGCGGGCCGTTCGGCGCCGTCAAGGAGCAGTGCTCGGGGCTCTACGCCCGGACTTTGGCCGAGCGCGGGTTCCTCGCCGTGGCTTTCGACCCCTCGTTCACGGGCGAGAGCGGCGGAGAGCCCCGCTATGTCGCTTCGCCCGACATCAACACCGAGGATTTTTCGGCGGCCGTCGACTTTCTCGCCACCCATGACCGGGTCGATTCCGAGCGCATCGGCATCGTCGGCATCTGCGGCTGGGGCGGGTTCGCCCTCAACGCCGCCGCCATCGACCCCCGCATCAAGGCGACCGTAGCTTCGACCATGTACGACATGAGCCGCGTGACCGCCAACGGTTATTTCGACGCGGCCGATGCCGATGCCCGCCATACGCTCCGCAAGGCCCTCGCCGCCCAGCGTACGGAAGATGCCCGCAGCGGTTCCTGCGCCCGCGCCGGAGGGGTTCCCGATTCGCTGCCCGCCGATGCGCCGCAGTTTCTGCGCGACTACTACGACTATTATAAGACCCCGCGCGGCTACCATCCCCGTTCGCTCAATTCCAACGAGGGCTGGAACCGCACTTCGGCCCTTTCGTTCCTCAATATGCCGATTCTGGCCTACAGCCATGAAATCCGCAGTGCCGTGCTGCTGGTCCACGGCGAAAAGGCCCATTCGCGCTATTTCAGCGAAGATGCTTTCAAAAAGCTCACGGGCAGCAACAAGGAGTTGCTCATCGTCCCCGGCGCCAGCCACACCGACCTCTACGACCGGACGGACCTCATTCCGTTCGACAAACTGGAAACTTTCTTTCTCGAAAATCTGCAATAGCGTGCCATGAATGCCAAAATAGTTTTTTCAGCCATGTTCACTCTCTTTACTTTCGCAAGCGGCGCGTGCGGCTCCGATCCTGTTTCGGCCGGCGGCGGGAATTCCGCGCCCGCGCCTGCGGACCGGCGTGCGCTTGTGGTCTATTTCTCCTGCACGAACACGACCCGCGACCTTGCCGTCCGGATCGCCGAGGCGGCCGGTGCGGCCTTGTGGCGCATCGAGCCCGAGGTGCCTTATTCGGCGGCCGATCTGAACTACAACAACGATTCGTCGCGCGCCAACCGCGAGCAGAACGACCCGTCGGCCCGCCCGGCCATCAAGGGCAAATGCGAGCACCTCGCCGACTGCGATGTGATATTCCTCGGTTATCCCATTTGGTGGGGATTGGCGCCCAAGGCCGTCCATACGTTCCTCGAAAGCCACGACCTTGCGGGCAAGACCGTCGTTCCGTTCTGTACGTCGGGCTCCAGCGGCATCGGATCGAGCGGCTCCGACTTGCAGCGGTCGGCTCCCCGGGCCCTTTGGAAGCAGGGCCGGCGGTTCGGCGGCCGCGAATCCGCCGCCGCGCTCCGCAGTTGGGTGGAAAGTCTGGGGCTCGATTGAACCTGACGCAGCCGGAAGCGTATCGAACAAAATAGAGACACGAACGATGAAAGTATTGCTGGTGAACGGCAGCCCGCATAAGGAGGGCTGCACCTTTACGGCCTTGTCGGAGATCGCGGGCGAATTGGAGAAGTGCGGGGTCGGGTCGGACCTCTTTTGGATCGGCGGCGGACCGCTGGCCGGGTGTCTCGGCTGCGACGCATGCGGCCGCACGGGGCGTTGTTTCCGCAGCGATGCGGTGAACGAGTTTCTCGACATCGCCGACCGCTATGACGGCTTCGTGTTCGGGGCGCCCGTCCATTTCGCCGGGATCGCCGGGGATGCGGCCTCTTTCATGAACCGGGCTTTCTACCTCGGATCCGTCCGGACCTCGCGGCTGGCAGGCAAGCCTGCGGCCGCCGTGGTCAGCGCCCGAAGAGCCGGAACCACGGCGTCGCTCGACCAGCTGAACCGCTATTTTCTGGCGGGCAACATGCCGGTGGTGCCGTCGGTCTATTGGAACATGGTGCATGGCAATACTCCCGAGCAGGTGCGGCAGGACCGCGAGGGTTTGCTGGTCATGCGCACCCTTGCCCGCAACATGGCGTGGATGCTCCGTTGTTTCGAGGCCGGCCGAAGCTCCGGGGCCGGATTCCCGGCGTGCGAACCTCGGGTGTTCACCGATTTCATCCGATAGCGCCTTGCCCCGGGCCGGTGCCGATCCCTTTTTGCAGGTATTTTGCAGGGCCGCGTTTGCGCGGCCTTTTTTTATCATTATCTTTGCGCCCGGTATGAAGACGGGTTCTCTCTTGCAAAAGATCTGCGCCTGCCTGCTTTTGTCGATTCTCTTCTCGGCTTATGCGGGGCAGGAAGTCCATATCTATACCGAGGACCGCGCCCACTTCCCCGCTTTCGCGGGCGATCTGCTGCCCGACAACGGAGCCGCCGCGCAGGTGGTGGACCGCTGCCTGATCGACGATTTCTGTTTCTTCCCCTTCCTGGAGCAGCCGGGGTGTTTCTTCGCTTCCGATTTGGTGCTGCTGGCCGTGCTGCGGCCCAAGGCTACGCGCTGCCGTTGCTGCCTGCCTTGCGGTGCGTTGTCGCTGCGCGCCCCGCCCGCCGCGGGCTGATCCGGCGGAAGTCCGAAGGCGCCGATGCCTTGGCTTCCCGCTCCCCGACCAGTCGTTAAGAACTCCGATAAGCTGCGTGCGAACGGGCTTGTCGTCAATCCCAATTTACGCAATCCATGAAAAAACTTTTCTTGGCGGTGCTGTGCGCCGGTGTTTGGTTCCCGTGCCGGGCCTCGGATGTCGTCGCACCCCCGAAACATACCGATGCCAACCTGATCGGCCACGTCGTCGACAGGCAGTCCCACGAACATATCCCCTACGCCACGGTGGCCGTGCAGGGCACGACTTTCGGCACCACCACCGATGCGTCGGGCCACTATTTTCTGAAAAACCTGCCCGAGGGGCCCTGCACGCTCGAAGTGCGGGTGCTGGGCTACGCGCCGTTGCAGAAGCAGGCCGTGCTGCGTTCGGGTGCGACGATGGAGATCAACTTCGAGGTCGAGCAGAGCGGCATCTCGATGGACGAGGTCGTCGTTTCGGCCAGCCGCACCGCCACGCTCCGGCGCGAGGCTCCGGCGCTGGTCAGCGTGCTCGACGCCGAGCTGTTCGACAAGATCAACGCCGCGTCGCTGGCCGGGGGGCTTTCGTTCCAGCCCGGCGTGCGGGTCGAGGACGACTGTCAGAACTGCGGTTTCACGCAGGTGCGCATCAACGGCCTCGACGGCCACTATTCGCAGATCCTCATCGATTCGCATCCCGTCTTCTCCGCGCTCACGGGCGTCTACGGGCTCGAGCAGATTCCGGCCAACATGATCGAGCGGGTCGAGGTGCTGCGCGGCGGCGGTTCGGCGCTCTACGGTTCGTCGGCCATCGGCGGGACGATCAACGTCATCACGCGCGAACCCTCGCGCAGCTCGGCGTCGCTCTCCCACACGCTCACTGCGGTGGGTTGCAGCAATAGCTACGACAACAACACCATGCTCAACGCTTCCTACGTCACCGACAGCCACCGGGCGGGTCTCTGCGTCTTCGGGCAAAGCCGCCACCGTTCGGGCTACGACCACGACGGCGACGGTTTCACCGAGCTGCCCGTCATCCATTCGCAGTCGGTGGGCATGCGTTCGTTTTTCCGCACCGGGGCCTATTCGCGCATCACGGCCCAGTACCACCATCTGAACGAGTACAGGCGCGGCGGCGACCGGCTCGACCTGCCGCCCCACGAAGCCTTGGTCGCCGAGCAGACCGACCATTCGATCGACGGCGGAAGCCTCTCGTTCGACTTCTCGACCCCCGACCGGAGCAACCGCGTGAGCGCCTATGCGTCGTTCCAGAATACCGCGCGCAAAAGCTACTACGGTTCGAAGCAGGACCCCGACGCCTACGGCAAGACGCACGACATTACCGTCGCGGCCGGGGCGCATTATATCCATGCTTTCGACAAGCTGTGGTTCATGCCTGCCGAGTTGACCGTCGGCGCCGAGTACAGTTTCGACGACCTCTTCGACCGTTCGCTCGGCTACGACATGACCACCGACCAGACCGTGCACATAGTAGGCGCCTATTTCCAGAACGAATGGAAGACCAAGAAGTGGTCGTTTCTCCTCGGCGGGCGGCTCGACAAGCACAATCTGGTCGACCATGCCATTTTCAGCCCGCGCGTCAACGTGCGTTTCAATCCCACCGAATCGGTCAATCTGCGCGCAAGCTACGCGGGCGGCTACCGGGCTCCGCAGGCTTTCGACGAGGACATGCACATCGCCGTGGTGGGCGGCGAGCGGGTGCGCATCCGTTTGGCCGACGGCCTGCGCGAGGAGCGTTCGCACAGCGTCAGCCTTTCGGCCGACCTCTACCATAAGTTCGGAAGCGTGCAGACCAACCTGTTGGTCGAGGGGTTCTATACCGTCCTCGACGATGTCTTCGCCCTGCGCGATCTTGCGGTCCCGACCGACGACGGTAGCCTTGTGCGCGAGCGTTACAACGGGTCGGGGGCTACGGTGGCGGGCGTCAATATCGAGGGGCGCGCCATCTTCACCCGCTGGTTCGAATTGCAGGCGGGCATGACATGGCAGCAGAGCCGTTATGCCCAACCCGAATTCTGGAGCGAGGACGAGACGGTGGCTCCCGTGCGGCGGATGTTCCGCACGCCCGATCTCTATGGTTATTTCACCGCGTCGTTCAAGCCGTGGCGCACCCTTGCCGTCGACCTCACGGGCAACTGCACCGGCGAGATGCTCGTCCAGCACATGGCCGGGTCGGGCACTGCAAGCGACGTGGCCGTGACGACGCCCCGTTTCTTCGACATGAATGCCCGTCTGAGCTACGACTTGCGGCTGTACCGCGGGCTGACCATGCAGCTCTACGGCGGCGTGCAGAACCTGTTCAATGCCTATCAGAAGGATTTCGACCAAGGCGCCGACCGCGATTCCGGCTACGTCTACGGGCCCTCGCTGCCGCGCAGCTGGTTCGTCGGCGTCAAGCTGAATTTCTGAGGTCCGTAGCAGGTGGAGCCAATCGTGAGGAGAGATTTTCCCTGCATGGGTTTAGCGACGAAGAATCTTTCTCTCAGCCGCAACAGCCACTCGCGGGCCCGTCTGAAGCGGCCGCGCGTAAGTGCGAGCCGGGCTCCGCGTAAGGAAGTGCCATTCTGAGCGCGCAGCGAAGAATCTTTTGCCGCCGTTGTGAACAGAACAGGCAGAAAACGTTCGCCCCGGGGAAATCGATCCCCGGGGCGAATTCGTTCAAAACGGTCGGACCGTTGGCTACAGCGCCTTGATTTCGTGCAGCACGTTGTTGGTCTTGCGGACCGCTGCGGCCGATTCGGCGAATTTCGCAGCTTCGTCCTTCGTCAGCTCGATCTTCACGATCTTCTCGATGCCCTTGCGGCCGATGATGGCCGGTACGCCGATGCAGATGTCGCTCTGGCCGTACTCGCCCTCCAGATAGCACGAGCAGGGGATCATCTTCTTCTGGTCGTGGAGAATCGCTTCGACCATCATGGCGGCCGCCGCACCCGGGGCATACCATGCCGAAGTGCCGATCAACTTGGTCAGCGTGGCTCCGCCCACCATCGTGGCCTGCACGGCCTCCTGCAACTTCTTCTTCGAGGCGAACTGCGCCACGGGCACTCCGTTGACCGTCGCTTTCGACAGCAGCGGAAGCATCGTCGTGTCGCCGTGACCGCCGATCACCATGCCGTCGATGTTGTTGATATTGGCACCCGTGGCCTTGGCCAGATAGCATTTGAAGCGCGACGAATCGAGTGCGCCGCCCATGCCGATGATGCGGTTCTTGGGCAGTCCCGAGGCTTTCAGCGCCAGATAGGTCAGCGTGTCCATGGGGTTGGCCACCACGATGATGATCGCCCGGGGCGAATATTTTACGATCTGCTCGACGACGCCCTTCATGATGTTGGCGTTCGTCCCGATCAGTTCTTCGCGCGTCATGCCCGGTTTGCGGGGGATGCCCGAGGTGACGACCACCACGTCCGAGTTGGCGGTTTTCTTGTAGTCGTTGGTGGCGCCGACGAGCTTGGTGTCGAAATCCATCAGCGTCGAAGTCTGGTACATGTCCAGCATCTTGCCCTCCGAGAGCCCTTCCTTGATATCGACCAGCACCACTTCGCTCGCCACTTCGCGGCAGGCCATCACGTTCGCGCAGGTCGCGCCCACGGCGCCTGCTCCTACAACGGTTACTTTAGACATATTTATTCGAGTTTGTTTGGGGTATGCAGCCCGAAAGTCCGGAGCGGGGAGCCCGTGCGGCCTTTCGGGTTTCGATTTCCGTCTTGTCGCCGCCTCAGCCGATCAGTTCGGCGTATTTCTCCGGCGTCAGCAGCGCTTCGTAGTCGGCCGGGTCGGCGGCCTTCACCTTCACCAGCCAGCCTTCGCCGTAGGGGTCTTTGTTGACGATCGACGGGTCGGCATCCACCGCGGGGTTGAATTCGACGATCTCGCCGCCTACGGGCAGGAATGCGTCGCTGACGGTCTTCACCGCTTCGATCGAGCCGAATACATCGCCCGCCGCAAGGGTTTCGCCCGCGGTCGGCACGTCGACGAACACGATGTCGCCCAGCTGGCTCTGCGCGAAGTCCGTGATGCCTACTACGGCCGTGTCGCCCTCCATGCGGCACCATTCGTGGTCGCTGGAGTATTTCAGGTTGGCAGGTACGTTCATAACCTTTCTGTTTTTAGTTGTTTTCGTTATGCAAATATAGGTGTTATTTCGTTAACAGCAAGGGTTTCTGTTATTTTTTTAACACAAATTCGTTCTCTCCCGAATGCGGATGTCTCTTCCGCAGGCCGTTGGGGGACCGGTCCGTGCAGGCGCGTTCGGCAGCTTTTTCTTGTCGGAACTTGGTTTTGTCATTGTAAAAGATTATATTTGAGACAACTCTTCCCTTCGGCCTATGAAGAAATCGTTCCTTTCCTCTCTGTTGCTGTCGGTTCTGTTGCTTGCGGGATTGTCGTTTTCCTGTTCGGAGCATGAGCCGAATTTCGATGCCGCAGCTGCGGAGCGTGCGGGTTTCACCCTTGCCGACGTGCAGCGCGCTTTCGAGACGGCCTATGCTTCCGTGCCGTCGACGCGAACCGACGGCGGGTTCGACGAAAACCGGGTGCTCGACCCGTGCGGGATCGATCCTGCGTGGGAATCCGTTTCGTTTTGCTGCGGCGATTCGCTCATGCTGGCCGATGTCCCGTTCGTCGCCCGATACGATTATCGGGTGCTGCGGTGGGACGAGGACGGGTTTCCTTCGCTCTCCGCATTGCCGGGCTGGCTGGTCGTGGCGAAGGATTCCGCTACCGGGCTCACTGGTTCTTGGCTGTTTTTCCTGATTCCCGATGCGGATGCCGCTTCCGGTTTCTCGGGAACGGCTCTCTATGCGACGCTCTCGGGGCAGCCCGTCAGCGTCGGCAAGTTTGTCGGTGGAACTCTCGTTGCCGAGGCCTCTTTGTTCGATGATGCTCGGACCGCCGAGGAGAATGCCGGGTTGCTGGCCGGATTGTTGCCCGACACCCATGTCGCGCGGCTCCGGAAGCAGCCGGCTACGCGCGCAACGGCAGACACTGCGATTTATAAAAACATCGACATAGAGACGGTCGAGGTCGTGGGGCATGCTCCGATCAAAACTCCCGGTCCCGGCGGAGCTCCGGTCTATACGAAGCCCATTGGCGATGGTCATGGTTCTTCCGCCCCACCTCTGATCTTGACGATGAATCATCTTTTTCGCGGCGATTCCGAAGGCGGCTTCAGCAGCGATTCCGACGGCGAAGTTCCTTACCCGCACAATCCTTGTATCAAGGCCGACAAGGAGATTCGCCCGATTCTCGATTCCATTTATATGGATTGCATGGGGCAGTTGCTTATCAACGCCATAAAAACCAATGTCCCGATTGTCCGCGAGCCCGACAGGTCCGGTTGCGGCGTGGAGACGACCACCACTAATTTTCCCAATGGCGTACAGGTCATATCTCATCGGATACTCACAGGGCCCAAGGTTACGTCCGTCATGTTGATGGAAGAATTGATGCACATCTATCAGGGTGCAGGTACGCCTGCCTTCAAGGAAGCGAAGCTCAACAAAGAGATCGAAGCCAAACTTACTTGGTATATTTATATGAAGAATAACGATATAAAAATATCGACTGACAAGGCTTTTGGGGATATACAAGGAGACATGTGTTTTTCATTGATGCGGGAATGTATTCTTTCCAATGATTGGGATGATGATGTCTTTCGTCTGTTTTATGAAGGTGCGGCCGAATCATTGCGAACCATAAGGGCATATCGGAATGAAGTTGCTTATCCGTTCGATCCGAATAATATGGATTTTTCGTGTTTGTTGCAGCTGCTGGAAGATTGTAAAGACAAATAAGGATATGATTATGAATATGAAAACGCTGTTTTTGCTGGCCGCGTTGTTCTTTGCGGGCGTATGTATGGGTCAGTCAATTTATCAGAGCATTGAAACCGTCGAGGCGGACGGGATTACGTTCGTAGT
>JAIDUK010000007.1:14875-88018 GCA_029060215.1 Alistipes sp.
TACGTCACTTGGAAGCCCAACGATTTCGCCAAGCAGCTCGAATATTTCAATGGCCGAGGTTACATCAATTTTCACAAAGTTCCTCTTGCCAGCGAGTTGCACGAATGAAAGCCGATCGCAAAACGGAGCCCGAAGCATAAGATCTTAGCTTCGGGCTCCGTCGTTTTTGCGGGCAGGCCGGGTGCCTGTTTATCGTTTCTCGGCGATCACGAATTCGATCTCCCCGAAGAGGTATTCTCCGAGCGAACCGTCGGCCAGACGGACCATCAGTTCTCCGGCAGGGCGCACCCCCTCGATCGTGCCCTCGACCTCGCCCAGCCCCGCGATGCGGTAGGCATGCCGTTCGCCCAGCCGGTACATGCGGTCGCGGTAGTCCTCTTGCAGGCGGCCCCGGTCGCCCCGGCGGAGTTGTTCGAAGCGGCGTCCGCAGTGGTCGAGGAAAGTGCCGAGCACCTCCTCGCGGTCGAACGTGCGGCCCGCCAGCTGCGCCATCGACACCGGGTTGGGCAGCGCCGGGTCGAATCCGGTCTGGTTGACGTTGATGCCGATGCCCGCGATCGTCCGTGCGAGGTTCGGCCCCGAGCAGTTGTGCTCGATGAGCATCCCCACCAGCTTGCGGTCTCCGGCATAGATGTCGTTCGTCCACTTGATGCGGGTCGCGATGCCGTAGTGCGCGAAGGTGTCGGTCAGGGCCAGCGCCACGGCTTCCGAGAGCAGGAATTGTTCGTTCACGGGCAGGAACCGCGGTTCGAGCACCAGCGAGAATGTCAGGTTCTCGCCCTCGGGGCTGTGCCACATATGGCCGCGCTGGCCGCGTCCGGCGGTCTGCCGCTCGGCCCATACCGCGTCGCCGTGACGGTAGCGTGCGTCGCGGGCTTCGTCGTTGGTCGAGGTGGTCGTGGCGAGACGGTAAATCATTGGATAATTAAAAATTGTTTGCAAAGACAAGCACGGCCGGTCTGTATCTAAGGCGGAGCGTTCGAAAGAGTGCGCAGATTCGGTTTTCGAGCCTGTCGAAATTCCACCGTGGTCCGATGAAATTTTTAATTCTTAATTTTTTATTTTTAATTACTTGAATACTCCCGTGTAGGTTGCGGGCGAGAGCGCGCGCAGCTCGGCTTTCACGCTGTCGGCCACGTCGAGCGTCTCGATGAATCGGGCGATGGCCTCGGCGGTGATATGGTCGTTGGTGCGCGTCAGGGCCTTCAGCGCTTCGTAGGGCTTCGGATACCCCTCGCGGCGCAGGATGGTCTGGATGCCTTCGGCCACCACGGCCCAGTTCTCTTCCAGATCGAGGTCGAGGGCTTCGCGGTTGAGGATCAGTTTGCCCAGCCCTTTCAGCAGCGATTGCAGCGCAATGACCGTGTGGGCCATCGGCACCCCGATGTTGCGCAGCACGGTCGAGTCGGTCAGGTCGCGTTGCAGGCGCGAGAGCGGCAGCTTGGCCGCAAGGTGTTCGTAGATGGCGTTGGCCATGCCCAGATTGCCTTCGGCGTTCTCGAAATCGATCGGGTTCACTTTGTGGGGCATGGCGCTCGAGCCCACTTCGCCCGCCTTGATGCGTTGTTTGAAGTATTCTTCCGAAATATACATCCACATGTCGCGCGCAAGGTCGATCAGGATCGTGTCGATGCGCTTCAGGTTGTCGAAGATCGCCGCCAGATTGTCGTAGTGTTCGATCTGGGTGGTGTATTGCGAGCGGTCGAGCCCCAGCCGTTCGTTCACGAAACGGTTGGCGAACGCCACCCAGTCGATGGCCGGATAGGCCGCATGGTGGGCATTGAAGTTGCCCGTCGCTCCGCCGAACTTGGCCGGAACGGCCGTGCCGTGGAGCATGGCCAGTTGTTTTTCGAGCCGTTCCACATAGACCATCATTTCCTTGCCGAGGGTCGTCGGCGAGGCGGGCTGCCCGTGGGTGCGTGCCAGCATCGGCACGGCGCGCCATTCGTCGGCGAAGGCGGCCAGCCGGTCGCGCACTTCTTCGATCATCGGGTAGTAGACGTTGTTGAGCGCATCCTTGAGCGAGAGCGGAATCGACGTGTTGTTGATGTCTTGCGAGGTCAGTCCGAAGTGGACGAATTCCTTGTATGCGGCCAGCCCGAGGGCATCCATCTTCTCCTTGATGATGTATTCGATGGCCTTGACATCGTGGTTGGTCACCGCTTCGATCTCCTTCACCCGCTCGGCATCGGCCGGTGCGAAATCGAGGTAGAGGCCGCGCAGGGCGGTCAGTTGTGCGCGGTCGACGCCCGCCAGCTGCGGCAGGGGCAGTTCGCACAGCGCAATGAAGTATTCCACTTCCACACGGATGCGGTAGCGGATCAGGGCTTGTTCCGAAAAGTAGTCGGCCAGTTTTTCCGTTTTGTTGCGGTAGCGCCCGTCGACGGGCGAGATGGCGGTCAGGGGATTCAGCATGGCGGGTTCGGTTTTGTTCGTTTTGGCGTCAAATTTAAGACAATAAATTGAATTACGCATAATTTTCTTACCTTTGCAAGGTTCCAATCGTGGTTCGTATCATGAAATTTCTTGCCGCCATACTCGACGCTCTGACCGCTTTCGTGCAGCGCAATCCGTTGTTCGTGTTGTCGGTCGTGGTGCTGGCGCTCGTCGCTCCGGCCCTGTTGAAGGGCGTCGCCGCTTTCATCCTCTATCTGTTTTTGGGTTTCGTCCTTTTCGTCGGCGTGCTGGTGTTGTTGCTTCGTTGGCGGATCTGGCGCGTGCAGCGCGACATGGAGCGGCAGTTCCGCGCCGGTGGGCCCGGCTATTCGGACGGCAGCCCGTTCGCCGGGCGGCAGCGTCGCGGC
Source organism: Alistipes sp. (assembly GCA_029060215.1). GTDB lineage: Bacteria > Bacteroidota > Bacteroidia > Bacteroidales > Rikenellaceae > Alistipes. The sequence continues at coordinate 17,680 of JAIDUK010000007.1, forward strand.
CGCGAGGGCGATGTGCGGGTCCACAAGACCGCCGGCACCCCCGAAAAACGGGTCGCGAGCGACGTGGGCGATTACGTGGAGTTCGAGGAGACCAAAGAAAAATAGGGTTATGTTCCGACTTTTCGCCAACATAGGGCGCTACTTCATCTTGATGGGCAAGGTCTTTTCCCGGCCCGAGAAGATTTCCATCTACCGGCGGCGCATCGTCTACGAAATGGAGGCGCTGGGCGTCGATTCCATCGGGCTGACGGCCATCATTTCGGTCTTCATCGGCGCGGTCATCACGCTCCAGATGTGCATCAACCTCGAGTCGCCTTTCATCCCGCGGTCGCTGGTCGGCTATGCCACGCGCGAAACCATGATTCTGGAGTTCTCCTCGACGGTCGTGGCGTTGATTTTGGCCGGTAAGGTGGGGTCGAGCATCGCTTCCGAAATCGGCACCATGCGCATCACCGAGCAGATCGACGCGCTCGAAATCATGGGGGTCAATTCCGCGTCGTATCTGATTCTGCCCAAGATCGTCGCCGCGGTCCTCTTCTTCCCGTTCCTCACCGTCCTGTCGATCCTCATCGGCATCTCGGGCGGCTGGGCCATTTCCTATCTGACGGGCATCATGCTCCCGGCCGATTACGTCGACGGCCTGCTGATGGATTTCAAGCCCTATTCGATCACCTATTCGCTCATCAAGATGGCCGTCTTCGCCTACCTCATCACTTCCATCTCCGCCTTTTTCGGCTACTACGCCAAGGGCAATTCGCTCGAAGTCGGGGCCGCGTCCACGCGGGCCGTGGTCGTCGGGTCGGTGGTCATCATGATCTTCAACCTCATGCTCACGCAGATCCTTCTGATATGATACGCGCCCAACACCTCGTCAAGTCGTTCGACGGCCGTACGGTCCTCGACGATGTCTCCGTCGAGTTCGAGACCGGCAAGACCAACCTCATCATCGGCAAGAGCGGCTCGGGCAAGACCGTGCTGCTCAAAAGTCTGGTCGGGCTGCACGAGATCGATTCGGGAGCCGTGTGGTACGACGACGTCAATTTCACCGGCTTGGGTTTCCGCGAGCGCAAGGCTATCCGCAAGGACATCGGCATGATCTTTCAGGGGGGCGCCCTGCTCGATTCTTCGTCGGTCGCGGAGAACGTCAGGCTGCCGCTCGACCTCTTCACCGAGCAGTCCGAGGCCGAGAAGCGCGAGCGGGTCGATTTCTGTCTCCAGCGCGTGCGGCTCGAAAACGCCGGCCACCTCTATCCCGCCGAGCTTTCCGGCGGCATGATCAAGCGCGTCGCCATCGCCCGGGCCATCGTGCTCAATCCCCGCTACCTCTTTTGCGACGAGCCCAATTCGGGGCTCGACCCGCAGACGTCGATCGTCATCGACAACCTCATCCACGAGATTACCTGCGAGTACAACATCACCACCATCATCAATACCCACGACATGAACTCCGTCATGGAAATCGGCGAGAAGATTGTATATATCCACGAGGGGCACAAATGGTGGGAGGGTACCAAGGACGATATTCTCCACGCCGACAACCCCGAGTTGAACGCTTTCGTCTTCGCTTCGGCCATGGCCAAGCGCGCCAAGGCGGCCGTTCGTTGAGGTCAAAGGCGGCAGGCGGCCGTTCCGCATACGGAATTTCCGGCGCCTCTCCGGAGCCCCCGAATGCGGTGAATGAGGGTTTATTAAAAAAACTTAATTTTTTATTTGCGTATAATATATAAAGTGTATACTTTTGCGCTGTGAAAAAAATAACGATAAGTTTTCAACCTAATAATAAGTAGATTTATGGCAACTATCAAAATCGGTATCAACGGTTTCGGCCGTATCGGCCGTCTGGTGTTCCGTGCCGCCTGCACGAACAGCAACATCGAGGTTGTGGGTATCAACGACCTCGTGCCGGTGGATTACATGGCTTACATGCTCAAGTACGACACGATGCACGGTCGTTTCGACGGCACGGTCGATTACAACGTCGAGAAGAGCCAGCTGATCGTCAACGGCAAGGCCATCCGCGTTACCGCCGAGAAGGATCCCGCCAACCTCAAGTGGAACGAGGTGGGTGCCGAGTACGTCGTCGAGTCGACGGGTCTGTTCCTCACCAAGGAGAAGGCCGAGGCCCACATCGCCGCCGGTGCCAAGTATGTCGTCATGTCGGCTCCTTCGAAGGACGATACGCCGATGTTCGTCTGCGGCGTCAACACCGACACCTACGCCGGTCAGAAGATCGTTTCGAACGCTTCCTGCACCACCAACTGCTTGGCTCCCATCGCCAAGGTGCTGCACGACAAGTTCGGCATCACCGACGGTCTGATGACCACCGTTCACTCGACCACCGCTACGCAGAAGACCGTCGACGGTCCCTCGATGAAGGATTGGCGCGGCGGCCGTGCCGCTTCGGGCAACATCATCCCCTCGTCGACCGGCGCTGCCAAGGCCGTAGGCAAGGTGATCCCCGAGCTCAACGGTAAGCTCACCGGTATGTCGATGCGCGTTCCGACCCTCGACGTGTCGGTCGTCGACCTCACGGTCAACCTCGCCAAGCCTGCCAAGTACGACGAGATCTGCGCCGCTATGAAGGCTGCTTCGGAGGGTGAGTTGAAGGGTATTCTCGGTTACACCGAGGAGGCTGTCGTTTCGTCCGACTTCTTGGGCGACGCCCGTACTTCGATCTTCGACAAGGCCGCAGGTATCGCGTTGACCGATACTTTCGTCAAGGTCGTTTCGTGGTACGACAACGAGTGGGGTTACTCCAACAAGGTCCTCATGCTCATCGAGAAGATGGCTGCCTACAACAACAAGTAGTCGTCCGCTCCATACGGAAATTCCGGCGCTCCCGCAGGGGGCGCCGGAATTCGTTTTGCAGGGCCGGTGTGCGTTCGATTAAAAATTCCCGATTAGCCTGTGTCGCTTCGGTCGTCGGTTGCCGCGCTCGTTTGTTCGCTTGCAATAGTGCCGTTTGACCGGTCTGTGTTGTGCTTCGGATTAGCGGGCGCCTCCTTTCTCCACCCGCATTTCGATCGATGCGCCCGACCATTGGTTGATCTTGCGGACGATTCGGTTCACTCGTCGGCCGCCATAGGCGATCGTCAGTTCGATGTCGAAGGGTTGCGTCGCGTCGATGTCGTCGCCCGACGGCAGGGTGTGGGGGATGATGTAGACATAGAGTTGCAGGTGGTCGCACGGCGCCGTCGTCAGCGTTATCTTGCGGTCTCGGGCCATGTCTGCCGGCGGTTCCTTGAGTTCTGCGCCTACGTCGGCCACATGCGAGCAGACCGTCGCAAATTCCGTCCGGCGTTCTTCCGCGTCGAAGCAGCCGGCCATCAGCGCTGCATTGTAGCGCCACCAGCCCGGGTAGTCGCTCGTTATCTTTACGGTGAATCCTTTTTTCGTCGTCGCCATGTCGCAAAGATAGTGCAAGTCGAGAGCAGTCGCAAATTTTTTGCAGACGCCGAGACGCTGCCTATTTTATGTAAAGATAGCGTAAGTCGGGAGTAAAAGCAAGTTTCTTGTTGGTGCTTCGGTTCATAAATCCCGGCTCTTAGCCGGGCGAGACGCCGCCTATCTTCTGTAAGGATAGTGCAAGTTGGGAGTAAAAGCAAACTCGCTTATCTTCCGTAAAGATGGAAAACATCGCGTCGTTTTCTTTGCAGATGTCTTATTTTTTCCTAACTTTGCGCACTATTTGTGTTCAGATGGATGCAACAAAAGGATATTCCATTGCTTACAAAGGGTTGAAAAACGGCGTCCACGACTTTTCTTTCAAGGTCGGCGGGGTGTTTTTCGAGGCTTTCGGCAGTACGGAGATCAAGGACGGGGATTGCGGCGTCGAGGTGGTTTGCGCCAAGTCCGAAACGCAGCTCGCCCTCGATGTTGCCATCCGCGGCAGCGTTGTCGTCGCTTGCGACCGTTGTCTGGAGGATTGCCGCGTTCCCGTCGGTTTCGAGGGGCGTTTGCTCGTCAAGTTCTCCGGCGAGCCGTTGGAGTACGACGGCGAGGTGTTGTGGCTTTCGCCCGGCGAGGACGAGGCCGATCTGGCACAATACATTTACGAAAGCATCGTTTTGTCGTTGCCTTACCAGCGGGTCCATCCCGAGGGCGGGTGCGACCCCGAGATGTTGCGGCGTTTTAGGATCGTCTCCGGCGAGGAGTTCGACCGGATCGAGGCCCGCAGCGGGCAGGAGGGGGTCAAAAGCGGCGATCGGGAGAAGCTCGCGGCGCTCAAGGAGCGGTTGGAGCAGCCCGACGAAAAGTGAGGGTTTTCCTCTGGCCCGGGCAGTGCCGAGTTTCCGCCCGGGTCGGGAAGTAATATGAATACGAACTAATTTTTTTATATTGTACCATGGCACATCCTAAACACAAAGTCTCGTCGACGCGACGCGACAAGAGAAGAACCAACTACAAGGCGGTGGTTCCTACGGTCGTCACCTGCTCGAACTGCGGCGCCGCTACCCTCTACCACCGGGTTTGCCCCGAGTGCGGTTTCTACCGCGGCAAGCTCGCCATCGAGAAGAAGGCCGCCGAATAGGCCCTGCGGCAGAAGGAGCGTATCCCCCGGGTGCGTTCCCTTTCCGTTTTCGGGCCCCTGCTTCCCGGGTTTCGTCTCCCGTGCGGTCCGGTTCCGCGTCTTCGCGGTTCCCGGGCGTGCGTGCGTCGGTGCCGGTGCGGCAGGTGCAGTATGTAAAACCTAATCGCACAAGTATGTTAAAGATTGGTGTAGACGCCATGGGCGGCGACTTCGCTCCCGAGGCGGCGGTCAAGGGGGCCGTCATGGCATTGGAGTCCGTCGGCAGCGAGAGCCGCATCGTGCTCTTCGGCAACGAGGCGCAGATTCGGGCCGTGCTCGCCACCGAGGGTTGCCCGGCCGAGAGGTTCGACATCGTCCCCACCACCGAGGTCATCGAGATGGGCGATCACCCCGCCAAGGCTTTTCAGGCCAAGGCCGATTCGTCGATTACCGTCGGTTTCGGTTATCTGGCCAAGGGGGCGATCCACGGATTCGCCAGCGCCGGGTCTACCGGCGCTATGATGGTCGGTTCGATGTACGCCGTCAAGCCCGTCGAGGGGGTCATCCGGCCCACCATTTCGTCCCTCGTGCCTACGGCCGCCGGACGTCCGGCCCTTTTGTTGGACGTCGGTCTGAACGTCGATTGCAAGCCCGAGGTGTTGGCCCAGTACGGTCTGATCGGTTCGATCTTCGCCGAATCGGTGCTCGGCATCGCGTCGCCGCGCGTCGCCATTCTCAACATCGGCGAGGAGGAGACCAAGGGCAATGCGCAGGCCAAGGCGGCTCACGATCTCTTGCGCGAGGAGAAGCGGATCAACTTCGTCGGCAACGTCGAGGGTTCGCACATCTTCTCCGGCAAGGTCGCCGACGTCATCGTCTGCGACGGCTTCGTCGGCAACACCGTCCTCAAGATGGCCGAGGGTCTCTACCGCATCAACAAGGCGCTCGGGGGCGGCAATGCTTTCTGGGACGCCATGAATTACGAGAACGTGGGCGGCACCCCCGTTTTGGGTGTCAACGCTCCCGTGGTCATCGGGCACGGGTGTTCGTCGCCGTTGGCCATCAAGAACATGATTCTCACCACCGAGCGTTGCATCCGTACCGAGGTCACCGCCAAGGTGCAGCGTGCATTCAACAACTAATCGAAACAAGCTATCAGACAAATGGGAAAGATAACAGCAGCGATAACGGGTGTCGGGCAGTATCTGCCGGATTACCTTCTGACCAACGACGAGTTGAGTACGATGGTCGATACCAACGACGAGTGGATCACTTCGCACACGGGTATCAAGACGCGTCACATCCTCAAGGGCGAGGGCATCGGTACTTCGTACATGGGTGCGCGCGCCATCCAGAACCTTCTCGACAAAACCGGCATCGATCCCATGGAGATCGACGTCGTCATCTGCGCCACCATCACCCCCGACATGTTCTTCCCCTCTACGGGCAACCTCATCGCCGATCAGGCCGGGTGCAAGAACGCTTTCGCCTACGACGTGTCGGCCGCTTGCTCCGGCTTCCTCTTCGCGTTGACCACCGGCGCCGCTTTCATCGAGTCGGGCCGCGGTAAGAAGGTCATCGTCGTCGGTGCCGACAAGATGTCGTCGATCATCGATTACAAGGACCGTTCGACGTGTCCGCTCTTCGGCGACGGCGCCGCTGCCGTGTTGCTCGAGCCCAATACCGAGGGGTTGGGCGTCATCGATTCCATGTTGCGTTCCGACGGTTCGGGCGAGTTGCAGCTCTACATGAAGGCCGGCGGGTCGCGTTATCCCGCTTCCGCCGAGACCGTGGCCAACAATTGGCATACCATCACATGGGACGGGCAGGCCGTCTTCAAGGCTGCCGTTTCCAAGATGGCCGACGTCTCGGTCGAGATGATGGAGCGCCACAACCTCACGGGCGACGATATCCGTTACCTCGTGCCGCATCAGGCCAATCTGCGTATCATCGACGCCACCGCGCGCCGCATGGGCATCACGGCCGACAAGTGCATGATCAATATCGACCGCAACGGCAATACCACCGCCGCTACGATTCCTACCTGTCTCTACGATTACGAGAAGGAGCTTCGTCCCGGCGACAACCTCATCCTCTCCGCGTTCGGCGGTGGGTATACGTGGGGTGCCATCTACGTCAAGTGGGCGTACGACGGTTCGAAGGTTTGTCAGGTCAAGACCGACAAGCAGTAGTCTTCCCGGTTTTTCCGGGCAGTCGGATAGTTCGGCTTAGGCCGGACGGACATTTATAAAGGGTAAACAACTCTTTATACCTAACAGTGAACTTGGGACCCTCCGAAGGAGGTTGTTTAGCACGGTATAATAGTTGTCAGTCCCGGTTGTGTCCTGCTTGCTTTTTGCAAGCAGGGCTTGACTGGGGCGCAGGACAGCTTCCGTGCAATGGTTCCCAAGACCTGCTGTTAGGGGCTGACACCGCGCCCTTTTTTTGTTTTGCGAGGTGTGGGCCCGAGTTGCCGATTATCGGGTGCGGGGAGATATTGCCCCGAAGGTTTTCTGTTGCGTTGCATCCCGGATTTTCCCGCACCTGTTTTTCAGACATATCCCTTGTGGGTCTTTTATTGCATTGCCGGACTTAGCCATCTAACCAATGTAATAAACGGACCGAAGGGAGCGGGGTGCGGGGCCGTAGCCTTGCACCCCGTTTTTTTTGTGCCCGCGCTGCGCCGTCGGGAAATTTCCCGCACTTGATCAGACGTGTTAAAACGTTTTAGCAGCCCCGGTGCGCCCGGTGCGCGGCAGGCCGCGGGGAATCCGCCGCAAAATATCCGTTTCGGTCGGTTTTTGGACGGTGTTCGTTTTTTTGTCGTCCGGCAGGGTTGGAAATAGCCGGATTGTTTTTATTTTTGCCTTTGGTCGGGTATTTGCCCGCAGACCATCGTCTTAAAATGTATAGGCATATGAAAAAGCGCGTTTTGTTTTTGGCGGCTCTTCTCTGTTCGGCCGCTTCCGTTTTCGCGGCGGCTGTCGCCGATCGCCCCGTCACGGTCGAGGAGTTGCCCGATGCGGCCCGGAAGTTCATCCGGACCCATTTCGCCGCTTCCGAGGTGTTGTACGCCAAGGTCGACGACGATTTGTTCAACAACGATTACAAGGTCGTCTTCGCCGACGGGGTGTCTGTCGAGTTCGCCAGCAACGGCGAGTGGAAGGAGGTCGGGACCCGGCGCGGCGTCGTGCCTGCGGCCATCGTTCCCCAGCCCATCCGCGAGCGGGTCGAGAAGCAGTTTCCCGGCGTGCGCATCGAGAGCATCGAGCGCGACCGCAGGGGCTTCGAGGTGGGGCTCGGCAACGGGCTCGATCTGAAGTTCGACCGTCAGTTCAATCTGGTCGACATCGACGATTAGTTCCGGCCGTCGATTTTGCCGCGCCCGCTTGCCGTTCAGGCAGGCGGGCGTTCGCATTGCATAGGCGTTGCTTATGGCGGCATCGGTTAATATGATTGTTTTTTCGGTCCGATATCGCGGATTGTGTCGTATCTTTGCAGCAACGGATCAAATCTTATATCGCTATGTTAAGCAAACAATTGCACGAGGCGCTCAACGCGCAGATCAACGCCGAGATGTGGTCGGCCTACCTCTACCTGTCGATGTCGCTCGACGCCGAGAACAAGGGGCTCAAGGGGGTGGCCAACTGGTTCTACATCCAGTTCCGCGAGGAGCAGGACCACGCGCGCATCTTCATGAATTACCTGCTCTCGCGCGACGCCGAGGTCAGGTTGCTCCCCATCGCCGAGGTGCCTGTGTCGTGGGCTTCGCCGCTCGAAATGTTCAAGGATACTTTGGAGCACGAGAAGAAGGTCACCGCCATGATCCACAATCTGGCCGCCATCGCCGCCGAGGACAAGGATTTCGCGTCGTCCAACAAGCTCGTGTGGTTCATCGACGAGCAGATCGAGGAGGAGGAGAACGCCCGCGGCATGATCCAGTCGTTCGAGGCCGTCGAGGGCAACAAATTCGGGCTCTACATGCTCGACAAGGAGTTGGCGGCACGTACTTATTCCGCGCCGTCGCCGCTCGCTTCGGCCGAGGATTGAGTTCGGGGCTGCCGGGTTTGCCGGAAAGCAAAGGCGAAAGGTGCGCAGGCGCTTTTCGCCTTTCGTTTTTCGGAGAGCTCGTGGCCGGAATAGGGGGACAGCGTCCGGAGGGTTTCGGGGTCCGGCCGGGAGTGCGGCGGATCTTCGGAGCGTTGGGTGCGGTTTGTTATTTCAGGGAGACAGGTGTACGGCGGCTGAGGACTTCTGCTCCCGTCATTCCGAGCGCAGCGAAGAATCTGTTGCCGGGTCGCAGGTTCGGGGGCGGCAGTTTTCGCGTCGGCGTTATTCTCGGTTCGTTATCTTGTAGTCTATCCCCGCCCGCCGGGCTTGTTCGTGTTGGCAGGCGCGGCGAATCCGGTACAGGCGGCCTTCTTTCAGCAGGCGCGCTCCCGTTTGATGGTAGCGGAACGGGATCTCCGCCGCCACGCATTGCCGCCGCAGGGCCGTTACCCAGCCGTAGTCGCAGACCCTCGCTTCGGAGCCCGATTCGCCGCCGACCGATACTTCTTCGACGGCGGGCGTCAGCCACGGCCGGAGGTCCAGCGGTCCCAGCAGCGGTGCGCAGATGATGACCCGGTGGAGGATCGGCGCTTCCAGAAAGCAGGGCAGCCGGCGTTCGGCCATCTCCTGATTCTCCACCGTGCAGCCGATCGTCACGTTCTCGTAGCCTTGGCCCCAGTCGGGCGGCAGGGTTTCGTGCAGGCGTTCGATGCGTTTGGTGAAGAACATGAACCGCAGGTCGCGGCGCAGGCGCATCATCGCCCATGCTTCGGGGCGCCACGGGTCGGCTTTTTCCAGCAGGAAGTCCGACGTGAAACACGTGTAGACCATTTCGCCCCCGGCGATCTTGAAGCGTCCGTCGCGGCTGCGGCGCACGGGCAGGTCGAACGACGCGGTTTTGCGGGCTTCGCTGCTGTCCAGCGCGTGTCGCGCGTCTTGGCGGTAGACATAGCAGTTGCGGCAGCCTTCGCTCGCCTTGCGGCATCCGTGCCACGGGTTCCACGTCACCGGCATCTCCTACAGTTCCATTCGCAGCCGCACCAGATCGCGGCATTCTTCGCCCGCTTCCACGATCGGCGCAGGGTAATATTTCGGAAAATAGTCGCGTTCGACCTCCACCGGTTCGAATCCGAACGAGCGGTAGAGACGCAGCGGACCGTGCGACGTGTCGCCCGTCGCGATTTCGATGCGCCGGTGTCCTGCTTCGCGAGCTCGGCGCAGGGCATGGAATATCAGGTCGGTGGCTATTCCGCGGCGTTGGTAGGCCGGGTCGACCGCCAGATTCGCGATTTCGGCCGTGAAAGGGTGGGTGCGGATCACGACGCATACCCCGACGGCGCGTCCGTCCGTCACGGCTACATAGCAGTCGCCGCGGTCGATATAGTCGGCCACCGATTCGGGCGATTCGTCGCCCAGCAGCAGCAATTCCCACGGCGGGGTGTCGGTTTTCAGTATCTCGGTTTCCATAGGGTCAGAAGAGCCGGGCGATTCCTTCGTACGAGAGTACGATCGTCAGATAGCGCAGGGTCTTTCCCGCCAGCATCGTGCCGCCCGTTATCCATGCGTCGGCGCGCATCAGTCCCAGCAGCAGGGCGATCGCTTCGCCGATTACGGGCAGAAAGCAGAAGAAGCCCGCCGCCGCACCGCGCACCGCCATGAATTTCCGTGCTCGGGCCAGTTGGCGGGGTTTTATGCCCAGCCGGGCGATCCGTTCCGGGCGGCCTTGTTTGCCGATCCAGTAGCACGTCATGCCGCCCAGCGTGTTGCCCGTCGAGGCTGCCAGCAGGCACCACAGCGGGTGTGCGCCCACGCCCAGCAGCAGAGCCAGCACCGCTTCCGAGCTGAACGGTACGATGCTTCCCGCTATCGCCGCCGAAAGAAACAGCCCCCAATAGCCCCAGTCGGCCAGTATCTGCGTCAGGGTCTCCATGCGTCAAAGATAGTGCAAATCCCGCTCCGCCCCAAAAGCCGTCCCAAGAAATTCGCCCGCAATAGATTCTCCCGCGCAGAAACTTTCTCCCGCAAAATCGCTCTCCCGCAAAAAGGCCCCTCTGCGCGGAAATGCCCCGCACAGCCCGCATAAAAAATCGGCCGCCCCATCCGGAGCGGCCGATGCTTGTGCATGGTTGCTAAATCGTTTTACTCGATCTCTTCCCACGTATACTCGAAGTATTCCATGTCGCCGCCGTAGTTCTTGTTTTCCTTTACTACGCAGCCGTTGTCGTCCATGTCGTAGGTGTAGACGGCCGATACGTCGGAGTGGGCCCACTTGCTCGATTCGCACAGGTAGACCGAGGGTTTGCCGAACAGGCCCGTTTCGTAGAGCCAGCGGCTCGGGTCGGTGGCTTCGCTGTGGATGTTGAAGATGTTGTTGGTGTTGGGCGTGCCCGTGTAGGTGTGGTTCTTGATCTGGAATCCGTCGTCACCCGGACGAGTCCACGTTACCAGACACTCTTGTTCCCACGCGATTTCCGACACGACTTCGCCGTTCTTCTTCACCGAGGTCATGTGGCCCTTGGCGTCGTAGGCGTATTCGCGTACGTCGTCCCATTCGTCGGTCATCTTGGCTACATAGCCGTTCGCGCCCAGTTCGATTTCGGCATAGCGGTTGCCCGAGTTGGTCACCGTGGCTTTGTTGCCTTCCCACGCGAAGTTGTAGTCCTTGCTTTCTTCGCGGTAGATACGCGTCACACGGCCGTCCGCATCGTAGGTGTACTGGTATACGTCGGCCCAGCCTTCGCCTACCAGCGAGTAGGTTTTAACGCGGTACTTGGGGCCTTGGGGCTCGTTCCCCCCCCCGCCTGCATTGTTATCGTCGTCGTTGCACGACACCATCACGGCTGCACCCATCAGCAGCACGGCGAATACCGAAAAAAGCTTTTTCATAGTGTTTTTTGTTTAGGTTAGTGGAATGTGTGTTTGTCGGTCGAAAATTCAGTTTCCTGCTCCGATGATCAGGCCCAGCCCCGTCAGGAACAGCACGAACATCAGTGCTACGAGCAGGTTCACGCGGCGCGTGCCGCCCCGGAATTCGCGCCAGATGAAGACGCCCCAGAACGCCGCCACCATCGTGGCGCCTTGTCCCAGTCCGTAGGAGATCGCCGTGCCGGCAGGTCCCGAGGCGATGTAGCTCGCCAGCGAGCCCAGACACCAGATCGCGCCGCCCAGCATGCCCACGCCGTGGGTCTTGGCCGAGCCGCCGAAGTACTCCGCATAGCGGACGCGTTCGCCCGCGAACGGATAGCGCATGACCAGCGTGTTGAAAAGCAGGTTGCTCGCCACTACGCCCAGCGAGAAGACGAAAATGGCCGAGTAGGGGGTCATCATGCCTGCGGTCGGGGCCGCGAAGTTGTCGACGGCCATGCCTTTGACCACACAGCGGAAGAAGAACGACATCAGGATGCCCGCCGCGGCTGCCAGCAGCAGTCCGCGGGTGTTGGTCTTGGCCGCCGTGCCGCTGTTGCGCTGGTGCATGCCCGAGGCGATGCCGTTGCAGACGATGGCCGCCACGACCAGCGCCACGCCTGCAAAGAGCAGCACCGGGTTGCCCGAGGGTTGGCCGATGTAGTTGACGATGACGCCCAGCACCAGCGCCAGACCTACGCCCAGCGGGAATGCCACGGACATGCCCGCCAGCGCCGTCGAGGCCGAGAGCAGGATGTTGGAGGCGTTGAAGATCACGCCGCCCAGCACCACCCAGCCGATGCTTTCGGCCGATGCCTGCCCCAAATCGGCGAGGAAGCTGCGGCCTTCGTCGCCCGTGCTTCCCATCGTCAGACCCAGCAGCAGGGCCGCCAGCACCATGCCGATGACATAGTCCCAGTAGAAGAGTTCGTAGCGCCAGCTTTTCTGGGCCAGTTTCTGCGTGTTGCCCCACGAGCCCCAGCAGAGCATCGTGACGAAGCAGAACACGATGGCCAGTGAGTAACTTGATACGATAAACATAATGATCGGGTTATTAGAGGGTTTGTTTCAGCGTGATTTTTTCGCCGAGTGTCGGGCGCAGGGCTTCCAGACAGCGTTCCGCAGCTCCCGCGTCGGCCGGGGTGCCGTCGACGACGCGGTACTCGAAGCCGATCCCGTCGGCGTGGCATCGTTTGTAGAGTTCGTTGGCCGATTCGTAGTTGCGGCCTTCGTCGGTCAGTGCAATGAAGTAGAAGACTTCGGGCGACGGCGCGATACTCGGATCCGTGGCCGCATCGAGCAGGAACAGCGCCTTGAAGGTCGGGTTCGTGCCTGTGGCTGCATAGGCCGTGCGGCCTGCTTCGCCCGCAGCGATGCACAGGCGGTGTTCGCGGTCCGCACCGAGGGCGAACGCGTCTTCGGCCGCAGCGATGAACTTCTCCAGCGAGAAACCGGCAGCCGACGCATCGGCCGCGATCAGCACGAACGGCTTGGCGTTTTGGGTCGTTGCTAAAACGTTTAAGCATTCGTCGGGCGTGAGCGGCAGCGTGCCGTCGTGCAGCAGATAGAGAGCCGTGCAGCTGCCCTGCGGATCGTAGTCCTGCGGCGTGAAGATCTGGGCTTGCACGCCGGCCAGCTCGGCCGTGCGGCGGGTCGCCTTGTGGGGCGTGTAGCTGTTCCGTGCAGGGGCGTCGAACGGGCGGCCGTTGAAGCGGCAGTCGATGAAGCGCAGCGCTTCGGGCATCGCTCCGCGCCAGTAGTCGCCCGTGTGGGCGCCGTTGCGGACACGGTATTCGTGGGCGAACCCGATTTCGCGCAGCTGGCGGTGCAGGTCGTCGTTGGCCACCAGCAGCTGTTCCTCGTCGTCGCCGCAATCGAGATAGTAGGCCACTTCGGCATATTTTGCGGCGTTTCCGGCGGTGAACATGTAGAACGGGCAGTGCGCCTTGTAGTAGTCGGTCAGACGGGCCTCTGCGGCCAGCCCCTTGCCGCCGAAGATGGCGCCCCACTGCGAATCCCACCCCGAAGCGGGTTCGGACATGTACTGCTCGTCGGTGCGGAACGACATGCTCAGCGGCACCGATACCGAGAAGAGCTCGGGGTGGCACGAGGGCAGAATCATCGCTCCGAAACCGCCCATCGAATAACCTACCACAGCCCGGTGGCCGCGGTCGGCGAGGGTGCGGTAGGTCTTGTCGACATAGGGTACGAGCTCCTCGATGAACATCTTCATGTAGTCGAAATTGCCGTCGATCCGGTCGACGTAGTAGGAGCGGAAGCCGGTGGGCATGATGTAGATCATGTCGCCGAGCCCGGCGGCTTCGCACTGGGCCACGGTGCTCTCGATGCGCAGCCACTGGTCGTTCCACGACTTGTGCGTGTCGCCCAGACCGTGGAGCAGGTAGACCGCACCGTAGCGGCGCTCGGGGTTGGACAGATAGTCTTCGGGCAGCAGCACGGCGATCTGGACGTTCTGCCGGAGGATCTCGCTCCGCACGCCGATTTCGCAAGCGTAGCGGACGAACTTTCCGGGCGCAGGGGGCCGGGCGTGCTCTTTCTCGCCGCAGCCGCCCGCGAGGGCGAGGCTGAGCGTAAGCGACAGGGCGGCCAGCAAATGGATCATACGCATCGTTTTAGGCTTATTCTTGTTCATAGACGACCATTTCCTTGGCTTCCACCACGTAGTCGGGGCTGGGGTTGAGCACGCGCAGGGTCAGTTCGTGCTCGCCGTCGACAGGCAGGCAGTAGGTGTAGAAGATGTCGTACTTGCGCTTGATGTAGTCGTAGGGCATTTCGGTGGTCTCGACCACCCGGCCGTCGATCGAGCATTCGATGCGGGCGGTGTAGGGTTTGTCGGTGAGGTTCACGCGCGTAATCTGCCCCATGACCACCACGCTGTTGCCCTTGAAGCGGAGCGTGAGCGAATCGTTGAACTGGCGTTTGAGCACGCGCCGCTCGACGGGGCGGATGCCCTCGAACGATTCTTCGTAAGGCACCGTCTGCGGCTCCTGAAGCCGGATGGTATACTGCCCGTCGGCCACCGAACCGCCGTTGCGCAGGACGAACTCGCCGATCAACTGGAGATTGAGTTCGTAGATGCGCTTGAGCGAAATGGAGGTGTAGGGGAAATCGATCTCCTCGCACTTCTCGATGGCGGGCTTCCACTTGTCGGGGATCGCCTCGTAGCCCTTCATGACGCCCAGAATGCCGGCCGCCGATGCGGGGTTGCAGTCGGAATCCTGCCCGCAGCGCGTGGCGATGTCCATCGTGCGGAAGAAATCGCCCCCGCCGTACAAGAGACCGATGACCACGTAGGCCGAATTGATCGTGGCGTCGATGTTGAATCCGTTGAAAATGCCTTCGGGGCACCCTTTTTCGAATCCGTAGCGTTTCTCGGTCTCCAGCCAGCAGCGGTGCCAGTCGTCGGGGTAGGTCCGCCACAGGTCGACGACGTCGGCGATGCAGCGGTGGTAGCGGCTTTGGGCCGGGATGGTGCGGAGCGCTTCGGTGACCAGCGTCTCGATGTCGTCGCAGACGAATGCCAGCGAGTAGAGGGCCCCGATGTAGACCCCGCCGTAGTAGCCGTCGCCGTAGTTCATGATGTGGCCGATGCGGTCGCAGAGTTCCGTGCCGCTGGCCGTCATGCCGGGGGTGAGCATGCCGATGAAGTCGGCTTCGATCTGGAAGTCGATGTCGTCGGCGTGGGGGTTGTTCTTCCAGTGGCCCGATGCGGGCGGCATGATGCCGTGGAGAATGTTGTAACGCGCCGCTTGGTTGGCGTGCCAGAGTTTGTAGTCGGCGTTGGCGAAAGCCGTGGCGTAGTTCTCGGCCGGAGCGTCGATGCCGTCGCGGGCCATCACCTCTACGAACGTCAGGTCCATGTAGACGTCGTCGTAGAGCCCCGGGTCTTCCATGAAGGTGTCCCACGCATAGTCGTCGTACCACACGAACCGCACCTCGTCGTGGATGATGCCGCCCTTGTACTTGAATTCGGTGGGGCCGCCGAAGGTGCAGCCGATGGTCTGTCCGGCCCAGCCGCCCTTGATCTTGTCGCGCAGCGTCTCTTCGCTCAGGGTGACGGATTGGCCGTAGGGGATGGCCGTGCGGCTGTCGCAGCCTGCCAGCGCCGCGGCGCAAAAGGCGATGAATAGTAGTTTTTTCATGTTGTCAGTTCTTCGTCGGGTCGATGGACGAGTAGGTTGCTAAATCGTTTAAGCGGATCAGATAATCCTTGTGGGGGTTGAGCCAGCGCAACTCGACGGTGTGGCGGCCTTCGGGGAGCAGGTAGCGCCATGCGGGTTCGAGCCGCCGGTCGGTGTTCTTCATGGGCATGCGCACGCGCTGGTCGAGCCGGCCGTTGATCCGGATTTCGAGTTCGGCGACATAGGGGTCGTCCAGCTCGGCGAGACCGAAAACTTCCGAGCCGATGTGACGCATCGAGACGCGGTGTACGTAGTCTTCGGTGACGCTGCGCAGGCAGACCAGATTGCCCCAGACGATGAAGCCGTTGCCGTCGAAATCGAACGTGAGTTCGTCGCGCAGGAAGCAGTCCATGCGGCTGCGCGAGACGGGGTAGGTGTCGGTGAAGTTCTGTTCGAGGGGCAGCACCTCGGGATTCCGCTGCGGGATGACCACCTTGTCGGGAGCGACGCTGCCGCCTGCGCGGCGGATCATCTCCAACGCGTGGGCATAGCTCATGTCGTAGGCCTTGGCCAACGAAACGTCGGTGCCTTCGAAGTCGAGCTGTTCGATCTCTTTCAGGGGGTCGAGCCACTTGGCCGGGATGCCGGAATAACCGAGCATGACGCCCAAGACGCCGCCCACGGTGGCGGGGTTGCAGTCGGAATCCTGTCCGCAGCGGGTGGCGATCTCGATGGAGCGGGAGAAGTCGCCCTTGCCGTAGAGCAGTCCGACGGCCACATAGGCCGCGTTGATCTTGGCGTCGATGTTGAAACTCAGAAAAACGCCCTTGGGACAACCTACGTCGCGGTTCCACTTCTTGTGGAGCTCGAACCAGCAGGCCTCCCAGTCGTCGGGGTCGCGGCGGTAGCAGCGGCGCACCTCGTCGATGCACCGGTAGAACTGGCTTTCGGCGGGGATAGGCGCGAGCGCCATGTCGAGAATCCGCTCGGGGTCGTCGCAGACGAAAGCCGCCGAATAGAGCCCGGCCACGAAAGCACCGCCGTAGAAGCCGTCGCCGCTGTTCATGATATGGCCCACGCGCGAAGCGATGTCGAGCGCCTCGGGCAGCATACCCGGGGCCATGAGCCCGATGAAGTCGGCTTCGATCTGGAAATCGAGGTCGTCGGCGTGGGGGTTGTTGAGCCAATGGCCCGACGCGGGCGGCATGAGCCCGTTGCGGATGTTGTAGCGTCCGGCCTGATTGGCATGGGCAAGGTGGTACTCGGCGTCGGCGAAGCGGCGGGCGAGCTGCTCGGGGGTGGCGTCGAGACCCAGCTGCTCGAACGACTCGACGAAGGTAAGGTCGTTGTAGATGTCGTCGAACAGTCCGGGTTTCTTGTCCCACCAATATTTGACGAAATGCTCGTCCCACGCAATGGGATGGTAGTCCTGAATGGTGGTTCCGGTGAACTTGAACTCGGTGGGGGCGCCGTAGACCACGCCGATGGTCTGTCCGGCCCAGCCGCCCATGATCTTGTCGCGCAGCGCGGCGGTGGAGAGTTCGGCCTGCGAAGCGGGTCGTTCGGCGCAGGATGCGGCGGCCCATGCGAGGGCGGCGAAGAGGAAATATCGGATGGTTTTCATCTTATTGGGCTTCATAGACGCTCAGTTCGGTGACGGAAAGGAATGCCGAAGTGTTCTTGGTGGCCTTGTTCCAATGGGGTTGCACCTTGGTGTCGGCGATGATGCGGATGGCCGAAGTCTCGACGGGCTCGAACTCGAAGAGGTATTCGACGAAATGGGGCT
This sequence comes from Alistipes sp., assembly GCA_029060215.1. Lineage (GTDB taxonomy): Bacteria > Bacteroidota > Bacteroidia > Bacteroidales > Rikenellaceae > Alistipes. The sequence continues at coordinate 35,072 of JAIDUK010000007.1, forward strand.
GGATGAAGACCTCGTCCGATGCGGGCAGGGCGGGGGAGACGCAGCAGCCGCTCACCTCGTGCCAGTGGCCCTGCGCGTCGCGGTACTGGACGGCGACCGACGAGAACCAGCCGCCGAACTCTTCCATGCAGCCCATGTCGAGGGCGACCATGCCGATTTTGCGCGGCGCGGCGAATTCGTAGCCCAAATAGTCGATTTTCGGGATGTTGGCTTCGGCCGCCAGCGTATAGAAGACCGACCCGGCGCCGTAGCGCACGCCGTCGTTGATGACCTCGACGCGGTCGGCGTACATGGGGTGGCCGAACGTAATCCAACACTTATAGAGGTGTTCCTTGTTGAGACTGCGCACGTTGGCCAGCACCGAATCGGCCTGCGGGGCGATGTTGCGGCCGCGGACCACGAGCGTGAAATCCTTTTCGATGGTCTGCGCGCCGTTGGAGAGCGATAAGGTGACGGGGTACTTGCCCGGGCGGACGGCGGTGCCGGAGAGACGGCCGCTGCTGAATTCGAGCCCCTCGGGCAGCGTACCCTTGGCGAGCCGCCAATCGTAGGCTGCATTGGTGACGCATGCGAACGAATAGTCGACGGGCGCACCGGTCTCGATGCGGGGCTGGGGCCCGACGCAGAATTCGAGCGGCGCGGCGAACCGGGCCCGGGTGTCGATCTGGAGCCGCTCGCCCTTGGCGGTCTTGACGACGCGTCCGCCGTGGGAACAAACCAACTTGACGGCCTGAGCCACGGTGCGGTCGATCATGTCGTCGATCGAAGCGTCGGGCATGTCGTAGCGCGTGATGTTGATGTAGCGGTCGTTGAAAGGCTTGGTCCAACCCTCGAGGGGCTTGGAAAGGGCGTCGGGGATGGCCTTGGCGCCGTAGATGACGCCCAGCAAACCGCCGATGGTGGCCGTCTGGTTGTCGCAGTCGAAGCCTGCGGCGCACCCGATGTCCATGGTGAGCTGGAGATCGCCTTGGCCGTAGAGCAGGGCGAGGATGCCCATGGCGCCGTTGAGGTTGGCGTTCCAGATGGTTTTGGTCATGGCGTCCTCCTCGTGGTAGTATTTGCGGGCGAGCTCGGCGCGGGCCGTCTGCCACGACGAGGGGTGCGCATCGTAGAGGGCGAGCACGTCGCGCACGGTGGCGGCATAGCGGTCGTCGTCGGGCAGATATTTCAACGCGGTTTCGACCAGCTTGCGGACGTCGCGGCAGAAGAAGGCCTCGGCGTACATGGCCCCGTAGTGGACGGTGGGAGAGGTGGCCCAGCCGTCGCTGGTGATGCGGGCGGCCCACTCGGATTTGGCGGCGGCGTAGGCCGTCATGCCGGGCGCGGTGTAGGCCCATATCTCGTTGATAAGCTGCGGGTCGATCTGATACCAGTGGGGATTGTACTGCGCGCAACCCGTGAACGGGGGCGTGAAGCCGTAGTGCATCAGGCCGAGCGCGGCGCGGTTGGCCAGCCACACGCGGTCGCGGATGTGGTACATCCACCCCTCGCGCATCTGGGCGTAGGTAGGCTCGGAACCGTACTTCTCCATCAGGGTGAGGTAGAGGTACTCGATGTCGGTGTCGTCGTCGGAGAAGGCACCGTCGTACTGCGCCAGCTTGGCGAGGTTTTTCGAGTAGCCATAGGGGAAATCGGCTTCGTTGCCGGGCTGGTCGACGAACTTGTTCTCGAACGGCAGGCCGTAGATGTTGCCGACCATCTGGCCGATCCATGCGCCTGCGATCTTGTCGCGCAGCTCTTCCATGGAAATGGAGCGGCTGCGGGCTGCGGCGGATGTTGCCAGCAGGAGCAGGCAGGCGGCCGCCATGTATTTCAAGGCTCTTTTCATTGTCGGGTGGGTTTTATCAATAACCGGGGTTCTGCTTGAGGTTGGGGTTGGCTCCGAGCCGCTCGCGGGGGATGGGGTAGAGCTCGGTGTAGGCAGGCGACGCGGAGGGCTTGCACCACCAAGTGCCGTTGTACTTGCCGAAGCGGATGAGGTCCTGACGCCGCCACCCCTCGACGGCGAGCTCGTGGCCGCGCTCGGCCAGCAGGCTCTCCTCGGTGAGGGTTTCGGCAGTGAAAGGCTCGAGCCCTGCGCGGGTGCGGATGGCCTGCAAATCGGCGTGGACGACCGCTTCGGCGGCCTTGCCCTGCCGCAGGCAAGCCTCGGCGTACATCAGCACGACGTCGGCATAGCGGAAGACGGCGAAATCGTTGTCCATGCTGGTCTGGTCGCTCTTGAGCAAACCGTCGGTCTGGTACTCCCACTTGCCCACGGGAGCGCCCATGTTGAGCCCGCGGCCGTTGGCATAGGCCTCTTCGGGAACCTCGGGGCTGATGGTGAACGAACCGTCGGCGCCGCTGAACTCGCCGTAGAGCCATGTTTTGGCGCGGCGCGTGTCGGCTTGGTCATACGACGCGAAGAAATCGGGCTGTGCGATGAAGCCGTCCCACCCGGCGGCGGGGATGTTGTAGAGCTTGCACAGCGGCTGGTTGAGCGTGAGGATGAAGATGACGAAGTCGTTGTGGTCGGACTGGGTGTAGATGGTGCTGTAGGGGATGACGAAGATGTTTTCGCGCGAGGCCTCGTTGTTGACGGCGAAATTGGCCGAGTAGTTGGGCTCGATGCGGTAGTGCCCCGGGTTCATGACGGCCAGACAAGCCTTTTCGGCCTCTTCCCACATGGGCTCCCCGACCCACTTTTCGGCGTTGAGGTACATTTTGGCCAGCAGGGTGTAGGCCATACCCTTGGTGACATGGCCGTAGTTGGCCGCAGAGGGTACTTCTTCGAGGAAATCGATGTTGTCGAGGATCTCCTGCTCGACGAAATCGAAGACGAACTTGCGCCCCTTCTGCTCGGGATACCCCGTGTCGGAAGCGTCGGTCGAGAAAGGCACGTTGCCCCAGCCGTCGATGGCCTGAATGTAGAGGTAGTCGCGCAACAGGCGCACCTCGGCCAGAATCTTGTCCTTGCCGTCGAACCGGAGCGGCGACTGCTCGATTTCGTACAACACGTCGTTGCAGGCGGCGATGCCGTCGAAACAATAGTCCCAACCCATGCGCACGAGCTTGTTGGAAGCCGTGTAGGTATGCTGCTGCAACTCGGCGTAACGGGTGTCGACCCAGTCGTTGACGCAGTTCTTGGGGGCGGCCAGCTCGTCGCCCGTCTGGATGTTGAGCGTCCAGAGGCTCTGCTCCGAACCGTAGGCCTGCAACATGTTGTAGGCCCGGGCGGCGTAGATGCGCAGGCTCTCCTCGGAAGTGAAGAAATCCTTTTTCTGGATGTCCGAATAGACCTCCTCGCTCAGGTCGGTGCAGGCCGCGAAGAAGAGGGCTGCCGACAGGAATGCGGTTTTTATGGATGTTTTCATAGGGGTGCGTCAGAATTTGAGGTTCATGCCGAAGGTGAATTCGCGGGTGCGCGGGTAGTAGCGCGGGCTTTCGATGCCGGGCGTGAGGCCCATGAGCGAAACCTCGGGATCGACGCCCGAATAACCCGTCAGGCAGAAGAGATTCTGCGCCGCGAAGTAGAGTTTGAGCCGCTTGATTTTGCTCGTAGGCTTGAACGGAATGGAATAGCCGAGCGAAATGTTGTCGAGCTTGAGGTAGGAAGCGTCTTCGAGGTATTTCGAGGAATAGGTGACCTGCCCGGTGAAGCTGGGGTCGTCGAGCCACGAAGCCATGATGTTGCGCAGGCCGATGCCGTTGATGTTCTCGAACTCGGCGCGCATGTTGTTGAAGACCTTGCCGCCGATGGACGCCCGGAGCGTGAAGCCCAGCTCCCAGTTGCGGTAGGTGAAATTGTTGCTCCAGCCCAGCGTCAGGTCGGGATAGGCCGAGCCGAGGTATTCCCACTTGCTTTCGGCGACCGTTCCGGCGATGGAATTCTTGAGCTTGTCCTTGCCGGTAGCGGGGTCGACGCCCTCCCACACGGGGCCGTAGAAGGCCCCGAGGCTCTGGCCCTCGATGAGACGCTGGCAATAGACGCCCACGGGGGTGTTGAGCCACCCGATCTTGTACTCCTGATTCTTGAACTCCTCGTTGGTGAAGCTGACGAGTTTGTTGGAATTGTGGGCCAAGGTGAGGCTGCTGGTCCAGCGGAAGTGCTTGGCGACGACGGGAATGCCCGACAAGGTGACTTCGATGCCGGAATTGCGGACCTCGCCGACGTTGGTGAAGAAGACGTTGTAGGCGTAGGGCGGGACGGGCACGTCGTATTCGTAGAGCAGGTCGGTCGTGCGGCGCGAGTAATAGTCGACGGCGCCCGACAGACGCCCCTTGAAGAACGAGAAGTCGATGCCGACGTTCCATTCGGCTTTTTTCTCCCAACCCAGATCGGGGTTGGCGTTGCTCTTGGGCGAATAGGTGCTCTGCCACTTGCCGTTGTTGTAGAAATAGCCCTTGGCGCGCATCAGGAGCAGCGAGCGGTAGTTGTCGAAGTCCTGATTGCCGGTGACGCCGTAGCCTGCGCGGATCTTCAGCTCGTCGAGCCACTCGACGTCGCGCAGGAACGCTTCGTTCGACAGACGCCAGCCCGCCGACACGGCGGGGAACCAGCCCCACTTGTGGTCGGCGCCGAAGCGCGACGAACCGTCGCGCCGGAGCGAAGCCGACACCAGATAGCGGTCGTCGTAATTATACATGACGCGGCCGAAGAACGCGATGTACTTGTTGGCTTCCTTGTGGGATTCCATGCCGGCCGTACCCTGCTGGAGCGCGGATCCCGCCCCGATGTTGTCGGTGCCGAAGAGGTCGTTGTCGAAGCCCTCGTTGGACATTTCGGAATAACGGTTCATGCCCCACTGGTAGGTGTAGCCCAGAAGCACCTGCAAATTATGACGTCCGAACGAACGGATGTAGTTGAGCGTGCTCTCCCACTGGATGTCGTTGCTGTAGGAATTGTAGATCGAGGCGCGGCCGTCGGTGCCTATGAGCGAGGGGTAGTAGCGCGTCGAATAGGTGCGCGACTCGTAGCGCTGTGCGTTGTAGGCGAAGAAATTGTCCCATTTGAGCCCTTTGACGGGCAGGATGTTGAGCGATGCGCGAACGTTTGCGCCGAAGTCGTCCGACGTCGTGTTTTCGGTCCGCTCGTTGACCATGGCCACGGGGTTGAAGTAGTCCATGCCGATGGTGCGGCTGTAACCGCCCGCTTCCTTGTTGGCGGGGTCGTAGACGGGTTCGGTGGGGTTGTGGAAGAATGCCTGCCGGAACGCGTCGTAGTTGGCGGGCTGGGCGTCGCGCCGTACATAGAAAGCGTTGTAGTCGAGATCCACCCACCCGTCGAGCACCGACTGGCGGATGTTGGTCTTGAACATGTATTTGTTGGCCTTGTTGCGCCGCTGCACGCCTTGGTTCTGCTCGACGTTGAGGATGGTGCGGTGGGAGAAGCTCTCCGAACCGCCCGAGAGGGCGATGCTGTGCTTGTGGCTGATGGGTGTGCGGGTGATTTCGTCGAACCAGTCGGTGCTGTAGCCGTAGAGCGACCCGGCGTTCGACGGAGCATAGTTGTTGATGGTGTACTCGAACTCCCGGGCCGACATGGGCTTGGCGCGGTTGAGGATGGACTGGACGCTCACCTGCCCGTCGTATTCGACCGACGTGGAACCCTTGCTGGCGCGCTTGGTGGTGATGATGACCACGCCGTTGGTGCCGCGCGTACCGTAGATGGCGGCGGCTGAACCGTCCTTGAGCACGTCGATGCTTTCGACTTCCTGAAAGTTGATGTTGCGGATGTCGGCGCCCACGACGCCGTCGATGATGACCAGCGGACCCTGCCCGGCAGCAAGGGTGTTGGTGCCGCGGAGCATGATCTCGAACGAAGCGCTCGGATCGCCGCCGCTGGGATTGGTGACGTTCAGACCCGCCACCTTGCCTTGGAGCAGCCCGGCCGCAGAGGTGAACGAACCGGTGTTCATCTCCTCGCTGCCGAGGCTGGCAACGGAGCCTGTGAGTTCTTTTTTGGTGGCGGTGCCGTAGCCGATGACCACCACGGCGTCGAGCGACCGGGCTTCTTCGGTCAGCTGCACGTCGATGGACGTGCGCGTGCCGACCGGCTCTTCGATGGTGTTATAGCCTAAATAGCTGAATATTAACACTCCCCCCCCCCGGAAGATCGGAGGGGACTTGCAGCGTATAAACTCCGTCGGCATCGGTCGTCATGCCCCGTGTGGTATGCTTGACCGTGACCGTCACCCCGATGAGGGGCTCGCCGCTGCGGGCGTCGGTGACCGTACCTGTCACCGTGCGGTTTTGGGCCGACAAGGGCAGCGCGCTCAGCAGCGCGATGCCTGCGGCGAGAACTCGGTGTAAAAAGTGCGTCATAAGGCGGTTGGTTTAAGGTTTCGTTTCATGCGGTGTTTTCTCTTGCTTCGGCTTGGCGGTCGGCTTGCGAAAGGTCAGTTGCCGTCGAGTTCCTTGCGGTAGGGGATCGACGCCTGTGCGCCCAGCCGGGTAACGGCGATGGCCGAAGCCCGCGAAGCGAAGCGTACGGCGTCGGAGAGCGAAGCGCCCTCGGAAAGGGCCACGCACATGGCGCCGTTGAAGGTGTCGCCTGCGGCGGTCGTGTCGACAGCCTTGACTTTCAGAGCGGGGATGCGCTCGAACGAACGGCCGTCGCAGACCAGTGCGCCCTGCGACCCGAGGGTGAGCACGACGTGCTGCACACCCTTGCCGATCAGCGCTTGCGCGGCCTGCTCGGCGCTCTCCCAGTCGGAGATTTCGATGCCTGTGAGCATCTGCGCTTCGGTGCGGTTGGGGGTGATCATATATAGTCCGTCGAGCAGTTCGGCCGGCAGTTCGGCGGCGGGCGCAGGGTTGAGAATCACCTTTACCCCTGCCCGGCGGGCGGTTTCGGCGGCGTAGGCGACCACCGCGACGGGCGTTTCGAGCTGCATGAGAAGATATTGCGCCGATTCGATCTTATCGCGCAGGGCATCGACGTCGGCTGTCGAGAGGTTATTGTTGGCGCCGGGCACCACGACAATGCTGTTTTCGGCCTGCGCGTCGACCGTAATCAGCGCGATGCCCGAGGGGGCGGTGTCGTCGCGCAGGATGGTGCGGGTGTCGATGCCCTCTTTTTCGTAGCCCGCTACGGCGTTGTCGCCGAACATGTCGCGGCCGACCTTGGCTATGAAGGTCACCCCGTCGCCGAGGCGTGCGACCGCCACGGCCTGATTGGCGCCCTTGCCCCCGGCCGTCATCATGAAACGGTCGCCGAGCAGGGTTTCGCCGGGCAGCGGCATGCGGTCGGTGCGAACCACCAGATCGGTATTGGAACTGCCCAAAACGACTATTTTATTCATGGTTGTGGAGATTTTAAGGTTTTTGTCGTGCGTAGCTTTCGGGTTGCGGCATGGTTCGTTCGGTCCGATTTTTCGGCTGTGGGGGCCGGGTAAATCTTCCGTATCCTTTCAGCCAGTCAGCGCAAACGTTTGTGCAAATATATTCATAATTTTCAGAAGTGCAACAAAAAGTCGCGGTTTTTGATGGAAAAATTGCTAATTTTGTGGTGGAATACTAAGAATCAGGCGGATAAGTTGTGCGCTCGGGAGTGCGGCCGTCCCGGCATCCGGGAACCGGAAACACCGGCCGAACCCAAAGTGCATATAATATGGAACCGGGTATGAAAAAAGAGACGATCATCAGCCTTTCGCAACGTACGGGCTTCTCCATATCGACCGTGTCGCGGGTGCTGAGCGGACAGGCCGCCGACTACCGCATCAGCGCCAAGACCATTGCGCTGATCGAATCGGAAGCCAAACGCTGCGGCTATACCCCGAGCCTGCTGGCCAAAGGTTTGCGCACGAACCGTACGCACACCATCGGGCTGGTGGTGCCGTGTATCGAAAACCCCTATTTCGCCATGATCGCGTCGGTGGTGACGGCCGAGGCCAAACGTTTGGGCTACACCATCATCATTGTCGATTCGGTCGAAAGCGAAGCCGACGAACAGGCGGGCATCCGCTCGCTGCTGTCGCACAAGGTCGACGGAATCATCGTGGTGCCGTGCGGCAACGACCCCTCGCTGCTCGAAAGCGTGAACGCCGCCACGCCGGTGGTGCTTATCGACCGCCACTACGACAATTCGGAACTTTCGTACGTCTGCACCGACAACTACCGCGGCAGTGTGGAAGCGGTGCGCTACTTGGTGGCCTGCGGTCACCGCGACATCCTGTGTGTCCGCGGCAATTTGCAGTCGTCGCCCGTGAAAGACCGGGTCCGGGGCTATCTGGATGTGCTGAAAGAGTCGGGGCTTGCCGACCGGGCGATGGTGCGGGGCGCGAGCTTCTCGGTGGACAACGGTTATCTGGAGACCAAGCTGGCCCTCAACTCGGGGGCGCAGCCTACGGCGATTTTCGCCATGAGCAACACCATTCTGCTCGGAGCCATCAAGGCGGTGCGCGAATCGGGCCTGCGCGTACCCGACGACATTTCGCTCGTGTCGTTCGACAATTCGTCCTATCTCGATCTGCTCGACCCGGCCATCACCCATGTCAGCCAGCCCATCAACAACATGGGGACGCTGGCTATCAAGATTCTGATGGAGAAAATCGACGGGCAGTCGGATGCCAATGCTTCTATCGAACTGCCTGCGCAACTGGTTATCAGCGCTTCCGTCAAGCGGATGTAGCCCCTGCGTCCCGGGCTTGCGAAAGGTGCTTCGGGATGCGGGACAGCCGATATTCGGCCCGGACTGCGGCCGGGTATCACAGGGGCGGAGGCCTTTATTGTATCGGCGCGATTATTGTGTTAATAGTTGCAAATTGAAATATTATGGCTATTTTTGCCATGTAATAGTTTAATTCTCGACTGTTATGGAGAACGTCTATACGCTTCCTGATAGCGTGATTCTGCAAAGGATCGGCAGCAAGCTGAAAGATATCCGGCTGCGGCGGAACATCACCCAGAGCAGTCTGGCCGAATCGTCCGGCGTGTCGCTTTCCACGCTGAAGAAGATCGAGGGTGGGGAAATAGGCTCGTTCGATTCGCTGCTGCGGTTGCTGCGGACGCTGGGGAAACTCGATGTTTTCCAACAGCTGGTGGACGAGGAGCCGCTGAGCCCGGCCCAATATTACGAACTTGTCAGTTCGGCGCAGCAGAAAGCCCGCAAACGGGCCGCAGGGCATTTGGATAACACGAAAAAGGAGAAGTCGGAATGGTAGACGTCGCCAAGGTGAACATGTTCGGTCTTCCGGTCGGGATATTCCGCTGGGACGACCGGTATGGAATCGCGCACTTCGAGTACGACAGGGTTTTTGCGGGCAAAGGGTTGGAACCCTCGCCTCTGATGATGCCTGTTGAGCCGGGGCGCGTCTATTCGTTCGGCGATCTTCGGGGCAGGACTTTCCAAGGGTTGCCCGGTCTGCTGGCCGATTCGCTGCCCGACACCTACGGCCGCGCGCTGTTCGACCAGTGGCTGGCGCTGACAGGCAGGACGAGCGGAAATCCTGTCGAGACACTCTGTTTCCTCGGAAAACGCTGCATGGGCGCGCTGGAGTTCGAGCCGACCGTCGATACGCCTTATGGTTCCGAACTCAAAATCGAAATCGATTCGCTGATCGACGTCGCGCGGGATGCGCTCTGCAAAAAAGCGGATTTCGGGGTCAACCTGAACGACGACAAAAAAGCTGCGATCGCCGAAATCCTGCGGCTCGGCACGTCGGCCGGAGGGCAGCGGGCCAAGGCGCTCATCGCTTACAACCCGGCGACCGGCGAGATCCGTTCGGGGCAGGTCGAAGCGCCGGAGGGATTCGGTTACTACCTGATCAAGCTGGACGGCGTCTCGGCGCAGGCCGGATTCCGGGAGACCGAAAACTACGGGCGGCTCGAATTCTCGTTCTCGCGGCTGGCCGGGGATTGCGGCATCGAGATGTCGGCTTGTGCGCTGATCGAGGAGAACGGCCGTGCGCATTTCCTGACCGAGCGTTTCGACCGCCGGGACGGCAGAAAGATCCATATGCAGACCTTGTGCGGCATTGCGCACTACGACTACGATTTGCCCCGCGCCTATTCCTACGAGCAGGCGTTCAACGTCATGCGCGCGCTGCGGCTGCCTTATTCCGATGCGCAGGAGATGTTCCGGCGGATGGTTTTCAACGTGGTGGTCCGCAATCAGGACGATCACACGAAAAACATCTCGTTTCTGATGGGCGAGGACGGCGTGTGGCATTTGTCTCCCGCCTATGACATAGGATATGCCTATAACCCGAACGGCGGCTGGACGGCCGCGCATCAGATGTCGGTCAACGGCAAGTTCGACGGCATTGCCCGCAAGGACTTGCTGGAGTGCGCGGCGCGGAACAACATCAAGAACGCCGGGCAGATCATCGACCGGATATGCGACACTGCCGCCCGCTGGCCTGCAATGGCTGCGGACCAAGGCGTTCCGGAGCCCATGATTCGGGCCGTTGCGTCCGATTTTCAGCTCACCATATAATACAAGCATGCGATGAAAGAAGTGAATCCCCGCGAGACAACGCGGGCCTATGCCTTTGAAATGTGGATGCAGGCTCCTATGCCGATGGTCACGTTTTTCCGGACGCTCGACGTGTCGCGGCTGGTCCGGATTGCCCGGAAAAGAGGTCTGAAGTTCAATATGCTGATGTGCTGGTGTATCGGCCGGGCCGCCAGCGGCATCAAGGAATTCTATCTGCTGCCTGTGGGCGGCAAGTTGATGCAGTACGATTCGATTGCCGTGAATACCATCGTCGCCGACCGCCGGGGCGAGGTCAGCTCGTGCGACGTCCCCTTTTCGACCGACCTGCGGCAGTTCAACGATGACTATCTGCGGCTCACCCGGCAGGTGGCCCAGACGTGCGAGAACCACGACCTGCCCGAAAGCATGGTCATCGGCACTTCGGCTCTCGCGCAATATGAAATAGACGGCGCCGTAGGCATGTACAGCGGTGTGTTCAACAATCCGTTTATGATTTGGGGCAAATACAGGCGGCGGTTTTTTCGTACGACGCTCGCCGTCTCGTTCCAGTTCCACCACACGCAGATGGACGGAGCGCATGCCGCCCGTTTCCTCGACGCCTTGCAGCGGGAAATCGACGCTCTGGCCGTATAGTCGGAGAATCTCCATGCGCCGGAAACCGGCAGGCATTCATGGGTGTGCGGACCGCTCCGGCCGCCCGGCATAAAGGCAGCTCCGGGCCGATACCCCTCCCCGATACGAGAAAAGCCGCCCGAAAGGGCGGCTTGTGTGTCTGGCATTTCTTGCATCGTACGCATCCGGGCGTACGGGCTTGGGGCTTGTTGTGGGAACATGCGGATTTGAACCGCAGACCTCCTGCTTGTCGAGCAGGCGCTCTAAACCAACTGAGCTATGCTCCCTTCGCGTTTTCCGATGCAAATATATGATAAATAAATCATCGCTGCAAACGATCGGTTCATTTTAGATCTTTTTTTGTCCGTTCGTAGTAAATATACGTGTGGAGATTTCTCTCTCCTTGTGCGTGCTCTATTGGAGTGATATTTTGCTGCTTCGTTGAATAAATTTCTTTAAAGTTTTTCAAAAACTTTAAAGAAATTTTAATGTTTAGTCTATCAGCTCCTTGAATTTTTCGCTCCTTATGTATATGCTTTTTACCTTATTAACAGGCACGATGTTGGCATAACCCAGTTTTACAAGACCTTCTAAATCCCCTTTTGCTGTGGGGTAAGATACATTCATGCGTGTTTGAATCTCCTTGACGGAGAACGACAGGTTGGGAGAGTCGTTGTACCATTTGATGATTTGCGCCTGACGTGCGTTTATGTTGCCTAATTTCAAGAAATCGGAGGTCTGCTGTTGCTCGTCTATCTTTCGTTGGATGTATCGGCGAAGTTCATTGTAGGCCAAGCTGACGGCTTGCAGATGATAGGCTATGAAATAGCCCAAATCGTTCTCGTCGCATTCCGTATACAGATAAGCTTTTTCGTATTGGCGTTTGTTTCGGCTGATGATGCGGGAAATGGAGAGGTATTCTGTCAGCCAGTATCCTTTGCGAAGCATGTACCAATAGAATACGGCACGGGCCGTACGTCCGTTCCCGTCTACGAACGGATGGATGAATGCTATGAGGAAATGGATGATGATTCCTTTGACGATGGGATGGATGAATACGCCATTGAAATCCTCTTCGTCGAAAAGTTTGCATACGCTTTCGATCAATCCCTCGATTTCGCTGCAGTCGGGCGGAGTGTGGATTGTCTCGTGAGTGATGCCGTCTTCGACGACCACATTGTTGTCCGTGCGGAATCGGCCTTCATCATTGCTGTCGTCCAACGTTTTGTAGGTCATCAGTTGGTGGATATGCAGCAATGTTTTTTTTGTGAATTCCTCGTTTTTATGTTGAAGAATGAAACGGATTGTTTCATAGTTGTTATGAATCATCTGTTCTCCGCGCGTTCGTGGAGAAACGGACTTCCGCAACATGTCTTTTGCAATTTTGCGTGTGGTGGCGGCTCCTTCCATTTGGCTCGAAGCAATGGCTTCCTCCATGTTGGAGCTGATCAGATAGCGGTTCTTGTCTGCGTCGGGAATGAAACTTTGTGTCCCTAAATATCCGCCTAAATTCATGTCGAATTCATGACACAGCTGCTGCATGTAGTCGGTCACATATAATTTGAACCGGTAATTGCCTATTTGCAATGTTTTGGCGAACATGCGCGACAGTTTGACGCAAGCCCATAAATCCTGCGCGGATACTTTGTCGGGAAGAGGTTTATATTTGACATCCGTCCAATATTGATATTGTTTGTTGACTTTATTGACAATATCGGCAATTCTCGAATCGCAGCTCAGGCGGAGCGCTTTGTCGAAATCTTCTTTGCGTATTTTAGGCGGAGATTCTATCATGTCGATTATGTTTTTGTGCACGTCTAATGTATCGGTGTCATTGAAATGCAGCCTGAAATCCGAAAAACGGAATTGCAGTACCGTTCGTACTGTAAAGCGTACGAATCGTATTTGTGTGCCTGCAAATGTAATGAAATTCTTTAAAATGTTTAAAACACTTTAAAGAATTTTGCGGTTTTTTCTGCGAATGGCTCTCTCTACGATTCTTTGGGTTTCGCTGATACAGGCCTGAGCTGTTTGTTGTTTGACGTGTTGTAGAATGATGCGATGTACGACGGCGCAGATGTGATCGGCTTCGTTTTCCGGCAGCGATTCTTTCCAAGAAAAGAAGAGCTGCGAAACAAATTCTATGTTTGTTGTGGTCCGGATTAGCAGGATTTCGTTTTTTGCGGCGGGTGTCGCTTGTCCTCTTTCCGGGAGGTCTGGACATAAAAAAACCGATTGATTCATATCAATCGGTTTTGTCGATAGTTTCGTGGGAGCTGAGGGATTCGAACCCCCGACCCTCTGCTTGTAAGGCAGACGCTCTGAACCAGCTGAGCTAAGCTCCCCTAAAAATGGCTCGGGACTGCAAAGGTAATTCATTTTTCGCGAACTCCAAATTTCCGACCGGAAATTTTGTCCGCGGATTCGGATCCGCCGCCGATATTCCGGCCCGGTCTTTCCCGAATCACCTCCCCGTTTTGAAAGAACCTCGTGCAACCCTCGCACATCTGCGCCTGAACAAGGACTTGAACCTAGGACCCCATGATTAACAGTCATGTGCTCTAACCAACTGAGCTATTCAGGCTTTCGGAACGATTCATCATCGTTTCGGAGTGCAAATATATAGCAAATTTTCATTCCCGCAAAATTATTGTGCGAAATTTTCGTAAAAAATGTACCTTTGCATGTCCGAAGCCGATTGCGACGATGAATTTGACAAAGCGGATATGGTTCTCAGTCTTGTTGCTGGGTTGCGCGGCTCCCGCCTGCGCCCAGTTGGTGTTCGCGCCCGCCGAGTGGGATTTCGGTTCCATCGAGGAGAGCGGCGGACGGGTGAGCCATACCTTCACGGGAGTCAACCGGGGGCGTGTGCCGGTGGTGGTGGCCGATGTCGTCGCCACATGCGGGTGCACCGTTCCGGAGTTTTCGCGCAGGCCCGTCCTGCCCGGCGATTCCACGCGGGTGATCGTCACCTACGATCCGATGAACCGTCCGGGGGCTTTCTCGCGGTCGTTGGGGGTCTATTCGTCCGAGCGGAAGAAAATCGCGTCGCTCACCGTCTCGGGCAGCGTCGTTGCCCGGCAGAAAAGCATCGAGGAGCTTTTTCCTTTCGAGGCGGGTGCCGGGCTCCGGTTCGACGGGACGCTCTGCGCCTTTACCTATATATATCAGGGGCGGTCGAAGCAGATGACGATCGGTTATGCGAATACTTCGGACCGGCCGTTGCGGTTGGAGCTCCGGCCCCGGACCTCCAGCGGCTTGTTGTCGGTCGATTATCCGCGGTCGGTCGCGCCCGGCGGGCAGGGGCAGATCGATTTCCGCTACGAGATTCCCGCCGATGCACCCCGGTACGGTACGGTGCGCGATGCGTTCGAGGTGTGGGTCGACGGGCGCCGCAGCGAGCTGACGCTCGTCGCGCACGGCATCGGGACCGACGACCCTGCGGCGATGACTTCCGCAAAGGCCCCGCAGGCCAAAACAAGCGACCAGATCGTCAAGTTCGGTTCCGTGAAGCATTCGGGGCCCGTCGTGCGCAAGTATTTCACCCTTTCCAACGAGGGCCGCGGCGTGTTGATCGTCCGTGCGGTGGAGCATAGCGGCCGGATCGGGGTGGGGGTGGCTCCGGGGTGCAGAATCGCTCCCGGCGGCACTTTCCGGGTGGAGCTCGCGCTCGATCCCTCGGCGCAGGAGTACGGTTTGCTGACCGACCACCTGATACTCGTCACCAACGACCCGGTGCGTCCCATGCGGCGGGTGCGTATGACGGCGATCATCGAAGATTGAATCCCAAACACAGAATAAATAGATGTATCCCATTCTCGAAAAGCGGTGTCTGGCCGAAGGCATCTGGCTCATGAAAATCCTCGCCCCGCGCGTGGCGGCTTCGGCGCTGCCCGGGCAGTTCGTCATCGTGCGGGCCGACGAGCGCGGCGAGCGGATTCCGCTCACCGTCGCCGACTTCGATGCGAAGGCAGGCAGCGTGACCATCGTCACGCAGGCCATCGGTGTTTCGACGCGCAAGATCTGCGCGCTGGAGGTCGGCGAGGCGCTGGCCGATTTCGCCGGGCCGCTCGGCCACCCGTCGGAGTTCGTGCGGCTGTCGCCCGAGGAGTTGCGCGGGCGGCGTTATATCTTCATCGGCGGCGGGGTCGGTACGGCTCCGGTCTATCCGCAGGTCAAGTGGCTGCACGAGCATGGCATCGAGGTCGATGTCATCATCGGGGCCAAGAACAAGGAGATGTTGATTTATGCCGAGGAGATGCGGGCCGTGGCCAAGAATCTTTATATCGCTACGGACGATGGTTCCGAGGGGTTCAAGGGGCTTGTCACCCAGTTGCTCGAAAAGTTGATCGCCGAGGGCCGCCGCTACGATGAGTGCATAGCCATCGGGCCCATGATCATGATGAAATTCGTGGCGCTGACAACCAAGAAATACGACCTTAAAACCACCGTGTCGCTCAACGCCTTGATGGTCGACGGCACCGGCATGTGCGGCGCCTGCCGCGTGAGCGTGGGCGGGCGTACGCGCTTCACTTGCGTCGACGGACCCGAGTTCGACGCCCACGAGGTCGATTTCGACGAGGCCATGCGCCGTCAGGGCATGTATCGTTCGCAGGAGCAGCGCGCCGCAGCCATCGCCGCCGAGCGTGCCGCCGGACATCAGTGTAGAATCGGATTGGACAAATAGCTATGGCAAACAGAATACCGCGCGTTCCCGTGCGCGAACAAGACCCGGCACGCCGTGCGACCAACTTCGAGGAGGTCTGCTACGGCTACAACCTCGACGAGGCGACGCTCGAAGCGTCGCGTTGTCTGAATTGCAAGAATCCCCGGTGCGTCGCCGCTTGCCCCGTCGGCGTCCGGATTCCCGAATTTATCGACGCTCTGCATCGGGGCGACCTGCCCGCTGCGGCCGCCGTCATCGCCCGCGACAGCTCGCTGCCCTCGATTTGCGGCCGCGTATGTCCGCAGGAGACCCAGTGCGAGGGTTCGTGCGTGTTGGGCATCAAGGGCGAGCCCGTGGCCATCGGCAAGTTGGAGCGTTTCGTCGGCGATTGGAAGTTGGCGCAGAAGCCTGCCGCCGCCGACCTGCCGCCCCGCAACGGCCGTCGCGTGGCTGTCGTGGGGAGCGGTCCTGCCGGATTGGCTTGTGCGAGCGACTTGGCCAAGATGGGTTACGAGGTGAAGATTTTCGAGGCGCTGCACAAGGTGGGCGGGGTGTTGGTCTACGGCATCCCCGAGTTCCGCCTGCCCAAGGAGACGATCGTGGCGCGCGAAATCGACGAGGTGCGCCGGTCGGGCGTGGAGATCGAGACCGACGTCATCGTGGGGCGGACCCTGACCGTCGATTCGCTGCTCGACGAAGAGGGTTACGATGCCGTCTTCATCGGTTCGGGCGCCGGTCTGCCGCGTTTCATGGGCATCCCCGGCGAGAATCTCAACGGCGTGGTCTCGGCCAACGAATTTCTGACCCGGGCCAATCTGATGCGCGCCTACGACGAGGAGTACGACACGCCCATCTACGTGGGCAAGCGCGTGGTGGTTGTGGGCGGCGGCAATGTGGCGATGGATGCCGTGCGTACGGCCCGCCGCTTGGGGGCCGAGGCGACGATCGTCTACCGCCGCAGCGAAAAGGAACTTCCGGCCCGCGCCGAGGAGGTCCACCATGCCAAGGAGGAGGGCATCCGTTTCCGGATGCTGACCAATCCGGTGGAGATTCTGGGCACCGACGACGGTTGGGTGCGCGGCATGCGCTGCGTGGAGATGGAGCTCGGCGAGCCCGACCAGAGCGGCCGCCGGTCGCCCGTGGAGAAGCCCGGTTCGGAGTTCGACATCGAGTGCGACGTGGCGATCATGGCGTTGGGCACTTCGCCCAATCCGCTGCTGGCGGCTACCACTCCGGGGCTGGCGACCGACCGCCGCGGCTGCATCACGGCCGATGCGGCCGGTGCCACGGCTCGCGAGGGCGTCTTCGCCGGCGGCGATGCCGTGACGGGGGCCGCCACGGTCATCCTCGCTATGGGTGCCGGACGCACGGCGGCCAAGGCGATCGACGAATACATACGGGGCAAGTTCGCGAAATAGGCTGCCTTGCCCTTGCGTGCGAAACGAAGACCGGAGCTGCTCGCAAGGAGCAGCTCCGGTCTTTTGGTGTGCGGCGTATCAATAAATTACTGCTTCCCGATGGCTTCGTCTACTTTGTCGGCGATCATCTGCGGCGTCACGGCGCGCAGGCACCGGTAGTCGCCGAAGCGGCAGGGTTTGGCACCGTAGACCGAGCAGGGGCGGCACGGCAGGTCGGCTTGCAGCACCATGCGCGGGTCGCAGCCCCAGCCCAAGAATCCCAGCCCGGGGTGGGTGGCGCCCCACACCGACACGACGGGCGTGGCGACCAGCGATGCGAGGTGCATGACCAGCGAATCCATCGACACCACGCAGTCCAGATGGGCGATCAGATTCATCTCGTCGCTCAACGCTACTTTGCCGTAAAGGGCCGTGACATTGGGGTACGTGCGTTCCATTTCGGCGGCGAAGGCTTCTTCCGCTCCGCCTCCGCTGTGGATGAACAGCCGCTGGCAGCGCGCCGCAAGCAGCCGCACCGCTTCGCGGCTCAGGTCGTCGGGGTAGGTCTTGCCTTGCTGGGCCGAGAAGGGGGCGAAGCCGATCCAGCGGCCTTGCTTGGGGCCCATCGGGTTGGGGCGCTGGCTCCGTACGGCGGGCTTCGGGTCGTCGAACTCGAATCCCAGCTGCCGGAACACGTCGCAGTAGCGCAGCACCGTGTGGCGCAGAGGGGCCGCTTCGGCGCCCCCTTGGCGGATGAAGTGGCGTTTCTCGGAGTGTTCTTTGTCGATGTGCGCCACCGGCACGCCGCGCAGCCACATCAGATGGCGGAACGCTTCGGAGCGCATGACGCCGTGGACGTCGGCTACGGCATCGATCCCCAGCCGGCAGGCTTCGCGCGCCACCTGCCACATCCTCAGCAGCGAATGGTGCTTGCCCTTGGTGTCGACTTCCAGAAAATCGACGTCCAGCCCCTCGAAGAAGGGCCTCAGCAGACGGGGCGTGGCTACCGTGATCCGCAGCCGGGGGTAGGCCGCACGCAGGGCGCGCAGGGCATGCGGCAGCATGGCCACATCGCCCATGGCCGAGGTGCGGATCACCAGCAGATGCCGCGGCAGAGGCTGTTTATTTTTTGCCATAGAGCACCGGGTTGAGCGCCGGGTCGTTGTACATCTTCATCTGTTTGTAGGTCTTCATGTACTTGCGGCCCGCTTCGATGTCTTCGATCAGCTCTTCGATGGCCTGCGACAGGTCGGCCTGCTGGGTCAGCAGCACTTCCAGCTTGCGGCGGCAGGCGTCGCGGTGGGCGTCGCCGACATCGGTGCGGCGGGTCTCCTGCTCCATGTGGTAGATCTTGAGCGCCAGAATCGAGAGCCGGTCGACGGCCCATGCCGGGGTCTCGGTGTTGAGCCGGGCGCCGGGCGCCGGGGCCACCGATGCGTATTTGTCCATCAGGTAGGAATCGACATATTCCACCATGTCGGTGCGGTCTTGGTTCGAGCGGTCGATGCGGCGTTTGATGGCCAGCGCTTCGACGGGGTCGATCTCCGGGTTGCGGATGATGTCTTCGAGATGCCACTGCACCGTGTCGATCCAGTTCTTGTGGTAGAGCAGATGGTCGAGCGTACCCTTTTCGTAGGGATTTTCGATCGGGTGATCCACGTCGTCGAAACGGTGATAGTCGTCGATCGAGCGGTTGAAAATCGCGTTCGCGTTTTGGGTAAACATAGTTTCAGCAGGGTTTATATTGCAGTTCCGTTATTGCAGTTTCGTCGAAAAGTTATACCTTTGTTGGGCAAACCCAAAACAAAGATAATGATTTTTTCCAGAACTGCAATACTGTTGGGCGGAATCATGCTGCTGGCGTCGGCTCCGGCCGCCGCGCAGACCCGCCGCACCCGCCAGACGCGCGAGGAGTACGTCGAGCGCTACAAGTCGATCGCCGTGGCCCACATGGAGCGCTACGGCATCCCGGCCAGCATCACCATGGCGCAGGGCATCCTCGAGTCGGACAGCGGCAACAGCCGTCTGTCGGTCGAATCGAACAACCACTTCGGCATCAAGTGCAAGCGCAATTGGACGGGTCCGCGCGTCTTCCACGACGACGACGCCCCGGACGAATGTTTCCGGGCCTACGAGTCGGTCGAGGCGTCGTACCACGACCATGCCGTTTTCCTCGATACGCAGCCGCGCTACGATTCGCTCTTCGCCTATTCGTCGACCGACTACAAGAGTTGGGCGCGCGGGCTCAAGGCCGCCGGTTACGCCACGGCTCCCGATTATGCGCAGCGGCTCGTGCGGCTCATCGAGAGCATGAAGCTCTACCTGCTCGACCGCCCGCAGGGCGAGCGGGCCTATGCGGACCACCGCCGCGGCAAGTCGCTCGAGGAGATCGAGCGCACTTCCTACAGCGACGCCGAGCGGCTGGCGGTCGGGGGGTATCTGATCGACCCGGACAATTACCGGGTGACGATCAACGCCCACGAGGGCTACAACGTCTACACCACCAACGGCGTGCATTACATCCTCGCCAAGGAGAACGATACGTTCGAGAACATCGGGCGCAAGTTCCGGCTCTCGGCGGGCAATCTGCGCAAGTTCAACGACGTCAAGCGCCGCGTGCAGCCTGCGCAGGGCGAGGTGGTCTTCATCGAGCGCAAGAAAACCGCTTGGCAGGGCAATGCGCGGCATCATATCTGCCGCGAGGGCGAGACTTCGTGGGCCGTGGCCCAGTCCTACGGCATCCGTTCGCGGTCGCTCGAGAAACTCAACGGCCTGAAGAAGGACGCCCGGCTCGGTCAGGGGCTCGAAATACGAATCAAATAGTCCGGGCGCTGCCGCGGTTGTTCCGCGGCGCAGCACCGGCAACAAACAGATGGATATGGATACAACCCCGCTCAGAGCGCGGATTCTCGACACCGTGATCCGGAAGTCGACCCTCAAGCAGCAGGTCTTCGACCATACGTTCTCGGTTTTCAACCTCTTGAAGGAGACCCTTCTGGAGATGGCTTCGGAGTTGGACGACCAGCTCGACGGGCGTCTGGACCGCCGCGTGCGCATCGAGTACCGCGACCGCGGCAAGTTCGAGGCGCAGTTGCAGGTGGCCAACGACGTGCTGATCTTCCAGATGCACACCGATGTCTTCGACTTCGACGCCGCGCATCCCGTGCGGCAGACCCCCTACGTGGCGGGCAATGCCGAGAACGCTTATTGCGGCGTGGTCAACATCTACAATTTCCTGTCGGATTCGTTCAAGTTCAACCGCAATGCCGACGAGGGTTACCTCATCGGGCGGCTCTTCATCAACCGCGAGCGGCGTTATTTCGTCGAGGGCAAGGGGCAGACTTCGTTGCGGGCCGGCGATTTCGGGCAGGCCGAGATCGGCCGCGACGCCTTGGTGACGGTGCTCGAGGAGGCCGTCGCTTTCGCCCTCGGGTTCGATCTGCTCACCCCGCCCTACGAGACGCAGGCCCGGGTGACGGTCGACCAGTTCAATACCAAGATGGACAATTCGAAGTTCGTGACCGGCAAGCGGCTCGGTTACGGGTTCGATACTAAGGAGGTGTAATGTTGCGAAAGTTCTTTCTTTTCCTGTTGGGCGTGTGTTTGCTGGGTGCGGCGCAGGCTCGCGGCGAGTACGACCGGATCGCCCGGCTGCGGGCTATGAACCGGCGCGTCGGCGGCATCCGTTCGATGAGCGACGGCGAGCATTACACCGTCATCGAGCAGAACAACATCGTCCGTTATGCCTATGCCACGGCCGGTCCCGGCCAGAAGCTCTTGCCCGAGCCTCTCGTGTCAGGGATTGCCGACTACGCGTTTTCGCCCGACGATCGCAGCGTGCTCATCGCTTCGGGACGCACGCCCATCTACCGCCATTCCTATACGACCCGATATTGGCTCTTCGACGGCCGGGCGTTGCAGCCCGTGCTTGCCGAGGCCGCCGCTCCGCGCGACGCGTCGTTTTCGCCCGACGGCAGGTCGATCGTCTATTCCGACCGCAACGACCTCTACCTCTACGACATCGCTTCGCGCAAAACCCGGCGCCTGACTTCCGACGGCGAGTGGAACGCCGTCATCAACGGTACGACCGATTGGGTCTACGAGGAGGAGTTCGGCCTGACGCAGGCCTATGCCTTTTCGCCCGACGGGAGCAAGCTGGCTTATCTGCGTTTCGACGAGCGCGAGGTCCCCTCGGCGCAGATGATGCGTTTCGACGGCAAGTCAGGCGATGAGTCCGTTTCGTTCAAGTATCCCAAGGCCGGGGAGGTCAATTCCAAGGTGCAGCTCTTCGTCGTCGACCTCGCTTCCGGCGGCCGCGAGCGGATCGACACCGGTTCCGAGAGCGACCAGTACCTGCCCCGCATCGGCTTCGCGCCCGACGGGCGGTTGTGGTACCACCGCATCAACCGGCGGCAGAATACCTTCGAGGTGCAGTTGTGCGAGCCCCACGGTGCTCAGCGGACCATCTACGAGGAGCGCGCCCAGCAGTATGTCGAGCGCGTCGACGACAAGACTGTTACGTTCATCGACAAGGAGCGTTTCCTCGTGCGGCAGGAGAGCCATACGGGTTTCATGCACCTCTACCTCTACGGTGTCCGCAGCGGGCTGATCGCGCAGGTGACCAAAGGGCCGTGGGAGGTGACCGAGGTGGTCGGCGTCACGCCCAAACGGGTGTGGTACCTCTCGACCGAGACTTCGCCCTTGCGCCGCAACCTCTACAGCGTGGCGCTCAACGGCAAGGACAAGCGCCGCCTGACCCCCGACGAGGGTTATTACGCCATCGCCCCCAGCAAGGGGATGAAGTATTATATCTCTACTTTCTCGTCGGCCGCGACCCCCAACCGGGTGGAGATCCGCACCGGCGACGGGGCCGCCGTGCGCACGTTGGAGACCAACGACGACTTGCGGGCCGAGCTGGCCGCCGCGCAGCAGCCCGCAAAGGAGTTTTTCACCTTCGTCACCGAGCGCGGCGACACGCTCAACGCCTATATCCTTAAGCCGCGGGGCTTCGATCCTTCGCAGCGGTATCCGGTCTTGTTGACGCAGTATTCCGGGCCCGGTTCGCAGACCGTCGCCGACCGTTGGTCGCTCGACTGGGAGGATGCGTTGGTCGACAAGGGCTACATCGTCGTCTCGGCCGACGGCCGTGGCACGGGGTTCCGCGGCGAGAAGTTCAAGAAGCAGACCTACGGCCGTCTCGGAGCCTTGGAGACCGAGGACCAGTTGTCGCTGGCGCGTCACATGGCGGCCCAGCCGTGGGTCGATGCCGACCGGATCGGGATCTACGGTTGGTCCTACGGCGGATTCATGGCGTTGAACTGCGCGCTCAAAGGGCACGGCCTTTTCAAAATGGCCATCGCCGTGGCGCCCGTCACTTCGTGGCGTTACTACGACACCATCTACACCGAGATCTATAACAATCTTCCGCAGTACAATGCGGCCGGTTACGACGACCATGCGCCCGTGCGTCTGGCGCGCTTGCTCGACGACCGGCGCACCCGGCTGTTGCTCGTCCACGGCATGGCCGACGACAACGTCCACTTCCGGCATACGGCCGAGATGGCCCGGGCGCTCAACCGCGCAGGCAAGCAGTACGACATGATGGTCTATCCCGACCAGAACCATTCGATGATGCCCGACGATGCGCACAATGTCCGGCAGAAGATGATCGATTACACGCTCGAACATCTGTAGTCATGGAGCGTTCCGTTTGGTTCGATACGCCCGTAGGGCCTCTCACCGTCGTCGCTTCCGACAGGGCCGTGACCGCCGTCCGGTTCGGGGCGGCCGGAGAGCCCGCAGCTTCCGCCGGGGCTTCGACCCCCTTGTTGAGACAGGCCGTCGGTGAGTTGCGCGAATATTTTGCGGGTATGCGGCGCGAATTCTCCCTGCCGCTGGCTCCGGCCGGTACGCCGTTCCAGCAGCAGGTGTGGGCGGCTTTGCGGGAGATTCCCTATGGCCGGACCCGAACCTACGGGCAGATCGCCGCGCAGATCGGGCGGCCCAAGGCATGCCGCGCCGTGGGCATGGCCAACAACCGCAATCCCCTCGCTATCGTCGTGCCTTGCCACCGCGTCGTCGGGGCTTCCGGGGCATTGACCGGTTACGCCGCCGGGCTCTCCGTCAAGGAGAAGTTGCTGGCGTTGGAATCAGTGAATAGTGAATAATCTGCCCTCGCTTACTCGCAAAGTTAACCTTTAATAACCCCTGCGGGTTTTTTGACTTGCCTGCGGCTTGGATGGGCGGCACCTCGGCATAGCTCAAGCAACGCTTGGCTCTGCACTCGGTTTGCACCATCATCTGCTCCCGCTCGGCATAGCCCGCAAGCGGTCTTTGCTCTCGCTTGATCGCAAAGTTAACCTTTAATCCCTCTTCGAGGGCTTGACTTTGCTCCCGCTCGGCATAGCCTGCAAGCAGTCTTTGCTTTCGCTTACTCGCAAAGTTGCAATGACGTACCTATTGTCATGTTGAACGTAGTGAAACATCTGTGTTGCTGTGCAGCAGATTCTTCACTTCGTTCAGAATGACCTTTCACCTTTCACTTTTCACGTTTCACTTTTTTACCTATACTGATACTCCGAAGTCGCGCAGTGCGTCGTTGAGCGATGTTTTCTTGTCGGTCGATTCTTTGCGCTGTCCGATAATCAGGGCACATGTTACGCTGTATTCGCCCGCCGGGAATTGTTTGCGGTAGCTGCCCGGCACCACCACCGCGCGCGGCGGGACATAGCCTTTGTAGGTCACCGGTTCGGGTCCCGTCACGTCGATGATGTGCGTCGAGCCCGTGATGACGGTGTTCGAGCCCAGCACCGCTTCGCGGCAGACGCGGGCTCCTTCCACTACGATCGAGCGCGAGCCGATGAAGCAGTTGTCTTCGATGATCACCGGCGCCGCCTGCACCGGTTCCAGTACGCCGCCTATTCCCACGCCGCCCGACAGATGGACGTGTTTGCCGATCTGGGCGCAGGAGCCCACCGTCGCCCACGTGTCGACCATCGTCCCCGTGTCGACATAGGCTCCGATGTTCACATACGACGGCATCAGAATCGCTCCCGGGGCTATGTAGGCGCCGTAGCGCGCCACCGCATGGGGTACCGCCCGCACGCCCAGCTCCTCGTAGCCGTGCTTGAGCTCCATCTTGTCGTACCATTCCAGTTCGCCCGCCTGCATCTTGCGCATGGGTTGGATCGGGAAGTAGAGTATCACCGCTTTCTTCACCCATTCGTTCACCTGCCACCCGCTTTGTTCGGCATCGAGCGGTTCGGCGCAGCGCAGCTCGCCTTTGTCCACCAGTTCCACCGTGCGGCGCACGGCTTGCTGCGTCGCGGCGTCGCCGAGCAGCGTGCGGTCTTCCCACGCCCGTTCGACGGTCTCTCGGAGTTCTTCGTACATGGTTGTTTCGTTGTTTTCGTTCGCTGAGAGACAAAGTTAGGCAAATTTTTCTAACTTTGCCTTGATAAAATTACGTTAATATCCCGAACGATGATCCGATTGACACGTGCGGTCGCGCTCTTTGCATGCGGCGCCGCGATGATTGCAACAAGTTGCTCGCAGATGAAACAGATCAAGCATCAGCCTTACCCCGAGACCGCGCGCGGCGAGGTGGTCGACGACTACTTCGGCACGAAGGTGGCCGATCCCTACCGTTGGCTCGAGGACGACAATTCCGAGGCGACGGCCGCTTGGGTGGCTGCCGAGAACGCCGTGACGGACGATTATCTGGCTCGGATTCCGTTCCGCGGGGCCATCCGCGAGCGGCTCACCGAGTTGTGGAACTATCCCAAGCAGGGGCTTCCCGCCAAGCACGGCGACGCATGGTATTGGTTCTACAACAACGGGTTGCAAAACCAGTCGGTGCTCTACCGCGCCGCTTCGCCCGAGGACGAGGGCGAGGTCTTCCTCGATCCCAACGCCTTGTCCGACGACGGTACGGTGGCTCTTTCGGGCGTGTCGTTTTCCGAGGACGGCAAATATTGCGCCTACTCCGTGGCCGCTTCGGGCTCCGACTGGGTCGAAATCCGGGTTCTCGACGTCGCTTCGGGTGCCTTGACTTCCGACCGCATCGAGTGGGTCAAGTTCTCCGGCGCCGAGTGGGCCCCCGATTCCAAGGGGTTCTATTACAGTGCCTACGATGCTCCCCAAGAGGGCGTCTATTCTTCGCAGAACCAGTTCCAGAAGGTCTACTACCACGCCCTCGGTACGCCGCAGTCGGACGACGTGTTGATTTACCACGACCCGGATCACCCGCTGCGTTACTTCTCGGCGTGGCCCAGCGACGACGGGCGGTGGCTCTTCGTCGTCGCTTCGGAGGGTACTTCGGGTTCCGAGATCCTCTATCGTAGGAGCGGCGAGACCAAGTTCCGTACTTTGCTGCCCGGTTTCGACGCCGACTACGAGTTCGTCGACTGCCGCAACGACCAGTTCTACTTCACTTCCAACGACGGCGCATCCAACCGCCGCCTGTTGAAGCTCAACCTCAACCGTCCCGGCAAGCCGAGGGTGGTCATCCCCGAGAAGCAGCAGCTTCTGGAGGGCGTCTCCACGGGCGGCGATTGCTTCTTCGCCATTTACTTGCAGGACGCCCAGCACAAGGTCGTGCAGTACGGTTCCGACGGCAAGTTCATCCGCAACGTCGAGTTGCCCGCCATCGGCAGCATCGGCGGTTTCGGCGGCAAGAAGGAGCAGTCGGAGTTCTACTATTCGTTGTCCAACTACACGTCGCCCGCCACCATCTATCGCTACGACATCGCTTCGGGCAAGTCCGCCCTCTTCAAGGCGCCCGAGGTGCGTTTCGACCCCGAGTTGTTCGTCACCGAGCAGGTTTTCTACCCCTCGAAAGACGGTACGCGCGTGCCGATGTTCGTCACCCGCCGCAGAGACATGCAGTTCGACGGCACCAATCCGTGCCTGCTCTACGCCTACGGCGGTTTCCAGATCAACCTCACGCCCGGTTTCAGCCCCTCGGCCCTGATGTTCGTCGAGCAGGGCGGCATCTATTGCGTCGCCAACCTGCGCGGCGGTTCGGAGTACGGCGAGGCTTGGCACAAGGCCGGCATGCTCGAAAACAAGCAGAACGTCTTCGACGACTTCATCGCCGCCGCCGAGTTCCTCGTGGCCGAGAAGTACACTTCGTCCGACCGGCTTGCCATCCACGGCGGGTCCAACGGCGGGCTGCTGGTCGGCGCCTGCGAGGTGCAGCGCCCCGATCTCTTCGCCGTCTGCCTGCCGGCCGTGGGTGTCATGGACATGCTGCGCTACCACAAGTTCACCATCGGTTGGGGGTGGGCCGTCGAGTACGGTTCGTCCGACAACGAGGAGCAGTTCGCCTATATCTATAAGTATTCGCCGTTGCACAACATCAAGCCGGGCGTCGCTTATCCCGCCACGCTCGTCATGACCGCCGACCACGACGACCGCGTCGTTCCGGCCCATTCGTTCAAGTTCGCCGCCGAGTTGCAGCATTGTCAGGCGGGCGAGGCTCCCGTTCTGATCCGCATCGAGTCCAACGCGGGCCACGGGGCCGGCAAACCCACTTCGAAGCGCATCGACGAGGCTGCCGACATGTACGCGTTCCTGTTCCAGAACATCGGCGTTCCCTATCGGCCGGTCAAGCAATAGCGTCCCGATGAAGGTCTACAAGTTCGGAGGGGCGTCGGTCCGCAATGCCGACGGCGTGCGCAATCTGGTGAAGATCATCGGCGGCGAGCGCGACCTGTTCATCGTCGTCTCGGCCATGGGCAAGACGACCAATGCGTTGGAGCGGGTTTTCGCCGGGGTGCAGAAAGCCGATGCGCAGGCTTGCGCCGAGGAGATCGCGGCTTTGCGCGCATACCATGCGGGCATCGTCGAGGAGTTGTGGCATGGCGCCGCACGGCTTCCGCGCGTCGACGAGCTCTTCGCCCGGCTCGAACGGACGGTCGCCGAGGGCGGTTACCGGGCCGAGGATGCCGAGGCGTGGTACGACCGCATCGTGGCGTTCGGCGAGTTGATCTCGACGACCATCATCTCCGAGTACCTCGCTTGCGCCGGGATTCCCAACCGTTGGATCGACATGCGCCGGGCGCTGGTCACCGAGCAGCGCCACAAGGATGCCGAGGTCGACCTCAGGGCTTCGGCGCCGCTGTTGCGGGCCGAGGTCGAGGGGCGCGAGGAGCGGATTTTCGTGGGGCAGGGTTTCATCGGGGGCGCTCCCGACGGCACCACCACGACCCTCGGGCGTGAGGGTTCCGATTACTCCGCGGCCGTCGTGGCCCACATCCTCGATGCCGAGTCCATGGCTGTGTGGAAGGATGTCGACGGCGTGTTGAACGCCGATCCCAAGATTTTCCCCGACGCCGTGCAGATCGCCGAGCTCAATTATCTGGATACCATCGAGTTGGCCTATAGCGGTGCGCAGATCATCCACCCTCGGACCATCAAGCCTCTCCAGAACAAGAATATCCCGCTCTACGTCCGGCCGTTCGGCGACAAGCGCAAGCCCGGCACCGTCATCCGCGGCGTCTCGGCGCCCGTCGAGGTGCCCATTCTGATTCTCAAAAAGGATCAGGTGCTGCTCACCATCCGTTCGCGCGATTTCTCGTTCGTCTTGGAAGAGAAGTTCGCCGCCATCTTCTCGTTGTTGGAGCGGTTCCGCATCAAGACCAACCTCATCCACAATTCGGCCGTCAACCTCAGCCTTTGCGTCGACGATTCGTGGCATATCGATCAGGCGGTCGATGCTTTGCGCCGCGAGGGTTTCGACGTCTTGAAGATCGGGAGCATGGAGCTCCTCACCGTGCGCGGGTATACCGACGAGTTGTGGCAGCGCTACGCCTGCGGTCCGCAGGTCTTCATCCGGCAGGCTACCCAGTCGACCGTGCGGATCGTCCGGAAAGAGGCGAAAGGTGAAAGGTGAAACGTGAAAAGTGAAACGTGAAATGTCATTCTGAACGAAGTGAAGAATCTGCTGCACAGCAAAACAGATGTTTCACTACGTTCAACATGACAATAGGTGCGTCATTGCAACTTTGCGAGTAAGCGAGGGCAGAGACCGCTTGCGGGCTATGCCGAGTGGGAGCAAAGTCAAAAACCCCGCAGGGGTTATTAAAGGTTAACTTTGCGAGTAAGCGAGGGCAGAGACTGCTTGCAGGCTATGCCGAGCGGAAGCAGATGATGGTGCCAACCGAGTGCAGAGCCAAGCGTTGCTTGAGCTATGCCGAGGTGCCGCCCATCCAAGCCGCAGGCAAGTCAAGCCCCGCAGGGGGATTAAGCATGGAATGAAATGTTTGCTGCGGCTTTTTTATTTATATCCGTTTGCGACATCCGGCCGATGCCTGTTCCGAGGGTGCGGGGGAATTTTTAATATTTCTATTCCAAGTTCTTCATTTTCGAGAGGATCGTCCAAAAAGTGTCGTCGTGGATTTCGCCTTTGCGCTTCATGTCGACAATGGTGCGGGCCATGTAGCGTTGGATGTCGCGTTGGAGCCGTTTGTAGAGCGGACAGCGGGTGTAGTTTTCGTTGTCCAGCAGTACGTCGCGGATCGAGCGCAGCGAGTTGGTGTAGTTCGAGAGTTCGTTGCGCAGGGCCACTCCTTGTTTCTTCGAGGAGTTGATCTTGGCTATGGAGAGTTGGCGCAGTTTCTCGCACACCGAGTTCAGCAGCACCATCACTACGTTGTCCATCAGCGTGTGGCCGTGCATGAACAG
Source organism: Alistipes sp. (assembly GCA_029060215.1). GTDB lineage: Bacteria > Bacteroidota > Bacteroidia > Bacteroidales > Rikenellaceae > Alistipes. The sequence continues at coordinate 63,849 of JAIDUK010000007.1, forward strand.
GTAGGTCGTCTCGGGCGTCAGGCCCCGGGCGTGGAGCTGCCGTTCGAATTCCGCCATCGGTTCCAGCATCTTCGGGTTGCGTTGGCGCAGCAGTTTTTCGCGTTTCTCCACATGGCGGGCCAGCCATTCCAGCGTCCGGGCTCCGTTGCCGGCAATGTCCAGATAGCCCAGCCGCACCGACGATTTGAAGTCGGCCAGCGGGAACGCGTGTTCGGTCGCCGACTGCGCCGAGTAGGCATACCATACGAACAGCGGGTAGATCGTCACCGAGTAGTCGCGCATGAAGGCCACGAAGTCGAATATGCGCGTGTCGTTCTTGGTCGCCTTCACACAGACATTGTGCAGCGACGGGGCGTAGCACAGGTAGTTTTCCGTGGCGTAGGCATAGGTGTGGAACATCCGTTTGGCCGCGTTGACCGCCCGCGATTGTTCCGTGCGGTCGGCGAACAGGTAGTCGAAGTCCGAGTCGACGCACAGCAGCACGTCGTCGCCCGCTTCGGGTATCATGTTCAGCAGCACTTTCTTGCCTTTGGGCAGGTCTTCGCGGTTGGGCACCGAGATCTCGAAGCGCAGGTAGGGGTTGCGGAAATGGTCGAAGATCCCGCGCCAGAAGGCCACATCTTCGTAGCCTTCCACATATACGCGCACCAGCCGTTGCGAGGGGTCGGCAGGCAGCGGTTCGGGCAGCGCCGGGTCGGCCGGGCGTGCGGCGGGGTTTTTCTTGCGCGGTTTGTTCATCGGTCGGGGCATTGGCATGCGGCGGTTCCGCAGAGCCGCTTCGGGCATGCGTTTCGTAAAGATAAATATTTTCGTACTTTTGCACAAAATATCGCCGATGTTTCCTGCTTTTCGGCGAGCATACAGGCAAATTTCATTTCTGAATCATTCAAGGATGGCGGACAACGATTGGAAGGCCCGGCTCGGGATGGTCTATTCGACCGACCCCGATTTCCACTACCGGACGGCGCAGGACGAGGAGCCTGCGACGCTCGCCCCGGCGCAGCAGGAGTTGCGCGTGTGGCTCGACCGCAAGCAGCGGGGCGGCAAGGTCGTCACCTTGGTCCGCGGGTTCGTCGGGCGCGAGGCCGATTTGCAGGAGTTGGCCCGGATGCTCAAAACCCGTTGCGGGGTCGGCGGCGCGGCCAAGGATGGCGAGATCATCGTTCAGGGCGACCACCGCGAGCGCGTCGTCGATTTGCTCACCCGCAGCGGTTACCGTTGCAAGAAAGCCGGGAGTTGACTTTGAAAAAGCGTTTGTTCATCTTCTTCGCGGCCGTGGCGTTCGCCCTGCCGCAGGGTTTGCGGGCTCAATATTATACGTGGGGTTCCGATCCGGCCAACCTCCGGTGGTCCACCGTGCGTACGCCCGACGTGCGGATGATCTACCCCGATACGGTTTCCGACCTCGCCGTCCGTACGCTCTTCTACGTCCGCACCGTCCGGCCCGACATCGGTTTCGGGTTCCGTTACGGGCCCATGCGCATCCCCTTCGTCATGCACCCCGAGAATTTCCAGTCCAACGGGTTGGTCATGTTCCTGCCCAAGCGCGTCGAGTTCCTCACGGCGCCCGCCATCGAAGGTTATTCCATGCCGTGGTGCAAGCAGCTCGTGGCCCACGAGTACCGCCATGCCGTGCAGTACAACAACCTCAACCGCGGGTTCATCCGCGCCTTGAGTTACATCCTCGGGCAGCAGGGGTCGACCATCGGTTTGTTGTGCATGCCCGTCTGGGCCATGGAGGGCGACGCCGTCATGTCCGAAACGGCCATGTCGTCGTTCGGCCGGGGTTTGCAGCCTTCGTTTTCGCTCGCCTACAGGGCCATGGACAACATCGGGCGCGACCGTCGCAACCTCGACCGTTGGTTCTGCGGTTCCTACCGCACCCACGTGCCCGATCATTACGAGTTGGGTTACCAGATCTGTTCTTATTCCTACGAGCGTTTCGGCGAGAACGTGTGGGACAAGGTCGCTCGGTACGGCGCGCGCAATCCGTTCGTCTTCTTCACCACCAGCGTCGCCTTGAAGAAGTATTACCGGACCGGCGTCTCCGACCTCTTCCGCGGTACGTTCGACGAGTTGCATGCTTTTTGGGCGGCGCTTCCCCGCGTCGAGGACAGTGCCGTGCCTTTGCGCGAGTTGCCCCGGAACAATTATACTTCCTATCGTTGGCCGCAGGCTTTGCCCGACGGGCAAGTGTTGGCCGTCAAGACCGATTTCGACCGTCCCGCCCGGTTCGTCGTCATCGACGCGGCCGCGGGCAGCGAGCGGACGGTGGCTTACGTCGGCAATCTCTCCACCCGCCCGTCGTTCGACGGCGGCCGCGTGTGGTGGACCGAGTACCGGCGTTCGAAGCTCTTCGAGCAGAGGGTCAATTCGCAGCTTTGCTACATGGACCTCGCCGAGGGGCGGCCGCGCAGCGTCGCGGGCGAGCGGCGGGCCCTTTACCCCGTTTCGGCCGACGGCGGGCTGGGGTGGGTCGAGTACAATTACGACGGTACTTATTCCGTTCTCGTGCGGCGGGCCGACGGTTCCCGGCAGCGGTTCGCCGCTCCCGCCCGGGCCGAGATCCACGGGTTGGCATGGGACGACGTGACCATCGCTTGGTACGTCATCGTCACCGACGACAGCGGCATGTGGCTCGGGCGCATCGACAGCGAGGGGATCCATCCCATTACCGACGGGGCTTACATCACCCTCTCCAACCTGCGGGCGGGCGGCGGCAAGCTCTACTTCGGGTCCATCGCTTCGGGCAAGGACGAGATCCATTGTTACGACCTCATGGCCCGGCGCGAGTACCGCATCACTACTTCGCAATACGGGTCGTTCGACCCGGCTCCGGCCGAGGGCAGCGTGTTGGCCGCTACTTACGACCGGCGCGGGTTCCGGCCCGCCGTGCAGCCGCTCGTCGACAGTGCTTTGATTCCCGTCGTCGCTGCGAAGCTGCCCGTCGATCTGGTCAATCCCCCGCGCAAGCGTTGGCCCGTGGTCAACCTCGATACCGTGCGTTTCACCGCCGCCGATTCGCTCCGGCAGGCGGGCGAGTTCCGTACGCGGCGTTATTTCAAGGCGCCCAATCTGGTCAACGTCCATAGTTGGATGCCCGTGGCGTTCGATCCTTTCGCCGCGGTCGACGAGCATGTCATCGACGTCAACGTGGGCGTCACCCTCATGTCGCAGAACCTCTTGTCGAATACCGAGGCTTTCGCTTCCTACGGTTGGAACCGCCGCGAGGGTTCGGTCTTCCGGCTCGGGGCCCGTTATACCGGCTTGGGCGTGCAGTTCGCCCTCGATGCGGCCTACGGCGGCAATCAGGTCTTCTATTCGCTCGGGCAGTTCAACCCTGAGACCAACACCTACGAGTATCAGAAGCGTCCCGCGGCCGACAAGTATTATTCCGTCGGGCTCTCGGCCACCCTGCCGCTCTATTTCCAGTGCGGGTACCACACCCGTTTGTTGTCGGTTTCGTCCGGGTGGAACTATTCCAACGGCATGGTCGCCAACCTCGGGCGCATCGAGTGGAAGGACCACAACATCACCAATCTGGAGCACATCGGGTTCCACGAGGGGTTGCACAAACTCTCGTTCAGCGTCGGTTTTTCCGATCAGGTGCGGTTGGCGCACCGCGATTTCGCGCCTCGTTGGGGGTATTCGCTCAGCGCCGGTTATACGTTCAACCCCTCGGACCGTTATTTCAGCGATTTGATCTCCGCCTACGGGCATCTTTATATGCCCGGTTTCTTGCGGCACCATTCGATCAAGATCGCGGCCAGCTACCAGACTTCGATCGGCGGTTACAAGTTCCCGTCGGGTTACGCTCCCTTGAGTTACCGGTCTACTCGGCTCATCCCCCGCGGGTTCGCTTCGGGCGACATCCTCTCCAACAATTACCTCGCTGCGTCGTTGGATTATCAGTTGCCCGTCTGGTATCCCGAGGGCGGTATCGGGGCGGTGCTCTATTTCAAGCGCATCCGGCTCAACTTCGGCGGCGATTACGCCCAGTTCCGCGACTTGGCGGGCGGGCGCATGGCTCGGCGGCGCATCTGGTCTGCGGGCGGCGATTTGATCTTCGACGTCAACGTCTTCCGGCAGCCCGCTTCCGCTACTTCGACCGTCAAGTTCTCCTTCTACCGCCCTTCCAACGGCGGCCTTTGGGTCACCGCCGCCATGGGTTTGCCGTTCTGAACCCTCTTCTTGCCGTTTCGAGCCACCCCTTGTCGCTCCGCCCGCAGTTCCGCCCCGTCATTGCGTCGCTCCCAGCCGTCGCAGATGAAATTCTTCTCCGCAGGTGTCATTCTGAGCGTAGCGAAGAATCTGTTTGTAGTCCCGCTCCTGCCCGTCACTCTGCCCTCCCCTGTCATTCTGAGCATACACTCTCTTGCTGTTCCGACGCCCCCCCCCTCTCTGTCATTCTGAGGAGTGCAGCGACGAAGAATCCGAACCATTCAAAGCCTGCGGCCTGCCATTTCGCTGCGTTTTTCGCCCGCTTTCGGGAAGATACTAAACCGCCTCGCGGTTCCGTTTGGAAGAATGTCGGATTTTTTATTCCTATGGCGTTGGACCGAACGGACCATGAATAATCGGTTTTTTTGCCGTCCGAGTAATCGTTAATTATTCGTTTTTCCGTATCTTCGCACCAAATTCCGTCGTTATGGCACAGTATGGAAAGAAGCGCAGCAAGGGGGGCTTCGTCGTCGCTCCCGACAAAATAAAGTGGATCTGGATCGCCGCCTTCGCTCCGGTGGCGTTGGTCTTCGTGTTGTTGATCCTCACCGCTTGCGGGATCTTCGGGCGGATGCCTTCGTTCGAGGAGTTGGAGAATCCGCGCAGCAACCTCGCCACCGAGATCTATTCCGAGGACGGCAAGATCATCGGCTCGTTCTTCGTCCAGAACCGTTCGTACGTCCAGTATGCCGACCTCTTTCCCCTCGACCCGGCCCAGAACATCCGGCTCGACGGCCACGAGGTGCCGCCCATCGTCGCTGCGCTCATCTCCACCGAGGATGTGCGTTTCCGCAGCCATTCGGGCATCGACATCCCTTCGTTGGCCCGCGTCGCCGTCAAGACCGTCGGGATGTTCAACATTTCGCAGGGTGGCGGTTCCACCATCACCCAGCAGTTGGCCAAGAACCTCTTTCCGCGCGATACCGTTCGCAACCGCGGCAAGGTCGTCCGCACCGCCAAGCTCGTTTCGTCCAAGTTCAAGGAGTGGATCACGGCCCTCAAGCTCGAGTACAACTATACCAAGGAGGAGATCGCCGCCATGTACCTCAATACCGTCGAGTACGGTTCCAACGCCTTCGGTATCAAGTCCGCGGCCCATACCTTCTTCAACAAGGAGCCCCACGAGCTCAGTGTGCAGGAAGCTGCGTTGCTCGTCGGCGTCGTCAACGCTCCTACTTTTTATTCGCCCGTGCGCAATCCCGAGCGGGCTTTGACGCGCCGCAACCTCGTGCTCGCGCGTATGAAGGCCGCCGGGGCCCTTTCGCGGCGGCAGTTCGATTCCATCTCCGCCCTGCCCATCGTCCTCAATTACAAGCCCATTTCCCACAACGAGGGTACGGCTACCTACTTCCGCGAGATGCTGCGTTTGGTCATGACCGCCCAGCGGCCGCGCCGCAGCCAGTTCTACAACGCGTGGGATTACGAGCAGGCCATCCGGGAGTACGACGAGAATCCCCTCTACGGGTGGTGCCATAAGAACCGCAAGGCCGACGGCACCCCCTACAATATCTACCGCGACGGGTTGAAGATCTATACCACCATCAATTCCACCATGCAGCGCTATGCCGAGCAGGCCGTGCAGAAGCAGTTGGCCGAGGTCATCCAGCCGCAGATGGACGACCAGTACCGGCGGACCAAGCAGCTCTTCTTCGAGACCACGCGGGCCGAGCGCGAGCAGATCATGGCCCGCGCCGTGCGTTATTCCGACCGTTACCGCGAGATGCGCCACGCCGGGTTCGGCGAGCGCGACATCGAGGCTGCGTTCGACAGGCCTTGTTCCATGAAGGTCTTCACCTACAGGGGCGAGCGCGATACGCTCATGACCCCGCGCGATTCGATCCGCCACCACAAGCGCATCATGCGTGCCGCGTTCCTCGCCCTCGATCCCCGCACCGGGTTCGTCAAGGCTTACGTCGGCGGCCCCAATTTCCGGTACTTCAAGTACGACATGGCCAAGCAGGGCAAGCGGCAGATCGGGTCTACCATCAAGCCTTTCATCTATACCTTCGCCATCGACCATCTCGGGCTCTCGCCTTGTGCTCCCGTGCCCAACCTGCCCGTGACCATCGAGACGGCCAACGGTACGGCGTGGTCGCCCAAGGAGGCCGGCAAGGTGGCGCAGGAGGGCGAGTTGCATCCGCTTTCGTGGGGTCTGGCGCTCAGCCGCAACAATTATTCGGCGTGGATCATGAAGCAGGCCAAGGAGCCCGCCGCCGTCGCCGACTTCATCCACAACATGGGCATCCGCAGTTACATCGACCCCGTGCCCGCGTTGTGTCTCGGTACTTCCGAGTCCAACGTCTTCGAGCTCGTCAGCGCTTTCTCGACTTTCGCCAATCAGGGCGTGCATACCGACGCCATCTTCGTCACCCGCATCGAGGACCGGCAGGGCAACGTCATCGCATCGTTCATCCCGCCCTCGCAGGATGCCGTCAGCGAGCGTACGGCCTACACCATGCTCTCCATGTTGCAGGGCGTCGTCAAGGCCGGTACGGCCAGTCGGTTGAAGTGGCAGTTCGGGTTCGACGACATCGAGATCGGCGGCAAGACCGGTACTTCCAACAAGAACCGCGATGCGTGGTTCGTCGGCGTCGCTCCGCGTCTGGTCGCCGGGGCTTGGGTCGGCGGCGAGGATCAGGCTGTGCACCTCATTTCGCGCGGCGAGGGCAGCGTCGTAGCCCTGCCTATCGTCGGCGAGTTCCTCAAGTCGGTCTACGACAACGGGACGCTCGGCGTCTCGCGCATCGACAAGTTCGTGCGTCCGGCTTCCATGCCGCGTTACGATTGCAGTTGGGTCAAGGAGGCCGAGGAGGCGCAGCGGTTGCAGGAGGAGTTGGAAGCCGAGGGCGAGTTGTCCTTTTCGCCGCAGGCCGAGCCTTCCGAGGACGAGTTGTTCTTCGATTGACCCCTTGCCGCCCGGTTTTTCGGGCGTCGCTCCGAGTAAGCAAAGGCTGTGGGCTGTCATTCTGAGCGAAGCGAAGAATCTTTTCGGATTTTTCGGGCGGCGGTTCCGCTTGCATCTTCTCTTCGAGGGGCGGTTGCGGCGGTTCCGAATTCGTTTCAGCCTGCGGTTCGCCGCGCCCGATTATTTTGCAGGACAATTAAATAGTTTATACAGAGTATGAAAATCGCAATCGTAGGTGCCAGCGGCGCCGTGGGACAGGAGTTTTTGCGGATTCTCGAGGAGCGGCCGCTGCCCGTCGACGAGTTGGTGTTGTTCGGGTCCGAGCGCAGTGCGGGCCGTACCTATGCTTTTCGCGGCAGGGAGCTTGGCGTCAGGTTGTTGCAGCACAACGACGATTTCCGCGGCGTCGACTTCGCCCTCGTCTCGGCCGGGGCTTCGGCTTCGCGCGAGTTCGCCGGGACCATCACCAAGCACGGTGCTTTGATGATCGACAATTCCAGTGCTTTCCGCATGGACGCCGACGTGCCGTTGGTCGTGCCCGAGGTCAATGCCGACGATGCCCGCCGTGCGCCGCGCCGCATCATCGCCAACCCCAATTGCACCACCATCCAGATGGTCGTCGCCTTGCAGGCCATCGAGCGTTTGTCGCACATCCGGCGCGTGCACGTGGCCACCTACCAGTCGGCCAGCGGCGCCGGTGCCGCCGCCATGGCCGAGCTCGAGGCCCAGCATGCCCGGATCGCCGCTGGGCAGGAGCCTGCGGTCGAGAAGTTCGCTTTCCAGCTCGCCTACAACGTCATCCCCCATATCGACGTCTTCACCGACAACGATTACACCAAGGAGGAGATGAAGATGTTCCACGAGACCCGCAAGATCATGCACTCCGACGTGCAGGTGTCGGCTACTTGCGTGCGCGTGCCCGTCATGCGCGCCCATTCCGAGAGCGTGTGGGTCGAGACCGAGCGGCCCGTGTCGCCCGACGAGGCCCGCGCCGCTTTCGCTGCCGCGCCCGGCGTCGTGCTCATGGACGAGCCCGCCGACAAGGTCTATCCCATGCCGTTGTTCGTCGCCGGCAAGGATCCCGTCTACGTGGGGCGTATCCGCAAGGACCTCGCTTGCGACAACGGCCTCGCTTTCTGGTGCGTCAGCGACCAGATCCGCAAGGGGGCCGCGCTCAACGCCGTGCAGATTCTCGAAACTTTGTTGTAGTTTTCGGCGGCATGCCCGCCCGAAATTCCCCGTTTGTCCTGCCCGGCGCGACTGTCTTCGTCCGCGCAGATGCTAAAAAGGACCGGATCGTTCCGGTCCTTTTTTCGTGCGTGCAGGCGTCGTCAGATTTTCTCCAGTTCCACCGTGAAGTGGCGCAGGATCGGAGCTTCGAACGCAATCCGGTAGCCCGAGGTGATTTCGTGGCGGCGTTCGTAGATGTTGCGGCACGCCGCGGCGATCACCCGGATGTGGTTGTCGGTGTAGACGCGGCGCGGAATGGCCAGCCGCAGCAGTTCGAGTGCGGGGTAGCGGTTTTCGTGGGTCTCGGGGTCGCGGTCGGCCAGTATCGAGCCGATCTCCACTCCGCGGATACCCGCTTCCAGATAGAGTTCCACGGCCAGCGTCTGGGCTATGAAGTGTTCTTTCGGCAGGTTGGGCAGCACTTTCTTGGCATCGATGAATATCGCGTGTCCGCCCGCCGGGCGTTGGTAGGGTACGCCGTATTCGTCCAGCAGGTCGCCCAGCAGCCCGACTTGCCGGATGCGGGCGTCGAGTTGTTCGTATTCAGTGTTTTCGTCGAGCCCCACGGCCAGCGCGTCCATGTCGCGGCCCGACATGCCGCCGTAGGTGATGTAGCCTTCGTACATGATGTTGAACGACATGGCTTTGCGGTAGAGTTCTTCGGAGCGCATGGCCACGAATCCGCCCATGTTCACCACGCCGTCTTTCTTGGCCGAGATGGTCATCAGGTCGGCATAGGAGTAGATTTCGCGGACGATTTCCTTGATCGTCTTCGCGGCGTAGCCTTCTTCGCGCGTCTTGATGAAGTAGGCGTTTTCGGCAAATCGGGCCGAATCGATCAGCAGGGGCACTCCGTAGCGGCGGCATACCTCGGCCGTCTTGCGGATGTTGCGCATCGACACGGGTTGTCCGCCGGCCGTGTTGTTGGTGATGGTCAGCACCACGCACGGGATCTTCTCGCGCGGATTTTCGCGCAGCACGCGTTCCAGCTTGGCCGGGTCCATTTCGCCTTTGAACGGGATTTCGAGCTGCGTGTCGGCCGCCGCGTCTATGGTGCAGTCGACGGCGTGGCAGCGGCGGAATTCGATGTGTCCCTTCGTCGTGTCGAAGTGGGAGTTGCCCGGTACGATGTCGCCTTCTTTGAGCAGGGCCGAGAAGATGACGTTTTCCGCCGCGCGGCCTTGGTGCGTGGGCAGGAACCACGGCATCCCGAAGATGCGTTCCACTTGTTCCTTGAGCCGGAAGTAGGACGAGGCTCCGGCGTAGCTTTCGTCGCCGGTCATCATCGCCGCCCATTGGCGGTCGCTCATCGAGCCTGTGCCCGAATCGGTCAGCAGATCGATGGTCACTTGGTCGCTCCGCAGTTTGAACAGGTTGTAGCGGGCTTCGCGGATCCAGCGTTCGCGTTCTTCGCGCGTGGAGTTGCGGATGGCCTCGGTCATCTTGATGCGGTAGGGTTCGGCGTAGGGCAGTTCCATGTTTATCGTGTTTTAGGGGTTGGCTCGGGGTTCGCGCCGGGCGGTGCGTGCGGCGCCGTTCTTCGGACAATATACGAATATTTTTCCGGAATTCCGATTCGGGCACTCTATTTGTTGGCCGTTTTCCGAATCTTAATTTTTTTGTCGCCATGAAAAAATATCGTTGCACCGTCTGCGAATACATCTACGATCCCGCGCTCGGCGATCCCGACAACGGCATCGCGCCCGGCACTCCGTTCGAGGAGCTGCCCGAGGGGTGGACATGCCCCGTCTGCGGGGAGCCCAAGGATGTCTTCGAGCCCATCGATTGAGCCCCGGGGCGCAGCGCTCCGCACCGGCATTGCTAAAACGTTTTAGCAGCCGCTTTTCTCCTTTCTTTTTCGACCTTTCGCTTTTTTTGGAATGATTTTGTCGGTTTTACCTTTATTCATCTTCTCTTTTATGCAGAACGATACCGCCACCGCCACGCGCTTCACGCCGCGGGAACTTCCCTACGCCTACGATGCGTTGGCTCCGCAGCTCTCCGAGGAGACGCTCCACTACCACCACGACAAGCATTATGTCGGTTACGTCAACAAGCTCAACGAGCTTATCGTCGACACGCCCTATGCCGGGCAGTCGCTCGAGGATATCGTCGTCTCGGCCGACGGCGCTGTGTACAACAATGCCGCACAGGCTTGGAACCACGAGTTTTATTTCGACCAGCTTTCGCCCAAGCCCCAGCACGAGCCGCAGGGGGCTTTGCTCGAGGCTATCGACCGCAGTTTCGGGTCGTTCGACCGGATGAAAACCCAGATGGGCACGGCCGCCGTCGGGTTGTTCGGTTCGGGGTGGGTGTGGCTCGCCGCCAAGCCTTCGGGCGAGTTGGTCGTCGTCGCTTCGCCCAACGCCGGGAATCCCCTGCGCGAGGGGCTCCGGCCGTTGTTGTGCATCGACGTCTGGGAGCATGCCTACTATGTCGACTACCGCAACCGGCGCGCCGATGCCGTCGCCGCTTTGTGGGAGCGTGTCGATTGGAAGACCGTCGGCGAGCGTTACGACAGAAAGTGACCTTTTTCTTCCCTATTTATCTTTTCCTCTTCCGAAAACCGCCTTTGCAAAAAGACGGTTTTTTGTTTTATCCCCTCTCCGACCCGCCTTTTTGTCCGGATGCTGCGTTCGAGTTGTTCGCGCCCGGCAAAATGCAGGCGAGTTTGTTTTTGCTTTCGCTTCTTTGTATTTTTGCACCCGAATTTTCTGCAACATGTCGCCCGAACTTAAAAAAATCCTTTGCAGCCGCCGGGGAATCCTCGTGGCCGGTGCGCTTCTGACGCTGCTCTATGCTTGGTTGAGCCGGGGCTATTACCACCACGACGAGCACTACCAGATTTTGGAATACGCCCACATGAAGCTGTTCGGCACTCCGACGGTCGAGCATCTGGCTTGGGAATATCCGCTGATGATGCGTTCGGGCGTGCAGCCCGGGATCGTGTGGTGTCTCGGGCGTCTGTTGTTGGCCGGGGGCCTCTATTCGCCCTATCTTTTGATTTTTCTGCTCCAGCTCTTCAGCGGCGCCCTTTCGATCGGGGCACTCGTAGTTTTCAGCCGTGTCGTACGCCGTGAAACGGGCGACGAAAAACAAGAACGCCTTTTCTTGGCTCTCGGGCTGTTTCTCTGGTTCTTGGCTTACTTGCATGTTCATTTCAGCGCCGAGATGTTGACGGGAAACCTCTTGCTATTGTTGGCAGGTTGTACGTTGCATTATGTTTCGACCGACCGCAAGCACGAATTCCGTTGGGGTTTGTTGCTCGGAGCGCTTGCCGGTGCCACGTTCGTCGTGCGCTACCAAAGCGGATTCGCCCTGCTGGGCTACGGTTTGTGGCTGCTGACCTTTTGCCGCCGCTGGAAGCTCTTCGTCGGCATGGTGCCGGGCGTATGCTGCATGTTGGCGTTCGGGTTGCTTGCCGACCGCTGGTTTTACGGTCAATGGACGCTGACGCCGATCAACTACCTGCGCGAAAACATCTTCCACGGCCACATGCTCAAATTCGGCGTCGAACCGTGGTGGTACTACTTCTCGGCTTCGCTGGCCGAGGGCGGCATACTCTTCGGCCTGTTGGTTTGGGCGGCAATGCTGCGCTTCTTTTGGATTTGCCGTCGGCATCTGGTCGCTTGGATGCTGGTGCCGTTTCTGTTGGTGCACTTTTTATTGGGCCACAAGGAGGTGCGTTTCTTTTTCCCGGCATTTTTCTTTGCTCCTTATTTCATTACGCTGTTCTGGCAAGAGATACGGCGGACCGTGCCGCTCCGGTTGCGACGGTGGTTTGCAGGCATCATGCTGGCATGCAACGTCGGGGCGATTCTGTTCGTGCTGGTGCAGGACCCTGCCGAAATCGGTTTCTATGGCATGATGGACCGTTATTGCGAGCAGAAAGGCGACGTCGTGGCGTTGAACCTCGCGGGCGATAAGACCTATTACAGTTGGCCGCAGTATGTGATTGAACCCCGTGTCATCGAAACGCGTTTCTATATGCCGAAGGATTTCGCCAACCTGCATTTCGATACTTTCGAGGCGCTCGAAGCGGCGGCCCGCGCACTGGCCGCCGAGCGGCGCCATGTCATCATCCTTTCGGCCGATCCCGATTTGGCAGGCAAAAGCGCGTTGCGTCTGCGCAAAATAGCGTGGAACCCCTATCCGGAATGGGTGGTGCGTCACTGCAACTTCAACGATTGGACGCGGTACAGCCTTCGGTCCAAGAACATCTACGAGGTCCTGCCGGCCGAAGAGGTTGCACAGCAAGGTCGGCCGTAGAAGAAGTTCCGAGCCGCGCAGGTCATCGGATTCGGACGCGAAGATATCGCAGAACGTCATTGCCCCGCGATTGGAGATTCCCGTGCTCGTCTTTGGCACGGGTTTTGTCTTTTGTCCTGTCAACTGCGGGTCAGCAACCGCAGTGAGGTTTCTTCATTTATTTAAGTTTGGGTTAGTAGTTTTAGGAGGGCAACCTCCGGGGGCAGCAGGCAATCGTGAGATTCCCTGCTGTTTTTTTGCGCGCTCCCCCGGCCTGCATGAAAAAACCGCGTCAAACTTTTGTTTGACGCGGTTTCCAGTGCCCAGGACAATATTTGAAAATAGCAATTTTAGGGGTATCTACAACTTGCTGAAAATTGGCTGTTTTGGCATATATTGCAAAGATAATCAATTATTTGTGAAAGTCGATAAAATTGCGTAACATTGCAAATAATTTTATTGTGTGGTGCAACGGTGGTGCAAATTTTCTAACTTGCACCACCAATCAACGGATTTTGCAAGATGGCATCGGTTACGGCTTTCATTCGGGTATCGAGAAAACGCATAGATCGGGCGAACGTTCGTTTTCGTCTGCGGGACGGTCGGAATATTCAGTTGTTCCACGCCTCCGAGTTGGAAGTCAATCCTTCAGACTGGGATGCGACCCGGCAGGAGATCAAGGCAAAGGTGCTTTACGATGCGGAGAAGCGGGCCGCTTTCAATAAGGCCGTGGCCGACCGCAAAAGCATGATGTTGGAGATATACAACGCTGTAACGGTCAAAGAGAATTTGACATCAGACTGGCTGGAGTTGGAAATCGACAAGCGCCTGCATCCCGAAAAGTACATCGTCGAAAAACATCGGCAAACATTCTTCGAAGCCTACGAGGAATTCATCGAGAAACGCAAATTGTCCGATTGGAGAGTACGAGCCATTCGGGTCGTGATTCGTGCGTTGAGGCGTTACGAACTCTATGCCCGCCGAACGGTGGATAGCCGTTTTGTGCTCGACCTCGATACGGTAACACCGCTCATACTGCGGGACATCGAGGAGTTTCTGCGAAACGAATACACCTTTTGCGAGCAATACCCCGACATTTACGAGGCAGTACCCGAAAGCCGGACGCCTCAACCGAGAGGCCAGAATACGATCAACGGTATCCTTACCAAACTGCGCACATTCTTCATTTGGGCGAACGATGTGGGTAAGACAACGAACAACCCGTTCCGGAACTATGCCGTCGAGGAGTGCGTCTACGGAACGCCCTACTACATTACGATCGATGAACGCAACAAAATCTATCGCACGAACCTCGTCCGGCATCCGCAACTGGCCACGCAGCGGGATATATTTGTCTTTCAGTGTCTGATCGGATGCCGTGTGGGCGATCTCTACAAACTGACACGGGATAATCTTATAGGCGGTGCGGTCGAGTATATTCCCCGTAAGACAAAAGACGGTCATCCGGTAACGGTGCGGGTTCCCCTCAACACGATAGCCCGTGAGATACTGGCCCGCTATGCCGATTATACCGGGCCGGTGTTGTTCCCGTTGATTGCCGAACAGCAATACAATCGGGCGATCAAGCGGATATTTCTTGCTGCCGGATTGAAGCGCAAGGTTACGATTCTGAATCCACTGACCCGTGAGCCGGAGCAGCGGCCGATATGGGAAGTGGCCTCGTCGCACTTGGCTCGTCGAGCCTTTGTAGGGAACCTTTACAAGCAGGTCAAAGACCCTAACCTTGTCGGAGCGTTGAGCGGCCACAAGGAGGGTAGCCGAGCATTCGCCCGCTATCGGGACATTGACGACGAAATGAAGAACGAACTGGTTAAAATGTTGGAATAATGGCACAAGAGATTAAAATTGATGATCTGTTCGCTCGGATCGATGAGGAGCTTATTATTTTATCAGAAGCCAAACAAAAAGGAGAATATAAATGGTTTGATTTTATAGCAGCTCTTCGATTGCTTAATGATAAACTTCAAAGTGAGGTGCATCATGAATATAGAAAATCTAAGGTAAGTAGGTTGGTTAATGTATTCAATGACCTTTGCCATACGGTAGTACAAACATGTTGTAAACGAATAATATCCTACGACAAAGAACGTAAAATCCTTACAGAAGAATGGCATATAAGTGGAGAAGAAGGTCGGGTGGAAACTATTGAAGAAAAGATTGACCTTGTTTTGCAAGCACATTATGAAAGTCTTAAATTGCCAGAGAAGAATTTGTCAAAACAATGTGATGTTGTAAAAATCTCTTATCTATTAAGAGATTGTAAAATAGATTACTCAAATCTTGCAATATATTTTCACAAGACTAATATGAATGATGTTCCGCTAGGTGAGTCTTGGGATGATTGGTGTTTGGATTATTTTCTATGCAATAGACGACGGATGGATTTCCGCAATTTCTTTGATATGCAATTGGATTTAGATAAATATAAAACATCTTTTGAAGAATATATCACGCAATTAAGGGCTGAGCGGAATGTATTGGGAGGATTGATAGAAATAGATCGTACCCCCATTTCAAAAGGCGTACATTTCTCCGTTGATAAATCCTATGAAGAAATACAACGGATATTGATAGCCTTGCAGCAACAAGGGTTTGTTTCTGCTGATACAACTATAGACACGTTTTATTTTCGGATGACTGGAAAAAGTACACCGACGAGTAATAAAATAGAATGGATAAAGAAAGGAAAGAAGCGAAAAAACGATATAAGCAAAAGCAGCCTTGTCTATTTCCTTGAAAAATTTGTCAAGTATAATGTAGACCAAACTTCGGATTGCAGAAATAGAATTGCGGAAATATTTGGAATTTCATTATCAGCTTCAACAATCACTCGATCCTCGAATTGCGAGTATAAAACGGAAATAGACAATATTGTCAGTGCTTGACGGATGCTTTAATGGGATTATTTGCAATGTAAAAGTAGTAGTATATAGCCTTTGTAATGGGGTGAATGGGATTATACCATTCATCCCATATTGTTTTCGGACCATTTCCTACCAATCTTTGCAATGCCGATAACGGAAGGACTTACGGCTTTCGTTGGTGCCGCCGAACAACCTGTATTCCGTAAGATGCAGCGGACGGGCGGAACTCCATAATTACAAACAACTATGGAGGCAAATTTAATCGAACTGGCAAAGGTTTGTCCCGAAGCCATTATCTCGGTCAAGGTCGGCGATCTGATCGAGGCGAACGAAGCCCTTGTGGCCAAAACAAAAGAGCAGCTGGAGCAACTGATTACCGACAGTGCAACCGAAACCTATCCCAGCCGTCAGAAAGTAGCGGAAATCTTGGACGTCGATCTTTCGACCCTGCATCGCTGGGCCAAACGTGGTCTGCTCGTGCCTATCGAAATTGGCGGGAAGCGCCGCTACCGCATGTCGGACGTTCGCCGAATGCTTAACAATGGAAAGTTATGAAAGTAGATTTCGCAAAGCACTGCCAAAAGGGCAGACTATCATCAACGAAGGATGCCTACTATTTTCCGCATGATTCAAATGCCAAGGACGATCCAAAATGCGTGCTGTTGATCGAGCAGTTGGGCATGGAAGGTTACGGTATCTATTGGATGCTCATAGAGGTATTACGAGAACAACCGGACTATACCTATCCGCTTGCACTGCTGCCTGCTCTTGCGCGTCGGTATAATACTACATACGAGAAAGTCAAAACGGTAGTTTGCGCATATGATTTGTTTGCAATCAAAGAGGATA
The DNA here is from genome assembly GCA_029060215.1 of Alistipes sp. Classification (GTDB taxonomy): domain Bacteria; phylum Bacteroidota; class Bacteroidia; order Bacteroidales; family Rikenellaceae; genus Alistipes. The sequence continues at coordinate 80,187 of JAIDUK010000007.1, forward strand.
AAATCTTCTTTTCGGATAGTTTGAGCCGACGAATGCAAATACTCGAAGAGAAGCGTATAAGACGTTCGGAGGCAGGCAGATTAGGCATGGCTCGACGGTGGAAAGGAAACAATGTTATAGCACCGTTATCACAATGCGATAGCGATGATATAACAAGTAAAGTAAATGAAAGTAAAGTATATAAGAAAGATAATGTAGAAAGAAAGGCTATTGATTTTTTCCCACCTTCTCTTACTGATGTTGTAGAGTATATCCGTAGCAACGGCTATACCTCTGTTGATCCGGAACAATTCATCGACTATTATACGGCAAACGGTTGGATGATTGGTAAAAGTAAAATGAAAGATTGGCAGGCCGTTATTCGGAACTGGAATCGAAAAGGTACTGCTACAAAAACTGAAAACGAACAAAATACGATCCCCGTATGATACATCATAATGAACACTCTTTGCCGAAAACCCTCGAATTGGAAGCTGCTGTACTCGGAGCTTTGATCAACGAGGCCGAAATGATGACGCAAATCGTCTCGATTCTTGAGCCTGAACATTTCAGCGACCCGACCAATGTCGCAATTTATAGGGTGATGCAGGACATGTACGACGCCAACGAGCAAATCGACTTTTATACCGTGGTCAATCGCTGTAAGACAGTCGAGGCATTGAAACAATCCAAAATCGCCGTTTTGTTGTCCGGCTATACGCAAAAGGTAGGCAGCGGCGCCCATGCAATGAAACATGCCTTAATTGTTAAAGAGCATTATATTCGGCGCAAAATGATTGAGGCCTCACTCCGGATTTCCGGCATGGCTTCCGATCAAGGCACTGATTTAGCCGAGGCGCTCGACACTTTCTCCCAATTAGCGGATCAATGTAACGATGTAGCTGCTGGCGGTACCACGGCAAAGCCGGTGGCAAAGATTGTAGAAACGGCCTTAAAACAAGCCGAGAATCGCTGCTCTTTGCGCCAATCGGGACAATTTCCGGGAATTCCCACCGGTTTGTCCGAATTAGACCGTCTGACGGGTGGATGGCATTCGTCGCAACTTATCGTGATCGCAGCCCGCCCGGCGATGGGCAAGACGGCTTTCATGTTGCATCTGGCCAAATCGGCAGCTCTGTTTGGTGTGCCGGTTTGCATTTATTCGCTCGAAATGGCCGATGTTTCGTTGGCCGACCGATTACTCTTGTCTGAGACTTCGATCGATCCCGACCGTTTTCGCCGTGGCGAACTTGAAAGCAACGAATGGAAACAGCTCGAAGAGGCTTCGGCCATACTGCAGGGACTACCCATATACATCGACGACAATCCGACTGTTTCGATGCGCTACATAAAGGTTCGTTCCAAGCTTATGCAAAAGCGTGGCAAGTGTGGAATGGTGATAGTCGATTATCTTCAGTTGGCAGATACTGCTACCGACCGCAAAAACAGCAACCGTGAGCAGGAGATCGCAAATGCTTCACGGCAAGCTAAAATAATAGCTAAAGAGTTGGGTGTCCCGGTTATCCTGCTATCGCAACTCTCTCGTCGTGTTGAGGAGCGGGTCGACAAAATGCCGCTGCTATCTGATTTGCGAGAATCCGGAGCTATCGAGCAGGATGCTGATGTGGTAGGTTTTATTTATCGTCCTGCCTATTATAAGCAGGAAACGATAAAGACACTATCGCAAGGCGAAATAAGTACAAAAGGTGTCGGCATACTATCTATTGCCAAACAACGAGACGGTGCCACAGGCATGGTGCTCTTTTCGCACAACCCAAGTTTGACAAAACTCGGCGATTATGGGCAAAACCTCGACACGAATCCGTACTATTAACGGCACAGATCGAATGTAGGCAATCCATTATGTGTAATAAATCAGGTGTTTATAATATAGGCGCCTGATTTTACAGGTGTAATATCAACACGTTTTTTGCTCGAATCCATAGACGGTAACCGAAAACACCATCAGTCCGCCATCAATAACTTTTGATAATAAATAATTCAGCCTCTTCTTCTAAACCGGCATTTACTCCAAGGGCAGACCGAACCTCGGTTTTTTCGGCGAATTGGGCAATGATACGTTCGAACATTTGTTGTTCTGTTGCAGTCAGCGGATAGTTGGGTGCGGTCGAAAGGACTATAACCGTGTGCGTATAGGGCCTATCGTCCGGTGCGATATATTTGGTCAGAATCTCCCACAGATAATCCATGCGCCGCGTGTGGTCGTATGTCCGCGACTGAAAAACATCTCGCTGAATCAGCTGCGTATTGAACAAATAGGCCAATTGTTCGCGTGAAAGCGTCCGGGTAGTCGAAAGTATCCGTTCGATTGCCCGTTCGGCTTGCCCCATACGTTTCAGTTGCTCGATGCGCATATCTTGCCGATGGTCGCGCATCCGTTTCATGCGGTTGCGGTGACTCATACGCATGTCTTTCATTTTCCATACTTCCGGGCGGTATACCAAGTCATTTTCTTCTCTCTTGATCCGCGTATAGTTCACCCATTGTTTTTCCCGCAATGCGAGGGCTTGTTCTTCATAGCTGTTGAGCGGTTCAGGCTCTATTTTCTTCGTTTCTTCGGGACTGAAGCCATAGATGGTAATATGAAACAGACAGTAAGCAGCAATCTCTGCGTCGGACAACTCGACATTTTCGCCCAGCACAATTTCTTTGCCCAAATTGGTCGGCCAATAATCGCTTTCGAAATCGTCCTCATAGAGATCCATCTCGACACGAGGCTCTTCACCGTAATGTTCCGCATTATCGTAATCCATATAGAACCGAACCTGCTTGTCCGTCTCCTCCGCCTGCATATGTTGCAGGATGTCGTAAGTTTCTTTATAGTACGGTATAAGGTATTTCTCTCTGTCCCACGGATTCTTATCCAAACGAGAAATATGCGGAACGATGTCATCGAATGACACTTTTTGTAACAATTCCTTGAATTTCATTTTTGTATATTGTTATGGTACAAATGTTTTCCGTTCCTCGGTAGATTGGTGGGTTTCTATCGTTGCTTTTATCCGGAAATATCAGCATTTTTCGATTTCACTGGCGTGAATTTTCTTCTTAGCCTTTGCAAGGGGCTTGGTTGCAAAATTAGTTAGAATTCGTAGAAATAAGTAGATGCTAATTTCTTATCTTTGAAACAGAGCCGCATCATATGGCAATAATTTGTTATTGAGCAAGAGAATAAAAAGCGCGTCCGCAAATTATGCCAGAGATAGCGGCATTTTCCGGTATCGTCGGCTTAAACGTCGTGTGAGAGCGCTCACGTGATCCAATTAAAAATTTCTGAGATATTCTTTCTCGGCTCGGCTTTTTTTACTTAATTTTGTCTCGGTTAAACCCTCTTAAATCGTATTTGAAGAACCGGAAATTTTGTAATTACGACATATCATAGAAAGCGTTAGCTTTTTTCGTGCCTATTGAAACTTGGACACTTTCAATTAATGTAGCACAATGAATAAAGTTCGGCGCTCACGTTGCTGTATAGCACGTGGGCTTTGTTCGTTTATTTGTGCTACAGGTAAGTCCAAGACCTCAATAGGCAAATGAAGAATTCAGTCCACGTTTTTTATTTGTGTCTTGAACCCAAACCCCATGGTACAGCAACCTCAATTCTTCCGTCCGCTATGGACTTGCGGCAGGTATAATGCGAAAGCGGATACCGCCATCATGTACAACCTGATCGAAGGTCAATCCTATTTTTTCGAATCGCACTCGGCGCGTGTTATCAACGAAATCTTGTCGGTAGCCCGATACGATGAATTGCACGTGGAGACCATTTCCGCCCATACGGGAATAGCCGTCGAAAGCATCTTGGATTTCATGCAGACCCTTGTCGGGGCCGGACTGGTATGCACGAAAAGAATGACCGCGGAGGAGCGACGGGATTTCCAACGCAAGCAAGGCAAAATCGCTATCGAGCAGGTCGCTCAAAAGAAATTCACGAGTACGGGACAGGTCGATTTTTCCACGGCCGAGGAGGCTTATGCCAATTCGTTGGATGTGAATACCTGCATCCCCTCCGTGATGCTCGAACTGACTTATAATTGCAGCGAAAAATGTATCCATTGCTACAATGCGGGTGCCACGCGCAACGATTGCGAAGTCAGCAACCGCAAGCGCGATGAATTGAACTTCGAGGATTACAAACGGATCATCGACGAACTTTACGATTTGGGTACTTACAGGGTATGTCTTACCGGCGGCGATCCATTTTCCAAATCCATCGCTTGGGACATTATCGATTACCTCTATCAGAAAAATATCGCGTTCGATATTTTCACCAACGGACAATCCATTACGGATAAAGTAGATAAATTCCTCTATTACTTCCCCCGGTTTGTCGGCCTCTCCGTATATAGCGGAATTCCCGAAATCCATGATCGGATAACCCGGACGAAAGGGTCGTTCTTCAAAACGCTGTCCGTTGCAGAACAGCTTTCTCACTATGGAATACCCTTGGCTTTCAAATGCGTGGTGTTCAAGACGAATGTCAAATCCTATCATACGGTCAAGGAGTTGGCCCGAAGATACGGGGCAGTCCTGCAACTCGAAATGAACCTTTGCAACGGTGTCGACGGCGATACCTCGATCACCAATCATTTGAGACTGCCCAAAGAGGTGCTGGAGGTGTTGTTGCGCGATCCGGACGGCCCTATGTACAAGGATATGAACCGGAATAATTCCGGTAGAGAGGCCAAACCTCTGTCGGCGCACCCGTGCAAGGCAGGGTTCGGGAATCTGAACATCACTCCCGATGGTATGGTTACGCCTTGTTGTACGTTCCCTCTGTCGCTGGGAAATGTGAAAACGCAATCGTTGAAGGAGATTCTCGCGGGCGAAGCCATTCATAGATGGAGAGAGACCACGATTGCAGACATCGAAGAGTGCGGCAGGCATCCCAAATGCGAATATTGCTATTTGTGCTGCGGCAACAACTATCTCGAACACGGCACACCCTTGAAGCCCTCGAAAGTGAGCTGCTACATGGCGGAGGTGCGTTACGAACTCGCACAAAAATTAGAACGGGGCGAAGACCCCTTGCATGGCCTGTCCGTCGCAGAGCGATTGCAACAGATGGAGGTAGAAACCGTAGGATTATTCGATAAAGAGATAGAAAAACATTGAAACAGATGTTGCGGATAAATGGATTGTCCTGAACTAATCCTATAATCATCAAAAAGATAAACTTATGAAAGTGAATCTTTCGATTGCAAAGGCTTCGAGCGTACGCATCGTTCCCGGCTGTGATGCAAGGCATCTGGAGAGGGATTGTGGAATCTTGTATCGTGCGTAATTCATCCTTTGCGGTGTGCCCGAAGAATAGTAGGGCACACCTTTTTACACAAAAACTTTTAACTGGTAACTATAAAGATATGGATATTACAAATTTTGAAGACCCCGATTTTGTCGATTTTCTTCAAGAGTTGCTAATTGAGCAGGAACCCGAAGAGCGGGACATCCTGCAACGCGTCATAGATGGAGGACGTGTGGTCTATGGAGCCTTATCCAATAAGGAAAAGCGTATTTTCGACGATATTGTCGATATAAATACAATAACCAATTGTAAACGATGTGGCGATCCTATTCCTTGGAACGATATGATCGAAGCTCGCAATAGTGGCGGATACTGTAGCTATTGTCGGTACAATAAACCGAACCTTGATGACGACGATTAAATCCCAATGCCATGACAACCATCCAAATCAACGCTTCCGGCCTGACGGCCTGCGTCGTAGAAGAAACTGAAGATTACTTTATCGTAGAAGCGCCCCTCGATTCTTTGGATAAGGAGTTGCGGCCGTTTGCACTTCGCGTTTCTCCGACTATTGCCGATAAATTGTTCCGCCGTTCGGAGCGTATCTACATTGATAAACAGGCGTTTTTGCTTTGGATGAATTCCAAAGAGGAATTCGCGGAGTTCCAAAGACAGAATACCTCCCAATCCAGTAAAACTATCCTCGAAATCGAATTATGAACCGCATGAATACAACTGCGATTTGGCAGAAAATCGAAAGGCTGTTGGAAAAGACCGAGCATAGCGATTATGTTGCGCTCCACCGGGACGATTTTGAAGAAGCAATGAAAGACGCTTCGGATTTCGCATATGTCGAAATCGAAAATGTCGCATTTCCCGATTTGCTCGAAAAATTGCGCAAAGAGTTGGCGGCATTGCCCATGAAATCGGCACGAAATGGAGTGATGAGAATAGGCACTACTTCTGACGGTGCCGAGGGTAAATTATTGTATGATAATGTGTGCAGCTTGTTGAAAACAGTTCAAGAGTTTACTTCCGGTGCCAACCTTATTTGGGGCCTCGATGTAGACCCTGCTATTTCTTCGGGGTGTTACTCCGTTGCGGTGGTATTCGCCAAGTCGAGCAGGTAGCTTTACTTATGTTATTCATAATAAATCGCTCCCCGGTACTTGCTACCGGGGAGCGATTATGAACTCACAGACGGCTTAATTTGCCGCTTGCATTATTTCAGCTCGCGGGCCTTGATACGCACTACTTTGCCGTCTCGCACGATGACCAGTTCGCCGTCTTCTTTTCGGGTTTTCTCGACAAGGCGTTTGCGGGCCAACAGAATGCCCGCATTGATTTTCTCTTGCATCTGTTTGATTTCGATCTCACTCATTGTCCGCAATCTTTTCGTAGGATAACGTATCTTCTATATGGATTGTTGCATCTTTTTCGCCCGATGCAATGATTTTGATTTCCACGTCGGCCGAACTATTGTCGTAGATCGTCCAAAAATCGCATATCGGCGTGTAGAGCGTTGTAAGGTTCCGGATGCCGTTTGCATACCGTCGTCGAATTACATCCTGCGGGATGTTGTGTCCACCTTCCCGTACCCGGGTAGCGACACGTTCGATAGCTTGTTCGGGTGTCGGAAGCCAAAAGTAAAGCAATGTTACAAAATAGCCTTTCGACTGCGCTTTCTCAATGAACCGAACGTAGGAACGGGTGGCCAATGTCGTTTCGAATGCGAAATCCCGCCCTTCGGACAGCAGATCATCCATGCGTTGCAGCATCAGTCGTCCAGCTTCGATAGCTACGCTTTCAGGGTTGAACGGCGAAAGCCCTTTCGCAATTTCATCGGCATTGACGAATTCCTTGCATCCTAACATTTCGGGCAGCACTGTGTAGGATGCGGTTGTTTTTCCCGCACCGTTGCAACCTGCTATGATATAAAGTTTCGGCATATCCTTTCGACAAAGATAGCGATTTTCGTGCTATCTCCTGCTCGAATGATGAAAATACGCGCGTTCATGAAAAAATTGCAACCTCGGTTTGCTGGGGTACCCCAGTGTTTGCAGATACTTTTGGGGTTGCCCGCAAGTGCGGTGGGTTACTTATCTACTTCTATTCCAGTACCCATGTCCCCTAATGTTAAAAATGATGAGGTACCCTGACAACGGATAGGGGTAGGTACCCACCTACCTACTCTAAAGGGTAGCGAGGGTACGGATTTCTACCCTCGATAAGGTGCAGGTACCGTTTTGAGTTTCGAGTACGGACTTGTTACTAATAAGTCGATAGATAATGTTAGAATCTATGAATGGATACACATCCTCAAAGCTATTTCGGATATTCTTGCATTGGCCGAAACGATTTATGATGAAGTACACCTATATGTAATTCCTCCATTGAGAAAGAAGTGGAAATCTGCATTTGAGTGGTGCAAATGTGGTGCAAAACAGAAATGAAAAATCGCAACCGATTGACAATCAGCTGCGATTTCTTTTTGTAGTGCCCAGGACAAGACTCGAACTTGCACGAACTAAACGTTCACTACCCCCTCAAAGTAGCGTGTCTACCAATTTCACCACCTGGGCGACAC
>JAIDUK010000008.1 GCA_029060215.1 Alistipes sp.
TATACATAGGCGCAGCGCGGCATGTATTTGTTTTCTTCGATGCCTGCATTGCTGTAGTCCAGTTTGAACGAGAGTGCCGGGGCATCTTCCTTTTCGCCCCAGTCGGTGTCCAGAAAGTCTTTGCCTCGGGCCAGTCCGCCGTCTATTTCGTCCAGTTCGGGGTCTTCGATGATGTATTTCGAGGCCCGGTAGTATCCGCCGCCGGGCAGATAGGCGGTCTTCGAGTGGCGGCTGTTCAGGAACCGGCGCGAGTATACGGGCAGTTTCTTGGCCAGGGCCAGTTCTTCGTATACTTTTCCGCACAGTACGGTCCATCCCGGTTCCGCTTGCGGGTAGTAGGTCATGTTTCCCGCGTGGCCGTATCCCAGACAGTGGGCGTATTCGTGGAACATGGTGTCCGTGATGCTCGAGTCGTCAGGATATTGTTCAAAATAGACCGATTCGTGCAGACCGTACGTCGTGCCGCCGCCGAGACCCATCACGCCCGTGGTGTAGCCGAAGACCAGACCGCCGTGTTTGATCGCCTGTTGCAGTACGGTCTCCTTGTTGACTATGGTTTTGTTCTCGTCCGAATAGAGCGGTCCCCAGCCATTCAGCTCGGCAGCGAATTCCGGGCTGGAATACATGTAGGCCATGTTCAGCGCCATCGCCACAGCTTCGCGGGTGTGGCATGCGTGCATCGGATAGGCCCAGTTGGTGTGGTTGGGGTTGTAGCGGCCGAACATGATGGCCCAGTGGCAGCCGATCGCTTGGAGGGTTTTCCAGTAGGGGGCGTCGCATTCGACCTCGAAGCTGATGTTTTCCGGGGCCAGATGCGGGTTGGCCATGATCTGGATCAGTTTGCCGCTGCGCGTCGTCGCCGTGATGTCCTGCGTCATGAAGGGCAGTTGCATCCGGAATTGGTGGAACGGCATTACTTTCTCGAATACGAATAGTTTGAATGCTTCGTCGTATCCCTCCATCTTGGCCCATATCGTCACTTCGGGCAGGGCCCGCGGGCTGTAGAAGCGCAGTTGGAAGCACAGTTCGTCGTCGACGGTCAGTTGGAGCGGTTGGTCGGTGTAGAACCAGCGTTCTTTCGTGTTGAAGAATACTTCCGACGGTTCGTCGTCGTTAAGCATGTAGTAGGTGTTCTCTTCGTTGTAGCTGCTCGTCGACAGTCGGAGCGGTAGTCCGTCGGGAAATTTTTCCGCAGGGTCGGTTTCGAGTTCGTCAGCCGTACATCCGATCAGTAGGAAAAGGCTGATTATCAGCCCCCCCCCGAAGATTTTGCTGAAAATTCCTTTCATCGTCCGGGTTGTTTTTCGATTGTTCAAAAAGCGTTTTTTCGGTTAAAAACTCGGCAAAGATATATATTTATGCCAATATTCAAAAATAATCGCCGGGCGCTCCTCTCGGAGGCCCGGCGGTCGGTGCGTCGATTCGTTCGACTATAGTGGTTTCGCTTATAGGTGTGCCGCCTACAGGTGTATCGCGTGGCCCAGCGCCGCTTCGGCCGCTTCCATCAGTCCTTCGTTCATCGTCGGGTGGGCATGTACCGTGCGGGCCAGTTGCTGCGCCGTCGCGCCCAGGGTCCGGGCCAGCGTCGGTTCCGCCAGCATCTCCGTCGCGTTCGCACCGACCATGTGGGCTCCTATCAGTTTGTCTTCTTCGTCGAAAATCAGTTTCACGAATCCTTCGCGGTCGCCCGCCGCCGTCGCCTTGCCCGAGGCCGTGAACGGGAAGCGCCCCACCTTCACAGCGATTCCCTTTTCCGCCGCCTGCGCTTCCGTCAGCCCCACCGACGCTACTTCCGGCGTCGTGAAGATGCACGACGGAATGTTCGCGTAGTCTACCGGCGCAGGGTTCAGTCCGCAGATCGCTTCCACGCAGCAGACCGCTTCGGCCGACGCCACGTGCGCCAGTGCCGGGCCCCCTACTATGTCGCCTATGGCATATACGCCCCTTACGTTGGTCCGGTAGTATTCGTCCACCGCTACCTTGCCTTTCTCGACCTTTACGCCCAGCGTCTCAAGGCCTATGCCTTCGATGTTCGCTTGTACGCCTGCGGCCGAGAGTACTACGTCCGCCGTCAGCGTCTCCGGGCCTTTTTTGCCTTCGATTTCCACTTCGCAGCGGCCGTCCGCCGTTTTCACGTTCTTTACTCTCGTCGAGGTCAGCACCGTCGCCCGTAGTTTGCGGAACGCGCGTTCCAGCGTCTTCGACACTTCTTCGTCTTCCAGCGGCATCATCCGCGGCAGGTATTCGATGACCGTCACTTTTACGCCCAGCGTCGCATAGAAGCAGGCGAATTCGCTGCCTATGGCTCCCGACCCTACTACGATCATCGTCTCCGGCAGTTCCGTGAGCGTCAGTGCTTCGCGCGACGTTATCACCCGTTTGCCGTCTGCCGGTATGAACGGCAGTTCGCGCGGCCGCGCTCCCGTCGCCAGTACGATATGGTCCGCTTCATAGTCGGTGCCGTCCACATCCAAGTGTCCCGGGGCCGTCAGGCGGCCGAATCCCGCAATCAGGTCTATCCCGTTCTTCTTCAGCAGGAATTGCACTCCTTTGTTCATCGTCTCGGCTACTCCGCGCGAGCGCGCCACCATCTTTTCCAGCGCCGGGCGTACTTCGCCCGTTATCTCTACGCCGTATTGTTCCGCCGCCTTGCAGTGGGCGTATATCTGCGCGCTCTTGAGCAGCGCCTTGGTCGGTATGCAGCCCCAGTTCAGGCATACGCCGCCCGCTTCGGCCCGTTCCACAAGCCCTACCCGTTTGCCCAGTTGGGCCGCGCGTATCGCCGCTACATAGCCGCCCGGGCCGCTGCCTACTACAAGTATGTCGTATTTCATGGTCTCTTACTTGATTACTTTCAGAATCTCGCCGTTGTCGGCCGCCACCGCCCGCTTCCATTTCTCGTTGTAGCCCGGGAATTGAATCTTGTCCGGTATTTCGCGGCCGTTGCCGTTGTCCACAAAGTGTGCCGCGGTGCCCGGACCGTCGAGGAACTCCAGCACATCGGCGCGTTCGCTCTTCACGTTGCCGTCCATATACTTCACCAGCAGATACTTGTCCAGCTTCGACCAGCGGTCGAAAAGGTGCTGCGCCGTCCGTACGGAGTAGTCCGTCAGGTAGCGTGCGCGTTTCTTGGCCGGGAGTTTCGCTGCTTGCTCGTCCGCCAGCGGCACCCCTACTTGCAGTTCGTGGTTTTCCCATGCGTCCACCGCTTTGCGGATGTCGGCCGCTATCATGTCATAGCGCATGTACGCAAAGTTCGTCACCCGGTTGAAGAGCCAGAAGGCCGACGTCGGCGAGTAGCTCAGCATCGAGCCGTTCTTTTCGTCGAAGCACTCCGGCACCGCCGTCGCCGAGCAGTAGATCGGCGTCAGACACGAGGTCGCCGCATCGTCCACGCCGAACCACAGAATGCCCATGTCGCGCGGTACGTTCGGCCGGGCTTGCGCCACGAACCAGAATCCCGTCTGTTGCGTCGCCGTCGCGCGCTCGTTGCAGTATTCCACGCCGTCCACCTCGAAATACATCGGGCGCCAGCGGTAGGGGCACGCATGTCCGCCCGCTCCCAGATCGGTCGTCATGTCCATCGGCGTGCCTTCGTAGTGGTCGCGCATGCAGTCGAATACGGTCTTGGGGCTCACTTTTTCGCGGGGCTTCACCCACAGCGGCATCTTGTTTGCCGGGTTGTGGCCCAGCGCATAGTCCGTGTAGGCGTCCATCCCGTCGGCCACCGTGCGGAAGAATGCCCATACGCGGGCTTCGCAGCCGCGCAGCGCTCCGAAGTCGGCCGGAGCATAGGCGTCCGAGAAGCTGAATTCGGCGTCCGGGCCTTCGTAGTAGCCTTTTTCGCGGGCGAAGTCTACGACGTCAGGGGCATAGAGGCAGTTTTCCGGGTCGTCTTTCGGAAAGGTCGTGATTCGGGCTTGGTTCGCATGGGCCGATACATAGCCGTCCGGTATGCGGCGCGCCACCCACACGATTCCCTTGCGGGCGTTGCCCCCTTTGCCGTCGTCTTCATAGCCTTTGCCTATGAGTTCCATGATCCACGCTTCGTCCGGGTCGGCTATCGAGAACGATTCGCCCGACGACGCATAGCCGTACGTGTTCGCCAAGTCGGCGATCACGCCTATCGCTTCGCGCGCCGTCTTGGCCCGTTGCAGCGCAATATATATAAGTGAGCCGTAGTCGATCAGGCCCGTCGGGTCTTCCAGTTCGTGGCGGCCGCCGTAGGTCGTTTCGCCGATGATGAGCGAGTGCTGGTTCATGTTGCCCACCGTCGACCACGTTTCGGCCGCTTGCGGAATGTCGGTCAGATAGCGGCCCGTGTCCCATTCGTATACGGGCAGCAGGCTCCCTGCCTTGTGTCTTCTGCCCGGCGTGTGATAGAGCGCTCCGTAGAGGCCGTGCGAGTCGGCCGCATAGGAGACCATCACGGAGCCGTCGGTCGACGCTCCTTTCGTCACGATGAAGTTGGTGCAGGCTTGCCCCGTCTCCGTCGTCAGGACGGCTGCCGCCAGCAGTACGATCAGTTTTTTCATGTTTCGCAGATTTTAGACAAATATAACAAACAAATCCCGAAAAACAGCAAACCCAAAAGGAACTCGATGTTTTTTCATCCCGCTGGCATCGTTTTTTCGCTCCCCTGTCATCCTGTTTCTCCTTACTCCCCTGTGTCATCCTGAGCGCAGCGAAGGATCTGGATCCGTTCCGTATGTCAGCCTACAGCTGAAACAGATCTTTCGCAGCGTTCAAGATGACGATCGCTCAATAAAATAGTATAAGCAGTATCGACTTGCCCGATTTTTGTCTACCTTTACCCGACCGATTCGTTGTTTTATGTTGGAAATCGCTTGCAATCTTTCGCGTGTCAGGGCTTCGCTGCCCGAGGGCGTGGCGCTCGTCGCCGTCTCCAAGACCCACCCCGTCGAGGCCATTCGCGAGGCGTTCGACGCCGGGCAGCGTATCTTCGGCGAGAGCCGCCCGCAGGAGCTTTGCGCCAAGCACGAGGCGTTGCCCGAGGCCATCGAGTGGCATATGATCGGCCATTTGCAGACCAACAAGGTCAAGTACATCGCCCCGTTCGTGCGTATGATCCAGTCGGTCGACAGCGCCCGCTTGGCCGAGACCATCCAGCGTGAAGCCGCCAAGTGCGGCCGTACGATCGACATCCTTTTGGAGATCCATGTCGCGCAGGAGGAGACCAAAAGCGGTTGGGACATCGGCGAGTTGAAGCGTTACCTCGATTCGGCGCCTTTCGCTGCTATGCCCAATCTGCGCGTGCGCGGCGTCATGGGCATCGCCACCAATACCGACGACATGGCGATCGTCCGGCGCGATTTCGACGAGTTGAAGCGGTGTTTCGACCTCTTGCGGCCTTACTTCGGTGCGCATTTCGACACCCTTTCCATGGGTATGTCCCACGACTTTCCCTTGGCCGTCGAGTGCGGGTCCACGATGGTCCGCGTCGGTTCCGCCATCTTCGGTCAGCGCGATTATTCCCGGTAGGCAGTTTCCGCTGTCTGCCGTTCGCTCTCATTGCCATTCGGCTCCGCTCCTCTTTGTCTTTCTGAACGCAGTGAAGAATCTATAACACAAACAGATGTTTCGCTTCGCTCAACATGACATTCTGTGGTTTGCCCCCCCCCTGCCATTCTGTTCCCGTCCCTCTTTGTCATTCTGAACGCAGTGAAGAATCTTTGCCTAAAATATTCCCTATTAACTATTTCCCGCAACGCCCCGCGTTGCCATCTGCGGCGGCCCGCATCTTTAGATGCGTCTGGCCCCAGCCGCCGCAGATGAAAAACCTTTCTGTGGTTCCCTATAATTATGCTTCTTTGCTATTCTGAACAAAGTGAAGAATAATATTAAAAAACAAATGTTCCTCACTCGACGTCGTAGCCGTAAAACGTAGGACGGATTAAAAGCGTTAGCGTAGGGGCCGGTTTGCTTGCAAACCCGCGTCAGGCGCCCGGAGTAGCTTTTAGTCCGTCCGCAGTAGGCGGAGACGTCTGTGAGGAGAGGTTTTTACGCCGCTTTTTGCCGGAACAAAAAGCGGCAAAAGAACACCGAACCTACCTTATATATAATAAGCAAGGACGGAACTGCTTCCGTCCTTGTTTCGTGTCACTTCACCCGGATCGTCTTGCCCGAGCGTATGTTGCTCGGCGATTCTATTCCGTTCAGCCGACAGATCGCGCTCACGGTCGTGCCGTGCCGTGCCGCTATGGCGCTCAGCGTGTCGCCCGGGCGTATCAGATAGTATTGGGCTTCTTTCTTGTCCGGTATCGGGGTGCTCGTGTCTTCTTCGGCATCGAAGTCCTGCCCTGCGTTGGAGTGGATGTTGAAGAACGATTTCTTCAGCAGGAAGGTTTCGCGGCACAGCGTTCCGTCCTTGAAGTCGATCAAGCGTTCCGGGTCGAACGATTGTCCGTAGTAGCGGGTCTCGAAATGCAGGTGGGGTCCCGACGAGCGGCCTGTCGAGCCGCCCAGTCCGATGATCTGTCCCGCTTCCACCCATTGGTTGGCTTGTACGAGCCTCTCCGACAGGTGGCCGTAGTAGGTCTCCAGTCCGTTGTCGTGGCGGATGATGATCAGGTTGCCGTAGCCGCCGTTGTTGTAGGTCGACATGCGCACCCTCCCGCAGAACGTCGCATAGATCGGGTCTCCCGTCTTCAGCGGCAGGTCCACCCCTTGGTGTTGGCGCCGTCCTCGCGGGCCGTACCGGCCGTGGGGGTGTACGTTGCCTTTGTAGGGATAGTGGTAGCTTTTGGTCGAGTCCACCAGATCGATGACCACCGAGTTGGGCATCGCCGACATGTCTACGTTCGAGTAGGGGAACAGGTCGCGTACGTCCCAGAATTTCTCGAATACGGTCTCGTCCTTCACTACTTCGCGGTTGCGGATGTATTTCCACGAGTTGTTGCTGTAGAGTACTACCAGCAGCGCATCGTTTCCCGACGGGAGGGTGTCCACCACCAGCAGTTCGTTGGTGTCGAACGTCGATTGTATCTGCTTGGGTTCGAGACGCAGGCGCAGGGCCGCCAGCGAGTCGGCCGCCGCCGCTTCCGCCGGGGTCAGGGCCGCAAGGCGCGGCGGTTCTTCTTGCGCCGCGGTCGTCAGTGCCGCTGCAGCGGCCGTCAGAGTAAGGAAGTATTTCTTCATGGTCATCGGTTTTTCAGCAGTTCTTCGGCCGCTTCGAGGGCCTTGTAGAATTCTTCGCCGAAGCGGCGGACAATGGGTTCTTCGAGGGCTTTGTAGACCGGCAGTCCTTGTCTGCGGCCGCATTCGCGCGCCGCCGCGCAGACCGACCAGCGGTGGTAGTTCAGCCCCACCGTGCCGTTCGAGAAGCGTACCAGCCGGATCGGATAGAGGTGGCACGAGATCGGTTTGCGGTAGGCCGTGCGGCCTTCGGCCCATGCTTTTTCGATGGCGCACAGCGTCACCCCGTTTTCTTCGTAGGCATAGGCGCATTCCGCATCGTCTACCAGCGGCGTCGTGTAGTCGCCGTCCGCATCCACTACCATGAACCCTTGTTTTTCCACCGCCGCGATTCCCGCCGCCGTCATGTAGGGTTTGTAGGCCGGGTATTCGCGTTCCAGCGTGTCGATTTCTTCCGCTTCCAGCGGCGCTCCCGCGTTGCCTTCTACGCAGCAGATGCCCTTGCACTGCGCTATGTCGCAGGCAAAGCATTCGCGCAGCAGGTCGGCGCTCACGATCTTGTCGTCGATTTCGATCATCTCGGCGTACATGTGTCGGCTATCACTATGTCGTAGAGTTCGCCCAGCGTCATCCCCGCGGCACGGGCTTGTTTGGGGACGATGCTTCCCGCGCTCATTCCCGGTATCGAGTTCAGTTCGATCAGGTAGGGTTTTCCTTCGGGCGTCACGATGAAGTCTATGCGTACCACGCCCCGGCAGCGGCACGTGCGGTAGGCTTCCAGCGTCATGCGGTTCAGTTCGGCCCGCACTTCGGGGGCGATTTCCGCCGGGGTTATTTCGTCCGAGTATCCCGCCGTGTATTTGGCTTCGTAGTCGAAGAATTCTTTTTTCGAGACGATTTCCGTGATCGGGAACAGGTATTCCCGGCCTCCCGCTATCATCACCCCGCAGCCCATTTCGCGGCCCGCAATGTATTCTTCGATCAGTACTTCGTCGCTCTCCGTGAAGGCCGTTTCGACGGCCGCCGGCAGTTCTTCGATCCGGTTCACTTTCGTCACTCCGAACGACGAGCCGCTCGCGTTGGGTTTCACAAAGAGCGGCAGCCCCAGTTCCGCCGCAATGGCTTCTCCGTTCCATGCTTCGCCCCGGCGCAGGAACCGTTCGCGCGCCAAGTTGATTCCGTGGCCCGCCAGCAGGCGTTTGGTCGTCATCTTGTCGAACGTCACTACCGACGAGACCATCCCGCACGACGAGTACGGTATGCCCATCATGTCCAGATAGCCTTGCAGGCGTCCGTCTTCGCCCGGCGTGCCGTGGATCAGAATCAGGGCGTAGTCGAATTCCCTGCGTTCGCCCGCCACCGTCAGCGAGAAGTCGTTTTTGTCCACTTGCCAGCGGCTGCCGTCCGGCGCCGTGTAGTGCCAGTCGCGGCCGCGCAGGTCGATCATCGTCACGTCGTATTTTTGCGTGTCGAGCGCTTCCGCTATCTGGGCCGCGCTTTGCAGCGCGATTTCCCGTTCCGACGAGTCGCCGCCCGCCAGAAGCGCTATCTTCAGTTTCTCGGTCATGGGTTGTAGATGTCTTTGTATCTGAATGCCAGTATTTCTTCTACCATTTCTGCAAATTGCCGGGCTTCCGTTCGTCCGGGTTCCAGCCGCAGCACCGCGTTGAAGTCGTTGAGGGCCGCGCCCCATTCGTTCATCCGGTAGTGCAGGCGTCCGCGTTCGAGCAGCAGCGCCGTGTTTTCGGGTTCGGCGGCAAGTGCCGCGTGCAGCGCCGCCATGCGGTCGGCCGGGTTCCACAGGCCTTTGCGGCGGATGTAGTCGGCCACTCCCGGGGCCAGCATCCGCGACGTGTCTTCGCCCCGTTCGATCGCCGCCCGCACTTCGGTCGACGAGTAGTCTTGCAGCGGCGCGTCTTCCAGCAGCCGGATGCGGTCGAGGTGTCTTTCCGCTTTCGCACCCCGGCGCGGATAGACATAGATCGGGTATTCCAGTATCTTTTCGTATTCTTTCCAGCCGTCGAGCTGCGCTATCTGGTCGCTGCCCATCAGGATCGAGAAGCGCATTTCGCGGCCGCACGTCTCTTCCAGAAAGCGCAGCGTGTCGATCGTGTACGACGGCCGCGGCAGCAGGAATTCCACCGCCGAGGGGCGTATGCGGTCCGGGTATCGCGAGGCCGCGCAGGCTATCTCGGCCATCTCCAGCCGGTCGGTTTCCGACGCCAGCATCGTTTGTTCCTTGTAGGGGCTGTGCGGTGAGATGATCAGCGCCGTTTCGTCGGCCAGTCCGCGTTCCGTCGCATATTCGGCCAGCGCGATGTGGCCGTTGTGCACCGGATTGAACGACCCGAAATAGAGCATCATCCGTTTCATGTCGTCAGCAGGCCATGAATTTTTCCACCAGCGCGCTGACTTCCGCCACCGCTTCCTCCAGCCGGTCGTTCACCACCACATGGTCGAATTCCGGGGCTTTCGTCAGTTCGAATTCGGCTTTCGCCACCCGGCGTTCGATCACTTCCGGGGCGTCGGTGCCGCGTCCTTCCAGCCTGCGGCGCAGTTCTTCCACCGAGGGGGGCATGACGAATATCGCGCAGGCATCGTCGCCGAACAGGCGTTTGAGGTTCAGTCCGCCGATCACATCTACGTCGAACGCTATCGTGTGGCCTTTTTGCCAGATGCGTTCCATCTCGCTGCGCAGCGTTCCGTAGCACGTTCCGGCGTAGACTTCTTCCCATTCTACGAATCGGTCTTCGCCCACCGCTTGCATGAATGCTTCGTGCGTCAGAAAATAGTAGTCCACTCCGTCGCGTTCCGTTCCGCGCGGGGCCCGGCTCGTCGCCGATACCGAGAATTCCAGCTGCGGGTAGCGTTCCAGCAGCCGTCTCACGATCGTCGTCTTGCCCGAGCCGCTCGGGGCCGAGAATATGATGATCTTGCCCACTTGTTCGAGGTTAAAGGTTGAACGAAGGTGAAAGGTCAAGTGTGAAAAGTGAAATGCAGGATTCGAGTTGCCGACATCCGTTGTGTCAAAATTACCCGTCACTTTTCACTTTTTACTTTTCACCTTATAAAATGTTGAGTACTTGTTCCTTGATTTTTTCCAGTTCGTCTTTCATCTTGACCACCAAGATCTGGATGTTCGCTTCGTTGGCTTTCGAGCCCAGCGTGTTGATTTCGCGGCCCATTTCCTGTGCGATGAATCCCAGTTTGCGGCCCGCGGCTTCTTCGCTGCGCGCTACTTCGCGGAAATAGTTGCAGTGGTTCGTCAGGCGGACTTTTTCTTCCGTGATGTCCAGTTTTTCCAAGTAGAAGATCATCTCTTGTTCCAGCCGGTTGCGGTCTACTTCCGCGTTGAGTTTCGACAGGTTCTCCAGTATGCGCGCCTTGACCGTCTCCGTGCGGTCCTTTTCGTAGGGGACCACTTCTTCTTTGTAGCGTTCGATCAGTTCTACGCGGCGCAGCAGGTCCGCCATCAGTATTTCCCCTTCTTGCGTGCGGAAAGCGTCCAGCCGGTCCGCCGCCGCTTCCGTCGCCGCCAGCAGCGCCGCGTGTTCTTCTTCCGATACGGCTTCCGTCTGGGTCGCCACCACTTCCGGCATCCGCAGCACCGCCGTCGTCAGGGCGTCGGCCGAGGCCTCGATTCCCGCATATTCGGCCGCTTGCTTCGCTTGGCCGACGTATTCGCGGAAAAGTTCGCGGTCGATCCGGGCCGGGGTCTGGATCTTCTGATTCTCCACCGTCACATATATGTCCACCTTGCCGCGCACCAGCCGGCGGGCCGCCAGCGTGCGGATTTCGTATTCCGATTGGCGGTAGAGGGCCGGAAGGCGCAGGCTCAGATCCAGCTGTTTGGAGTTCAGCGAGCGGATCTCCACCGTTATCTTCTTGTCTTTCAGCGTGGCTTCGCCTTTTCCGAAGCCGGTCATCGATTTGGTCATCATTTCTCGCGTTTGTTCGCCGCAGGGAGTTCCGCGCGTCGGCCGTTGCGTCCGCAGGGCCCTTCGGGCGATGCAAAAGTAATAAAAAACAAGGGAACTATCTAACGCATCGGGCCGAAAACCGCCGTTTTTCCGGACCGTTGCTTCGGCGGGTTGTCCGGGTTCCGCCCAAAGAGAGAGGCCGGTTCGCCCCTTCTTGGCGCAGGATGCCGCCCCTATGGCCGCCATTCATTCGATAAAATGCAAAATAAATTTGTTTTGTATTCGGCTTATTCGTATATTTGTGTTAGCAAACTAACAACGTGTCGAATCATCAAAATTCCATCCCCATCATGAAAAAGCACAATTTCTATGCGGGCCCATCCATTTTAGCGGACGAGGTCATCGAAAACGCCGCCAAGGCCATTCTCGATTTCAACGGAACGGGAGTTTCGCTGCTCTCGATTTCGCACCGCACCAAGGATTTCGACGACGTCTTGGCCGAGGCCGACCGGCTCTTCCGCGAGTTGCTCGCCATCCCCGACAATTATAAGATCTTCTACCTCGGCGGCGGCGCCAGCACCCTCTTCTTCGAGGTCGCCGCCAATTTCCTCGGCAAGAAGGCCGGTTACGTCAATACGGGCGTCTGGGCCAAGAAGGCTATCAAGGAGGCCAAGCGTTACGGCGAGGTCGAGGTCGTCGCTTCTTCCGAGGACCGCGACTTCACCTATATCCCCAAGGGTTTCGCCATTCCCGCCGACCTCGATTACCTGCACATCACTACCAACAATACCATCTACGGTACCGAGTTCTTCGAGGATCTCTCGTCGCCCGTGCCCCTCGTCGCCGACATGTCGTCCGACATCCTCTCGCGGCCCGTCGACGTCTCCAAATACGCCATGATCTACGGCGGTGCCCAGAAGAACCTCGCGCCGGCCGGCGTTTCGTTCGTCATCATCCGCGAGGACATGCTCGACCGCATCGTCCGCGACCTGCCCACTATGGTTTCGTTCCGCACCCATGTCGAGAACAATTCCATGTTCAATACGCCCCCCGTCTTCCCCATCTACGTCTTGATGGAGACTCTGCGGTGGCTCAAGAGCATCGGCGGCGTTCCGGAGATCCACCGCCGCAACGTTGCCAAGGCCAAGTTGCTCTACGACGAGATCGACCGCAATTCTTTGTTCCGCGGCACCGTTGTCAAGGAGGACCGGTCGCTCATGAACATTTGTTTCGTCATGGCCGAGGGCCGCGAGGAGCTCGCTCCCGAGTTCATGGAGTTCGCCAAGGCGCGCGGCATGGTCGGCATCAAGGGCCACCGGCTCGTCGGCGGGTTCCGCGCTTCGTGCTACAACGCCCTGCCTATCGAGAGCGTGCAGGCTTTGGTCGAGTGCATGCAGGAGTTCGAGAAGTTGCACCTGAAGTAGCCCGATGGCCTATCAGTTCAAGATTCCCACGGCCTACAGCGCCCTCACAGGCGAGGTGACCGCTTGGGAGCAAACCGAATTACAGCAAACCACCACATCGATACATACCATGAAAGTATTGGTCGCCACCGAAAAGCCCTTCGCCAAAAAGGCCGTCGAGGGTATCCGCGAGATCGTCGAGACTGCGGGCCATGCGTTCGCCTTGCTCGAAAAGTACACCGATAAGGCCGAGTTGTTGGCCGCCGTCGCCGATGCCGACGCACTCATCGTCCGCAGCGACAAGGTCACCGCCGAGGTCATCGCCGCCGCTCCTAACCTCAAGATCGTCGTCCGCGCAGGCGCCGGTTATGACAACGTCGACCTCGCCGCCGCTTCCCAGCGCGGCATCGTCGTCATGAATACTCCCGGGCAGAATTCCAACGCCGTCGCCGAGTTGGCCCTCGCCATGATGATCTTCATCTCCCGCAACCGCTTCACGCCCGGCACCGGATCGGAGATTCTCGGCAAGACGCTCGGCATCCACGCCTACGGCAACGTCGGGCGGCTCGTCGGCCGCAAGGGCAAGGCGCTTGGCATGCGGGTTGTTGCTTTCGATCCGTTCGTCTCCGATCCCGAGGTCTTCGCCGCCGACGGCGTCGAGCAGGTCTCTTCCGTCGAGGAGCTCTACAGGGTCTCCGATTTCCTGTCGCTCCACATTCCCGCCACTGCGCAGACCAAGGGTTCGATCGGTTACGATTTGTTGATGTCCATGCCCAAGGGGGCTGCGTTGGTCAATACCGCCCGCAAGGAGGTCATCGACGAGCAGGGGTTGATGCGCGCCCTCTCCGAGCGCGAGGATTTGAAGTACGTCACCGACATCGCCGCCGACATCCAGCCCGAGTTCGACGAGAAGTTCGGCAAGCGCGTCTTCGCCACCGCCAAGAAGATGGGCGCCGAGACCGCCGAGGCCAATCTCAATGCCGGTTTGGCCGCCGCCCGGCAGATCGTCGATTTCTTCACGACCGGTAGCACCCGTTTTCAAGTAAACAAAGCGTAATATTTAATTAGATATGGTTAGAA
This sequence comes from Alistipes sp., assembly GCA_029060215.1. Classification (GTDB taxonomy): domain Bacteria; phylum Bacteroidota; class Bacteroidia; order Bacteroidales; family Rikenellaceae; genus Alistipes. The sequence goes on from JAIDUK010000008.1 coordinate 13,559, forward strand.
TCAAGCCTTTCCGCGCCGTCCGTCCGCCTCGCGAGCATGCCGCCGAGGTCGCTTCGCGGCCTTACGACGTTTTGAATTCCGCCGAGGCCAAGTCCGAGGCTACCGAGCGTTCGCTCCTGCACATCATCAAGCCCGAGATCGATTTCGAGCCCATCGCCGACGAGCATTCGCAGCAGGTCTACGACCGCGCCGTCGACAATTTCCGCCGGTGGCGCAGCGAGGGGTGGTTGCAGCAGGATCCCGAGGAGTATTATTATATCTATGCGCAGACCATGGAGGGTCGTACCCAGTACGGTCTGGCCATGTGCTGCCATTTCGAGGATTACCTCTCCGGCGCCATCAAGAAGCACGAGCTCACCCGGCCCGATAAGGAGGAGGACCGTATGATCCACGTCCGCAACCAGCAGGCCAATATCGAGCCCGTCTTCTTCGCCTACCCCGACAACGCCGAGATCGACGCCATCGTCGCCGAGGTCGTCAAGGGCGTTCCCGAGTATGATTTCACCGCCGCCGACGGCTTCGGCCACCGCTTGTGGGTCATCCGCGACCGCAAGACCAACGACCGCATCACCGAGATCTTCAAGGGCATCCCCGCCCTCTACGTCGCCGACGGTCACCACCGCACCGCCGCCGCCGCCCGCGTCGGCGCCGAGTGCAAGGCCAAGAATCCCGGCCATTGCGGCTCCGAGGAGTATTGTTACTTCCTCGCCGTTACTTTTCCCGCCGGCCAGCTCCGCATCATTGATTACAACCGCGTCGTCAAGGACCTGAACGGTCTTTCGCCCGCGCAGCTCATCGACAAGCTCCGCGAGAATTTCGTCGTCGAGGAGAAAGGCGCCGAGGAGTACCGTCCCGCCGCCCTGCATAATTTTTCCATGTACCTCGACGGCAAGTGGTACAGCCTCACCGCCAAGCCCGGTACTTACAACGACAGCGACCCTATCGGCGTGCTCGACGTCACCGTCTTGTCGAACCTCGTGCTCGATAAGATTTTCGACATCAAGGATCTGCGTACTTCCAAGCGCATCGATTTCGTCGGCGGCATCCGCGGGCTGGGCGAGTTGAAGCGGCGCGTCGACAGCGGCGAGATGAAGGTCGCTTTCGCCCTCTACCCCGTCTCCATGCAGCAGCTCATCGACATCGCCGATACGGGCAACATCATGCCGCCCAAAACCACTTGGTTCGAGCCCAAGCTCCGTTCCGGCGTCGTCATCCACAGCTTCGAGGAGTAGTGTTCCGTTTCCCCTCGCCGTCTTTTCCAAGAGGTGCCCGTCCCGGCACCTCTTTTTCTTCGATTTATTTTGCTCCTCGGTGGTTATCGTTTGCAATTTTTTCGTTATATTTGTTCCGAATACTAACTATCGGCATTATGGCTAAAATCAAAGGTGCTATCGTTGTCGACAAGGAGCGTTGCAAGGGGTGCGGGGTCTGCGTGGCTTCGTGTCCGTGCGGGGTCTTGGAGTTGTCGGCCGAAGTCAATAGCAAGGGGTACCCCGTCGCTTTCATGGCCAGCCCCGACGCTTGTACGGGGTGTGCTTCGTGCGCGGTGATCTGCCCCGACAGCGTCATTACGGTTTATCGTCAAAAATTCGAGTAGGACTATGGCAGAGAAAGAGGTCAAGTTGATGAAGGGCAACGAGGTCATTGCCCACGCCGCCATCCGTTACGGGTGCGACGGTTATTTCGGTTACCCCATTACGCCGCAGTCCGAGGTCATGGAGACTTTGATGGAGCTCAAGCCGTGGGAGACTACCGGCATGGTCGTCTTGCAGGCCGAGTCCGAGATTTCGTCCATCAATATGGTCTACGGTGGTGCCGCCACCGGCAAGCGCGTCATGACGTCGTCTTCCAGCCCCGGCATCTCGCTCATGGCCGAGGGCATCAGTTATCTGGCCGGCGCCGAGTTGCCGTGCTTGATCGTCAATTGCCAGCGCGGCGGCCCCGGTCTGGGGACTATCCAGCCGTCGCAGGGCGATTATTTTCAGGCTGTCAAGGGCGGCGGTCACGGCGATTACAAGTTGATCGTCTTCGCGCCCAATTCCGTGCAGGAGATGCACGACCACGTCGCCGAGGCTTTCGACCTCGCGTTCAAGTATCGCAATCCCGCCATGATCCTCGCCGACGGCGCCATCGGGCAGATGATGGAGAAGGTCGTCCTCGCGCCGCAGCGTCCTCGCAAGACCGACGCCGAGCTCCGCGCCGAGTGCGACACGTGGGCCGCTATGGGCAAGCCCGCAGGTCGCGGGCGCAACGTCGTCACTTCGCTCGAGTTGCAGTCCGAGAAGATGGAGATCATCAACCAGCGGTTGCAGGCCAAGTATAAGACTTTGGAGGAGAACGAGGTGCGTTTCGAGGCCGTCCAGTGCGACGATGCCGATTACGTCATCGTCGCGTTCGGTTCTTCGGCCCGCATCTGTTCCGCCACCGTCGAGATGGCCCGCGCCGAGGGTTTGAAGGTCGGGCTTCTGCGCCCCATCACCCTCTACCCGTTCCCTTCGAAGCAGATCGCCGAGTTGGCCGCCCGCGGCGTCAAGGGTTTCCTCTCCGCCGAGCTCAACGCCGGGCAGATGGTCGAGGACGTGCGTCTGGCCGTGAACGGTCTGGCTCCCGTCGAGCATTACGGGCGTCAGGGCGGTATGTTGTTCAACCCCGACGAGGTGCTCGCCGCCCTCAAGGATAAATTGATTAAAAAGTAAGGCTATGGCAGAGGTTGAAATCAAGCAGGAGAATCTGGTTTACGCCAAACCGGAGCTCATCACCGATAACGTCATGCACTATTGCCCCGGTTGCAGCCACGGCACCGTCCACAAGCTCGTCGCCGAGGTCATCGCCGAGTTGGGGCTCGCCGACCGGACCGTGGGCGTTTCGCCCGTCGGGTGTTCGGTCTTCGCCTATAATTACATCGACATCGATTGGATCGAAGCCGCCCACGGGCGCGCTTTGGCCGTCGCTACGGCCGTCAAGCGGCTCAAGCCCGATACCATGGTATTCACTTATCAGGGCGACGGCGACCTCTCGGCTATAGGTACCGCCGAGTCGATCCATGCCGCGGCCCGCGGCGAGAACGTCGTGGCTATCTACATCAACAACGCTATCTACGGCATGACCGGCGGTCAGATGGCCCCCACTACCCTCTTGGGCATGAAGACCGCCACGACGCCCTACGGCCGCGACCCGCGGCTCAACGGCTATCCCTATAAGATCGCCGAGATGATGGCCCACCTCGACGGCGCTACTTACATCACACGGCAGAGCGTCCACAAGCCCGCCAACGTCCGTAAGTGCAAGGCCGCTATCAAGAAGGCTTTCCAGCGTTCGATGGACGGCAAGGGTTTTTCGCTCGTCGAGGTCGTCTCGACTTGCAACAGCGGGTGGAAGCTCTCGCCCGTGGCTTCCAACGAGTGGTTGGAGCAGAACATGTTGCCGTTTTATCCCTTGGGCGACATCAAAGTGGTTGAATAAGTGCGCAGACGATTATGAAAGAGACATTGATTATTGCAGGTTTCGGTGGACAGGGCGTCCTTTCGATGGGTAAGATTCTCGCTTATTCCGGCGTCATGCAGGATTTCGAGGTCACTTGGATGCCGTCGTACGGTCCCGAGATGCGCGGCGGTACGGCCAACGTCACCGTCATCCTCTCCGACCGGAAGATTTCGTCGCCCATCGCCCACGAGTTCGATACGGCCATCATTCTCAACCAGCAGTCCATGGAGAAGTTCGAGCCCATGGTCAAGCCCGGCGGCGTCTTGATCTACGATACCAACGGCATCACGCGGCATCCCGTCCGCGACGATATTTCCGTGTTCGCCATCGACGCCACCGCCGAGTGCGCCCGCATGGGTCAGGCCAAGTTGTTCAATACCATGATCCTCGGCGGGTACCTTAAGGTCCGGCCCGTCGTCGATATGCAGAACGTCATGATCGGCCTCAAGAAGTCCTTGCCCGAGCGCGCGTGGAAAATGTTGCCCGATAACGAGAAGGCCATCATCCTCGGCGGTCAGATCATCCGTAAAATCCGGTAGTTCGGTCGGACGGTTGTGATTCGGACCTCACCTTCGGGTGGGGTCTTTTTTGTCGGTTGCATTGCTGTTCAGGGATTCCTTCCCTCGTCATTCTGGACAGCAAGCCGACGTCTTCTCATTTTGAGGGGGCCGAAGTCCTTGCATCGTCATCCTGAGTAGGCCGAAGCCCTTGCATTATCACTCTGGAGGAGCTGTAGTCTTTGCATTGTCATTCTGAGGAGCCATCGGCGACGAAGAATCCGTTTCTCTGCCACCCGTCATTGCGAGCGAGAGCAACGAGCGTGGCAATCTCTCGGTATGTCGTAACCTCCCGGGCTATATGATACATGGTCCTTATTCACGATTCATTGTTAATTATTCATCTTTTTTGCCCTTTCCTCTTGACAAGGGCTTTTTCAGGTTGTATATTTGTCTCGTCCTTACGGGTTGCGTATATCGTCGTCAGCGCGCATTTCTGATTCAGAGACGGCGATCCGCGGTGCACAGCAGCGTATTTCCGTTCGGGCATGCAGTTTTTCTTTGCCCGATGACCGACGTCGGTTTCGTCTTCTGCAATTTCGTCATTTCTTTTTTCCGGTCGTGCCTTCCATTTTCCGACGTTTTCACCTCTTCGGATTGCGTTATGGATATACGGTCTGGCAGGTACTCAACTCGCGGCCTTGTGAGGTAGGGTCGTCAGCCTCGGAGCCGGTCTCCCGGAGTGCTTTGCGCTCCGGGGGACTTCGTGCGTCCGTGCCTCAGCCTTTCCCCCTAATAAAAAAGAGGACCTCGAGAGGGGTCCTCTTTTCCGTCAGGGCAATGCGGTCGCGTTACTCCACCGCTGCGCATTCATTCACAAATTCTTCGGCTATGCGCGTCAGCAGTTCGTCGGTCTTCTTTTCGCCTTCAAGAATCGTCTCCAGCATCTTCCGGACCTTCTTTTCGGGCAGGTAGGCCGCCAGCGCCCGCAGCGTGCCGTAGGTCGCTATTTCGTAGTGTTCTACTTTCTGCGCCGCCAGTATCAGCCCCGCATCGCGTACGAAGCTGTTTTTCTGCGTGTCCGAAATCATGCCGTCGGCTTCTTCCAGCAGGCCCGCCATCGCTTCGCAGCGTTTGGTCTCGGGTTTCTCGCCCAGCAGGCCGAATATCGTCTCCAGTTCGGCAAGTTGTTTGTCGCCTTCGTTGTAGTGTTTTTCGAATGCGTCGCGCAGCTTCGGGCTCGTCGCCGCCTTGCTCATCTTCTTCAGCCCTTTCTTCAGGTGTTTTTCCGCCCAGTAGATGTCTTTGAGTTGTTCGACGAAAAAGTTGTGGAATTCCGTCTGCGCCGGCGTGGTCCATTTGTCGCCCGTCCGGTGCATCGTCGTCTTGGTGTTGTCCGTTTTCATGGTCTTGTTGTTTTGATTCGATGTTCCGTGCGGCAAATTGCATACCACAAAACGCGCCGTCGGGACAGGCACCGTATTTGCAGGGCGGGTAGCGCTTAAATTTTCAGTTTTATGGACAACCAGACCTATACGATGCCTCTTATCGGCGACAAAGCCCCGTCGTTCGAGGCCGAGACCACGCAGGGCAAGATTCGTTTTCCGGAGGATTTCAAGGGCCAGTGGGTCATCCTCTTCAGCCATCCGTCCGACTTCACCCCCATCTGTACGTCGGAGTTCGTCTTGTTCGGGGCCATGCAGCAGGAGTTCGAGGCGCTCAATTGCCGGCTCGTCGGCCTTTCGGTCGGCACCAACGCCAGCCACATCGCTTGGTTGCGGTCGATCCACGAGCGCATCGAGTTCAAGGGGCACAAGCGCGTCGAGCTCAATTTCCCCCTCATCGCCGACATGTCGATGGAGGTCGCACGTAAGTACGGCATGATCCAGCCCGGGGTCTCCGCCACCGCTGCCGTGCGGGCCGTCTTCTTCATCGACCCCATGGCCACCATTCGCGCCGTCATCTACTACCCCATGCAGCTCGGGCGTAATTTCGACGAGTTGAAGCGCGTGTTGGTCGGGTTGCAGACCATCGACAAGTACCACGTCGCTTTGCCCGCCGATTGGCGGCCCGGCGACGACATCATCGTGCCCGCTCCCACCACCTACGACGGTTCCGAGCAGTCGGCCGAGGGTATGAAGTGTTACGATTGGTATTTCTGTACCAAGCCGTTGGATATGCAGAAGGAGGAGAAATCCTCGTCCGAGAAGGTCTGTCAGAAAGCGTAAACAGCAGGATGTTCGCCCTGCTGAAAAGCCCGTTCCTGCAAAGGAACGGGCTTTGTTCGTTGTGGACTGTCATTCTTCGCTACGCTCAGGATGACAGACAGCCGATAATTCAGTGTGCGGCTTATTCGCCGAAGCGGTATTGCAGGACGTCGCGCCAGCCTAAGAGCAGGTCGCGGACCGGCAGGCGTTTCTTGCCCGCTATCTGCAACTCTTCCAGCGCTATCCAGCCGTCGGCGCACGCTGCGCGCACGAACGTGCGGCAGTCGCTCTCCACGGTTCCGGGGGCTGCGCCGTGGGCCGCCGGCTCGAACCGGGCCGTGAATATCTTGGCGCTCGTCTCCTCGCCGCCGTCTTCCCGCCGCAGGGGGCTCCACGCCGCCGGATAGGGCGACAGGCCGCGCACGAGGTCGACGATTGTGCGGCCCGGCTGCGTCCAGTCTATGCGGCAGTCGTCCTTGAAGATTTTCGGTGCCGGGCGCAGCGTCGATTCGTCGATGTGCTGTTGTTCGATAGGCGTAATGTCGCCCGCCGCAATGCGGTCGACCGTGTCGGTCACCAGCTTCGTCCCGGCGTGCATCAGTTTGTCGTAGAGCGTGCCCACGTTGTCGTCGGGCAGAATCGGCATCCGTTCCTGCGCCAGAATCGCCCCTTTGTCGATTTCGTGGTTGAGCAGAAAGGTCGTCACGCCCGTCTGGGTCTCGCCGTTCATGATGGCCCGGTTGATGGGCGCGGCACCGCGGTATTGGGGCAGCAGCGACGCATGCAGATTGAACGTTCCCAGCCGCGGCAGGGCCCACACGCTTTCGGGCAGCATGCGGAACGCGATGACGATGCCCAACTCGGGCCGCCATGCTTCGAGTGCTTCGAGGAATGCAGGGTCGCGCAGTTTCTCGGGCTGGAGAATCGGCAGTCCCAGTTCGCGGGCGGCGATTTTGACGTCGCTTTCGTGGAGTTTCTGCCCGCGTCCGGCGGGTTTGTCGGGTGTGGTCACCACCCCCACGACGTTGTAGCCGCCGCCGACCAGCGCCCGAAGCGACGGCACGGCGAACTCGGGCGTGCCCATGAAGACGATGCGTATCTGCTTGGAATCCATGCTATTTCTTGTTGAGCCCCAGCGTGTGCTGCATGCGTTCCTGCTTGGTCTCCAGATAGTGTTCGTTGTACTTGTTGGGCGCGATGACGATCGGCACTATTTCGTCGATCTTCAGTCCGTAGCCCTCCAGCCCCGCCCGTTTGAGCGGGTTGTTGGTCATCAGGCGCATGCGGCGGATGCCCAGTTCGCGGATGATGCTCGCCCCTACGCCGTAGTCGCGCTCGTCGGCCTTGAAGCCCAGCCGCAGGTTGGCGTCGACGGTGTCGAGCCCCTCGTCCTGTAGCTTGTAGGCGTGGATTTTGTTGCACAGACCGATGCCGCGGCCCTCTTGATTGAGGTAGACGACGGCTCCCTTGCCCTCCTTTTCGATCATCTGCATGGCGCGGTGGAGCTGGTCGCCGCAGTCGCAGCGGTAGGAACCGAAGATGTCGCCCGTGGCGCACGACGAGTGCACGCGGATGAGCACCGGCTCGTCGTCGCTCCATTCGCCCTTGGTGAGCGCCACGTGCTCCACGCCGTTGGATTTTTGGCGGAAGGGCGTAATCTTGAAGTCGCCCCACTCGGTGGGCAGCGGCACCGTCACCCCTTTTTCGATGAGCGATTCTTCGCGCAGACGGTAGGCGATCAGCGAGGCTATCGATATGATTTTCAGTCCGAATTTCTTCGCGATTTCGCGCAGCTGCGGCATGCGGGCCATGGTGCCGTCCTCGTTCATGATTTCGATCAGCGCACCTGCGGGCTGGAGCCCGGCCAGCCGTGCCAGATCGACGGCCGCCTCGGTGTGGCCCGGACGGCGAAGCACCCCTTTCTCTCTGGCTCTCAGCGGGTTGATATGGCCCGGGCGGCCGAGATCGGCGGGGCGTGTGGCGGGGTCGGCCAGCGCGCGGATGGTGGCGGCCCGGTCGTGGATCGAGACGCCTGTGGTGCAGCCGTTGCCCAGCAGGTCGACCGTCACGGTGAACGGCGTGCCCAGCAGCGAGGTGTTGTTTTCTTCCATCATCTCGAGCCCCAGTTCTTCGCACCGTTTCTCGCTCAGCGGGGCGCACAGCACGCCGCGCCCTTCCTTGAGCATGAAGTTGACGATTTCGGGGGTGATCTTCTCGGCCGCTACGATGAAGTCGCCTTCGTTTTCGCGGTCTTCGTCGTCGACGACGATCACCACCTTGCCCGCACGGAAGTCGTCGATGACTTCCTCTACGCTATTGAGAGTCGTTTCGTTTGCCATGAAACTTGGATTTTATCGCATTTTTGTATTTCAGCAGCCGCGGTTCGACCCTTTCGCGCAGCGCCTTGAACTTGCCCGCATACCAGTCGGTGTCGAGCAGGGCCGAATCGTTGGTGGCTTTGTAGGTCAGGTATACGGCTATGGGGGTGAGGATGAACGACGAGATCCACATGCCCCACACGGCTTCCCAGTTGCCTTCCTTGACTTGTTTCTCGCCCGAAAGGCTGATGATGTAGTAGACCACGAAGAAGATCACCGACACCACCACCGGCAGCCCCAGCCCGCCCTTGCGGATGATGGCGCCCAGCGGCGCGCCGATCAGGAAGAAGATGATGATCGACGCGGGCAGCGACACCTTCTTGTGCCACTCCACTTTCGAGCGGTAGAGTTGGTTGAGCGCTTCCTTGGCCGTGGTTTCGTCGAACGAGAACATGTTGCGCGAGTTCTTGGCCAGCGAACGCGCCTGATTCCAGATGCGTTCTTTCTCGCGCAGCGGCAGCCGGGCTATCGAGTCGGCGGCCAGCATGTCGCGGAAGCCGCTTTTGTCTATGCGCAGGCTGTCGGGCAGCGGCAGGACGTTGTGGTCGCGCACGAAGATCTGTTCCTTGAGCAGCGGTTCGTAGGAGTTGGTCGTGGCGGTGTTGACCTTGATTTCGAGCGAATCGATGTCGTCTTGCAGCTGGACGATGTTCTTCGTCTGGCTGTTCGATATGTTGTTGTCGCTGCGCTCCATGACGAATCCGTCCATCGGAATCTCCTGTTTCTGAAGGTCGAACGTGTGGTGGCGCAGGGCGCTCTTGGTGTACCACTGGCCGTTGCGGGTCTGTTCGTAGGTCTCGCCGTTGTAGAGCGTTACGAGCAGCGAGCGGCGGTCGTCCGAAAGGCGGATGTAGCCCGAATCGGCGACGATGGTGTTCATGTTGCCGCGGTTGGTCGGGCGGTTGTCGTAGATCAGTACGTCGTAGAGCAGATGCGTGTCGGGGTCCTGATGGCCCACGCGGATCGACATGTCGTCCAGCCCGTTGAAGAAGAGCCCGTCGCGGAATTCGAGCGTCTGGCGTTGCTGGCGGATGTCGGAGATGATGCTGTACATCTTCTTGTTGGCGTAGGGCACCAAGTTGTTGCCTATGAAGAAGCTGCCCACGGCTATCAGGCTCACGAAGATCAGCAGCGGCTGCGTGATGCGCACCAGCGAGAGCCCCGCCGACTTCATGGCCAGCAGTTCGTAGTTCTCGCCCAAGTTGCCCATGGTCATGATGGCGGCCAGCAGTACGGCCAGCGGCAGCCCCAGCGGCAGCATGTTGGCCATGGCGTAGGTCATCAGCTCGATGACGATGCCCGCGCTCAGCCCCTTGCCCACCAGCTCGTCGATGTAGCGCCACACGAAGTTCATCATCAGCACGAACATGACGATGAAGAACGTGAGGATCATCGGCCCGAGGTAGGCTTTCAGCACGAGTTTGTGGATGGTTTTCATGCGGCGGGCGGCGTTTTTCTGCGACGCAAAGTTAGCAACTTTACCAAAAGAAGCGTCAGGGTGAGGGTAAATATTATGGCCGCTCCGGGCGGAACTTCCAGATGGTAGCTGGCGGCGAGCCCGGCGACGTTGCCCGCGACGGCCACGAGCGGCGCGCCGAGGGTCAGCGTGCGGTAGGAGCGCGAAAAGGCGTTGACGATGACCGCGGGCATCGTGAGCAGCGAGATGAGCAGCACGATGCCCATGATGCGGATCGAAAGCACGATGGTCACCGCCACCACGGCGGCCATGAGGTAGGAAATGGTCCGGGTGCGGATGCCGCGGCTGCGGGCGAACTCGCGGTCGAAAGCCACGTACATCACCGGCCGGAGCCACAGCGCTGCACCCGCGGCGAGGAGCAGTGTCAGCACGCCCAGCGCCGCCACGTCGCTGCGGGTGACGGTGATGATGCTGCCGAACAGATAGGCCGACAGGTCGCCCGACGTGTAGCCCGGGCGCAGGCTCATGAAGAGCGCCCCGACGGCCATGCCCACCGACCAGATGATGCCTATGGCCGAATCCTCGCGGATGCGGCCCCGGCTCCCGGCCCACTCGATGCCGAGGGCCGACAGAACGGCGAAAAGCATGGCGCCCGCAATGGGGTTGGTGCCCAAGTAGAAAGCGATGCCCAGCCCGCCGAACGAGGCGTGGGTGATGCCCCCGGCGAGGAAGACCATCCGCCGGCACACGACGTAGGTGCCTGCTATCCCGCAGGTTATGCCCGAGAGAACGCAGGCCGCCAGTGCGTTGGACAGGTAGCCGTATTGGAAAAGGTCGCTGAGGAATCCCATGGTCGGTTGGCGCAATGCGCGCAAATTTACGCTTTTTTCCGGTAAAAGCCGCTTTTTTTCGGGCGCTTTTCGTAATTTCGCAGCCGGAAAGCACCGGCGGACTTTTCATCGGCCTGCCTTGCGTTTTTCGCCTTGTTGTTTTTTGCCCCCGCTAAACCGCAAAGTGTTTGACTTTGCTTGCGCTCGGCATAGCCTGCAAGCAGTCTCTGCCCTCGCTAAACCGCAAAGTTTACGTTTCACCTGTTACCTATTACGTTTTTACTTTTTACTTTTCACCTTTCACCTTTCACCTTTCACTTTTCACTTTTCACTTTTTACTTTTCACTTTTTACTTTTTACTTTTCACTTTTTACTTTTTACTTTTCACCTTAAATACATGCAAGC
>JAIDUK010000009.1 GCA_029060215.1 Alistipes sp.
TGGCTCGGCGCCACGACGATCGAATCGCCCGTATGGACGCCCACGGGGTCGATGTTCTCCATGTTGCAGATGGCGATCGCCGTGTCGTTGCTGTCGCGGATGACCTCGTACTCGATCTCCTTGTAACCCTTGATGCTCTTCTCGATGAGCACCTGATGCACGGGCGAGAGGAAGAGCGCATTGCGCATCATCTCGCGCAGCTGCGGCTCGTCGTCGGCGAAACCGCCGCCCGTGCCGCCCAGCGTGAAGGCCGGACGCAGCACCACAGGATAACCGATCTTGCGGGCGATGTCGGCCGCCTCGTCTATCGAAGCAGCCACTTCCGACGGCAGCACCGGTTCGCCCAGCGACTGGCACAGCTCCTTGAAGAGCTCGCGGTCCTCGGCGCGTTCGATCGACTCGAACGAAGTGCCCAGAATCTCCACCTGACACTCGGCCAAAATACCCTTCTTGGCCAGCTGCACGGCCAGATTGAGGCCCGTCTGCCCGCCCAGCCCCGGCACGATGGCGTCGGGACGCTCGTAGCGGATGATCTTGGCCACATATTCGAGCGTCAGCGGCTCCATGTAGACCTTGTCGGCTATGTGGGTGTCGGTCATGATGGTCGCCGGGTTGGAATTGACCAGCACCACCTCGTAACCCTCCTCGCGCAGGGCCAGACACGCCTGCGTGCCGGCGTAGTCGAACTCGGCGGCCTGCCCGATGACGATCGGACCCGAACCGATGACCAAAACCTTGCGTATGTCCTTTCTCTTAGGCATTTTTGTGCTCCTCCATCATTTTAATGAACTTGTCGAACAGGTAGGCGCTGTCCTGCGGCCCCGGCGCGCTCTCGGGGTGGTATTGCACCGAAAACACCTTCTCCTCGGGGCACTCGACCCCCTCGGCCGTGTTGTCCAGCAGGTTGACGTGGGTCAGGCGCAGGGGCGTGCCCTCGAGCGAAGCGATGTCCACCGCATAGCTGTGGTTCTGGCTGGTGATCTCGATCTTGCCCGTCTCCAAGCATTTCACGGGGTGGTTGCCGCCGCGGTGGCCGAACTTCATCTTGAAAGTCTTGGCCCCGTAGGCCAGCGCCACCATCTGATGGCCCATGCAGATGCCGAAGATGGGCAGGCGGCCTTTCAGCGCCCGTACTTTTTCGATTACCGGCTCCACGTCGACCGGGTCGCCCGGGCCGTTCGACAGGAAGATTCCGTCGGGTCGGAAGGCCAATATCTCCTCCACCGAAGCGTCGTAAGGCACCACCGTCACGTTGCAGCCCTTGGCGTTGAGACAACGGATGATGTTGTACTTGATGCCGCAGTCCACGGCCACCACGTCGAAGCGGTGGTTGGGCGTGCGCGAGAACCAGCGTTTCTTGCAGCTCACCCGGGCCACCATGTCGCGGGGCAGCTCGTAGGCCCGCAAGCGAGCCATAGCATCCTCGTGGGGCGTCGCCGCATCGGTGATCATCGCCTTCTGGCTGCCCTCGTCGCGGATGATGCGCACCAGACAACGCGTGTCCACGCCCCAGATGCCGGGAATGCCCATCTCCTCGAACACCTCGTTGAGCGTACGCGTGTAACGGAAATTCGAGGGGATGTCGTTGTACTCGCGGACGATCATGCCCCCGATGGTCGGGAACTTGGTCTCGTAGTCCTCTTCGGCCGTACCGTAGTTGCCTATCAGCGGGTAGGTCATCACCACCGCCTGATCCGTGTACGACGGATCGGAGACGATCTCCTGATAACCCACCATCGAGGTGTTGAAGACGATTTCGTTGATCGTCTCCCGGTCGGCCCCGAAGCCGTAGCCGTAGAACTCGCGGCCGTTTTCGAGTACGATTTTCTTGGTGTAAGGTTTCATATCGTTATGCTGTCTTATTCGCTATTCTTCATTCGCATCATAGACGCACTGGCCGCCCACGACCGTCAACACGGCACGGCCCTGCACCGGCCAGCCGGCAAAGGGGGTCGCACGGCCTTTCGAGCGGAATGCCGCGGGGTCTATTTCGTATTGCGCCCCGAGGTCCAGCACCGTGAAATCGGCCGCCTGCCCCGGCTCCAGCCCGCCCCCGAGGCCGAATATCCGCCGCGGGTTCACCGACATCAGCTCCACAAGCCGCTCCAGCGACAAGGCACCCGGCAACACCAGATATTTGTAGAGCAGCGGAAATGCGCACTCCAGCCCCACGATTCCCATGGCGCTGCCGGCCAGCCCGCGCGCCTTTTCCTCGGCCGTGTGGGGCGCATGGTCGGTGGCTATCACGTCGATCGTCCCGTCGGCGATGCCTGCCAGCAGGGCGTCGCGGTCGGCCCGGCTCCGCAGCGGCGGGTTCATCTTGAAGCGGCCCTCCTCCTGCAAATCCTCGTCGCAGAGCAGCAGGTAGTGCGGCGCCGTCTCGCAGCTCACGCGCAGCCCCCGGGCCTTGGCCTGCCGCACCAGCTCCACGCTCTCGCGCGTCGAGACATGGCAGACATGATATTGGCAGCCCGTCTTCTCGGCCAACGCGATGTCGCGCTCCACCTGCCGCCATTCGCTTTCCGAGCAGATGCCTTTGTGGCCGTGGGTGCGGCAGTAGCCGCCGTCGTGTATGTAGCCGCCGCGCAGCAGCTCGTCGACCTCGCAGTGGGCCACGATGGGTTTGCCCACCGCAGCGGCCCGCCGCATCGCTTCTTCCATCAGTTCCGCCGATTGTACGCCGCGGCCGTCGTCCGAGAACCCGACGACTTCGGGCGCCAGCGCTGCGAAATCCACGAGCTCGCCGCAGCCGCGCTGCCCGAGGGTAATCGAAGCGTAGGGCACCACCCGCACCACGGCGTCGCGGCGGATCAACCCGGTCTGCACATGCAGATGGTCGGGCGTGTCGGGCGCCGGATCGAGATTGGGCATGGAGCAGACGGTCGTATAGCCGCCGCACGCCGCCGCCGCCGTACCGGTGGCGATGGTCTCCTTGTGCGGAAACCCCGGCTCGCGCAAATGCACATGCACGTCGACCAGCCCCGGCACCACATGCAGCCCCCCGAGGTCGACCGTCCGGTCGGCCGCCGCGGCAGGCGCATCCGCCGCGAAGCGGCCGTCCTCGACCAGCAGCGAACCCGCCGCGAACTCTCCGCCGCGGTAGCACAACGCATTCACATACCTCGTTTTCATATCGGTCCGAGCATAAAAAAATAGGGCAACCGTGCCGGTTACCCTAATAAGACAACAATGCCGCCCTCGTCGACAGACCAGAAACCCGACCGACGGTCCCGCTTTCGGGACGACCGGACCGGCGTTATGTAGGTTTCGCGATTCATCGGGCGTTGCAATCGGGCACAAAGGTAAGACTTTGCCGACGAACGCGCAATCTTTTCGGACGAAAAATTTTCAACAATCGGTTCACAACCCGCGCCCCCGCTGCCGGAACGCAGCCGTGATGTCGGTCAGCGTCCCGTCGGACGCCACGCGGTAGAGGCGTTGGTTGGTCGCGGGCGACGACAACGGGCCGAGCGCCTCGACCCACGGTCCCAACTTGATGTAGTCGTAGACCGCGGGCGCCACTCCGGCAGGCAGCTCCCGGCGTCCGGAATACCACCCCACGCGCAACCGCGGCATGGCCTGCCGCACCGCGGCCGCCAGCCGGGCCACCTCCGACGGATCGCCGTCGCCGCCCATGAAGCAGACGCACGTCACCGCAGGCCCGTAGCGCCCGAGCAGGAAGCGCAGCGCCTCGTCGTCCAGCACCTCGCCCCCGTCGGCCTGCAAATGGGGGCTGTGGCAGCCCGGACAACGGTTGGGGCACCCCGTCAGGTTGATCGCCAGCGTCGTTTCGCCGGGTATCTCGGCGAAGACCACGTCGTAGTTATGGAAACGCAGCACTGCTCTATCGGGCTTTGGCGTAGAATCGGCGGGATGCTTCCTGCTGGCGCGCCACCGAGAAATTCGACACGCGCTTCATGTAGCCGATCACGCGCGTGAGGTAGTCGAGGTTGTCGCTGTGGCACTCGGGACACTCCTTCAGATAGCGCTTGTCGATATGACCGCACTTGTTGCACACCGTATTGGGGATGTTGAACGTGAAGTAGTTGCACCCCTCGGCGGCGGCCACGCGCAGCAGATGGCGGTACTGCTCCTGCGTGAGGTGCTCCTCCAGATTCATGTGGAGCGCCGAACCGCCGGTCAGATGCTCGATATACTTGCGGCCGTGGAGCCGGAACTTGTCGATGATGTTGAGCGACTGGTCCTCGACGACATAGAAATAGGAGTTGTAGCAGTCGCGCGGCACGACATAGCCGTCCTCGCGGTCCCACTTGGCGTGCTTCACGCCCACGTTCTCGGCCGGGATCATCTCGCAGTTGAACATCAGCTCCTTCGAACGGTATTTCTTGTTGCAACGCTCCACCAGCCCCAGCACCTCCTGCACGAAGCGGGCATAGTCGTCGTTGTCGTCGATGCGCAGCCCGAGGAATTCGGCCGCCTCGACCAACCCGTTGACGCCGATGGTCAGATACTGCCGCGAGAGGTTGATGTAACCCGCATCGAAAAGCGGCAGCATCCCCTTCGACTGCAACGCCTTGAGGTTCTCGTTGTAGGCCGTCTGCACCTTGTGGACCAACTCGACCACCTCTTCGAGGAAAGTCAGGTAGTGGATGCCGTTTTTGGCGGCGTACTGGACGCAACGGTTGAGATTGATGGTCAGCACGCTTTTCGAACCCGTCGAAACGCCGCCCGCGCCCAGCGTATAGCTGAAGCCGTTGTCCTGAATCTCGTTGCGGAGCCGGCAGCACGACGACAGCGAATCGGCGTTGTCGCTGATGTAGGTGAAGAACGAATGCCCCTCGGCATACATTTTCGCCGTGAAGTCGCCCCACTCCTTGTCCATCACGTCGCCGTCCTTGGTCAGCAGCGCCATGGTCTCCACCGGGAAAGTCAGCACGGTCTTGGTGCGCTCGCGGTTGAACCACGTCATGAAACGCTTCTGAAGCCACGAAAGCGACTCCCAATGGGGCTTCGAACCGTCGGGGAAGACGAATTCGCCGAAAAGCGACTCGAAGTAATAACGGTCGTAGTAGGCCACGTTCCAGAACACGGCCTGAAAGTTCCGCGCCCCCGTGGGCTGGTTGATCGAATAGACGATCTGCTCGAAACAATCGGTGATGATCTTGTCGATGGTGCGCTGCTTCGTGGAGAGGTCGACGACCTTGTCGGCATGCAGATAATAGTCCTCGCCGTACTCCTGCCCGACGAAATAGTTCATATACATGAGGAACTCCGGCGTGGCGCAAGCCCCCGAGAGCATCGACGAGACGATGAAGACCATGTTGACGAACCCGCCGCAAAACGACTTGAGGTTGGTCGGGCGCGTCGAATTGCCGCCCACCGAGAGCGTGCCGCCGAGCAGCCACGGGTACATCGTCACCGAAGCGCAGTAGTTGGCCATCGAAGTCTCGTCGTTCTTGTAGATGAAATGGCTGTTCAACAGGTGCAGGTACTTGTCGGCCACCTCGCGGCCGTACATCTCCTTGATGCGGTCGGTCAGCAGACGGCGGTTCAGGCGGATGAAGTTCTGCTTCGGAAGCTCGCCGATGAGCGTGGCGATGTTCTTGTTCTCGACATTGGCGTTGGCGTCGTACTTCGAGCCGGTGGCGGGGTTCGAGGCGTCGCAGTAGGAGGTCAGGAACTCCAGCTTCTCGCGCGTCTCGCGGTCCTCGCTGTGCTTCTGCCGATAGAGGATGTAGCTCTTGGCCACAGCGAAATAGCGCTCGGCCATCAGCGCCGTCTCGACCTGATTCTGGATCTCTTCCACCGACATGCCGTCCGACACCCGCACGCGGCTCAACACCGACGTCAGGTCGTCGTCCGTGGCATAACCGCCCACAGCCAAGAAGGCCTTGCTCACGGCACGCTTGATTTTCTCGACCGAGAACGCTTCGCGCTTCCCGTCGCGCTTGATGATGCTCAATTCTGAAATACCCATATGCTCAATCATATTTGTTCTGTCCATTCCGAACTGCCCGGCAACAGAGGGCGCCCGACGGCCGCAGCAGGCGCGAAGACCGCTTGCGGACCATGCCATGCGGCCGCATCCCGACAATCGCCGGACGACCGGTTCCGCCCGTCGGGGAGCGGAATGCCGATCTTCGATTTTTGTTACTTCTTGGTTTTCATCGCGGACCGTGCCCTTCGTCCCGAGGGCGGCGATCCCTGCCGGCAAGGCAGGTCTTCTGACTCGTTCCTTCTGCACGCCTTCCCGCCCGCTTCGGGGCAGTGGCCTAAAGATTGTGCAGCACGGTGCGGAACTCACAGCTACGGGAATAGTCCCTGATTCGCACAGGCGTTCCCTTTTGATCCCCGGGCCGGCAGCCGCCGACGGAGAACCTTGCCGCAACAAAAGTAGAAAAAGCCTGCGAAATACCCTCGGCGAAGCGCAGAATTTAATGAACAAATTTTGAACAGGCACCCCGGACCGCCGCCGGAAGCGCATCGGGCCCGGCAACGATGCCGCCGGACGCCGAAGCGCCCCGCAGAAAAAAAGCCCGGCACAAGCTACGGTTAGGAATTGAGCAAAATATCCGCTATCTTGCGGCAAAACACCCGCATCATGACACCACCTTTGCAGCTGCGGCGGTTCCGCACCCCCGCCGACCCGGGATGGGCCGAAGCCATGGCCCTCTGCCGCGAAGCCTTTCCCGCGAAAGAACGGCGCAGCGAAGAAGACACCGCCGCCGCCCTCGCCGACCCGCTTTTCCGGGCCGACGGCATCCTGTGCGGCGAATCGCTCGTCGGCATCCTTTTCTGGTGGCAGTGGGGCGAAGTGCGCTACATCGAACATCTGGCTGTCAGCGCGGCCCTACGGGGCCGCAGCATCGGCGCCGAAGTGCTGAAGGAATTCTGCCGCGGCTGCCGGGTCATCCTCGAAATCGAACCGCCCGAGGAACCCCTCGCCGTCCGGCGCAAGCAATTCTACGAACGGCAGGGCTTCACGGCCAATCCGCAACCCTACGTCCACCCCTCCTACGGCAACCCCGTCCAACCCCATCGGCTGGTGCTGATGAGTTTGCCCGCACCCCTCTCCAACGACGAAGTCCGCGGTTTCGCGGACTTCGTAAGAGATCGGGTGCTCCGGTATTCGCGGCTCGCAGGCCCCGAATCGCCGCAGCAAAAGAAGGATCAATCCCCCAAGTAGCCTTCTTCGGCGAATTCGCGCACCGAACGGACGTAATGGTCGATGGTCTCCTGCATCGAGACATACGACTTGCCGCCCGCGGCGTTCTTGTGGCCGCCGCCGTCGAAATACTTGCGGGCGAAGAGGTTCACGTCCACATCGCCGCGCGAACGCAGCGACACGCGGATGAACTTGCGGTGGGCAAGGAACATGGCCGACATCTTCATCTTCTTGATCGTCAGCGCATAGTTGACGAACCCCTCGCTGTCGCCCTGCTGAAATCCGAAGCGGCGCATCTCATGCTCCATGAGCGACATGTAGGCCACCGTCCCGTTCTCGATGAGCTGCATCTTGCGGTCGATGGCATAGCCGAACAGGCGCGCACGCCCCTCGGTATAGGCATTGTAGACATTGTTGTGGATGGCCGGGATGCGGATGCCCCGCTCCACCAGCGTGGCCACCGCCCTGAAGAGCCCGGGCGTGAGCGACGAGAAAGCGAAGTTGCCCGTGTCGGTCATCATCCCCACGTAGAGCGCCTCGGCCATCTGCGGCGTGATGACCTGCGTCCCGAAGAGCGCTTCGATGAGCCGGTACATGATGTAGCAGGTGCTCGATGCCCCCGGATAGGAGAACATCAGGTCGAACCCCTCGTCGGGCGAGAGGTGGTGGTCGATCAGAATCCGGCGGGCCGAAGTGTTGGCCGCCAGCGTGTCGCTGAGGATCTCCAGCCGCGAGAGCGAGTTGAAATCCAGACAGAAGATCAGGTCGGCCTCGGCGATGGCCCGGGCCGCACGCCCTTCGGTGTCGGTGCGGAAGATCACCACGTCCTCGATGCCCGGCATCCAGTCCAGAAAATAGGGATATTTGTTGGGCACGATGCAGGTCGCTTCGTGTCCCAGTTCGCGCAGCGCCCCGGCCCACGCCAGCGACGAGCCCACGGCATCGCCGTCGGGGTTGGTGTGCGAGACGATCACCGCGCGCAGTCCCGGCTGGGAGAGTATTCGGCGCAGGCGTTCGACATGTTCGGCAGAAAGTTTCATCGGCTCGGGTTGTTCGTTCGACATGCAAAAATAGTAAAATTCCTCATTCGTGTGCAGGTTCTCCCTCAAAAACCAAGTGCCCGCCCTCGGCATCGACGGTCAGCTGCGCACGGCGGCCCATGTAGAGCGCTTCGTTGAGCCGGTCGTGGCCCGCCGGAAATCCGAACAACAGCGGAATCCCCAGCGGCCGCAGGCACTCGGCCACCACGTCGCAGGCCTCCGCGCCGAAGCGTTCGGCGCCCGCTATATGGGTGAAGTCGCCCACCACCACCGCCTGCACATTGCTCAGCGCTCCGCTCCGCAGCAGCTGCCGCAGCATCCGGTCGATGCGGTAGACATATTCGTTGATCTCCTCGATGAAAAGAATCGTCGGCGTGTCGGCATCCAGCGCTTCAGGCGTTCCGCACGCGGCGCACAGCACCGTCAGGTTGCCGCCGGTCAGGCGCCCCCGGGCCGTTCCCGCCACATTGAGCGGATGGGGCGCGGTGTCTATGCGGTGCGTCTGCCCGAAAAGCGCCCGCCGCAGCGATTCGGCCGAAGGGTCCTCCTCGTCGAAGAGGAACGAACCCGGCATGGTCCCGTGGATGCTCTCCACCCCCGCGTGGGCAAGGGCCGCGTGGAGCGTCGTCAGATCGCTGAATCCCACCAGCCACTTGGGGTTCCTGCGCAGTTCGGCCAGCCGCAGCCACGGCAGCAGCCGCACCGACCCGTAGCCGCCGCGGCACGCGATGACGGCCTTCACCGTCGGGTCTTCGATCATCGCTTGCAGATCGGCTGCCCGTACGCTGTCCGGAGCCGCAAAATAGCCGTCGCCCGCGTCGCAGCAATGGGGTGCGAACTTGACATGCAGCCCCCACGAAGCGAAACGCTCGCGCACCAGCGCCGTGTCGGTCTTGGCCGAGAGCTGCGCGGCAGGGGTGACGAGCCCCACCGTGTCGCCGGGTTGCAGATAGGGCGGGCGGACGAATCGCAGCGTATCGGCCGCCGACACCGCCCCGCCGAGAAGCAGAAAGAATATCGTAAGGAATCGTCTCATACCTTGTTCGGTTTGCGGCGCACCAGCGCCTCGGGCAAAGGCAGCGACAGCCGCAGGAAACTCACTCCCGAACCGGCCGCCGCGGCCGCAGCCGCAACGAACAGCGCCGCCCGGGTGCTTGCGTCGGGCAGCGTGTGGAACAGCAGCGCCATCAGGGCCGCACCCGTCGTCTGCCCGGTCAGACGGGCCGTCGCCAGCATCCCGCTGGCCGAGCCGCTGCGCTCGGGCGGAGCCGAAGCGATCAGCAGGCTGTTGTTGGGCGACTGGAAAAGGGCGAAGCCCGCGCCGCCCACGACCAACCGCCACACGATATCGGCCGCCGAAGGTTCGTCGGGAAGCCACGCCAGAGCCGCCAGCCCTGCGGCCATCGCCGCAAGACCCGTGCCGCCGAGCGCTCCCGGATGGAGCCGCCCCACCAGCATCCCCGCCGCAGGAGCCACGACCACGATCACGGCGGGCCATGCCGTGAGCAAGAGCCCCGCCGCCACCTCGTCGTAGCCCAGCGTATGTTGCAGATAGAACGGCAGCGCCACCATCGAAAGCATCTGCGCCAGATAGGAGCAGACCGAGGTGGCCACCGACACCGAAAATACCGGAATCCGCAGCAGGTCGAGCGGCAGCAACGGATGCTCTTCGCGCCGCTGGCTGCGGACGAACCGCCAGCCCGCCGCCAGCATAACCAGCAGACAGGCCGCCAGCACCCGGCCGTCCCACCCGTGGGAGGCCCCCTCGACCGAAGCCATCAGCAGGCCGAAGGTCAGGGCGTTGAGCGCCATGTCGCGCCACCGGGGGCGGTGTCCGGCCGAGCCTACGGGGTTCTGCGGCAGGTACTTCGCGCTCAGCCCCAACGCTACGATGCCCACAGGAATGTTCACCGCGAAAAGCCACGGCCACGGAGCTGCCGAAAGGATGGCGGCCGCAAGCGCCGGTCCCGCGACCGACGACACCGCCACCACCGTGGCATTGATCCCCATGCCGCGCCCCAGCGCCGCCCGAGGGTATATGAAGCGGATCAGCGTGGTGTTGACCGACGTGACGGCCGCCGCCCCGAAGCCCTGCACGGCCCGGGCCAGCACCAGCGCGGCGAACGACCCGGCCAGCGCACACCCTGCCGAAGCCAGCGTGAAGAGCGCGAGGCCGCCCACGTAGATTTTGCGGTAGCCCAGCGTTTCGCCCAGCGCGGCCAGCGGCAGCACGCTCACCATGATAGCGAGCTGGTAGGCGTTGACGATCCACACCGAATCGGCCGCCGACACGCCCAGCTCCGCCCCCAGCGTGGGCAGCGCCACGTTGGCTATGGCGCTGTCGAGCACCGACAGCCCCACGCCGAAAGCCACGGCCACGACGGCCCCCAGCCTGCGCGGCATGGGCAGCCCGTCGGCGGGTGTCGTATGTAGGTGTTGCGTAGTCATCGTTCCGGCCGCCGGATTCGGAGTCTCGGCGGGAGTGCAAACTTACGCCATAAAAACCGAAGATGAAAGAGCCGGGCCCGGAAATCGCCGCGCCCCTCGCGCTTTCACCCTCGGCAAACAGCCCCGCAGATGCTGGACGCAGCGCACAACGAAACCGTTGGCCCGATTATCGTTGTTCAGCGGGTTCACGTTGCTCGTGTTGAAGTTCAGACTGCCCGCGTTGCGGTTGCCTGCGGCGTAGGACGACGAAGACCAGCACCAGCCGCCGTCGCCGACACTCGTCAAGGCTCCCGTCGTAACGTGGCGGTAGCCCGCGGCAGGCAGTACAGGCAGCCGCTGGAATGAATGGCAGAAAAATGAATATGGTTTTCTGCCAGACTGGGATCTACAACTGACGACGCTTGACTGCTAAATTATTTTAGCAGCTTGCTAAAACGTTTTAACACCTGCCTTTCGACAGCAGGATGTCGCCGCCGCCAGCGGACTGCTGAATCTGCGGACCTCGCTGGCAGGAACCGTAGCTCCTGCCACTCCGGGTCGGGGGCTGTTATGGCATCGGAACCCGCGGCGAAAACCGCCGCCGGCCCCGTCAGAAATTGAAAAAGTAGTTCATGAAGAAGTTCCAGAAAGTCACGGCTCCGGTGGCGATCAGCTTGGCCGCATAGAAGTTCACCCGGAATTTGTTGTGCAGCACCCAGATCGTCAGGTTGTTGATGACAAGCCCCAGCAGCGCGATACCCAGAAAGCGCAGGTACTGCCCCGCTATGTCGGGGTCCTCGTTGCGGAACGTCCACACTCGGTTGAGTAGATAGTTGGTCGTCGCGGCGCACAGAAAACCCGCCGAATTGGCCACGTACTTGTTCAGCCGCAGCCACTCCTTGCACGCATAGGTCACGCCGAAGTCGACGACTACTCCCGAGCCACCGACCGCACAAAATTTGATGAATTGCAAAATCATGGTTTCTCCACCTCCGTCCGGAGCGTTTTTCCGTTGAACCAATTGAAACGGCCCTCGCGGCAGAGGGCGAAACCTGTTTGGTATCTCTTGCCGGCCAGCCGCTCCGGCACCCGCAGCGCGACCTCGACCTCGACCGACCCGCGGGCCGGAATCGAACAACGCACCCCTGTGGGGAATTCGTCCGTCTCGAAGCGGCCGGACTTCCAGAGCATGGCCAGCTGCGTCTGCCCGCCGACCTCGATCGCATAGTCGTAGGGGTTCGTCAGCCGCACCGTCAGCCGCAGCTCCTGCCCCGGCGCCACCCGTTCCGGAAGCCCCGAGAACACCGCATCGACCAACCGCACGGGGCGGAAACAGGGATCCGTCAGCCACGTGAATCCGCGGCCGTTGGCCAAGACTATGCTCTGCGTGTGCAGGATCGTGTCGCCCGGCTCGCGGCGCGGCGTCTCGACGAGCACCTCGCGTCCGGCGAAGCGCGAATCGTCGTCGCGGAACTGCCACTGGTGGGTGCGGTAACGGACATTGGGCTGGCAATAGGCCTCGCCGCCGGTATAGAACCGGTATTTGGCCGCCACGGCATAACTGCCGCCGAAAACGACCGGACGGCCGCCGGCCTCGCGGGCGATGGCGCCGTAGCTCTCCTTGTTGTCGAAGACCTCGAACCGAAGTCCCAACGGATTGAAAACCAACTCGACACGGACGAGAGCGACCAATCCGACGACGACCCACCCGGCCCGCATGACGTAACGCCGCGTGCGGGGATGCCGACGCGCGTAGTCGAACAACACATAGACCAGCCCCAGCGCCGCGACGATGACCCACTGCGGCTGCACGTAGCCCCGGAACGCCGAGAGCAGGAAGAACCCGATGAAAGCCACGGGGAAGAACCTCAACGCCCGGCCGACGGCATCGGCGGGACGCGCGTCCCGCCAAGCCTTGACATAGAGCGGCACATAGAGGGGATTGAAGACCACCAGCATGTTGACCAAGAAATCGGTGACGTAGCTCAACCGGAACTGCGCATTGCGGCCCGAAAGGTGGTAGGCGAACGAAGCCCAGTCGTGGTGGTGCTGCCAGATGAAATGGGGCACGAGCAGCAGCAAAGCCGCCGCCCCGGCCGCATACAACCCCGGACGGCGCAGCAACCGCGGATTGGCCGCCAGTGCGAAGAGCACCACGAGCGCCCCGTGGTACTTGCTGTAGGCCATGGCGGCCATAGCCACCCCCATCCAAAGCCACGCCCCACGGCGGCGCTCGGCGAACCATCTGAAGGTCAGCAGAAACAAGACTGCCGTCATCATCAACGGCCCGTCGGGCACGGCGATGAACCCGTAGAGCTGGAGCATGAGCGTAGCGGCCGACAGCATGACGAACAACTCCCCGTCGCGCCGCCCGGCATCGGCGGGGCGGATCAAGCGCCACAATATATAGAGGTAAAGGGGCTGCAAAAGGGTGAAGAAAAACCGCACACCCAACTCGGTCCCGGGCCACAGATGCTGCCCCAGCCACACCAGCAACGCGGTCATGGGCGGATGGTCGAAATAGCCCCACGACAGACGCTCGGCGAACAACCAATAATAAGCCTCGTCGTTGGCCAACTCGGCGGCCGCGGCCGTCGCCACGTTGCAAAGCCACCAAATGCCCAGCCACAACATCACGACGGCATCGGCCGAGCGGGGGAGGGTCGGGCGGATTTTCGAAAGCGGGTTCTTCATATCGGAAGCCAAAGATAATGCAACTTGATCAAAATACGAAAAGTCCGGAAACCTTTTCGGGGATTCCGGACTTCCGACACGCACCCGCCGCAGGCTACTCGCTGCGGGCGGAGAGCTTGGCGATCTGCTTCTCGGCCTCGGCCGAGAGGTTGGCGGCCTGCTTCTCGGCTTCGGCGACCAACTTGTCGCCGGCCTTTTCGGCGGCCAACTTGGCCAAAGCCCCCTTCTTGGCAGCCTCTTCGACGAGCTTCGTACGCTGGGTCTGTGCCGCCTCGACGAGCTTCTTGCCCGCCCGCTCGGCCTCGGCGCGCAGGCTCTCCGCCTGCTTCTCGATTTCGGCCCGCAGATTCTCCTTCTGCTTCTCCACCTCGGCGGAGAGCGACTCGCTGCCGGTGAGCTTCTGGATCTGCTCGTCGACCACGTTCTTGATAACCTGCTCGGCGGCCTCGCGGACCCCCAACGTGATCTTGGGCGCGGAGAACGTCCCGCCGATCTTCACGTTGAGCGTCTCCAACCCGCCGCCTGCGACCGAAGCGGGCATCGAAACCTTGGCCACGTAATCGATGGTCTGGTCGAGCCCGGTCGAACCCGACAGATTGATGTCGGTCCCGGCGAGCTTCAGGTCGAACGGCTGGGTGGTGACCCTACCGTTGCGGATAGCGAAACGCACAGCCACGTCCTTGGCCTCGATCTGCCGCAACTTGTCGTTGCCGAGCGCCTTGGCCAACGCGTCGAACGCCTCGATGTTCTGCACCCGGATGTTGGCCGACTTGATTTCGCCCGAAGCGTCGATCGACTGCAAATCGGGCGACATGGCGGAATCGAGCGCCGCCGACATATTGAGCGCGAGCGAATAATCGCCGCCCGTCTTGGCGAAGAGGGGCACGAGCTTCTGCACCATCTCCAACTCGTCGAAAGTCTGCGCGAACGAAGCCCCGGCCAACGAAAGGTCGAGCCGCAACGCCGGACGCGACGGATCGGCCGCCGTAGAATAACAGCCCGAAGCCGAAGCCTTGCCGCCGAAGAGCTGCAAAGCCAACTTATTGAGCGACAAAGCACCCCCGGCCACGCCCATCTCGCCCGAAAGGGCCGAGAGGGTCATCTTGCCGAAGAGTATTTTCTGCAAATCGGTGTTGAGCGAGAGGTCGAGGTTCTTGGGCACGACGAGCACCTGCATGGGCTCGGCGGGCTGCTCCTCGACGGCCGCAGGCTCGTCGGAAGCGGGCAAGGCGGCCATGATCTCATTGAGGTCGAGCAACCCGGAACGGACATACAGACGCCCCGACAACTTGTCGCCGCGCAACAGATAGCCCAGATAACCGGTCAGCTGACCGTTGGCCGACAAATCGCTCCGTCCCACCGTCACGCCGAAATCGCCGAGGGTCATGGCCTGCGGGGTGATGGTGGCCGCGGCGCGGCGGATATGCACGGCGGGGAGCTTGGGCACGGCAAGCCCCAACTGCTCGATGACGAAAGTGCCCGAAGCAGCCATCTGCTCGTAACGCTTCTTCTCGAGGTCGGACATGCGGCCCGAAACCTTGAGATCGGCCGTGATGACGCCCCCGAGGTCGATCTCCTTGTCGAGCGGGTAGACCTCGCGGACGGCCCCCAGATCGACCTTGCCAGCCACGGAAGCACGGAACGCGGGATCGCTCACGAGGTTGGTGGCGTAGAAAGCGGCGGCGACCGAATTGCCGGCCATCTTGAGCGAGAAATCGGAGAGGTCGACCACGGTTTTGTTCATGGTACCGCCGGGATTGGAAACGCGTGCGGCGATCCGGATGTCGGTGACGGCCTTGGGCAACGACGAATATTGGAAACTGCCGTTGCTGACCCCGGCCTCGAGCGCGAAAGCGGGAAGCACCGAACCGTGCATCTCGCCCTTGGCCCATGCGGAGAGCGAAAGCTCGCCCGAAGCCGAAAGGTTGCGGAAGTCCTTGGTATAGAAAGCGGGAATCAACGACAAGAGGTCCTTGAACAACACCTTGCCGCACCCGGCCTTGAGGTCCATGGCGATGGCGCCGCTATCGAGCAGCTGCACCCACCCGTCGAGCGAGAGGGCGATGGCGTTGAGCCGCAGCGTATTGTCGGTGAAGGTATAACGATTGTTCGCGAGGTCGGCGGCGATCGCAGCGACGAACTCGGCCTCGGCCCCGCTCAACAACGGAATGCCGCCCGACACGAAACGCATCTGCTGCGCATCGAGCCGCAGCGCGAGATCGGTCCGGTCGGCCGACATGTCGCCCCGCAAGCGGAGCGAGAGGGGCCCTGTGGAAAACGCCATGCGGGTGGAATCGTCCTCGTAACGGATCGACGCGTCGGAAATGCGGAAATCGCGCAGCTGCAACCGGAACGACGAAGGCTCGGACGGCGCTTCGTCCTCCTCGTCGGGAGTTTCGGCGGCGGGCTTCATGACGTCCCAGTTGACGGCGCCGTCGGCCAACTTATGGGCGTGCAACGCGGGCGAAGCGAGGATCACCTTGGAAACCTCGAACCCCTCGTCGCCGAAGATCGACAACAGATCGACGACCACCGAAATACGCCGAGCGGCGACGATGGTATCGCCCTCGAAACGGTCGACGCCCACGAGGGTCAACCCCTTCAACTCGACCGACGCGTGGGGAAAATGGCGCAAGAGACTGATGTCCAGCTTGTCGAAATCGAGCCGCGCCGCCAGCATGGCGTTGGCCTCGCGCTTGACGATTTCGGCGACCTTGCCCCGGAAAGCCATCGGGGCCACGATGATGACCGCCAACAGTACGGCCGCAACGAGGGCCGCGATCCTCAAAGATTTCTTCATGTTCGGATGATGATTCTGAGGGACAAAGATAGTGAAATTAGCCGTTCATCATGCAGAATTCGCAACAATTGTGAGAAACCCCGTTCTTAGGCTTGCGAACCGCAACCGGGTCCGGACAGAACCGCAGGCCGAACAGAGCGGGTGCCGCCTATCGCTCCGCCGACGGGGTTTTGTAACCGATCCGCCGCTGCTGCCGGGCCTGCGGCATCTTGACCGACAAAGCCGCAATGGCCTCGTAGATATTGTCCAACTCCTTGCGCATATCCTCCGAAAGGTCGTTGACAGCCTCGGCGTTGTCTTCGTCGTTGCGCTCCAACAAAGCCAGCTTTGCGCGGATCTCCGACAATTCGGCCGTAATGGTCGTTGTCGAAGTGATGTAACTGCGCATCGCCACGAAAGCCCGCATGATGACGATATTGGCATTTATCGCCGTATCGCTGCCGAGCAAGCCGGACAACATGGCGACGCCCTGCTCCGTAAAAGCATGGGGCATTTTGCGAGTGCCGCCCCAACTTGATATCACAAATTGTGATTTCAAGAGAGCAAATTCCTGATTCGTAAGCTGAAACATGAAATCGGGCGGAAAACGTTTCATATTGCGTTTGACAGCTTGGTTCAAGGCACCGGTGGTCACGCCGTAGAGCCGGGCGAGGTCGCGGTCGAGCATGACGCGCTGGCCGCGGATTTCGTAGATTTTACGTTGGACGGGGATGAGTTCTTCCATAGGTAGAGAATGACGGTTGCGACGATTGCAAATATAACAAAAAGCTCTGCATCTAAAATAAAAAGGCCGCAAAATCCGACAACAGGGACCGGGGGGGGCAGGTCTGAGGAAAAGGAACCCGGAAAAAACGCTATATTTGCAAAAAAGAACCCCAACACGAAGACGATGACCCTGCGCGAACAACTGATGGAGATGGCCGACGCCCGCTACCGCGAATTCAACGCCTCGCTGACCCCGGGCGCGGGCGCGATGATCGGCGTACGCATTCCGCAGCTGCGGGCCATAGCCCGCGAAATCGCCCGCGGCGACTGGCGCACGTGGCTCGAAGAAGCCGACGACGAATATTTCGAAGAGAAGATGCTGCAAGGGCTGGTCATAAGCTATGCGAAATGCCCGCCGGAAGAGAAGCTGCGACGGACGGCCTGCTTTGTCCCGAAAATCGACAACTGGGCGGTGTGCGACTGCTTCTGCTGGCGGCTGAAAGCGGCCGAACGCGCCCCGATGTGGGAATTCATCCAGCCCTATTTCAACTCGGCGGCCGAATACGAAGCACGCTTCGCGGTGGTGATGGCGCTGGGAAACTTCGTAGACGAAGAACACCTCGACCCCCTGCTGGAGATACTGGGCGCCGTCGGCCACGAAGGCTACTATGTCCGCATGGGCGTGGCGTGGGCGGTGTCGGTCTGCTATGTGAAATACCCCGAACGCACGGAACGATGGCTGCGCGAAGAATGCCCGCTCGGCGACTGGACCTACAACAAGGCGCTGCAAAAGATCGCGGAATCGCTGCGTGTGGCGCCCGAAGCCAAAGCGCGGCTGAAAACCCTGAAACGGCGGGCGAAATAAAAAACGGAAAGAGGTTTTTCCGAAAAAAACGCTACTTTTGTAATCAATAAAAACAACGAAAGCCATGCGCAGACTGGTAATAATCCCTACCTATAATGAAAAGGAGAACGTCGCGGCCATGATCGCCAAAGTGTTCTCGCTCCCCGAAGAATTCGACCTGCTGATCATCGACGACGGCTCGCCCGACGGTACGGCCGCCATCGTCAAGGAACACCAGCAAAAACACGCCGGCCGGCTGCACCTTGTGGAACGCAGCGGCAAACTGGGACTGGGCACGGCCTACCTGACGGGATTCCGCTGGGGGCTGGACCACGGCTACGACTACATGTGCGAAATGGACTGCGATTTCTCGCACAACCCCGACGACCTGCTGCGCCTGTTCGCGGCGGCCGAAGCAGGCAGCGACGTGGTGGTAGGCTCGCGCTATGTGAAAGGAGTGAACGTGGTGAACTGGCCCATGTCGCGGCTGCTGATGTCGTACTTCGCCTCGAAATACGTACGCACGGTGACCCGGATGCCGGTGCACGACGCCACGGCGGGATTCGTCTGCTACTCGCGCCGGGCGCTGGAAGCCATCGACTTCGACCGCATCCGCATGAAAGGCTACGGGTTCCAGATCGAAATGAAATACACGGCATGGCGGCTGGGGATGAAGATCGAAGAAGTGCCGATCGTCTTCGTAGACCGTCAGGAAGGAACTTCGAAGATGAGCGGCGGGATCTTCGGCGAAGCGCTGTTCGGAGTAATGGGCCTGCCATGGCGCAAAATCCGCAAAACCCAGCGATGAAGCCGCAGGAAGCGGCTCGCCGCCGGCAAAAAAACGGCTTCCTGCACCGGGCCGGGGAATTCTTCCTCGACCCGCGCAACCTCTACATACTGGGGTTTCTGCTGATATTGGCGCTCTCGCTGGTCGAAGCCTCGCGCGGACGCCACCGCAACTTCATGATCTTCGCCGAATCGACCGAACTGTTCTGGCAGCAGACAGCGCCCTACGGCGCGAACTGGCCCCCGGCGGGGATGCGGCTCGACTACTACCTGTACGGCCCGCTGTTCAACGTGCTCTTCACGCCGTTCGCCTATCTGCCGGGAGTGCTGGGCCCGGCGGCGTGGAACCTCTTCAACTTCACGCTGTGGTTCGCGGCGATCTTCACCCTGCCCCGCTTCACGCGCGAGGAAAAATGCAAATCGTTTCTCTACACCTTTCTCATACTGGCCTGCACGCAGCTCTCGTTCCAATACAACGTGACGGTGGGCAGCATCTTCCTGCTGGCCTACACGCTGCTGGAACGCGACCGGGGATTCTGGGCCGTGCTGCTCATCATGCTATCGGGGTTCACGAAGATCTACGGCATCCTGCAATTGGGCCTGCTGGTCTGCTACCCGCGGTTCTGGCGCAACATGAGCTATGCGGTGCTGATCGGCGCGGTGTTATGGGCGCTTCCGGCCGTGGGCACGACGCCCGACGGCCTGCCGGGCTGGTACGGCGACTGGTTCGACGCGCTCTGCTCGCACAAGGATACGCGCGAATGGAAGAACATCTTCTATCTGCGGCCGCTGCATCTGCACGCCGTACAGCTGTGGGTGCAACTCGGCGTACTGGCGGCGCTGGCGGCAGCGCTTTTCGCCCGCTGGCGCCAATGGCGGAGCGACTATTTCCGCATCGGGGCGCTGGCATGTCTGACAGGCTATGCGATCTTGTTCAGCAACTCGAGCGAAAGCCACACCTATGTCATCTCGCTGATAGGCTACACGATGTGGTATTGGACGATGCGCCGGGGGGGGGAGTTGCGGCTGCTCGACCGGGTGCTCTACTGGGCCGTTTTCGCGGTGGTGGTGGTCATGCCCGTGGACGTGCTGTGTCCGCCGGCGGTCATGAACTTTTTCTACGGCTGGCAACTGAATCTGTGGCTGCTGGTCGGCCTGTGGCTGCGGCTGGTATGGACGACTTTCGTACGGATACCCCCGGCGTTCGTACTCCGCTGACGAATCCGCACCGATGCGACGCATAGCCCCCATCCTGCTGGAATGGTATGCCCGGGAAGGCCGCGACCTGCCGTGGCGCCGCACGCGCGACCCCTACCGCATCTGGCTGTCGGAAGTGATCCTGCAACAAACGCGGGTGGCCCAAGGCATGGACTACTACCTGCGTTTCACGCAGCGCTGGCCGGAAATCGGGGCGCTGGCGGCGGCGACCGAAGACGAAGTACTCAAACTCTGGCAGGGGCTGGGCTACTACAGCCGTGCGCGCAATCTGCACGCGGCGGCCCGGACGGTGGCGGAGCGCTACGGCGGCGAATTTCCGAAAACCTATGCGGAAGTACGCGCCCTGCCGGGCGTGGGCGACTACACGGCGGCGGCTATCTGCTCGGCGGCCTACGGCCTGCCCTGCGCAGTGCTGGACGGCAACGTATACCGGGTGCTGTCGCGGCTCTTCGACGTGGAACTGCCGATCGACACGACGGCGGGCCGCAAGGCTTTCGCCGAACTGGCGCAAACGCAACTGGACCCGGCGCAACCGGGGCGCTACAATCAGGCGATCATGGATTTCGGGGCGCTGCAATGCACCCCGTCGCAACCCCGCTGCGACGACTGTCCGCTGGCGGAACGCTGCATGGCCCGGGCGGCGGGCACAACGGCCGAACGGCCTGTCAAACAAGGCCGCCCGAAGGTGAGCGACCGCTGGTTCAACTATCTGCACATCACCTGCGGCCAGCGAACGTTGCTTGTGCGCCGCGAAGGCCGCGACATCTGGCAGGGGCTCTACGAATTCCCGCTCATCGAGACCGAGCGGGCGGCGGACCTGCTGGAACTGACGGCCCTGCCCCGCTTCCGCGAACTGCTGGGCGAAGAAGAATGGCGGCTGATACGGAGCGTGGAGATGCCGCGCCACCAACTGTCGCACCGCACGATCCATGCGACGATCCACCGCATAGAGACGCCGCGGCTGACCCCTGCGGCCGAAGCGCTGGCCGCAGAGACCGCGACGCTGGCCGACCGCGCCGTACCGCGGCTGCTGGAACGCTACCTGATCAAATACCAGAGATAAACCCCGTAGACGGCCAGAAAGATGGCCCCCTCCCAACGGTCGACGACCTTGCGCCGGAAGGTGAAGGCGGCGAGGAAAAGCAGAAACGACCCGAGGACGACCATGCCGATGTCGAGAGCGGTGATGCCGCCCAAAGCAAGGGGCCGGACGGAAGCGCTGACACCGAGGATGAGCAGGATGTTGGCAATGTTGGAACCGAGGACGTTGCCCAAAGCGAGCTCGGGGCGGCCCTTGGCCACAGCGACGACCGACGACGCCAACTCGGGCAGCGACGTACCGCCCGCGACGAGGGTGATGGCGATGACCGATTCGCTGACGCCCAATCTGCGGGCGATGAGGGTGGCGTGGTGGAGAAACAGCTCGCCGCCGCCGACCAGCCCGGCCAATCCCACGACAATCAGCACGAACGTGAGCCACAAAGCCTTGGCAGGCTTGTCTGCTTGTGCCGGCGCGCCGCTGCGCCCTGCGGTCTTGACCGAGAACCACATCGACCCGGCATAGAGCGCCAACATGACGATGCCGTCGACGCGGTCGATGCGGTCGGCGGCGCCGAGGTGCAGCAACCGGTCCGAAGCGAAGAGGAAGAACAACACCGAAACGACGAATCCGAAAGGGATGTCGCGCCGGATGTTGCTGCGCGAGAGGACGAGGGGCTGGACAAGGGCGCAGACCCCGAGGATGACGAAAGTATTGAAAAGGTTGGAACCGACGACGTTGCCGACGGCGACGTCGGACTGCCCGCCGATGGCCGACAAGAGGGAGACGACCAACTCGGGAGCCGAAGTGCCGACGGCCACGACGGTGAGCCCGACGATGAACTCCGGAACCCGGAAGCGCTGGGCGAGCGCGGCGGCGCCGTCGGTGAGCAGACCGGCCCCGACAAGAACGAGAGCGAGGCCGACGAGAAGCAAGAGAACGTTCATCATAAACCTAAGCAAGCATGATCAGACTGACGGCCATGAGGGCCATGCCGGTGACCACGCCGTAGATGGAAGTATGGGGCTCGCCGTACTCGCGGGCGGCGGGCAGCAGCTCGTCGATGGAGATGAAGACCATGATCCCGGCGACGACGGCGAGCACGCACCCCATCAAGGTGGCCGACATGAAAGGCATGAGCACGGCCCAAGCGAGCAAAGCCCCGACGGGCTCGGCCAAGCCGGAGAGGAACGACAACCGGAAAGCCCTGCCGCGGTCGCCGGTGGCGTAGAACAACGGCACGGAGACGGCGATGCCCTCGGGGATGTTGTGGATGGCAATAGCCACGGCGATGGCCACGCCAAGAGTGGGATTGTCGACGGCGGTGGTGAACGTAGCGATACCCTCGGGGAAATTATGGATAGCGATGGCCAAGGCGGTCAAGAGCCCCATGCGCATCAACCGGGGATTGCGGGGCCGGCGGCTCATCTCCTCGACGGAATGGGCCTCGTGGGGATTCTCGACCGAGGGAACGAGCCTGTCGATGATGCCGATGAGCAAGATGCCCCCGAAGAAACAGACGACAGTGAAGAGCGTCCCCAACCGCTCGCCCCACACGGCGGAGAGCGCCTCGGCGGACTGCCGGAACAACTCGACGAACGAGACGTAGATCATCACACCGCCCGAAAGGCCCAACGAGAAGGAGAGCAGCCGTTTGTTGGTATGACGGGTCAGAAAAGCCGCGGCGCTGCCGATGCCCGTAGCCAGACCGGCCCCGAGCGTCAGCAAGAAAGGAACAAGAAACTGGGAATTCATACGAGCTGCCTTTAGGGCAAAGATAGTGCAAGACGAGTGCAAAAGCAAACTCGTTTGCATTTTGCCGGACCGCAGCCTCTATTCCGTCGAGGCGGAATATCAATTTAGTGATGATTTGTAAATTTTGAATTGCGAATTTCCTATCTTTGTGCCCAACAACAAAACCTCGGAACATGAGAACCATACTGACAATATGGGCAGCGATGCTGACCTGCGTGGCGGCGACGGCCCAACAGGCGACGTGGACGCACCGGGTGGAGCCGCAGGGAGCGGACACCTACCGGATCGTGCTGGAAGCGCAGATCCCGGCCCGCTATCACATGTACGACATGGGCCCCTACGGAGCAGACGGACCTACGGCGACGACGATCGTACTGACCCCGGGCGAAGGGGTGGCGCTGGAAGGCGGCGTGAAACTGCTGACGCCTCCCCACCGCTATCACGACGAAATGTTCGACATGGAAATCGGGACGCTGGAGAATAAAGCGGTCTTCGAACAGCAAGTGCGCCTGACGGGCAGCCGCGGCACGGTGGAAGCGTCGCTGGAATGGATGCTCTGCGACGACCGCAGCTGCACGCCGCCCGACGACCTGCAACTGACGATCCGCATCCCGCAGCACGATGCGGCGCAAACGGCGGACGAGACCCCGGCCGAAGAAACGGCGCGGACAGCACAGACGGCCCCGGCAGCCCCGGCGAAAGATGCGGCGGGCGACAAGGGGATGTGGACGCTGATCATCGAAGCGGTGCTGTGGGGCTTTGCGGCGCTGCTGACCCCGTGCGTATTCCCGATGGTGCCGATGACCGTATCGTACTTCCTCAAGGGCGAGGGCGGCCCGGCGATGGGACGCCTGCGCGCGGCGCTCTACGGCCTGTTCATCGTAGCGCTCTACACGCTGCCCATCGCGGCGATCATCCTGATAACCCGCGCGGCGGGCGGCGATGCGGTGACGGCCGACATCTTCAACTGGCTGGCGACGCACTGGCTGCCCAACGTGATCTTCTTCGCGGTGTTCATGCTCTTTGCGGCGTCGTTCTTCGGAGCTTTCGAAATCACGATGCCCTCGTGGCTGGTGAACAAGGCCGACGCCAAGGCCGACACCAAAGGCTTGGGCGGCATCTTCTTCTTGGCGCTGACGCTGGTGCTGGTGTCGTTCTCGTGCACGGGACCGATCGTCGGCTCGGTGCTGATCAAATCGACTTCGGGCGAATTCTGGGCCCCGATTCTGACGATGCTGGCGTTCTCGCTGGCATTCGCCCTGCCGTTCACGCTCTTCGCGCTGTTCCCCTCGGTGCTGAAGAAACTGCCCAAGAGCGGCGGCTGGCTCAACTCGGTGAAGGTGGTCATCGGGTTCGTCGAAGCGGCGCTGGGATTCAAATTCCTGTCGGTGGCCGACCAGACCTACCACTGGGGGCTGATGGACCGCGAGATATACCTTGCCATCTGGATCGTTGTATTCTCGCTGCTGGGGCTCTATCTGCTCGGCAAACTGAAATTCGCCCACGACAGCGACCTGCCCTACGTAGGAGTAGGCCGGCTGGCGCTGGCCATAGCGGTATTCTCGTTCGTGGTCTACATGATACCGGGCATGTGGGGCGCGCCGCTGAAAGGCTTGTCGGGCTATCTGCCGCCCCTGACCACGCAAGATTTCGTACTGACGCCGGGGAGTGCGGAAACACCGGCGGCTGCAACGGCCCTGCCGCAAAAACGCAAGTACGCCGACTTCCTGCACCTGCCCCACGGGCTGGAAGGCTTCTTCGACCTTGCGGAAGCCGAAGCCTATGCGGCACAGGCAGGCAAACCGCTCTTCATCGACTTCACGGGCCACGGCTGCGTGAACTGCCGCGAAATGGAAGCGCGCGTATGGTCGGACCCGGAAGTGCTGCGAATCCTGCGCGACGACTACGTGATCTGCGCCCTCTACTCGGACGACAAGAAACAACTGCCCGAAAGCGAATGGGTGACCACCGACGGGGGCAAGGTGCTGAAAAGCCTCGGCAAGATCAACTCCTACTATGCGCGGAAGACCTACGGAGCGAACGCCCAACCCTACTACATCCTGCAAGGCCGCGACGGCAAGGAACTGGTGCCGCCGCGCGGCTACGACCTCGATGCGGAAGCGTTCGCCGAATTCCTGCGAGCCGGACTGAAAGCCTACGCGGCGCAACGCTGAGCCGCGCGTGCCGCCACAAGAAAAGCCTGCATTCCCCGAAGGATGCAGGCTTTTTCTTCATACGTCGGACGCCCTACTTCGTGCTGCGCGAAGAAGCGGTGCGCGAAGAAGCGCTCTTGGCCGACGTACGGCCGGCAGAAGCCTTCCCTGCTGCGGGCTTGGAAGCGGCTTTGGCCTCGGGGCCCTTGGAGCGATGGCTGGCAGCGGAGGCAGTGGTCTTCGTGCTGCGCGAAGTGCCGGGGCACTCCTTTTTGTTGCTGTACTCTTTCATAACTCTAAAAAGTTTTAATGACACGGAAAGTCCTGCAAATAACACGCCGAAAATAAAAACGCGGCGCAATCGAGCGATTCGGAAAGAGAAAACGGCGCAGGGAACGGCACACGAAAACACCCTCGGTCCGCCGATGCCCGCAGTCTTAGATGGCTGGATTCGACGACCGGCGATGCGAACGGATTCGAGGGGTATGTATCGAAGAAAAAGGGTGCGGAGAAAAAGCACTGGCATGCGACGCGACTTGACCTTCGGGGCAACGTCTCTCCGCACCCGCGAGCGAGCGGAACATCGCCCCCGCAAAACGAAAAAAGGGGCGCGGTGTCAGCCCCAATAGCAGGTCATAGGAAACCCGAAACAGGAAGCTGTCCTGCGCCCTTGTCATCCTGCTTGCAAAAAAGCAAGCAGGACATAACAAGGACTGACAACATTTATACCCGTTTCAAACCCTCCCGAAAGAGGTTCCTATGTTTGCTATTGGTATAAAGAGTTGTTTACCCTTTATATTACATATGTCCGTCGGCTATGCCGAATTGTCTCTGTGCAAAGTTAGCATAATATTCGGTGTCCATTATCTGGTTTCGGTGCAAATATAGGAAAAAATATTTGATTCCTACGAATTCGTAGTAGCAAAAATATGGCGTTCGGAGTGTTCTTTGTAAAAAATACAGCGTGAAACATACGAACGATAAGCTATTGCGCTCGATCGCTGCCCGATTGAAACAACTCCGGACCGAACGCGGATACACCCAAGAGGTGGTTACCGACCGGACCGGTGTGAATGTCGGGTTGTATGAAGTCGGAACCACGAATATTACGGTTATTCTTTTGACTGTGCTGTGTAATTTCTACGAAGTGACATTGGAAGAATTTTTCCGCGGCATGGAGTATTGAAACCGGATTCTTCATTCATCACATTTCGCTGCGCGAATTTTTCAAAGGGACGGATTATCCGAAAGACAAATAGGCGCACGCACGACAGAACCGAGGGGCGGAAAGACGATTCTTTCCGCCTTTTTTATTGCGGCAATCCGAACGGCGGCCCACCCTACCGCTCTGCGTCCAACTGAGCCCGGGACTTGGAGCGGGTGACGAGCCACACCCCGACGAAGACGCAGAGCGCCGCGGCACCCTTGGCCAGCCCGAACGAATCGAGCCCGACGACGACGGTGAAGAAGACGGCGACGACGGGCTGGACGTAGTTGTACATGGAGACGACCGTCGGCCGAAGATAACGCTGCCCGACGGGCACCATCAGGTATGAAACGAACGTGGAGCAAACGACGACGTAGCCGATGCCGCCCCACGTACGCGACGAAAGCGCAGCATAGTCGACCTCGATCAACGGCCGGAAATAGACGGCCACCGACACGACAGCGGCGAAGAAAAACATCCACTTCATGACCGTTACGGGCGAATATTTGACGATGGTGTTGCGGAAGGCTGTGAGGTAGACGGCGTAGCTGACCGCAGAGACGATGCACAGGAAATCGCCGCTGACGCTGGAAGCCTGCCCGGCGCCGTGCTGGCTGACCCCGACGAGCAGCAAAGCTCCGAAGCACCCCAGAGCCACGCCGCCCGACTTGAGCCACGTGATGGGCTCGCGCAAGAAAAACATGGCCAGAATCATGGTGAGCACGGGAACGATCGTGGCGATAATCGACGAATCGATGGGCGAAGTGAGCGACAACCCCCACAAAAAGAGCATCTGGTTGAACTGGATGCCGAAGACCGAAGCGAACAGCAGCAAGAGGATGTCGCGCGGCGCGACCCGCTCCCGCGGCATGAACAACGACACGGTCCAAAAGAGCAGACAAGCCCCGACCATGCGATAGACGCTCAAGGCGAAAGGACTGACGCCCCCGGGATTGGCGGTGGAGACGAGCACGCTTTTGCAGATGGGTGCGTTGAGCCCCCAGACGATGTTGGCGACCCACAGGGCCGCATGACCTTTCAACTTGCCGCTGTCCATGTCCGAAACGATTTCGGGCGACAAAGATAGACAATTCTTCGGGAAATGGAACTCCTGCGGCAAAACCTCCCCCGGCGACAAGAGGAAGAACGAACCGGGGATGGGCGAACCGGCCTACTCGGCCGACAACCTTTCGCGCCACGCATCGGGCACGGGGCGGCTGGCCTGAGCGGCGAAATCGAAGACGACCATGACTGAACGGCTCTCGGACCGAACCTGCCCGTCGACGACGAGCCGCTGGAGCAGCGTGATGCTCTTATTGCCGATCTTCTCGCAAACCGTGAAGATGCGCACGTCGTCGTACATACGCACCTGCCCCATGTAGGAAGTGGCCGTGGAGACGGTGACGATGCGCAGATCGCCGAAGAGCACGTCGGCGCCGAGGACCTTGCGGTAGAAATCGACCTTGCCGACGTCGAAATAATCCTGCTGCGCGACGTTGTTGACGTGCAGGAACGGATCGACATCGGAAAACCGCTTCTGGATGGGAGTTTCGAGCGTACGTGCCATCAATCGCGAATGATTCGCACCTCGCCGCCCTCGCCGAAAGCGATGATCGACGAAGCCCTGCGGGTAGGTTTGCCCTCGAAACGAGGGTTGACAACGAAATCGACCCCCTCGACCAACTCGCGGACGACCTCCTGCAACCCTGCGGGAGCGGCCTGCCCGGAGATATTGGCCGACGTAGAGACGACGGGCTTGCCGAACGCACGGAGCAGCTGCCGGCAGAACTCGTGGTCGGGGACCCTGACGCCGAGCGTTCCCTCGTCGGGGACGAGGTTCTCCGCGACGCCGACGGCACCGGGCAGGATGAGCGTGAGCGGCTTGGTGGCCAACTCCATCACCTCGAAAGCGATGCCGGGGGCCCGGTCGACGTAGCGCACGACCATGTCGGCCGAAGCGCACAACACGAGCATGGACTTCTTGTTGTCGGACTGCTTGAGCCGATAGATCTTA
Organism: Alistipes sp.; assembly: GCA_029060215.1. Classification (GTDB taxonomy): domain Bacteria; phylum Bacteroidota; class Bacteroidia; order Bacteroidales; family Rikenellaceae; genus Alistipes. The sequence goes on from JAIDUK010000009.1 coordinate 27,809, forward strand.
TCCACGGCAGCGGGGTTCGTGGCGTCGCACCCCAACCCCCAGACCGTATCGGTCGGATAGAGGATGACACCCCCGGCGCGCAAGACCTCGACGGCCCGGGCGACCTCTTGCTGCAAAGCGTTCTGTGGCTGCATGGCTATTTCTGCGGCAGAATTTCGATCCAATAATCGTCGGGGTCGGCGATGAAGTAAAGCCCCATGTCGCGGTTCTCGTAACAAATACAACCCATGCTGCGGTGGAACTCGCGCACGGCATCGTAATCACCGGCCACGCGCATGCACAAATGGCTCTCGTTATCGCCGAGCTCGTAGGCCCCGGCATGGTCGCGCAACCAAGTGAGCTCGAGCCGGAACCCGGATTCGGCATCGCCGAGATAGACCAACGTGAAACTCCCGTCGGGCGCATTCTTGCGCCCCACCTCTTTCAGCCCCAACGCCTTGCCGTAGAAATCCAGACTGCGGCCGAGATCGGCGACGTTGATGTTGAAATGGTCGAAACGACTGCGGATCTCCATACCCCGGGTGACTATTTCATCACGACCTCGGCCGAGCCGATAGCCCGCCCCTCGCAATAAAGCTGGATGCGGTAAGTACCGGGCGTGAACCCTGAATTATTGAAATAGATACCCACCTCGAGATCCTGATTCTGGTAGTCGACCGAACGCGAAGCGGAATAAGGCATCCGCTCGCCCTCGAACTCGAAAGTAGGCGCAGCATCGGTGGTGAGCAGATAACCGTCGGGCGAAGAAATGCGCACATAGACGGTTTTCTCGCCGGGGCTGGCCAGATCGTTGGCCGAGAGGACGAAGTCGACGCGCAGGCGCGAAGCGTTCTTGACACGCGAAACGGGCTTGCTCCGGTCGTTGAGCGCGGCGAGCCGGATGTCGCGGGCCCTGATGACGGACCCCGCGCGCACCTTGTTGTCGAGCTCGGCGGCCTTCTCCTCGGCCATGTCGGCGCGCAGGTTGGCGGACGAAATCTCCTTGCGGAACGAGACGTTCTCCTGAATCAACTGCTTGTTGAGCGTATTGAGCGAATCGATCTGCTTGATATACCCGTGCAAGAGCGTGCGCAAAGTCCCGACCTCTTTCTCGTACTGCTTGATCTTGGCGAGGTTCCACGAACGCTCTTTTCTGAGCCGGGCCATCAACGAATCGGCGCGCTCGCGCTCGAAACTCAGGCTGGCGGAGATGGTGTCGTTGGTGATCTGAAGGTTGTCGAAGTCGACCATCAGCTGCCCGAGGTTGCTCTGGATCGAATCGCGCTCGACCTGCAAGAGCTGGTTGTCGAGCATCTGCTGCCGATGGATGCTGAAATAAAGCGCGGACAGCGCCACCAGAATCACCGAAAGGATGATGATGACGATGCGATAACCGCGAATCGACTTGTCGGAATCGGGCTGCGGAACCCCGTAGTCGTCCTCCTCGAAATCGGAAGGATCGTAACCCATACTGTTCTCTCTCATACTGTTATCCGAATTGAACAGCCCGGCCGAAACGGCCATAGGACCGCGCGAACCGGCCTCAAACAGCCGCATCCGCCCATCCGCACGCCGCAGAAACCGGAACTTGACAAGGGCAAAAATACACAAAAAACCGGATAAACCGCACGCACGGAGCGGAGATTTGCATTTTTTGTCCTATCTTTGCCGATGAACAAACCGCCGCCCGGCCCACCGAATCCGGAATCGGAACCGTCCCGGACCTCGGACCGCCGCGCGCCGGCCGGTTTTTCAACCTGCGGATATGGTGTAATTGGTAGCCACGTCAGACTTAGGATCTGATGCCTTACGGCGTGGGGGTTCGAGTCCCTTTATCCGCACAAATTCAATAGGCGACCGGTTCCGGCCGCCTATTTTTTATATCCCCCACCTAATATACTTTGATGTACCAAGGCATTACGGAATTACTTCAGCAGATTTCTTTCTTCATTGCTCTCCAATACCTGCATCTGCTGAATGGCGATTCGATTGAACTTTACAAGCCGTTCACTCTGCGGCATCTTCTGGTCGATGAATACGGCATTGAGATTCTCCATGTTGGACACAGACAGATCAGCTCGTTGATGGTAGCATAGTCGCGGATATTGCCTTTCAGATCGGGATTCTGCTCAGCCACATCTTTGCGGTACCTAAAACCGTAAAAGATGAATGATTGTTTGAACGAACAGATTACGCGGATTCTGAATATCGCAACGGATATTTTGAAAGACGTGCAAACGCTCCGCAATCGGCAGAATGTTCTGATGGGCGACCCGATGCTGGAATTTCCCGAGGTGTCCGAAAAACTCAGGCAGAGCAAGCGTCAGGTGCGGTGGTTCCGCGAGACCGGCGAGCTGGTCGGCTTTACGATCGGACGCCGAAGAATGTATCTGCAATCCGAAGTGGACGACTTCATTCAGCGGTCGAGGGAGCAAAGCAAACACAATAAATAATATCGCTATGAAAGAGAAAGGAACAGGGTACATGGCCGATTCTATTCACGATGGGCTTTCCCGGAGAAAGAGTTCGGAAAGTTGATGGCGGAATTAGAGGACGATCCCTCTCTCTTTATCGAGGTTGTTTCCTATGAGCCGGGGATGGGCTATCTCGAAGCGCATACATTCCACGATGAAAGATGGAACATTCTTTCATAGCTCCAATACTAACGGACATATGGCACAATATGATTTTTATCAGGATCAGAAATATACGATTTGGGAACGCATCCATTTTACGATAGAAGCCCGATCCGAGGAAGAGGCCGCAGCAAAAGCGACTTCCGCGATCCGCAGCGACATTTACTTCACGGAGGAGGAATCCGTTCGCGTCGTAGACACTGAAATATTATTCGATACGGTCGAGGAAATCTCGATCGAAGACAATGCCGGCAATGCTACGAAAGAAATTTACATGGTAGCACCTCACCAAGACAAAATGCCGGTGGACAATACGGACGAAGTGATTGCAACTGCTTCATAACGAATAAAGTGGGACATCCGATTCGGCTGAATCGTCCGTCGCACCTCATCTTCGGGGATTCGGCCTATGCCCGCAAGGAACTGGTGGCGGAACTGACCTCGGCCCTGTGCGGTGCGATATTGGGGCTGTCGGTCGCCCCGCGAGCCGAGAATGCCTCCTATCTGAAATCGTGGCTCACGCAGCTGAAAGAGGAGCCGACCTATCTGTTCGATATCCTTATCGATGTGAACAAAGCTGCGCGGATGATTATCGACCGCATCGAACCGGGCACGCACCGGGAACCTTACGCTCAGGCGGCGTAACTCGATTGTTGAACCGGCCGCAGCAGAGATGTTGCGGTGCTTTATCATATCCTTATGAGCCATTTGATTATCACATTTATCGGCATCACGAAAGACGAACGGGTAATCGTCGAACGGGCATCGAACAACCTCCGTCCGCTGGAATTTCGAACCGTCGAAATCGAACTGCTAACCGCACTCTATCGCGAAAAGGGCATGGCGGCATTGGAAGAGGAGCTTCTGTGGCTCTTCTTTCAAGGTATCTGACAGCAACAATACGACGGACGCTTCGCCCGGGCCATAGAAAGCTACAGGCAAGCAGAGCCGGTCGATTCGCATTCGGAGTACCTACACTGCCATAGCGATGAAGCCTATCGAAGAGACCGTATGAAACATATCGCAGAAAATTATCTGCAAAAAATCGCCGCAGAATGAAAACGAGAGTATTGCACTATGCAACGGGGCGCGACGATAAGGTTATTGCAACCTACAAAGACGTTACGTTCATCAACAGACACGTCGGCTGGTACGTGGATCCCAAAGACGAGCGACACGAAAACCGGGACAATATTGCCATCGTCGAGCGTGTCGACGGCATCTGTTTCGTCGCGGAGTTTCTGTCGAGGAATGCGGCATTCGACAAGGAGCATCTTGCAGCCGTAGCCGCCGAAGCTTTTAACCTGCGGGCGGCCATGCAGGAGCGGATTGCGCAAAAGCAATGGATTCCCCTGACGTACGTCGCGGTATACGAAGCATTGGGCTGGAATGCGCGGCCGCTCAAAGAACACCGTGCCTATATGCGCGCCTTGCGCACAGCGGAAACTCGGGAGCGGCAACGGCTGTTGTGCGAACGGGAAAGACGCCGGAGACAGGCCGAAGAACGGGAGCGACTGGAAGCTCTGCTTCGAGCAGAGAAAGCGTTTCGAGACGGTGATTTTATCGCGTCTGAATTCTTCATCGGACTATGCGGCAAGTATGGAATCAAGATTCATCCCCGGACGCTCGGAACACTGCGAAAGCAGATTGCACAAGTGTCTCCGACCCGTATTCAATGCAAAAATAGTTACGTTCGCACGCCCTCGGCAGACGGATGCAGCGGGCTGATCGACCGGTTGACAAAAGAATTGCAATAACGATTTAAGTCGGGATTATTCACAAATTCGATACAGCCATTATGAAAATCATGTGTCAGGAGCACTACGACGAAGTGGTGCATTATGCAAAAGAACTTGGGGATGAATCCCCGCAAATGTGTCTTGCCAAACTGAAATCATGGGAGAAGCATTCCCACCGACCCTGCGAAATCGAACTGTACAGAGATTTCGCACCGTATTCGTTTCTGTTCAAACAGCGTTACCCCGACGGCTCACTGGGTATTGTCGGCGGGTTGGTTTATCACGGCTCGCCCGATCGATCGGGATGCTATACCATGAATCATGAAGACCTTTGGCAGACACATACGTAACAGTATTTTGCTGTTCGAAAACACTTAATTCAACTTTTTATTTGCTATTTATTGCATTTCCGACTATCTTTGAAAAGACAAATGTTCAACAACCGATAATTAAAGATTATGGATACTCGTATTGATGTTTCAATTATTATTCCTGTTTATAAGAACTTCAATCTATTGAATAATTTATTATCTACGTTACTACCAACAATTGATAATAAATGTGAAATTATTATAGTTGACGATGGCCCATGTGATTGTAAGCTTGATACAAAAATTCTTTCTCCCGATATAATATATATATCTAATGATATAAATAAAGGATATGCTTATTCCGTCAATAGAGGTATAAGCATTGCTCAAGGCAAAATAATTACGACTATCAACTCTGATATTTGTGTAGAACAGGGCTGGTTGGAACGTACGAGAAATGCATTTGAAACTCATATCGATATGGGTGTTTTAGGAAGCAGATTATTATATCCAACAGATGGTAGCCTACATCATTGCGGTGTTTTTTTCTCTGGAATTAATTACATGCACCATGCTTTTGCTGGGAACACAGAATCTCCATTGGATACATTTGATATAATGGAGGTTCCTGCCGCAACATTTGCATTTGTTTCGTTCTTAAAAGCAGATTGGGTGAAAGTAAATGGTTTGGACGAACATTATTATAATAGTCATGAAGATATTGATTTTTGCCTTAAAATCAAGTATCTCGTAGGTAAGCGGATATATGTAGATAATAATATTATAGCATATCATATTACTTCGGCATCGGAAGAGCAGCGATTTGTCGGCTCCAATGATGCTGCTAAATATTTTATTGATCGTTGGAAAAACACAGAAGAAAATCAAGGACGTGAAATATTTGAAATGAGCAAATCTGCATATTGCAACAATGGCGGTATTTGGCCGACAAGGGCTTTAACAATCGCTATTCCAACACGAATGGGGCACAGACAATGTCAATACTATCAGATCTTTAAGGAATTATCCGGAATCGAAGAAGTAGCATATTATCAATATGATAGCGATTTGGAGAATATTCCTCGACACTATCAGAAAGCAGATATTAATTTATTGAAAATATTACCTTTTTCATTATTGGAATCAAAATGGCCCATTATCTATTTCGTGGATTCTTATAGAAATCTGAAAGAAAATTATTATTGGCAGCTAAAACGTAAAAATAAAAACGATATGATATTTGAT